>CANLSH010000016.1 GCA_947493705.1 uncultured Arachnia sp. | reverse complement strand
TCACCCCCGGCACCCGACGGCAATACCCCTGGCTCCCGACGGCAATACCAGGTGGCCTTCACACCTTCGAATACTCAGGCGTGTTGTGGCCGTCTCAAAAACGGTCGTATTTGCGGCGTCACCATCGCAGTCCGCGGACTCGGGTTGCGAGGTCGCGCAGCTCTTCGAGGAGGGTGTTGGTGGAGGAGTCTGGGGCGGTGGTTGCGTATCCGAGTCCCGTAGCGGCGTCCAAATACTCGGCGGGGAGTGCAGACACCTGCTGCCAGACAGCCACCGGGTACGGGCGGCTGCTGGCTGTCAAACGCAGGAGGTCAAAGTACAGCTCGGTGAGTGCGTCTCGGACGTCGGGTGCATCCTCGTCTGCGTTGGAGAGCTTTGCGACTTTGAGGAGTGCATCGTTGATGTCGCTGCGAAGAGCATCCGGTAGCCGTTGTGCACGTTCGACGACTGGGCGCACTTTCACCAGCTGCGACGTGGGCCAAGGGATGTGACCTGTGCGAGCTCTGCCGATAGGCAGGTGCCGCATGCTGCGGCTACCGTCAGCCTGATCCGTCCATTCGTAGGGCACACGGTCTTCGATCTGCTCCGGTGCGTGTTGCCATATCGCTCGTTGCGCGGCCAGGTACTCCTCCGCATTGCCCCAAGCGGGGTCGGGGATGGTGCAGTGGTGCCCTTCACGCCAATGGCGTGACACGTTGCTTTTGGGGATGCGTAGCGCCGCTGCCGTTTCTCGCAGTGACATGCCGGCCTCACGGGCGTCATAGATGGCGGTATGCAGCAAGCTGGCCACAAAATGCTCAGCGACGCTCGCACGAGTTCGCGCCGCTTGAAACGCCTGAGCTGTGGTCTGGAAAGTTCCCATCGTGGGCGCCCCTCTCTTGGGTGTCCCAGTGTGGGACACGCCCTACCGTCCCACACTGGGACACACGTAGCCAAGGTGTTTTTCGGACAGTTCGATTAACCGCGTTCGGACGCACGGTGCAGGGCACCGCTGACCGTCACGCGCCAGTGCACTCAGCTCCAGAATTCTCCAGCGGGTCTAGACCTCAAAGGAACGTCCCTAGGGTGGTTCGGCATTGTTGCCCAGGTTTGCCTCCAAGGGTGTACCCCAGAATCGTCACGCTGCGATCAACAGCGGCGCTACTTCGCGCGATGCCGCCTCCCCAGTCTCGTGTCGAACTGGAGCAGCTACATCGGATTCCATCGATAATCAGATGTTATACATCCAATAAAGAGGCAACCCTGCTGGATGCCCACCAAGTGTTGGGTGTTTATGGAAACGGCCCAACACACCGTCAAACACCTGACATGCCGACGCTCCGATCCGAGTCGACGGACAGCGGCCACGCACCGCCTGCCGGACCCTCAAGTGAGAGCCTGCAGCGACATTCCAATGTCACTCGAAGCTTGAGGCCTCGGACTGCCATAGGTATCGCTATCCACCCGTTACGGGCTGGCGCGAATCCGAAGGAAACAATTTACATAGAAGCTTGACACACCACACTGCCTGACAACGATTTACGCCTCTGACGTTATGCCAAATACCATCTCCTCATTCATTCAACTTGGTTCCTAAAATTATTCGAAAATCTTCCGAAGATATGGGTGCTGCAGGATCATGAGTAGCCACGAGCACGATTCTTGTTTTCGACAGCGTCTCAATCCAGTTCCACATTTTACGTCCAGCAGTTGCGTCTAACCCGGCGGTCGGCTCATCGAGCACCACAATAGGGACGTCTCGTAGCGTAGCTCGTGCCACCGCAATGCGTCGAGCTTCACCGCCGGATACTTGTCCACTTCCAACTTGACTCGAGGCACGACTACCTTGCGAGGTAAAATCAGCTAGTCCCAGTCTTTCGAAGACCTCGTCAATTTTCTGGGTGGACAGCTGTGTACCAAAGGATGCATTCTCTAAGGCATTATCGTTCAAAACACCGACATCCTGCGGAGAATATGCAATCTCCACCGGATCTAATAATTCACTCCTAAGCTCCAAGCTACTTGCGCCATCTGAAATCGGTCGACACCCAGTGATCTGTTCCAAAATAGTAGTTTTACCACTTCCGCTAGGACCACATATCCAGTGAGGGCGTCCAGAACTGAGTGGACTGACCGCATCGCCAAACACTTCCGGGAATACAGACTCCAGGCCCTCCAGCTGCATCGTCGGCGACGTGCCAGTTCTCGCGCCGACAGCAATAAAATTCGCTGGCCCGCCGGATAGTTTTTCGCGTGACTCTTCAAACGCCGCTTGCTGCACAGCCACTTCAGAGATTCCAAACCCCACCGATTGCATGGGGCCAACGGCCGCTATCCAAACCCCCGCGACGGCGACCACATTGCCGAGTGCCACAACGGTCCCACCTACCATCGGTGCGACCGTTAACAGCAACGCAGCCAAGAGCCCCCCGCCTAAAATAAACTCTTGAGACAGGTACAGATTTTTGGTGGCCCTATATGCTTCTACTCCTTTACCTTCAACTGCAACCCGATCTTGACGATACCGCCGAGACAAATACTCCGCCGCTCGGAACGTGAACGCTTCACGCCAGAGCGACACGGAATTGCTTAAAACCCCGAAATTCCGCATCGACTCCTTGAAAAAAGCCGCTTGTCTGCGTTGGTGAACGTTGATCAGCGGAACACTTATCGCCATGTAGCACAAAAGAGTCAGCATGTATACGCCAACAGTGTTTAATCCAGCGACCATCCATAACGCTACAAGTCCTGCTAGAGCGCTAAACATAGCGGGGATAATATCGAGAGCGAGGGTAGAGAGAGTTTGCCTCAAAGCACCCCCTTGCGAGTCTATTGCAAATGACAGTTCGCTCCGGTCAGCATCACGGAAGCTGTAGCGGGCCGTTCTTAGATGTTGTCCCAACGAATTCGACATCACCACTGACTGTGTTTGCTGCTCAACGATTCCATAACTTACCGAGGAAAAATATCCGAAGGCTCTCCCCAGCAAGATCAAGAGGCTGTACAGACACACCAGAGCAATGGGACCTCCGGGGAGACCCTGATCGATGTTAGAGATAAGAACACTGTCTATTCCGTACCCTAGGAGGAGGGGCGCACCAACTCTTGCACATGCACTGAGCAACTGCGAGACTAAAACCCAAACAAATCTGAGTGCACTCACATCTTTGGCACTTTGCAGCGTCCAGATCGAAAATTCAAGAAGTTTCATTATATTACACGTCAACCGAATGGAACAGGTGAAGGCTGGCGCACCTGTATACCGCTCATGGTGAACGCGGCGGGAATTACGCACGTGTCACGAAACCCTAGAAACCAGCTACTAGAGAAAACTCTCGCGATAACGAACATCGTTCCATCGAATCCAATGCGGTCGAGAACCAAATTAGGGGGCTGGGGAAGGCTCATGAGCGTCCGCACAATGGACCCGTCCTCGAAAGCGCCCAGGAGCATCCTGCTTGAACGCTCCTGGGGCCATTTGAGGTATGTCTCGTAGGAGTTGGCATGTACGTAGTTTTCCTGCAAGTTGTCTAGTAGAGGGCGATTCTGTTTGCTTCGAAGTAAATTGTCATTCATCGCCAGAAGTGCTTGATCAAGCTCGCGACCTGCTTTAGCGATTGCCTCTTGAGGCTCTAAGGACGCCGAGGCACCGACAGAATACTGCACGGAACCCGTCTGAGACCGGAAAATAGCGAGGATGACGGAGACTCCATCCACAATCGAGATTTCCCTGTATTCACAGCCATGGTTCCGTCCCTCATGGTAAATATCCCCGGGAACGTCGATGAGCTCGTATCCTGTTTGTCCGACCCAATGTGATATTATGGATTGCCGTTCAATAAATTCTAAACAAGCACCGTGAATAGCGAGGTGAGGATTAGTATGTATAGCAGTTCCGCTAGAATCAGACACTGATCCATCAACTTCAGCACCGCTTGCCAAAAGCGTCCGATCGGTTCCGAGAGAATATACAGTCGCTGAGGGTGATGGTCCGCGCCTCTGCCAAAGGCGCTCTAGGGCTTCAGCTGTAGCTCGCAGTCGAGGATCCGGTGGTCCGTGCCCGATGCCAGCGGTGGTTCCATTTGCTACGCGCGTTACGCACGTAGTCAAGCCACTTTTAGTAAGGCCGCTCCACTCGACATGTTTCATAGGAGATCGCTTCTACTTGGTGAGATAGGTCTGAACATCTGGAGACACTCAACCCATGTATTAGCTGGATTCAAGCCAAGAATGCTCGCAAGTCCAATTTCGTCGAAGTTTGCGAGAACCCTTGTCTGAAACTGTAGACGCTGCGCCACGAGTGTTGAGCTCTGATACATAGCGCCGACCTCCATCAAAGCTAGCTTGTATCCACGAAACCCGTATTTGGCAATGGCCAAATCAGGTACAATCACATAAGCCACCCAGAACTCATTGTCGTTTGAACGACCCCACCTAGCGTCACCAACGGAGCGATCGAACGAGTTATAGTCTACGTAAGTTACAAATTCGAAGCAGTTTGCGAGCGGGAGAAAATGTGAAACATGTAGACCAGCGTCGTTACTGTTTTCTAGCAGTAAAGCCTGGACACCATACAAACCGCCGGCGCTCGGGTAGGAAAAGCGCGCATGAGTTTCATCTGGAGCGTCATCGTAGCCGAAGGCCTGACGGACGACATCACGACCCGAACCTAAACCCTCACCCTTTGATACGAGTTTCGGATCGACGCTCTTGAGGCGCTCATGCTTCGGCCTGCTACCAGCCCACGAATCGTCACCGGAGGAGGTGAACCGTGTATCAGCTGATGCAAGTTCATCGAGGACCCAAGGTAAGTCAGGTGCAGCTACGTACGGACTACTATATAAGTAGGGAGTACCATCACTTCCATATAGACCGTTTCCGCTGGAGAGCTTTGATCGAATGCTCCGAATTTCTGCCCTCGGAGTGTTTCCCATAGAAGATACCAGTTGGAGAAAGAAAGCGTCATCAATCTCATTGTTCAAGCCAGAACCGCCTATGCGTACAGCTGGGATCCATGGGATAAATCTCTCGCGTGACTCGCCCAGAGATTAAGTCTCGTACGTAGCAGTAGCGAAGAGAGTCGATGGCCCATTGACGGTCCAACTTAATACTCTTGCTCAGCTTCGTTGCCTCATCGACGTAGGTGAATAATTCCGGGACAGTTGGAAGAGACGCTCCACGCTTAGGCGAAACGCCTTTCTTGTGCATGGCTAGAGAAGCCTCAAACAACTCGCCAGTGCCATCGCTAGCGCCATCATGATAGAGAGCGCTGACACAGTCGAAGCATGGTCTCGCGCTGCCAGACCATCCAATGCTTGACCGTATGTGACGAGACAATTGCGATGCCCATATGACCGTTGGGTTAATTCTATAGTCAGGGGGAAGTTCTATTGGATCACCACAGAAAACAACTAGTGCAAGACGGGAGTCTTTCGGCCAGATAAGGTTGGAAAATTCCTCGCTATCGATAATTGTGTAACTATGGCGCTCGTAGTAACTCGCAACGGCTTGCGGGGGATCAACAATCACTATATGAGGGTCTAGCCAGTTGCCGGAGGCGAGGGCTAAGCTTTCGTGAAGGATGTCCTGTTCAGATGCTTGCTCGCCACTGTCAATGTCTATTCTCAATAGGTGTTCGCGTGAGAGTGCGTAAACCGTATCGTTATTGCGAAAGACTTCAAACTCGTGCGACTCGAACGTCTGTTCTGTCTTTGGGTGTGTGAAGTCAGCTGGCTGAGGCGTCACGCATCTACGGTATTCAAGAAGTTATAGAATTCTTGAATGTCCGGATTGTGCTGGGCAGTGATGTCGTCATCGGCGATCTTCGGGAGTCGGGTAACTCCTGAAGCTGAGCACTTCGTGCATGCGGCGCAGTTCCCTGGGGACTGACTCATCGCTGGTTGCTCACCGTGCTCCATTACCATCTGAACGATGATCTGAGTTGAACTTGCCATCGGATGTCTCCTTTGAATCGAGATGGTTCTGTATTCAGCGTCAGGGGGGGACGCCTCCATCGCATAGTAGCAAGGTGTGGCAGCCGGAGACAAGGAGTCGACGACACTCACATATAGTCCCCGCGAGGGTGGGGGCCGTACCTCACATACTTCCCCCGGGAAACGGTGGGTCGGCCACGATGGGGTGTGAGATATGAGGAGCAGCTGTCGATGGCGGCCAGGTACGAGGTCACAAAGAAATACGCTCAGGCGTACGCCGAGGCACCCAAGCAGGGTAAAAGCGTGATCTTGGACCAGGTTGTCGAGGTCACCGGCTGGAACCGGGACCACGCCCGCCAGCAACTGGTGGCGCGGTTGCGGCAGGCCCCTGGCCGGGCGGTCGCGACGGTTGCGGTGATCGATCGCCGCAAGACCCGGCCGTGCAAGTACTCCTACGACGCGCGTCGGGTGTTGCAGAAGGTGTGGGCGACCTCGGGCGGCAGCTGTGGGCAGTACCTCGCCCCGGCCATGACTGACTGGCTCGACGCGATGGAGGCCGAAGGATCCCTGGTGCCCGGCCATGACCGCTACGGCCCCGAGGTGCGTACGGAGCTGGAGGCCATGTCCGCGGCCACGATCGACCGCTACCTCGCCCCCGCACGGGCCAAGGACCCGATCCGGAGAAAGTCAGCAACCACACCCGGGGCCATGTTGCGCAACTCGATCAGCATCCGCAAGGCCGGTGACGAGGTCGAAGCCGAACCCGGGTTCTTCGAGGTCGACACCGTCGCCCACTGCGGGCCGACGTTGAAAGGCGAGTTCTGTCGGAGCGTGAACTTCACCGACGTCCACATCGGCTGGGTGTTCACTGCCGCGGTCCGCAACAACGCCCGGGTTCACATCCTGGCCGCGTTCGACGCGTTCGTCGATGAGGTGCCATTCGCGGTGACCGGGATCGACTGCGACAACGGCTCAGAGTTCATCAACCACGACCTGGTCGGCTGGGCCGGGCAACGAGGGGTGTTCTTCACCCGATCCAGGCCATACAAGAAGAACGACCAAGCCACCATCGAGTCGAAAAACAACCACCTCGTGCGCCGCTACGGCTTCTACCACCGCTATGACACCGCCACCGAACTCGCCCTACTCAGCGAACTGTGGAAGCTGGTCAACGACCGACTCAACTTCTTCACCCCCACCAAGAAACCCCTCGGCTGGTCCACCGACACCGTTGGCCGCCGCAAACGTCTCTACGACAAACCCCGCTCGCCCTACCAGCGGCTCCTCGACGCCGGCGTGCTCAGCCCGGTCCAAGAGAGTGAACTCGCCACCTACAAAGCCGCTATCCGCCCCCTCGCACTCCACCGACGCATCACCGAGATCCAACCACGCCCGCGGCTGAGCCCGAGCCCGTAGATGTCTACTACGAGAACTGCACCGCAGCCAGGGAGGCAGGAGCCGCTCCCCTACTGGCAGGTGAACCCGGATACCGCCGCGCTATGGACCGCGATAGCGACGGCGTTGCCTGCGATTTGCCAACGACGTCAACGAGGCCGCCCACAGCACCCCTCCTCATCAGAATCAACCCGAACACAGGCCGCGCCACCATCGAACGGGCATGGAACACCGCCACTCAGTGAGCCACCGGGCGAGGCGAGACCCGCCGGGTAGGGGTGCTGGTAACGGTGCTGTCACCTGCCGCAATGAAGGGGTTGAGGGTGTGAGGTCCATGACAGTCTCAGACTTGACCGGGTACTCGGCCTGTTCGTCTCCGTTGCGGCGATCCCCGGTGGCGTGTCTACTCAAACCGATTCTCCAAGCCGTGCGGGGTGGACGCAGAGCACGGCGCTGTACGGATGGCTACTCGGAAGTGTCGGTGCGGATATCCAGGCGTGTGGCCATATCGTGTTTGACTTCGCCGTAGGGGAGGATGTGCTGCCAGAACAGCGGTGTCAGGCCGCGCCGGTCCTCGTCGGTGAGCAGGGCCGCCCATTCTGGTTCGGCGAGGACGTCTTGGAGTAGCAGGGTGTTGACGTAGACGAGGGCGGCTTGCAGGATTCGCAGACACGCGATACTCATCTCCTGTTCGTCGCTGCGGTTGGAGGCGATCTCGGCGCCCTTGCCGTAGTAGATGACAGCGTTGGCCCGGTTGAACGCCTCGACCACGTTCAGGCCTTCGGTGATCTCTCGTTGCAGCTCACGGCTGCGCAGGAACCGGGCTACGAAGATCGTGCGCTGGGCACGGCCAACCTCGAGCATCGCCTGATAGGTCGGATGCGACGCGGAGCGGGTGAATCGGCGCAGGATCGCTTCGGTGGAGGCGGTGCCCTGCTGGATAGCGGTGGCGTACTTGATCATCTGGTCGTACTGCTGGGCGATCAGGTCCCATCGGATGGGGCGGGTCAACGCCGGGGCGAGATGTGGATATGCCTCGGGCTGGCCCGCGGATGGCCGGTAGAGACGGACCCTGTTGATCTGTTTGATCCTGGGCAGCAGGTCAAACCCGAGGAGGCGGGTGATGCCGAACCCGATCTCGGACTGGCCGTGGGAGTCGACGTAGTTGCCCTCCACGCTCATCGTGGTGCCGTGCCTGATGGCGCCCTCGACCATCGCGTGGACTTCCGAGGCGGAGGCGCGCAACCGTTGGGAGTGCACGACCATCGAGCCGCGTTCGACGTGCCAGTAGATCAAGATCCCGCGGCCACCGTAGCGTGAGTGCCACTCGGTGAAGATGTTTTGGTCCCAGGAACGGAAGTGGGTGGAGTCGGAGGCAACAGCGGTCGACCCCGAACCCCACAGCGACTGGCGGCGGATGGCGAAGGTGGCGTTCGCGATCTCGACGGCGACCTGCCCGGCAGCCTCGCGGGTCAGGTAACGGCGTCGTGCGTAGCGCAGCTGTTCTTCACTGTGCTGGTGCCCGCCACCGGCCGCGACCGCCCGGATTCCGGTGTTAGTGCCGTAGGCGTAGATCGCCAGCATCAGCCGCTCGGCCAGCACCTCGGCCGGCAGCGCTCCACCACCTGCGACGGCACTGACCTGGTCCAGGCACCCAGTGCGCAGCACCGTCTCCTTCAGCACGTCGATCAACGCGACGCTGCCCCAGTGCCGGCCGACCTCGGCCTTGAGACGGCGCAGGCTGACTGGCTCAGGTGCAGCCTCATGTTTGGTCAGCCGGATCGGCCCGGCTGCACGGTCGGTGACCTCCAGCCAATCCGACCCGGGTAGCGCGCTCTCCAACTCGCCGAGAGCGGTGGTCATCTCAGCGCGCATCTGTTCAATGAACACGCCGGGATCCAATGGTTTGCGCAGCTCTTGGTAGTTCTCCTCGCGGCGCTGTTCGAAGTCGGCCGGCAGATCCTGCTCGGGGTTGCGCCAGGAGTCGGCCCCGACGACCCAGACCTCCTTGCACCGCAGCTGCTCGCGCAGCGCTTGAAAGGTGGCGACCTCGTACACCATCCTGACAACCCGGTCCCGACCGCGAGTGTCTTGGCGGTGGATCAGGCTCGACCAGTCGCCGGTGGTCCCTCGATGGGTCGGGACTGGCTCACCGAGCGGGTAGTACGTCAGGTTCCCAACGCTGGCGTACCTGCGGATCAACGCCAGCGCGTCGATCACCGGCCGGTGTGTGGCGTTGTTGCTGCGGAACTCCAACACCTCCAACAGCGCAACCAGCCCCCGACGATAGTGCCCGGTGTAGGAAGCGCGCAGCGTGGTCTGCACGGTGCGCCGGTAGAGCGGCCCCTTGGTCTTGAACTCATGCACCAACTCTCGCAGCGTCGCCTCGCCACCGGCCACGCCGGGAAGACGACCTCCCGGACCGCCCCGTCGGGTTGTTGCAATGCAGCGTCGGCGATCTGGAAGAGGATGTTCTCCTTGCCGGTCACCCTCTTGAACGCGTTGATCAACTCGTTGGTCACCCGGCGCTCCGCGCGGGCGCCGATTCGGTGCACCGTGGCAATGAACAGCTCCACCAAGGTGTCGGTGATTTCCAGCTCACGCCGATGCACCAGCGCCGCCAGCAGCGTCACCGTCAACGGCTGCGGATGCCGCCGCAGATGCGAGGGTGCCTCCACGGACGCCCTGCCCCGCCACCCAGCCAGCACCCTCGGAGCCACATCAACGAACAGCTCCGGCGGGAGACCAATCGCCCGGACAGCTTCCAGCTTGCCGATCTCCGTCATCATCGATTCCAGGCTGACGTTGCCCGGCTCGGACTTGATCAACCCCAGCACCGTCGCATCCACACTGTCGCCATCCTCTTGGCCACTCCCTCCGCCATCTTCGTGGTTGGTGGCTGTGACCAGCGCCAACACCCGGGCACGGGTCGGCTCATCCAGCCGCGCGGAGATCCGGTCCGTCCAAGACTGCTCGGCGGTTCGCAGAGCGGAGCGCACCATCCGCAGCACGCGTCCGGGCGTCGGCGCCTCGATCCGCTCTGCACGCAGCTGCGCGAGTAACTCCTCACGCACCCGATCCGCCCGTCGCTCGGCATGCGCGACACTCGACGCAAGCCACGAAGTCAACCGCTGCTGATCAGCAACCGTGGCCACACGAAACCCCAGATGCTCCCTGATCTCAGCGCGGTGATACTCCACCGTCCTGCCCGACCACTCATACGCCGCCAAATCCGCCACGTCGACACCGACCTGCCGGGCCGTGAAGTGGACCACCGCCTCCGGCAGCTCCGACCGACTACGCGGGAAACGGCCATGCCGGCTGTAGGACTTCAACAACAACGCAAAACCCAGTGCCGTCGCTCCACGCTTGCCGACCAGCAAGCCACGGTCCTCTTCCAGCAGGGTCCAAAACTCGACCAGCTCGTCAGCCTCGTCCTCCGACATCTCCATGACAGCCAATCATCGCAAGAATCCAGACCGCACGGACGTCGCCGATGGTTCCCATTGCGGCTGGTGACAGCACCGTTACCAACACCCCGATACGGCGCCGCGTGGATGCTGGATGGGATGAACGCGGATGCCAAGCTTGTGTCTGTGGAACTCGACGACGCTCTTCAAGCCGTCGCGCGTGATGTATTCATGGGAGACAGCAGAGTCCAGTGGGTGTTGGGCGACGGGTCGGAATGGCTACGAGAGGCAGTCGAGCGGCCCGATCGGTTCGACGTGGTCTTCGCAGACACGTGGCCCGGGAAGTACCATGACCGCGATCTCGCCATGGAACTGGTCAAGCCTGGCGGTTGGTACGTGATCGATGACCTCTTCCCCCAGCCCGGCTGGCCGGAAGGGCATCAAGCCAACGTCGACCGGCTGATCCAGCAACTCACAGACATCCAGGGCTGGGAGACGGAGTTCTTACCTTGGAGCAGTGGCCTGATGCTGTGTGTGCGCAGCTGATGCTGGGTTACTGACGGGATACATAGCTTCCCGCCCCCGTGCTATGGCGTCAGGCGGGCACCCGGTGGGCAAGACGATCGGTCAGCGACTGAACTGAACTCGCAAGCTGGCTTCGATGGACACCGGTGCGGCCGACTTCGGTGACTGACAGCAGGCCACTCCTTGCTGCGGTGTACACCTGTCTCATAACTGAAGTGTCTTGAAACCCATCGGATACGAGGCACTTTCGCCCCGGTCAGTTGCACTTGCGGCGTTTCGTCACTGGATGGCGATGCTCGCGGCGCCGATCTGAGAGCTGCTGTTTGGTTGGACTGCGTACCGCAACGGTCATGCCGCGATGCGTCGTCCCCTATGAGCTCAACTTGGTGTGAGTGTGAACCTTTGGATCTCTGTCCTTCATTGAACAGGCTGTCGGAGATCCCGGCACCAGATCTCTCGGTGTTCGTCGGATTGAATTAGTTTTGGAGATGTTGCCGGTCTTGCGCCAAGGCGGTGGCTCGACGGTAGAGGACGTACTGCGTCACTATCTGCGCAGCAAGAACGACGCAGGCGCCGACGAGGATAAGTGGGATACTGACGCGACCGATGACGAAGATCGTCTCGAAAAGGAATGCTCTGGCGAACTCAGCTCCCTGCAAGTCCCACAGCCCCGGGGTCAGGTACAAGTCCTTGGGAGAAGCGATCGTGCCCGAGCCACCAATTCCTTGGATCCACACAAAGTAGATGATTACCAAGAACGGATGAGGATGGCCGACCGATTGGTGATCGAGCGACGGTAGCGCTGCGCCTTGGACGCTGCGTCCGAAAAGATGTCGGCGTTCTCGTCGGCGGAATAGGAGGCGAAGTACTGGGGTCCTCCTCCTTTGGAACCGTCCAAGTGTTGCCATCCTGCGTCTTCGAAGAGCTTCAGGTAGTCGTTGAAGTCACTACGACTCATGGAAGGTCGGTAGTCGAGCCTGACGGTGGTGCTTCCTGGCTGGATCGGGGTGAACGTATAGCGGAAATCGACTTTGGACAAGAGATGTCCCTGCGCTGCCATCTGGTTCAGCCATGCCTCCTCCTTGTCGAAGTCCACGAAGACTTTTAGCTTCTTGATGGTCATTGTGCGCCTCCTGGTGTCAGCTCGAAAACGTCAATCATGTGCTGCATCCGTTGCGCGTCCTGTGTGAGTGTCTGATGACCCAACTCTGTGACGTGGTAGACCTTGCGGCGTGGGTCATCGCTCGGAATCCTGACGATCATTCGTTGCTTCACCAACGTCTCCAGTGCGCCGTAAAGTGTGCCGGGCGCCAGCCGTACCTGTCCTTCGCTCATGTCCTCGACGCGGGACATGATGAGGTATCCATGCGCTGGCTGCAGCAGAGCTAGGAGGATGTAATAGACGGTCTGTGTCAACGGCAATCGTGGGCTTCCATTCATCGAACCTCCTCTATACAGTGAGACTGTACAGTCTGTCGATATATCGAGCAACTGTATATAGGAGCAAAGTCAGGTTGCCGAGGTCGTCGACTCGATCAACGGCTCTGATTGCGCCTGGCCTCCACGCTCTGGTCCGCCAGATCGCGGCCCGCGCCGCCGTACATGTGCACCACCACGTCGATGTCCCACTCATGAAGCTCCTCGACATCGCTCTGATACAGGGCGACGGCGGCCACGGTCCCGCCGAACTCCCTCTCACGAATGGCTCTGAGGGCATCTGTATTGGCGTGCTGTGATGGCATCGTGAGGACGATGATCTCAATTCTGTGATTCTGGGCCACCCGGTCCCAGAAATCGGTGTCAGTTGCGTCTCCCTCCACCACGTTGAACTGATCCCGGCGCAGAGCAACCACCCGTTGAGGATTGTGCTCCACACCCAGCGCGTTCATGCTGTACTCGCCGGAGAGCTGGATGTATGCGGCTGTTCCCACCCGCCCCATGCCCAGAATCAGGGCCTCGGCATCGGCGATGGGAATGGGGCGATCATGGCGGTGCAGCTTCTCCGGTGGCCGCGAACGAAGTCGGTTGGCGAAGCGGGAGAGCGAAGACGTGTTGCGTGGATTGGCCACAGCTGAGACGACGAAACTCGCCGCCACTGCGATAGCAATCGTGACCAACCAATGAGCGGGCAGCCATCCTGCCTCGACTCCCATGGCAGCGACGATCAGTCCGAACTCCGAGTAGTTGGCCAGCAGCAGACCGGTCAGCAGGCCAGTGCGATGCCGCATCCCCTGTGCCCACAGCAACGCCCAGTAGCCGATGCCCTGCAGGGGCAGGACAAGGAGCAGGAGCAGTCCGACGAGAACGTTCTGCGGATCCGGCAGCCCCGTGTAACCGATGCTGACGAAGAAGCCGATCAGTAGCAGTTCCTTCATCGTGAACAGGCTCCGGGACAACTGGTTGGCACCCGGGTAGGAGGCAAGCACCATCCCCATGACCAGCGCCCCGAGACTCCCGTGCAGGCCCAGATACTCAAAGAGTGCATATCCCGGAACGAACGCCATCAGTATCCCGAACAGCGCCTGCATTTCGGCGCGGCCGAACCGATCGAATCGTTTGAAAATCCACCACAGCAGGGGCACGAGGATTATGAGACCAAATGCCCATGGACTGGGAGGTGTGCCGCGCGAGATGGAGATGAAGACCACCGCTGCAATGTCCTGCACGATCAGGACCCCGATGGCGATGCGGCCGTACAGCGTCAGTTCATCGCCACGGTCCTGCAGGATCTTGATGACGAACACCGTGCTGGAGAACGACAGGGCGAAGGCGAGTACGGCGATGATGGGGAGGCTGCTCACGGTCAGGACACCGAGCCATGCCAAAAGTCCAAGGAACGCGGAACCTACGGCAACCGAGCCCACCATGTGGGCTGTGGCAGTGAGCCAAACCTCCTTGCCCAGCAGCGATTTCACATTCAGCTTCAACCCGATGGCGAACAGCATCAGTGTCACACCGAGGTCGGAGATGATGTCCAGTCCGGTGATTTCGGGCACGCCCAGGCCATTGAGGATGAATCCCGCAGCCAGGAATCCCACCAGGGGCGGTAGCCGAATGGCAAGGGACAACAATCCTGCAGCAAAGACCACCAAGAGGTAGATCAGTACGGTCGTCATGTCATCCCCTCTCCGGGCAGCCCAATAAGTGCATGGTGTCACGCCAACTCCGGCGCTGGGCGCTCAATCAGCATGAGAATGATCCACGTCACGAGACCCGGTATTGTCAAGGCGTCATGATCCTTCCCCTCTCGCTGGCTGTCCTGGGCGTCACCCTCGTGCTGACGCCCCTGTTGACGCGCATCCTCGGCCGCAACACGGGTTGGGCGTTGGCCGCTGTCTACGTCGTCACTGCCGCGATGTTGGCACCGGTTGCGGTGGACGTGTGGAACGGGCGTCGCCCCACGTTCTCCGTTGAGTGGATTCCCGGACTCGACGTCAGATTCGCTCTCGCCGCTGACGGCCTTGGAATCATCTTTGTCATGCTGGCCCTCCTGATCGGGGCCGTTGTGCTGGCGTACTCAGCTCGATATCTGGCCCCCGGACGACAGTTGAGCTTTTTTCTACTCATGGTGACCTTCACGCTCGCCATGACCGGACTGGTGTTCGCGGCCGACCTGCTGTTGGTGTTCATCTGCTGGGAACTCACATCCCTTGCCTCGTTCTTCCTCATCGCGAGGTCAGGACATGCGGGGCAGGCCGCGTCAATGCGGACGCTGTTCATCACTTTCGTGGGTGGTGTCTTCCTGCTGCTCGCCGTCGCCCTGATGTGGACACGCACCGGCACAACCTCGGTGACGGAGGTTTTCGCGCACGACGTGTGGGGGGCTGATCCGCTGTTCACCGCGATCGTCGCGGTGCTGGTGGCGCTGGCAGGCATGACCAAGGCCGCCCAGTTCCCCTTCCACGTGTGGCTGCCGGACGCCATGGCGGCGATCACACCGGTCAGCGCCTACTTGCATGCCGCAGCCGTGGTCAAGGCAGGCATCTTCGTGCTCATGCGTTTCAGCCCGCTGTTCCACGACGTCCTCATCTGGCAGATCCTTCTCCTGTCCGCGGGACTGACCACGACGTTCGTGGGTGGCTGGTTCGCGATGCAGGCCACCGATCTCAAACGACTCATGGCGTATTCCACCGTCAGTCAGCTCGGATTGATAGTGATCGCCATCGGTGTGGGCACGCCCATGGCGCTCGCCGCCGCCGTGATCCACACCGTCACCCACGCATTGTTCAAGTCAGGCCTGTTCATGATGGTCGGCGTCATCGATCACGCCACCCACACCCGCGACCTCAGACGCCTGCCCGCACGACTCTTCGCCAGAATGCCCATCACCTTCGTCGTCACCGTTGTGGGTACGGCATCCATGGCCGGCCTGCCGCCCCTGCTGGGTTTCATCTCCAAGGAAGCGCTCCTCGCGGCCACCCTGGAGATACCCGGGTCAGCAATGTGGTCCTGGGTGGTCTTCATCCTCACAGCGGCCAGCGCCGTCCTGACGATCGCCTACTCCGTACGCATCGTGTTTGGTGCTTTCGTGGACGGGCCGGACAAGGACAGGAAGGTTGAACGCACTGACCCGTGGCTGCTGGGCTTCGCGGCACTCCCCATCCTCGCCACCTTGGTGCTGGTGCCGGTCGTCGGGTTCTTCGATGTCCCCGTCGCCAGCGCGGTGTCAGCCTCGACTGGCAGCACAGACGCGGAGCCGAGTTTCTATCTGTGGCACGGGGTGACCCCCGAACTGCTGGCCACCATCGCGATCACGGCCCTGGGTGTCGTGATCGCCCTTCGCCGTGAAAAGTTCTTCGCCCTCGTCACCGCCAGGGACTTTCCCTTCGACGGGGCCACGGTCATTGCGCAACTGTCCAACCGTCTACGGACGGCGGGTCGGTGGTTCGCCCACCTCACTGGAGCAGACGACGCTCCCCGCCACGTGCTACCCATCCTGGGTGGGCTCGGGGCGCTGGGAATCTTCGGCACCGTGGCCGTCTCCATGTCCGGTCTTCCCCCTCAGCGGGACAACCTGTCGCGCCCCATCGACTTCGTCCTACTCGTTCTCCTTGCCACGGCGGTGTTCGGGCTCTGCATCGCCACCAACCGGTTGGCCGCCGTCATCGCCCTGACCTCGATTGGCATCCTCGCGACGGTGCAGATCCTTGCTCTGGGCGCCCCCGACGTTGCTCTGACACAACTCCTGGTGGAATCGTTGTCGCTCATTGTCATCATGTTGGTGCTGCAGAGGTTGCCCATTCGTTTCCCAACACGCACGCGACGCAACGACGTGCTGGCCCTGGGGCTGGCGGTCTTCGTGGGGGCTTCCGTTGCCAGCCTGACGTGGGCGTTGAACGCCCGCCGCAACAAGTCTGCCCTGGCTGAATACTTCCTCGACTACACCAAGGAGCTCTCAGGCGGCTACAACGTGGTCAACGTCATCCTCGTCGAGTTCCGGGCACTGGACACGATGGGGGAGCTGACGGTGCTGGGGATGGCCGGGGTGGCGATAGTGGCCATATTCTCCACCGTGCGAGACACGTACCTGGATCCCACTCCCAGCGACAGGGCGGGTCTGGGCCTTGATGGCGTCGATCTCAACCGGGACCCCACCAGCACCGCTCATCGGGCGATCACCGTTGCGTGGACCAACACCGTTCCGCTGCACCTGATGGTCCGCGCCCTGAACCCGGTCCTCATTCTCATTTCGATAGTCCTGTTCTGGCGAGGACACAACTCCCCGGGCGGAGGGTTCAACGCTGCACTCGTGGCTGCAACTATCGTCGGGTTGATCTACCTGTCCACGTCCTACGATCGCGCCGTCGGTCCACCACGCCTTCCACTGTGGCTGATCAGCGGGGGCATCCTCGCCGCCATCATCACGGGCCTGGCGAATCTGGTGTTCGAGGGCTCCTTCCTGCAGCCATCCCAGGTGTCCATCGGCGGCGTGAAGCTGACCTCCTCGTTGCTCTTCGACGCGGGTGTCTATTCCGCCGTGCTGGGACTGATCATCATCTCCTTCAACCTGTTGGGTTCCACGCAGGAGAGCAACCGTGGTGAAGGAACTCGTGAGCGGGTTGACGAGTCGGCAGAGGGTGAACTCCCGGGGCCACTGAACACGGTCCGGGGCGAACGTCCAGGTCGGGTCGCTGTGGGCTCCACGTTCTTGAACGATGACAAGGCGCCGCGCGAGGAGGGACGGTTATGATCCTGATCGGAACGATCTTCGTGCTCACGACGGGGGGCGTGTATCTCCTGCTGCAGCGCAGCATGGTGCGGGCGATCTTCGGCATCGGACTGATCAGTCATGCCGCCAACTTCGTCCTGCTGACCTCAGGGGTCCCGGGATGGCGGGAGGAGCCCCTCACAAACGTCACCTCCACCGCCGCCGCCGCCGACCCCCTCCCCCAGGCCTTCGTCCTGACCGCCATCGTGATCACGCTCGCGGCCACGATCCTCATGCTTGCCCTGGCCAGCATCGGTCACAACGACGACATGTTCCGGCACCCGGACACCGGAGAGAGCCACGAAGCATGAACCCCGCCCTTCTGCCCCTCCTGGTTGCCGTGCCGCTACTGCTGGCTGCCCTCACCCTTCTCTGGCGTGCAGTGGCGGTGCAGCGAAGCGTCCTGTTCCTGTCCCCGGCTCTCAGCCTGGCCGCTGGCGTGTGGCTTCTCATGACCCACACCCAGGAACCGGCGATCTCCCATGCGGTGGGGTCCTTCCTCCCCGGCATCGCCATCGTCTTCGTCTCCGACTCGCTGTCCGCACTGCTCCTTGTCGTCACTTCTGCCATCACCCTTGTGGCGTCCGCTTTCCTGGTGGCCACGCGCGAGGACCGGTACCGGTTCATGGTGCCTCTGATCGTGATGCTGGGCGCAGGCGTGAACGGCATTCTTTCCACGGGAGACTTGTTCAACCTCTTCGTCTTCGTCGAGGTCATGTTGATGCCCAGCTATGCCCTCATCGCGGTGACTGGCACCTGGCGTCGCCTCGGCATCGGCCGGATGTTCATCATCGTCAACATCGTCGCCTCCACCATCCTGGTCATCGGCGTCGGGTTCGTCTACGGCGTCACGGGCACCGTCAACCTGGCGATGTTGCGAGGTGTGGGGGCGGAGAACCCACAAGCCGCCCTGGCCATCGGGGTTGTACTCCTGGCCCTGCTGGTCAAGGGCGGTGTGGTACCGGCCCATGGATGGCTGGTGCGTGGGTACCCGGGCACCTCGGCCGGGATCATGGGGCTCTTTTCGGCACTCCACACAAAGATGGGCCTCTACGCCGTGTACCGCGTCTATGCCACCGTCTTCGACGGAGCCGCGCCCTACGACTCAGCGCTACTGGCGATCGTGGTGCTCACCGTGATTCTTGGAGCCCTCGGCACGTTCGCCGAGAAAACGATGCGCGGTGCTCTGGCCTTCCAGATGGTCACGGGGGTGGGACAGATCCTGATCGGGTTGGTCGTGTTCACCCAGTTCTCCATCGCAGCGGGTCTGTTCTACATGGTGCATCACATGATCACGATGGGTGGGCTGATCATGGCCGCCGGAGCCATCGAGGAGACCTACGGCAGCGGCCGGTTCGACCGGCTCAGTGGGCTGATGGGACGAGAACGGATCGTCACCGTAGCGATGGCCCTCGGTTTGTTGTCACTGGTGGGTCTGCCACCCACGTCAGGGTTGTGGGGCAAGGTCATGCTGCTCAGCAGCGCAGCTACGGGGCCGGAGTGGCGTACATGGCTGCTGCTGGGAGCCGTGGCCCTTGCATCCATCGCCTCCCTGCTCGCTCTGCAGTATTTCTGGCGCGAGGTGTTCTGGGGCCCACCCATCCGGGAATACCTGCCTGATGATCCCATCACCCACCGCGGCCACCCGATTCGTATCACCGACGACCTGCGCATTTCCGGCCGGCTCATGGCGCCATCATTGGTCATGATCGGCGGCTCCGTGCTGCTGTTCGTGACGCTGGGCTGGATCTGGCCCCTCTTCGAACGCGCGGCATCAGCGCTGGTGGACCTGGACCCCTACGTCGCGGCGGTGTTGGGCGGATGAGGCTACGCGAGTTGTGGGCATATCTGGCACTGATGTCGAGTGGGATCACGCACGGATCCTGGGACGTGGTGCGCTCGGCCTGGTTTGGCGCACCATCGGCCCCGGCCATCCTCGAAATGTCGCTGCGGTGCCGCTCTGACGTCGAAATTTCGCTGTTCTCCGCGTCGATCGCCATCACGCCGGGCACCATCGTGCTGGGGGTCGCAGCCGGCCGAAACGACGACCATGCGACCATCTTCGTGCACAGCCTCTACGACAACGACCGCACACGGGTGATGAAGGAACTCATGGAACTCGAGGACAGCATCCTCGACCTGATCAGAGGTCGGCGCCGATGATTCTCACCATCACAGCGTGGGCTGTCACCGCGATGCTGGCACTCAGTGTGCTGGCCGGACTGTACCGGGCCTATTCGGCGCGCGACGCGGCCACCCGAACGATTGTGGCCGATCTGGTCTTCTTCGCCTGCGTCGGAATCCTGATCGTCCACGGAATGCTCTTCCGCTCAGCTGTTTCTGTGGACCTGTCCATGATTGCCGCCATCCTGGGCATCGTCGCCACGCTGGCTCTGGCCAGGATCCTCACAAGGGGTAGACGCTGATGGTTCTCATGGTGGAAATCCTGACGTCCATGCTTCTGCTCATTGGCGCCGCGGCAGTCCTGAGCGCAGCGCGTGCACTCTTCGTGGAGAAGGACGCCATCTCCCGGATCAATGCATTCAGCATCGCCACGTCGCTCGGGCTGCCCTTCATTACGGCTGGAGCAATGGTGGGGCGCTTCATGGATGCCGGATTCTCCTGGGAGATACTGCTGAAGTCCCTGGTGGCAATCCTCGCCTTCATCCTCGTCTCGTCAGTCGCCTCCAACACCCTGGTGCGCGCCGCTTTCATGTCCGGTGCACCGGTTGATCCGGCGACTGAACCCAACGATCTTGCGGATCCTGATCCGGACTCCGCGACCACGTGAGCCTCAGTCCTCGCGCGGCACCTGCGCAGCATCCCTGACCTCACCGACGAGCCGCTCGACGACGTCCTCCAGCATGGCAGCTCCCACAGGTGTTCCTGAGTCGGTGACGACGGCGAAGTGGGTGCCCTGTGCCTGCATGGTCTTGAGGGCCTCTTCCAGGGTTGCATCCCGCGGAATCGTGGCCAATGGCCGGATCACATGATCGTCCACGGGTTCATCAGCCTCCTGCGGTGACAGTCGCAGGAAGTCCTTGAGGTGGACGTATCCCACAAGATCTCCCTCGGGCGCAGAAACGGGAAAACGCGAGAATCCGGTCCGCACAAACTCCTGCTCCACCTCCGTCGCGCTGATATCCCGCGGCAGAGTGCTCAGATCCGAGAGAGGAACCAGGACCGTGTCGACGGATTCGTTGCTCATGGTCACCGCTCCGGTGAGGAGCTGGTGCTGGTTGTCTTCAAGGAGACCCTCCTCACGTGATTCCGCGATGAACGCCGTCACTTCTGCGGCAGTGAAGACAGACGTGACCTCATCCTGGGGCTCCACCTTCAGGACACGCAACACGGCATTGGCGATCCAGTTCAGCAACCAGATGAGCGGCCGCAGAATCAGCACGATCCCGTACAGGATGGGGCCAAGGACCAGCGCTGAACGCTCCGGTCCTGCAATCGCGATGTTCTTCGGCACCATCTCACCCAGCACCATGTGCAGGAACACGACAATGGCAAGAGCGACGGCGAAGGAGATGGTGTGCAGAAGTGCCCCGCTCACGCCGATGGCCGCCAATGGGACCTCCAGGGCATGAGCCACGGCGGGCTCACCCACGGCACCGAGACCCAGCGAGCACATCGTGATGCCCAATTGTGCACCGGCCAACATGAGCGAGACGTGTTCCATGGCGCGCAGTGTGATCCGGGCCGCCCGCGAACCAGCTGCGGCCCGCGGCTCAATCTGGGTTCGGCGGGCAGCGATGAGCGCGAACTCCGCGCCCACGAAGAATGCATTGCCGATCAGCAGGGCGACGGCGATGAGGATGGCGGTGAGATCAAACATCTTCGGCCCCCTCATCGTCCAGTTCTTCGATGCTGAGAGTCAGTCGGTCAACCCGCCAACCGTCGAGTCGGGTGACGGAGAGCCGCGCGGCCATGGGACTGGGGAGTCCGTCCGAATCCATCCGGGATTCGTCCCGTACCTCCAGGACCACCTCGTCGCCCACCTGTGGGAATCGTTCCAGACGTTCTGTGATGAGGCCTCCCAGTGTGTCCGACTCGCGGGCTTCCGGTAGTTCCAGCTTCAGAGCCTCACCCACTTCGTCAGGGCGCAGGAGCCCTGAGAGTGCCCATCGTTGCTCGCCCAGTTGGCGGTAGACACGCGATGGCATGTCCTGTTCGTCGTCGATCTCGCCGACGAGCTCCTCCACCACGTCTTCCAGCGTCACGACGCCATCGGTACCGCCGTACTCATCCACCACCACCGCCATCTGCACGCCGGGGCGCAGCACTTCGAGCACCGAGGCGAGCGGCATCGTGGATGGAACTGCTCTGACGGGACGAATCAGCGTGGCAATTGACGTGGCTTCACGCTGACCGGCTGAGACGGCGAGTGCATCCTTGAAATGCACCACACCGTGGATTTTGTCCACGCTGTCGGAGATCACAGGGAACCGGGCGTGACCAGTGGAGGCGGTCACGTCAAGCACATCCGCGGCGCTCTGTTCCATATCGAGGAATCTGACGCGGGGACGCGGCGTCATCGCGTCCGACGCAGTGATGTCACCCATGGAGACAGAGCGCTCCAGGCGTTTGGCCAAGTCCTGCTCCAGGGTTCCCTGCTGAGCAGAACGGGCAGCCAGGGAGCCGAGTTCCTGTGCTGAACGAGCAGACGCCAGTTCCTCCTGCGGTTCCATCCCGAGCGCGCGCACAATCGAATTGGCGGTGCCATTGAGTACGAAGAGCAGCGGTGTCATCACCCAGCTGAACCCCCGTTGAAAACCAACGACTGCACGCCCCACCTTGAGCGGCTCGGCGATGGCCCAGTTCTTCGGCACGAGCTCGCCGAACACCATCTGCGTCAGGGTGGCGATCAGGAAGGCAGCGGTGAAGGCCACCACAGTGGTGCTCTGGTCGGGGAGCCCCGCTCGTTCGATGGGGACTCGCAACAATGCCGCGATCGATGGCTCAGCAATGAATCCCACCACCAGAGAGGTGATCGTGATCCCCAGCTGGGCGCCGGACAGTTGTGTGGACAGTGTCCGCAACCCGGCCTGCAGGGAGGCGGCTCTGGGATCATCCTCGGCCAGTTGAGCAACCGTGGGCCGGTCCACGGTCACCAACGCAAACTCGGCCGCTACGAAGGCCGCGTTTGCGGCAACGAGTACAACCACGAGGAGCAACAGCAACCACTCGGTCAGCACCTCTTCACCCGTGACCCGCCTGGAGATCCGGACCCGTGCGCCCCTAAGGGCTCTGTACTTTGACCGTCGTTCACATCACGATCATAGAAGCAAGGTCGGCCCGGACACGACACCCTCAGTGGGTACGCTGTGGGCGGCGTTCGACGCAAACCCTCGTCCGCCTCGATCACATGAGAGAGATGGAGACCCCATGGGACTGTTCGGACTTCTGCGCAAGGACGATTCCGCCACCCGCGTCACGCGCAAGGCCATGAGGGAAGTTCGTTCCGGCGCGGTGGAGAGCGACGAGCAAAACGGCGTGGAAAGCGCTCTTCAGTCGATGGTGGAGGCCTTCCGCGAGATTGGCCTGAATGGAAAGCTCAAGTACTCATCGGCCGACGAAATCGCCCGCCGCGCCACCAAACGCTTCCCGAAGAACCACAAGAAGGCGATACGGCGCGTCGTGCGTCAACACCGTCGGGGGGTGACAGCGGCGGGCTTCCTGACAGGATTGGGAGGCCTGTTCACCTTGCCGTTCCTGCTGCCCGCCAACATTTTTGAGTTCTACGTTCAGGCCACGCGCATGGTGGGTGCGATCGCCGTCATTCGAGGCTACGACCTTGATGATGAAGAGATTCGCAGCCGTGTCCTGGCC
Organism: uncultured Arachnia sp.; assembly: GCA_947493705.1. Lineage (GTDB taxonomy): Bacteria > Actinomycetota > Actinomycetes > Propionibacteriales > Propionibacteriaceae > Arachnia. The sequence continues at coordinate 61,115 of CANLSH010000016.1, read as the reverse complement.
GCTCTCGTGGGCGAGGAGTCCGAGGATGTGCTCGCCAGCATTGGGCTCGGCCCCATCACGGGGGCCGCAACCCGCCAGATCGCCAAGCGCGTGCCGTTCTCACCGTCGTCGGCTGTCGCTCGGGCTCTGGGAGGACGGATGTTGCGCCGCTTCGGTCTTCGGTCAGTGCGGCTGTTCGGCAAAGCAATTCCCGGTTTGGGCGGGCTGATCGGTGCGTGGGCGGATCGCAGGATGCTGAAGAAGATCGCGCGCACAGCCAAGGATGGTTTCCCTCCCGTGAGTTGACGGGTTGGGGCGACGCACGCATCGCCGTCAGCCTCAGTGGCTCTGTTCGCGTCTGGCTTCCATGCTCTGGTCCGCAAGATCGCGGCCCGCACCGCCGTACATGTGCACCACTACATCGATGCCGTGATCGTAGAGCTCATCCACGTCGTCAAGGTACAACGCCACGGCTGCCACTGTTCCGGTGTAGTCCCGGCTTCGGATCTCCTCCAGGGCGTCAGTGTTGGCGTGTTGGGAGGGCATGGCCAGCACGATGACTTCGATGAGGCCATTGCGGATCACCCGGTCCCAGAAGTCGGTGTCCGTGGCGTCACCCTCGATGACCTTCATGCCACCTTTGAGGAGACTCTCAACCCGATCCGGGTCGTGCTCAACCCCCAGGGTGTCAAGCCCGTACTCGTCGACCAGTTGGTTGTACGACGCGCGCCCGACGCGACCCATGCCGAGCACCAGGGCACGCGCGTTGCCGATGGGGATGGGCCTGTCGTGATGGTGCAATTTCTCGGGAGGACGTTTGGGGAACCTACTGGCGAACTGGGACATCAAGGACGTCCGACGCGGGTTCGCGACGGCGGAGATGACGAAGCTGGCGGCCACGGCGATGGTGATGGTCACCAGCCAGTGCTCAGGCAACCAGCCGGCCGTGACACCGGTGGCGGCCACGATCAGGCCGAATTCCGAATAGTTGCAGAGCAACGTCGCAGCGAGGAGGCTTGTGCGGTGACGCATGCCCTGCGCCCACAGCAGCACCCAGTAGCCCAGACCCTGCAGCGGTAGCAGGAGGAGCAGCAGCAGACCCACAACGACGTTCTGCGTGTCTGGGAGGCCGGTGAAACCGATGTTGACGAAAAAACCGATCAGCAGCAGTTCCTTGAGTGTGAAGAGGCTGCGCGAGAGCTGGTCAGCACCGGGGTGGGAGGCGAGAACCATTCCCATGATGAGTGCGCCAAGACTCCCGTACAGCCCCACGTAATCAAAGAGCGCGTATCCGGGAACCAACGCCATGAAAATGCCGAACAGTGCCTGCATCTCTGCGCGTCCCAACCGGTGGAACCGCTTGAAGAACAACCACAGCAGCGGCACGAGAATCAGGAGGCCGAGCGCCAGCGGGCTGGGCGGGGTACCGCGCGACACAGAGATGAAGACCACGGCGGCGATGTCCTGCATGATCAGCACGCCGATGGCGATGCGTCCATAGAGCGCTTGTTCGTCACCTCGGTCCTGCAGAATCTTGATGACGAAGACAGTGCTGGAGAAGGAGAGCGCAAACGCGAGTACTCCAATGATGGGGATGCTCGAGACGGTGAGCGCTCCCATCCAGGCCAGCAGTCCGAGGAATCCGGAACCCACCACCACGGCTCCAGCCATGTGTGCGGTGGCCGTCAGCCACACTTCCTTGCCCAGCAACTGCTTCACGTTCAGCTTCAACCCGATCGCGAAGAGCATCAGGGTCACGCCGAGTTCAGAGAGGGTGTCGAGGACGGCAGCTTCCTGAACGCCGAGGCCGTTGAGGATGAATCCTGCGGCCAGGAACCCCACCAGCGGTGGAAGGCGGATGGCAATGGCCAACAGTCCCGCAGCGAAGACCACCAACAGGTAGATCAGAACCGTCGTCACGCCATCACCCTCGCCCAATTGCTCATTGACTGCATTCTTTCACGGTTGCGAGGTGCGTCGCCCCGTCATGTCCTGGCCGGACACGACGCCATCAGTGCTCACCAAGCCGTATATCGCCTCGGCGCAGACTCGATGCTGCGTGTCCGGTCGTCGGGGCGTTTGACGTCCGCTCCACAGATGCAAACTGCGGCTCCACCCCCGTCGCTTTGTGGGATGTGGAGCCGCAGCGGCATCTCATAGACGCTTCTGTCAGGCCAGACGCCCAGCGATGTCGATGACACGCTCAGTCATGTGCTCAAGCGCATCAATGGTGGCCTGCGTCGGCTCATTCTGGTTGTCGGGGCCCGTGACGTGCGAAACACCGTAGGGGTTGCCGTCGGCGAACTTCAGCGGCGCTGTGTAGCCCGGAGCGACGACGATACCGCCGAAGTGCATGACCATCTGGTAAATCTGCTGCAGTGTCGTCTCCTGGCCACCGTGCAGAGTCTGCGAGGAGGTGAAAGCGGCGTACGCCTTGTTCGCCAGCTTCCCCTGGGCCCAGTGTCCGCCGAGGGTATCGATGAAGGTCTGGAAGGATCCGGCCACGCTGGAGTACCTGGTGGGCGAGCCGAATATCACGGCGTCGGCCCAGACGATGTCGTCCCCGGATGCTTCCGGGAGGTCTTTGGTTGCCTCGTAGTTGGCACGCCACGCGGGGTTCTCTGCAAACACCGACGGATCCACTGTTTCACGCACGTGACGCAGCCGCACGTCAGCACCGGCCTCCTGGGCGAAGCGCTCAACGTGCTCAGCCATCGTGGTGCCGTGGCCCGTCGCCGAGTAGTAGATGATTGCGAGCTTGGTCATACTGTGTCCTTTACGGTTGAGATTCTTGTCCGGTTCGGTACAAGTGTGTGTGGGATGGGCTCGTTCAGGCGCGCGAGGACTTTCTCCGCCGTCCGCGTGAACCCTTCGAGCTCTTGCGTTGTCAGGGTACTGAAGACGAGTTCCTTGACGGTCCGTGCATGGCCCGGGGCGGCGCTTTTGATGGCTGCCAGCCCAACCTCAGTCAGTACGACGTAGGCTCCGCGGCCGTCCTCGACACATTCCTCACGGATCACCAAACCACGGGTTTCCATGCGCTTGATGTGATGGGACAGCCGGCTGCGCTCCCACTGGAGAGTGTTGGCCAGATCAGCTACCCGCGCTCGCTGCTCTGCGGTCTCGGTCAGATGGACGAGAACTTCGAAGTCCTGCAGTGACAGGGCAGAGTCGCGTTGCAACTGACGGTGCAACACGGTGGGGAGCTGCGCGCTGACCGCGATCCAGCTCCGCCAGGCGCGCTGCTCAGCATCGCTGAGCCAAGGAGTGGACGACATCATGACTTCATTGTAGCGCATATAGTTGACATGTCACACAGAAGCCTGCGAGCACACCTTTGCCACGTATGTAGTTGACACATCATCAACAACAGGCTAGCTTAGGTGAGACGTCACCGATCTGCCGGAGAGACAAGTCCTGGCCATCGTCTCCGGCCGTCCGTCCAGCTCTCGTCGGCCCAGCGGCAGCTGACGTCCCACATACAGCGGCGGGTCCGTCCATCTGGGGGGATGGCGGACCCGCCGTGTCACGTCTCACTCAGCGATCGCGCCCTATCGGTCGGACTCCACGTCACGCCTGTTGTCGGTGACGCCACCGAATCGCGCCGTACCGTCCACCTTGGGATCACTGGTGTTCGATGCGGTAGCGACTGCGGCCAACGGGATTTCGGTCTCCGAGCTGTCCTCGTCGGAATAGACGTAGACGTCCGGGTCCCGCTTGTCCGGCACCCACTTGAGGAGGAACAGCAGAGCCACCATGCCGTAGGCGATGAGGAAAGCAGTTGGCCGCTCCCCACCCACCACGGGCGCCCCCTCATGAATGATTCCGAAGAAGGCCAATCCTCCGCCCACCAGCGCGCTGACCGCGGCTGCGATGGTCCTGTTGCGGATGGCGAAGATGGCAATGCAGCCCCAGATCAGTGAGGTCAGCGGTGCGCCGTTGCCCAGAGCGTACAGACCGGTGTAGTTGGTTCCGGCTGCGTCGAGCGCGGCGAAACCGACCTCACCGGCGTTTGTCCCGGCGGCTTTCATGGCGTTGCCGGCCAGGGCGAGGCCCCAGTTGGCGATCCACGGGAACATCGCGATGAAAATGACCGGTACCTCGATGCGTGGCGTCTCCCGCACCACCTGGTTGGCGGTCACCACGCCGATGAAGATGAGAATGGGGGCGATCGCTGCGAGCGGAATGATCGACAGCAGGAGGCTACCCAGACTGAACAGACCCACCACCAGCATGGCGAAGCCGTTGAGCAGGGTGTAGCCAACGCCTGCGCCCATGGCTTTGTAGGCAGAGTGGCCCACATAGACGGTCACAGGGAAGGGGCTGCCGAAGATGTTGCCGATGAAGCCAGCGCCAGAGTCAGCCAGGATCACAGGGCGCGTCGGGTACGGGTCTCCCTCGGTGTGGGCGGCTTCGATGTTCTCGATGTCGAAGACGAAGTTGGCCAGCGCCAGTGGCACAGCCGAAGCAATGTAGGGAAGGGCAACTCCGAAGTACTCCCAGATCTCGTTCACGTGCACCTGCGGCGGGGTGAAGCCCGCTCCTGCAAGAGCTTCCCGGATGGCGTCGGGTGACATGAGCCCGAACGCCCAACCGAGAGCAGTGCCGACGACGAGCAGGATGAGGCCGGTGGGCAGCTTCTTGAAGATCGGCGACTTGCCGAACCAGTTGATGAAGATGAGCGTCAGCACCACGAAGGAGACCACTGGAGTGCCGAAAGACTGCAGCATCGGGTTCATCGCAAGAAGCAACAGTCCAAGCCCCGCGAGGCAGGCCAGGAGCACGGTGCGTGGCACGGCGCGGCGCAGAGCGTCCCCGAGGAATGCACCCACGAAGAGAATGACATTTTCGATGAAACCCCACACGAGCGCGATGCCCATCGCCAGGGCCGGGTCATTCGTTGTGGTGAACACTGGCAGCAGCACCAAGAAGGTGATCGTGAAGATCGCCGGTGCGGCCGGGCCAGAGGGAAGCGCGGTGATGTCCGTGCGACCGAGTCGTCTGGCCATCCGGTTCGCGAAAATCACGTAGGCGACCGAGGCCATGAACACGCCAAGCCCGAAAGCCGGGACGATCCGACCGAACACGAATTCCGTCGGCAGCCCAACGACCACGGTCAGCAGCGCAATGACCGTGAGGAGGTTGGTGAGGTTGTTGGTGAACAGGGCGAAGAAGGCAGCCAGGTCGCCCTTCTTCCACAGTGGAAGCGGCATCCGCTTGTTGACGGGGCTGGAGTCTGTGGCGGTGGCGGAGCTCACTGTGCGAACCTTCCGGCGAGAGCGAGCGTGGCTTCGTGGAACACCTCGAGGGGCGGGTGGGTGAGGCCAGCACCGATCATGCCGATGCCTGCGTCTTTGTGCGCGATGGCGGTGTTGATGATCGGCAACATGCCTGTCTCCTCCACCTTGCGAACGTCAATGCCGGTGGCCACACCGCGGAAACCGAGGATGGGGATGGTCAGGTTGGGATTGGTGTCCGTGGTGATCTGCATCATGGCACGGGAGTACTCGATGGCCTCCGAGACGGTTCCACCAACAAGTGGAACGATCGCCGGGGCGCACGCCATGGCAAAGCCACCGATGCCGTAGGTCTCGGTGATGGCCGAATCACCAATGTCCAAGCCTTTGTCCTCCGCCGTGAAACCGGCGAACAGCGGACCCTCGACGAACTGGGCGGGACCGGTGAACCACTGATCGCCGGTCCCGGCGACGCGAACGCCGAACTCGACGCCGTTGCGACACATGGCCACCACGACCGTGGAGTCCTCGATGCCCTTGGCCGAGTCCAGTGCGGCTTTGGAGGTGGCCATCCACGTGGGCCCGGAGAAGTATTCGGAACTCTTCACGAAGTTGAAGACGTCCTGCTGATCTTTGGTGGAGAAGCTGGAGTTCAGGATGTGGGGCGCCAGCGCCTGGATGAGCAGAGTCGTGCCGGCATTGTTGCGGTTGTGCGCCTCATCTCCCATGTGAAGGCCTTGCGCCAACATCATGCGGAGGTCGATCTCACCGGCTGACTCCATGGCGTCACGCAGGATGGGGCCCAACACGTCGCGCATCCAGTTGAGGCGGTCGATGACGCTCTGGTCATTGGCGCCCATCCGAAGGATCTTGGCGAGCTGCTCCGACAGGTTTGTGTAGGCGCGGTTGCCATAGGGGCGATTCTCCACGATGTGCATGAACATTGACGCGGACGTGACGCCAGCCATGGAGCCGACGCAGTCGTGCTCGTGGCAGGGAGCAAAGGTGATGTCGCCGGAGCGCGCCACCTCGTCTGCCTCATCAATGTCCTTGGCCAGACCCTCGAACACCAACGCGCCGGTGACGGCACCCTTCATGGCGCCCGCCATGCGGTCGTAGGCGATGGGCGGTCCGGCGTGCAGGATGGTGGTCTTCGTCATGCCCGGCACAACCTCAATGGCGGGGGCGAAACCCACAAGCACCGGTTGTGAGTTGATGATGCGTTCAACGGCCTTCTTGTTGGCTGCTTCGATCCGCTCAGCGACGTCGGTTTGCGCCATCTTTGTGAGCGCCTCGACGACGTCGGGACGACCACCGCCGGGCGGGCTCCACTCAAGATGCGTGACGGGTGCACCCTGGGTTTCGATGTCTTCGGCAAACATGGCGGCGCCCACGTTGATGACTGACAGCGGAGAATTGAACAGATCTGTGATGGGGCTCATGCCCTGTCTCCCTTCGAGACGAATTCGCGGGCGAGCAGGCCCGTATTGGTGGAGGAGGAGGCCCAGGTGACGTCGGCCTCGGCCAACTTGGCCACCTGATCGTCGAGATCCTGGGAATCAGCATCAGTGCCGAGGATGTAAGCCAGAATTTCGAGGTGGCGACCCTCGGAGGCGGCCAGTTCCTTGGCCTGTTTGAACGCTGGCATCATCACGCCGACTGGATCGGGGTTTGAGCCGTAGCCCAGCACGAAGTCCAGGACGATGACGCCCACCTCCGGATCCTTTGCTTCTTCCAGGAAGCGTGCGATGCGGTTGGAGGGATCAATCATGGGGTGGGGCTTGCCCTGGGTGAATTCGTCCTCGCCGAAATCAAGGAATGTGTGGGCGCGCGACGGGTCGGTGCCCCCAAGTTTGAACTCGGGCTCCTTGCGGATGTTGGAGTAGACATCCGTGTACTTCTCCATGGCGAGGAACATCGCCTCGTCGCAGATTGTGCCGCCGCAGTAGAGGGCACGAATGTACTTCTGTTCCGGAGTCAGCTTGCCGCGGACCTCTTCGATCAGCGGCCAGTTCAACGAGTGCAGATCCAGATCCTCTTCACGGATGCCGGTCAACTTGACGGCTTCCAGGGCGGCGGGCTTGGTGCGGTTAGAGAAGACAATGCCGCGCTTCTCAGCCTCGGCCGCGATGTCGTCCCCGGCTCCGAGGAAGCAGGCCACCGAGGGTTTGTCCGAAGCGGCCAGGCGATCCAGCACCTTGGCCGCCACTTCTGCCGCGGGAGGCTTGGAGATGACAACGATGACGTCGGTGCCGGGATCGGCGTCGAGCGCCTCGATGCTGTCCAGCATCATGATGCCGCCCACCTCCTTACTGAGGTCGCGACCGCCGGTGCCGATGAGCTGTGAGACACCCGCTCCGAAGTCATGGATGCGGACGCTCATCTCCTGGGACCCGGTTCCCGAGGCGCCGACGATGCCGATACGGCCTCGGCGGACCTCATTGGCGAAGCAGAGCGAGACGCCCCCCAGGATGGCGGTGCCGCAGTCCGGTCCCATCATCAGGAGGCCCTTCTCATGGGCCTTCTTCTTGAGTGCGATCTCGTCGTCGAGGGCGACGTTGTCCGAGAACAGCATGACGTTCAGGCCGCTGTCGAGGGCGGCGTGCGCCTCGCGCGCCGCGAAGGCGCCGTTGACGGAGATGACGGCCATATTTGCCTGTGTGCGGGCCTCTGCTGCGCTGGCAACCGTGTGGTACGAGACGGAGTCACCGGAATCGGCGGCGGGCTTGCGGTCCAGCAGGGCGACGAGCCCTTCAAGCGCCTCATCGCCCGAGTCCTCGTCGTCGGTGACGACGATGAGGACGAGGTCGCCGGGGGTGGCATCCTCAATCTCAGCCGTGATCAGGCCTTGATCAGTGAGGATGGCCTTGTTCATGGACGTCGCCATGGCTGCGACGGCGTTCGTGACGCCGGGCAGGGCATTGGCCTTGGTGGAGATCGACATCAGCGACACGGAGTCGATGTAGGTGTTCTTCTTGACGAGAGTTCGAGTGGACATCAGCTTTCCTGACTTTCTAGGAGGTTGCGCGGATAGGGGCGCCGACAAAACGAGTGGGTCATCCGCGCCCGCACAGCAAGGCGGAGGAGGGAGTCCCACTCGATCGTTCGGCGACCGACAACAACGAAGCTGAGCGGGATGCGGGGGCACGCGAGTCAGGCGACTCCCTTATTCGCGTGATCTCCAGGTAGAGGCGGACAGCGGAGATCAGACCCAGTGCCAGGTCCGCCCCTGAGGTGTGGCCGATCGCTTGTACGTCGGCCACGAGTTTGTGGGGATTGTGCATGTTGCCTCCGCAGAGCCATGTGTAGAGGTCCTCGATGGGTTGGACGGCTCGTCCACGCAGAGCACAGCGCATGGCCGTGAGGGAGATGTCATTGGTGGCCCCGGATTCAACGACCCCGGCGACGCCACGATGCAGGAGCTCCAAAGGTTCTCCCAGACGGGTCGCCACGAAGGCCGCACTGGTCAGGACATCGTCGCCGGTGGGGGTGAGGCCGGTGCCGAGGCCGACGAGGGACGCCACGGCATGCTGCACGCCCTCCTCGTCCCGAACCAGAACAGCGGACTGCAGGGCCTCGATGCCGCTCTGCACACGCTCATCGACGGCGCGCTCGAAAGCAGAGATGCTGCGGGTCGGTTCCGGGGCGGACAGCAGCGCTTCAAGTGCGTCCACACGCCTGGCCAGGGGCTCACCATCGGCGGCGTTCTCCGCCCATACCGGGGTGGCAGACACAACCACGACGAAGGACTCACCGATTCTCAGGGTGTGACCGTCGCTGAAGACATCATCACCCACGGCAATTCCGTGGCAATCCATACGATCGAGGCACACCTGGATGGATCGGGGTGCCCTGGCCACGGAAGCGGCGGTGAGGCTCAGCAGTTCCGGATGATCGGTGGCCACGTTGATGACGGATCGGAATGTTGAGTGCACGTGCCCGTGCAGCCCCGGGCGGACAGCCTGGAGCACGTCACGATCACCACCCAACGCTGTCGTGATCACGGAGCCGCCCATATCGATCAGGCCTGGGCTGCCGCGAGGATCTCAGCGATCTCAGTGAAGCCCTTCTCCGTGGCGTGCTGGAGCGGGCTGACGCCCCACTGGTCCACCATGGCGGGATCGGCCCCGGCGTCCAGGAGCAGCTTCACGATTTCCTGCTGTGCGGGGCCACCGTCACGCAGGATGATGGCCTCCAACAGTGGGGTCCAGCCGCAGATGTTGGTGAGGTTGACATTGACGTCGGTCTCCTCTGCCAGGTAGCGCACCACTTCAACGTGCCCCTTCTCGGCCGGGGGGTGAATGCCGACGCCACCGAAACGGGTGAGCAGGGTGAGGTCTGCACCGGCGTCGACGCTCATGCGGACCAGTTCAAGGTTTCCGGAGATGCACCCCCAGAGGAAGGGATTCAGGCAGATGTGGTCCTGCTTGTTGATGTCTGCCCCGGCTTCGATGAGGTTGGCGAGCACATCCATTCGGCCCGCTTTTGCGGCAATCAGTGCTGCAGTGCGGCCCACGGTGTCTGTTGCGTCCAGATCGTGGTCCCCCATCACTGCGGAGATTCTCTGGGCGGGGGCTGTGGCCACCAGTGTGGGCCACTGGTCTGCGCTCTGCGGGACTGTCCTCATCGTGAACCTCAAAGTCTCTTACGTTGCGTAGTTGCTTACCCTCATATGGTATACCAAATACATGAGAATTGTTCTGGCCCTCGGCGGTAACGCCCTCACCGGTCCCAAAGAGTCCATTCAGCCCACCCATCAGATCACCGCCGTTGAGGCCGCAGCCCCACAGATTGCATCACTCGTTGCCCAGGGCCATCAGGTATTGCTGTCTCACGGCAACGGTCCTCAGGTGGGCAATATCCTCGCCAAGAATGACATCGCCAGTCCCGTCCTCTCCCCGGTTCCCCTGGACTGGTGCGTGGCCAATACACAGGGTTCCATCGGTTTCATCCTGCTCAATGCGCTGGATGCCGCGCTCTCAAAGGCAGGGCTCAGCACCCGTGCCACCGTCGTCGTCTCGCGCACCGTTGTTGACGCGAATGATCCAGCTTTCACCGCCTTCACCAAACCGGTTGGACGGTTCATGGAGGCTGAGATCGCAAAACGCCTCTCAATGTCGGGCCAGCACTTCGTCGACACTGGCGAACAGGGATGGCGCCGCGTGGTCGCCAGCCCTCAGCCCATCGAAATAGTGGAGGCATCCGCCATCACGGCCCTTCTGGATGCCGGCTTCCTGGTGGTGGCCGGAGGTGGTGGGGGCATCCCCGTCATCCGCGCAGATGACCAGAAGCTGCATGGCGTGGAGGCCGTCATAGACAAGGACCTCAACTCTGTTCTACTGGCCGACCAGATCAACGCGAACCATCTCGTTCTGGCCACCGACGTGGACAATGCCTGGCTGGACTGGGGCACGGACAGGGCACGGGCAATCGGCGTGGTGTCGGTGACGGAAATGCGGACCCACCTGGCCGACGGGCAGTTCCCACCCGGGTCCATGGGCCCCAAGGTTGAGGCCATCTGCCGCTTCGTGGAGACCACCGGCGGCAAGGGCATCATCACCAATCTGGACAGCATTACCAACGCCATCGAGGGCGACGCTGGCACCGTCGTGGTTCCAGACAGCAACGCCACAGGTTGAGTGGTGGGCAACTGCTGACGAGGTCTTTCGATCAGTGAAATACTGATGGTATGAGCGTCTACCCGTTGGATCTGGACACCACCTCCGTCAACGTCCCGTCCCAGGCCGCCAAACGGCTGCGAATCTTCAACGCCGTCATGGGGGTGCTGCACCTGATCTCCGGATCAGCAATGCTGGCCCTGACCAATGACTTCACCCTTCCCGTCTCGACGTTCGCGCTGAATGGCCCTCCCGGCACTCCTCTGTCGCAGGGCGTCACCAATCTTGTGTTTGACGTGCCGCTCGGCATCACGACCGCGTCGTTTCTGTTCTTGTCGGCCTTCTTCCACTTCCTGATCGCCTCACCCTGGGGGTTCCCCCGCTACATCCGCGAACTCTCGAAGGGTCGCAACCGCTTCCGCTGGGTGGAGTACAGCCTGTCCTCAACACTGATGATTCTCCTGATCAGCCTCGTGCTGGGAATCTCTGACATTTCGGCACTCATCGGTCTGGGTATTGCCAACGTCTCCATGATCCTGTTCGGTTGGCTCATGGAAATGGCCAACAACGGCCTGATGCATGGCAAGTTCGGAGACTCCAACCGCGGGGAGCGACCGTGGTGGACGCCGTTCTGGTTCGGCTGCATAGCGGGGGTGGGACCTTGGTTGGCGGCGGCGATCTTCCTGATCGTGAACGTCGGCATCGAGGGTGGTGAGGGTCCTCCCGGGTTTGTCTACGGCATCATCGTGTCGCTGTTTGTCTTCTTCAACAGCTTCGCGCTCAACCAGTGGCTCCAGTACAAGCAGGTGGGCCGCTGGCAGAACTACCTCACGGGTGAGCGCACCTACATTGTCCTCAGCCTGGTCGCCAAGAGCCTTCTGGCGTGGCAGGTATTCGCCAACGTTCTGGTCGGCTGACCGGAAGCAGCCTCAGGGCGTTTCCGACTGTCCGAACAAAACATCGCAAGCCACACGCCGTGATGTCTCCACGTGAATCTGTGCCAGTGCCCGGGCGCGTTCCACGTCCCGGCCGGCTATGGCCTGCGCGATCTCGTCATGCTCACGACAGATGGCTGTGACGTCCTCGTTCTGGCGCAGCAACCATTGCAGTCTGTTGCGCAGTGGCTCAAGCACCTGCGCGAGGACCGGGTTGTGCCCCATTTCCACCAACACGTCGTGGAACTCGGCGTTGGCCGCGTTGACGGCGTCGCGGTCTCCCACAACCATGGCCTCGTTCGCCGCGACGACGCATGCACGCATCCGGGAGATCTCCGCGTCGCTGGCACGGCTCGCCGCCAGAGAGCATTCCGTCACCTCCAACGCCATTCGCACCTCGAAGATGTCGTCGAGGTCCGCGGGCTGGAGTTCGGTGACAACCGCACCCCGACGAGGCAGCAATGTGACGAAGCCCTCCGTCGTAAGGTCGCGAATGGCTTCCCTGATCGGGATCCGGCTGATTCCAAGCTCGGCGGACAGTTCCCGTTCCTTCAACCGGAGGCCGGGTGGAAAGTCGCCAGCCGTGATCTTGGCGCGGATGTAATCCTTGGACACATCCACCAAGGACCTCTGGCGATCCCCGGGACGAACGCCTGTGGTGCTGTTGGGCGCTGCAATACTCACGACGCGTCCTCCTGTCCTCGATTGTGCATGAGGCTATCGCGTTCTTCGCGCTCACCTCATTCAAGTGCCATCCACCGGCGCTTCAGCCAGTGATGCCTGCGAGGTGATCCAGCAGCTGCGGGCCCGTCCAGGTGGAGTTCACGAGCGACCGCTCAAGCGTCAGCAGTGGCATCTCCGCACTCGGGGTTCGATCTCTCAGCTGGTACGCGGAGATGTAGCCGGCACTGGTCACCTGCGGCAGAGCAGCTTCGTTCCAGGCGCCGAAAGGATATGCGAAGTGCTCCACGGGCTTGTTGATGATGCCCTCCAGCGTCTCGCGTGGTTCCTCCAATTGGACCCTCCAGTCCTCGCCGCTGTACCGGTCCACCCGGTTGTGGTCCCAAGTGTGGGCAGCGATGGTCATGCCGTTGGCGTCCATTTCCTTCAGATCGTCTGCGGACAGCCAGTCCTTCTTCCCCAGCGGGACGGTCATGGCGAAGAATGTGGCTGTCATGTCGCGCGCCAGGAGTTGGGGTAGGGCTTCCGTCTTCTGCGTTCCCTGGCTGTCGTCGAAGCTCAGGAGAATCGGATTCTCCGGCAGCCCGGCGCCTCGGGTCAGATGCGCGTGGTAGTCGTCAGGTCCAATCGTGTTCCAGCCGTTCTCCGCTAGGGCGTCGAGCTGGGCGCGGAACACGGCCGGCGGGCAGATCAGCAGGTTCCGCGCATACTCGCTATCCGAGGACACCCAGTCACGGAGCTGGTGGTAGCACAGGACGGGCACGGTCGCGCGAGCTGCGATTTCGGCTGCCGTGGCGGGTGAGGGTGACGGCTCGGGCGTCGATACCGACGAACTGGGGCTGGGTGTCGGCGATCCCGGGGTGGTGGTCGACACGGCAGGCGGGCTCGATGGTGCCGGGTCGGCGGAGACGGTGTTCACCGACTGTTGTTGCCCACCATCCTGGCAAGCGGTCAGCGCAACGACAGATGCGCCACCGAGCATTGACGTCAATAGGGTCCGGCGGTTCACAATTGGTCCTGTACTCACGCTCAACACAGTAACCAGAGCCAGGTGCAACCCCGGAGTCGCCAAGGGTTCCCCGGAACCTAGACTTGGGATCATGCTTGCTCTGCTCTCCCCCGCCAAGTCGTTGGACTTCGAATCTCCGCTGACCACCGCCAGAAGTACACATCCACGCCTCCTGGAGGAATCAGCCAAGCTCATCGACGTCATGCGAGGCCGGTCAGTTTCCGACATCGGCTCGCTCATGAACATCTCTGAGGAGCTCGCGACGCTGAATTCCACGCGCTACGCCGAGTATGAGGATGATCACACACCGGAGAATTCGCGGCCGGCCGCGCTCGCTTTCAACGGCGACGTGTACCAAGGACTGCAGGCAAACGAGTTCAGTGCCCGGGACTTCACCGAGGCCCAGAAGACACTACGCATCCTCTCGGGCCTCTACGGCCTGCTCCGCCCTCTGGACCTCATCCAGCCGTACCGGCTGGAGATGGGCACAAAACTCCAAACTGAACGCGGCAAGGGTCTGTACCAGTGGTGGGGGAACGAAGTGACGGATCTCGTGAAAGCAGATTTGGAGGAGTCCCCGGGTACTGGCGTCGTTGTGAACCTCGCCTCCAATGAATATTTCGCCGTCATCGACACTGACCGTCTGGGCGCCCGAGTCATCAGCCCACGCTTCGAGGATCGCGACGATGACGGCAGACCACGCATTGTGTCCTTCCACGCCAAGCGAGCCCGCGGCCTGATGGCGTCGTGGCTGGTGCTCAACCGGGTACGGACGGCATCCGCAGTCACAGACTTCGAGGCCGACGGCTACACCTTCGATGCGGAACGCTCCACGAGGGACATCCCTGTTTTTGTCCGTTGAGAGGCCGGCGGAGAAAAGTCAGGCTTGATCTGCTTCGGGTGCGTCGACGTGGGAACACACACAATGACACGTAGAGCGTCCACCCTGCACGGGTAACATCCAACATCCAAAAATGTTCGTCATCCAACCTCGAACTGCAGGACAAGCCGGGTTACTGTGCAGATCAACAGCGTCACCGAAGTCCGTTAGAGAAACGGACCTGTCGTGGAAGACGAAGGAGACTCCCATGTCTGATGATTCGATGTATGAGCCCGATCCGGGCCTTGTTGAGGCCTACCGTGTCCAGGACTGGCAGGCCCTGGAAGAGGCGGCGCGGAAGGATCCGCAGGCGTACTGGGCCGAGCAGGCAGCCGAACTGCAATGGTCGAAACCCTGGGACACCGTCCTGGACGACTCAGATGCACCGTTCTTCAAATGGTTCGCCGGAGGCCGAACCAACATCGTCACCAACTGTGTGGATCGTCACCTGCATGGTCCCCGAAAGAACAAACTTGCCCTGATCTGGGTGGGTGAGGACACCTCGAAGGTGCGCACGTTCTCCTACTTCGCCCTCAACCGGGAGGTGGAGCAGTTCGCCAACATTCTTACCGCCATGGGAGTTGGTGAGGGCGATGTCGTCACGATCTACCTGCCCCGCATCCCCGAGGTGATCTTCGCTATGCTCGCCTGCGCCAAGTTGGGTGCGGTGCACTCTGTGATCTTCGCGGGTTATTCCGCCGATGCCCTCTCCACCCGTATAGCGGACTCGGAATCGAGGATCGTCATCACCGCTGACGGATCCTGGGTCAACGGGACAGTGTTTCCATTGAAGGAGATCGTCGACGAGGGAGTCCATTTCTCGGCCACCGTGGAGAACGTCATCGTCGTGCGCAACACCGGCCAGGACGTGGCGATGGACCCCGAACGTGCCCACTGGTATCACGACCTGTCTGCTCTGCCCATCGCCCGCGGACGCTGTGAGACAGTTCAGGTTGACTCAGAGCACCCGCTCTACCTGCTCTACACCTCTGGCAGCACCGGAAGCCCCAAGGCGATCCTCCACACCCATGGTGGCTACATGGTGGGTGTCCACACCAGCTTGAAGCAAACCTTCGACATCCGCGACGAGGACAGGTGGTGGTGCACCGCGGACCCGGGCTGGGTGACCGGACATTCCTATCTCGTCTACGGCCCACTTCTGGCGGGCGCCACCACGTTCATGTACGAGGGCTCCCCCACCTACCCACACCCGGACCGGTGGTGGCAGCTCATCGAGCATTACGGAATCACCACCTTCTACACGGCCCCAACGGCCATCCGGTCGTTGATGCGCTTCGGGAAGGCGTGGCCGGGACGTCGCGACCTCTCCTCTCTGCGGCTGCTGGGGTCCGTCGGCGAACCCATCAATCCTGAAGCATGGCGCTGGTTCCACGAGGTCATAGGGGGCGGTCGGTGCCCACTCATGGACACGTGGTGGCAGACCGAGACCGGCATGTTCCAGATCACCACGGTGCCCTCCATGCCGCTGAAGCCGGGCGCAGCTGGTCGGCCGGTGTTCGGCCAGGAGGCCGAGGTGGTGGATGAAGAAGGCAATCCCGTCGAAGATGGCACAGAGGGCCTACTGCTGCTGAAGAATCCTGCCCCCGCCATGTTCCGCACCATCTACAACGATCCACAACGTTTCACTGACACGTACTGGTCACGGTTTCCGGGGCGTTATCTCACCGGCGATGCTGCCAAGAGGGACGAGGACGGGTACTTCTGGGTCATTGGGCGCACCGACGATGTCATCAAGGTCTCCGGGCACAGGCTCGGCAACGCCGAGATCGAGTCAGCGCTGGTGATGCATCCCGACGTCGTCGAGGCAGCCGCCATCGGGCTCCCGCACGAGGTGAAGGGCAATGCCATCCACGTGTTCGTCGTCATGGGCATGGGCCGCGAGCCGGGCCAGGAGCTGGAGCAGGAACTGCGGGACCACGTCGCCAAACATCTCAGCCCCATCGCCAAACCCGACCACATCGAGTTCGTCGACAAGCTTCCCAAAACCCGCTCCGGCAAGATCATGCGGCGCGTGCTGCGCGCCCGAGCTCTGGGCGAGGACGAAGGGGACCTCACCACTCTCGAGGAGTGAACGGGGAATTACCACTGGTCCTCGTCACACCCGTGATCTACCACTGGTGCGACACACCACAGCTGGTGTGGGGCAGGACCACTGGTATTCCAAGGACCAGTGGTCCGGCGTCACCCGGCGCCAGCCGCGGCGCGGAAACGTTCACATGGGAAGACAGCCCGTCACTCCGGCAAACGGCTGTGGTTGAATTCGGCAAGCCCTACCATTTCTTGGGCTGGAGGTCCGCACGCGACGACGTCGCTGGGAACCTCCCGAGCACAACGGAGGATCCATGTCATATGCGGCCAGTGAGGCACCGAAACGGGAAGTGTTCAACTCCCGCAACTATTTCATTCTCGCCGCCATCGGCTCCGCCGTCGGGCTCGGTAACATATGGCGCTTCCCGTATGTCGCCTACAGCGAGGGCGGCGGAGCTTTCCTCGTCCCGTATCTCGTGGCTCTGCTCAGTGCAGGCATCCCACTGCTGTTCTTCGACTACGCCATCGGCCACCGCTATCGCGGTAGCGCTCCGCTGGCGATGCGCCGGCTGGGCCGCTGGACCGAGGTATTCGGCTGGTGGCAGGTTCTCGTCAGCTTCGTGATCGCCGTGTACTACGCGGCCGTCGTTGCCTGGGCAGCCATGTACACGTGGTTCAGCTTCTCCATGGCGTGGGGTGAGGACCCGGCGGCCTTCCTCTTCAGCGAGTTCCTCCAGCTCGCCGACGAGCCGACGGTCGGGTTCGACTTCGTGCCCTCGCTCTTCCTCCCGATGCTGGCCGTGTGGGGCATCACGCTGATTGTGATCGCCCTCGGCGTCAACAAAGGCCTGGCGTTTGCCAACCTGGTGTTCATGCCGCTGCTGCTCGTGATGTTCCTCTTCATTGTTGGCCAGTCACTTTTCCTCCCGGGCGCGATCGACGGCCTCAATGCCCTCTTCACCCCTGACTGGACATCTCTGACCAGCCCGGGTGTGTGGGCAGCCGCCTACGGCCAGATCTTCTTCTCACTGTCCGTGGGTTTCGGGATCATGATCACGTATTCCTCGTACCTGAAACGCCGCACAGACCTCACCGGCTCCGGTCTCGTGGTCGGCTTCTCGAACTCCAGCTTTGAGTTGCTGGCCGGGATTGGTGTCTTCGCCGCTCTGGGCTTCATGGCGCAGGCTGCGGGCGTCGGTGTGGACGATGTCGCTGCTGGCGGCGTTGGGCTAGCCTTCGTGGCCTTCCCCACCATCATTTCAGAGGCCCCGCTGGGCTCCATACTGGGCGTCGCCTTCTTCGGCTCCCTCGTGATGGCTGGCCTGACATCGCTCATGTCCATCATGGAGGTGGTGATTGCCAGCGTCCGCGACAAGCTGGGAATCTCCAAGCCCGTCGCCGTGGCCGTCGTCGGCATCCCCATGGCAGCAATCTCAATCTCGCTGCTTTCCACCACCACGGGACTGTACTTCCTGGACATCACGGATGAGTTCGTCAACAAGTTCGGAATCCTGGCTGGTTCCTTCGCGGCCATCATCGCTGTGGCCTGGATCTCACGCAAGCTGCCCCAACTGGCACGCCATCTGGATCGTTTCTCCAGCTTCCCGGCCGGCAAAATGTGGGTCGGGGTGATGGGGGTCCTCGTTCCTGTGGTGTTGGGCGCCATCCTCGTCTCCTACGCCATTGAGCGCATCGAAGTGCCCTACGAGGGCTATCCCCTGCGTCTCCTCGGTATCTTCGGATGGGGCATGGCCGGTTCCCTCGTCGTGGGCGCCATCATCATCACGTTGCTTCCTTGGCGGAACAAGGCCGTGACCGAATTCGATGAGGACTACAACGAGCACGAGATCGCCGCGCGCGCCGAGGGGGTGACCCAATGAATCCCGAGGCTCTGATCATGCTCGTCGTCGCCATCGCCCTCCTGTGGGGCGGACTTGTCGCCGCTGCCATGAATCTCTTCCGTCGGCCCGATCGCTCTGCCAACGATGAGGCCCCACCCGTAGCCGAGGTCCGGTAAACCCGTCCTGCTACACGGACTCCGAGACACGGATCCCAAACTCAACGGCCAACTGCGGGGCCAACCCCATCAGCTGTTCTGGGGAGATGGTTGCCCCTTTCAAGGATGCGGCGCCATTGACTATTTCCAGTTCGGCTCCGCGTAGATCGACATCCTTGAACGTCGCTCGATGCATGGTCAGTACACCGATTCGTGTGCTCTGGAATCGCATGCGTTCCACGCTCGCCTGGCCCAGATCAAGCTCATCGATGTGGCAGTCAGTGAACGCCACATCCGTCATTGTGGAACCGCGCAGGTTCAGATAGTTGATCCGCGATCCGCTGAAGTGAACCCCCCTGCACTGCACGTCGTAGGCTTCGACGGCACCGAGACGTCCTCCGACGAACTCGACGTCCCGCAGCACTGACCGCGCCATCCGAAACAGGGGAACCCCGAACTGTGTGAACCGCGATTCTGCGATCCGCGACGTCGACACGTTGAACTCATCGGCCACCACGTCATCGAGCTCACAGCCCGAGGTGTTGCTTCCGCTCACATCCAGATGCTCTCCACGGATCGCGACGAAGCGCAGATCATCCAGGTCGGCGCCGCGCACCAGCAGTTCTGGTTCACCGTCAAACAGATTCTCCAGGGCAAGGAACGAGAGCCGAGGGGCGGAAACCGGAAGCGGTGCGGACATGGCCTCACCCTATGCAGCGTCACCGAAGGCGTCACTTCAGCATCGCGGCGCCTTCGTGGCCCGGTGCACATCTAGTGTTGGAAGAACACCTGCCTACTCAAGGAGAGCTCCGATGCGTAAACCCATCATCACTCTGGCCGCGGCTGCGTGCCTTGCTGTGACAGCCTGCTCGCCCGCCGACCCGGCGGACACGCCCCCGGCGACGGACGTGGCCACATCCACGGCGGAGAGCCCGGACCCGGCCATGACCGGGTCCCCCACCATGGATGAATCGATGCCTGAGACCGATCCGAGCATGACCGAATCCCCGACTGACGGCGCTTCAACACCCGAGATGTCGCCATCAGCCTCCGAGTCCGAAATGGCGGAGAGCACCGCGGAGGACGTGGACCTCGCCACTCAGAGCTTCTCATTCTCGGGGCAGGATGCCATTGACAAGGCCGTGGAGGAGGCTGGCGGAGGATTTGTTTACTCCATTGAACTGGACTGGTCCAGTGACAACAACGCCTGGGTCTATGAGCTCGATGTGCTGGACGGAAACTCAGACCTCGACATGGACATCAACGCAGACACTGGCGTCGTCCTTGAGCTGGATCGCGACGACACCGACGACGTGAAGGAGGCCATCGATCTCGAATCGCCGATGACCTGGGAGGAAGCCCGCGACAAGGCGCTCCAAGCAGCGCGAGGCCAGATCACCAGCTGGAAACTGGAGTACGACGATGATTACACAGCCTACGAGTTCGACATCGAGGATTCCTCCGGTGACGACACCGAGGTGGAGATCAACGTCGACACCGGTGAGGTCAAGATCGACGACTGAGCGCCAACTACATTGCAGGAGATTCCATGTGCCCATCACATGACACATCCCGTTCTCGCACCACCCGCGCTGTGGCCTCCTTGGCTCCGGGCGATGTGGATGCACCGTCATCGTTCGCCGATGTGGAGATCGCCCTCGATCCCCTCGGGCCCCACGACCTCCTTGTCGAGATCCGCGCAGTGTCGGTCAATCCCATCGACCTCAAGACACGCATCGCGTTCGAGGAGAAGACCGCTCCGAAGGTACTCGGCTACGACGCCGCCGGGGTGGTGTTGGAAGTTGGCGACGAGGTGACTGCCTGCGGGGTCGGGGACGAGGTCTACTACGCAGGGAGCCTCGCCCGTCCGGGCACCAATGCGGAGCGCCACGTTGTGGATGACAGGATCGTCGGTCACAAGCCGACCTCTCTCAGTTTCGCTGAAGCGGCCGCTGCTCCGTTGACCATCATCACGGCCTGGGAAGTATTGTTCGACAAGCTGCAGCTCGGCCCGGACAGCTCGGGCACACTTCTCGTCATGGGTGGAGCCGGAGGCGTCGGCTCCATGGTGACGCAGTTGGCTCGGCAACTCACCAATGTGGTCGTGATCGCCACCGCGTCCCGCAACGAATCACGAAAATGGGTTCACAGCATGGGCGCGCACCACGTGGTGGATCACCACAACCTGAAGGAGGAAGTGACCCGCATCGCGCCGGAAGGGGTCCGCTACATTTTCTCATCCTTCTCGAAAGGCAACGAGCAGAACTATGCCGATCTCATGCCCGTTCACGGGCAGGTGGTGGCTATCGATGGCCCGCAGGGCTTCGACATCGCCCCGTTGAAACGGAAGGCCCAGACCTGGCACTGGGAGTCCATGTTTGCCCGGCCACTGTTCCAGCCGGAGAGCACCGCCCAGCGCGACCTCCTGGACGAGGCCGCCAGACTGTTCGACGCCGGGACATTGAAATCGACGCTGAGCACCACCTTGCACGGCATCAACGCCGACACGATTCGAGAGGCCCACCGTCAGGTGGAGGGTTTCACCATGGTTGGGAAACTGGTGGTGGAGCGCTGAGCCGAGCGGACTTCCGGCAGCAGTTCATTGTCCGGCACGTGACAGGCTTCGACGCCCTCCGACGTGAGTCGGAGGGCGTCGAAGTGCGAACATCAATCGTTCGTGCGCTCGTTCAGCACCGCCCTTGCAGCGGCGAACCGGGCAATGGGCACCCGGAAGGGCGAGCAGGACACGTAGTCGAGCTTCACGGAGTGGAAGAACTCGATGGAGTCCGGATCACCGCCGTGCTCACCACACACGCCCACCTTCAGTTTCGGCTTGGCGCTGCGCCCCTTCTCCGTACCGATCTGCACCAGCTGGCCGACGCCCTCGACGTCGATGGACTCGAACGGGTTGCGTTCCATCACATGGTCCACCACGTAGTTGGTGAGGAATCCGTTTTCGGCATCGTCGCGCGAGATGCCGATGGTGGTTTGGGTCAGGTCATTGGTCCCAAAGCTGAAGAAGTCCGCGTACTCGGCAATCTCGTCGGCGAGCAGGGCGGCACGGGGCAGCTCAATCATTGTGCCGATCGTAACATCCACCTTCTTCCCGGATGACTGCAGCTCGTCGGCCACCGTCCTCTCAACGATGCCCCGCTGGATCTTCAGCTCGGCCGTGAGCGCCACCAGTGGGATCATGATCTCCACCTCGGCTGTCTCACCCTCGCGCTCCAGTACCGCGATCGCAGCCCGGACGATGGCCCGGGTCTGCATCTCCGGGATCTCCGGATACAGCATTGCCAGACGGCAGCCACGGGTGCCGAGCATCGGGTTGAGCTCATGCAGCCGCCGGACTTGGCCGAGCGTCACACGGGCGGCCCCCAGCTCTTCGGCGTCGCCCCCCTCCAACTCCAGCCGCTGCACGAGCAACGACTGCTCCGTCAGGTTGGGCAGGAACTCGTGCAATGGGGGATCCAGCAGCCGGACGGTGACGGGCAGTCCCTTCATAGCCGTGAACACACCCTCAAAGTCCGACTGCTGCATGGGCAGAATCTCCTCGAGTGCGGCGGCCCGCTCCTCCGGCGATTCAGCGAGGATCATTTTGCGGACGGCAGGCAGCCGATCTGAAGCCATGAACATGTGCTCCGTGCGACACAGTCCGATGCCCTCGGCTCCCAACTCGCGCGCCTTGGTGGCGTCATCGAAGGTGTCGGCATTGGCACGCACGCCGAGCGCGCGCACCTCGTCGGCCCACGCGACCATCTTCCGGAAGTCTGCGTTGATCTGCGGGGGCACCAGTTCCAGGGCCTCACCGTAAACTTCGCCCGTCGTCCCGTCGAGCGTGACGGTGTCACCCTCCTTGAACACCTGGTCACCGATGCTCAGCGACTTGCCCTTGACGTCGATACGGATGCCCTGGGCTCCAGCCACGCAGGGCTTGCCCATTCCACGCGCCACGACTGCTGCGTGCGAGGTCATGCCACCGTGGGCGGTCAGGATGCCCTGGGCCACGATGATGCCGTGGATGTCATCCGGTGTCGTCTCAAAGCGCACGAGCACAACGGGTTCGCCCTTGTTGCCACGCTCGGCGGCGGTGTCGGCGTCGAAGACCACTTCGCCGACGGCGGCACCCGGTGAGGCCGGAAGGCCCTTGGCGATGGGGCGGCGGCCGTGCTTGGGATCGATCGCCGGGTGGAGGAGCTGGTCCAGTTGGGAGGGTTCCACACGTAGCAGCGCTTCATGCTTGTCGAGCACACCCTCGTCCACGAGATCAGAGGCCACCTTCAGCGCCGCAGCAGCGGTGCGTTTTCCATTGCGGGTCTGCAGGAGGTAGAGCTTCCCATTCTCGATGGTGAACTCCATGTCTTGCATGTCCTTGTAGTGCGCCTCCATCCTGTGCATGGTGTCGATGAGCTGGTGGTAGGCCTCGGGCAGGATTTCCTCCATCTCCTGCAAAGGACGAGGGGTGCGGATGCCGGCCACGACGTCCTCGCCCTGGGCGTTGAGGAGGAACTCGCCGTAGAGTGCCTTCTCGCCGGTGGAGGGGTTGCGGGTGAAGCACACGCCGGTGCCGGAGGTGTCGCCACCGTTGCCGAAGACCATCTGCATGATGTTGACGGCCGTGCCCAGCGCCGCCGGAATGTTGTGTGCGCGGCGATACACCTCGGCACGGGGGTTGCCCCACGAGCGGAACACGGCATCCACGGCGCGGTTCAGCTGCTCGTGTGGGTCATTGGTCCAGTCTCCGCCCAAGTGCTCCGAGGAGATCTCCTTGAACGAGGCAACGAGTTCCTTCAGGTCATCAGCATCCAGATCTGTGTCCTGCTCGACGCCGCGATCACTCTTCATAGCTGTCAGCGCATCCTCATACGCATGCCCGGGCACACCTTCGACCACCTCGCCATACATCTGGATGAACCGGCGGTAGCAGTCCCAGGCGAAGCGTTCGTTGCCGGATTCCTCAGCCATCGCCTTGACGGATTCATCGGACATGCCGAGATTGAGGATGGTGTCCATCATTCCGGGCATGGAGTGCACGGCTCCGGATCGAACGGAGACCAACAGCGGATTCGAACTGCCGCCCAGCTTCTTCCCCGTGCGTTCCTCCAGCCGGGCGAGGCCCTCGGCGATCTGATCGCTCAAGCCCTCCGGCCACTGGCCTTTGTTGTCCATGGCAGCCACGCAGGCTGTCGTGGTCACCGTGAAGGCGTCCGGCACCGGCACTCCGATGCGGGCCATCTCCGCGACTCCGGCGCCTTTGCCTCCCAAGAGGTTGCGCATGGTGGCGTCACCGTCGGAGAGGTCATAGATGAATCGCTGGTCAGTCATGTCCGTCGTAGCTCCCTTGATCGACTCAATGTAGAAAAAGAAAGGGCATCATCGTCCCTTCTTTCCTCCAGCGTATCCCCGCGTTTTCCACTCCCGTGAGCGGGTCACAAAATGAATGGAATCTGGGACCAGCTTCAGGCAGGTGGCGGGCTCAGGGATGTGGTTCCAGCCGGCTTGCGGAGACGGTGCCCCATCTTCCGTGCGCGGGTGTCCACCATGTCGATAATCCTGGCTGCCGCTTCCTCCAGAGCCACCCCGGTCGTGTCGATGATGGGGCATCCCAGTTTGCGTTGAATACTGCCCACCTCGTCCAACTCGTCATAGATCCGTGCCAGATTGGCATAACCGTCCTTGTTCCCGAATCCACCGAGACCTTTGACCCGTTGGCTGCGGATCATCAGCAGACGCTCGGCATCGATGGTGAGTCCGACGATGCGCCACCGCTCCAGTTCGAACAGCTGCGGCGGCGGATCGATGCCGGGCACAAGCGGTACGTTGACCACCTTGTACCCCAGATAACCGAGATAGATGGACAGCGGCGTCTTCCCTGAGCGGGATGCCCCCACCAAGCAGATGTCGCATTCGCTGAAGGCGTCGGGAAGTGCGCCGTCGTCGTTGCGGACTGCGAAATCGATGGCGGACATCCGCACGAAATAATCCGCCTCCACACCCACGGGCCGCATGGGCACCATGTCGGCCGGCGTTCCTGTCAGTTCCTCCAGGGCAACCATGGGTCCGGTCATCAGGTCGGCGTGGGGCATCCCCAGCTCCTTGCACGCGCCGTCGATGAGATCCGCCAACTCCTTGTTCACGAGCGTGTACATCACGGCTGTGGGTTTACCGACCCGTTCTCGCAGGGTCTCGATCACCTTCAGCATGGCCTCGACGGTGTTCAGTCGCCGATGCCTGACGAAGGTGAAGTGGTGCTCAGGGAACTGGGCGATCGCCGCACGGGCGATGCGCACAGCCGACTCCCCCGTGGAGTCGGCGACTATGTGGATTTCCAGCAGCTGTGCCGACATGGAGCCACTGTAACGACGGTCCGCGCCGCCCGCCGGAAATCACTCTCGTCGACGCGCTCGGGCACCCAACGGTCATGCGCACTCGGACTGGCCGACCTCGATGAGATCGAGCAGTGCCTACTCATTAAGCGCATGTATCATGTATCACCCACCATTGATGGTCCTCTTCACTACTGAGTGGCGCTACGGGACGGCGATTCTGACAGTTCACGAGCCGATCATCCGGGGCCTCCGGATTCGTTCCGCGCCACTCGCAAAGTCAACGTCCCAGTACCGGGACCGAAACGGAGGAGATCCACCATGCCTGACTTCACCAAGGACGTGAAGGAATTCAACACCACTGACCTGTTGGACGCCATCTACGGCGAGATCCAGGCCATTACCGAACGCGGAAAGCCGGACAACGTCATCTTCCACTACTTCCTGCCGCCGATTCCCTTCGGGCCCGAGCTGTCCATGTTCATGGACTTGGGCAAGAAGCCCCAAATGCTTGAGAACACCGATGGGGACGGCGAGACCGTCTTCACGGTCAACGACGTGGCCCGGGCGGCCATCAACTTTGCGGCGCTCACTGACTACATCCCCACCCTCGGCAGCGATCCGCTGATCGTGAACGAGGACGACACCACCGTCGACCTCAACAGCCTGATCTCCAGCGGCAAGCAGGTGTCGAAGATCTACAACTCCGTGCTTGAGAACTGTCGCGTCATTGACAACTCCTTGTCGGAGTTCGACAAAGCAAGGCTGGAGAAGCTGCGCGCATTCCTGTATGAGCAGCCGACAGACGTCTCACCCGCCCCGGCAGCGGACAACGGCAGCGACTCCGCCGATGAGCTGGACGACCTCGATGCCCTGCTGGGCGACGGTCCTTCAGATGCGGACACCGACATCGATCTGGACGCCCTGCTCAGCGCGGATGGCCTCGACGCAGGCGATTTTGTTGAGGACCCCGACCAGCTCCTACCCCCCACGAGACTCATGAAGCTGTACCGGGCGTTGGAGAACCGGTACAACCAGGTGGAGATGCAGGTGCTCGAGAAGAGCGAACAGATCTCTCCGAATGATCCGAACGGGGGCCGGAAGATCGCAGCGCTGAAGAAGCAGCTGGACAGTGCCCGCAATCGCTGGGAGACCCAGGGCAAGAAGCGCCAGGTGGAGGCCATCATGGCCAAGATTGCGGTGCTTTCGCGTGGCGGAATGCCCGAGTATCTTGACAGGCTGCGCACACAGTTCGCCGCGAACGAGGTCCTTGCGTCGGTCTTCGCCTCGGACAGCGGGCTGGGATTTCTGACGGAGAGCGCCTACTACACGGCGTTGCGTCCTAACGGCGTCCTCAGGGCGAAGTCCCTCATGGAGGTAACGCTCGACTCCAAGGAATCCAAGAAATTCCACAAGACGAGCAAGAGCAAGACCGCAGGTGGGCTCAAGATCCCGGTCTTCTCACTCTTCGCCAAAGCTGGCGGTGAGAAGTCATCGGAGAATCTGGAGGAGAGCTTCTTCGAGGAGGGGTTCCACCTGTCATTCCAGATCGTCCAGGGTGTGGTCGATCGTCCGTGGCTTGATGTGGCGTTCCTTGAGTCAGGCGCCTACACCATGATCGATCCGGACACCAAGGAAACCCTCGATGTCGTCAACGAGATCGTCACCCTGTCGGATGGTCAGGTTCCGCCGAAGGATGGTGTGATGCCGGCCATCCCGATGACGGTCTACTTTGTCCGAGATGTGGTCGTACGATCCACCGCGCTCGCCAACATGACCGCAGAAGAACGCAGGTCGTTCACCGGCAAGGCAGGCGTGTCGTTCCTGGGGTTCGGCGTATCCGGCGACCACGCAAAGTCGACAGCCCAGACCGAATGGAACGAGAACTCGGCTTCCGGTGAACTGACCCTCAAGGGACAGTTCCTCATCGGGATGGCCAGTCGCTTTCTCGGTAAGGCACCCGATGCCGACTTCGAGAGCCATCCTGACGCTGCAGATTGGGTCTGATCATGGCCGCCACAATTGGGGAACGACTCCCTGTCGTTCGCGCGCTTATTGCGGCCACGATTTCCGACACCATCGGCGCACCGCTGGTTTCGGAGCCTGGTGAGGCTGGTCAGTCATACCTGACACTGGTCGGAGGACTGGGCGGCTTCGGACGTCAACTCATCGACGAGCTGCTGCCGCTGGAGCTGCTGATGGGTGTGGCCAGTGGTGGACTTGACGAGGTCAGGGGAGTCTCGCTGACAGAGACCGACCTCCTGCTGGATTCGCTCATGGCCCAACTCCACGACGAGATCCTCAATCCGGCCCTGCCGTTCGCGCTGGAACCACCACCGCACGTCGACATCGGCACGATCAACCACATCTACGATGACACCCTCAGAGGTGCGGACGTGGCTGGCGGGGTTCTGCTGAGTGCAGATGCTGAGGCAGCCAACACGCTTCTGTTCGACAACGGGGAGCCCACCCCCGTGCTGGAGGCATACCGCTCGTTCGAACGTCAGGTGGACGAAGCATCCGCCGGGCTCGCGGCGCTGGCCAGCGACGCGACCACCGAGGAGCGCGCGCGGCTCCAGGGCAAACTTGATCGGTTGCAGGCGGAGTGGGTCGGCTTGGGACGCCGTCAAGAGGTCGAGCAGGCGTTCACCATCATCCGCGACTCCCAAACCGATCTCGGGTTCGAGGACGAGCGCGCCGCTGTCCTCCAGAGATTCGAATCTGGAGAGAAGATGCGTCGAGACGCCCCCGGCCTGTCGTATTTTCGTTCCTCACTGATCCCGACCGCGCCATTGCTCAACGAAGACAGCTCGGCCTGGCAACGCATCACGCTCAGCCATGAACAGACGGCGGCCGTCTTCACGCCGCGGGTACGCCTGAGATTCGCCCTGGGTGGCGAGGAGGTGCTGAACGCACTCGACGACATATTCGAGGTCACCTTCGAGATGCTGGTGTGCGACATCCGTCGCGACTGGCTGGACGCGGATTTCTTCAGCGAGCGGTACTGGCGGCTGGCGGAGGACAGCAAGCTCAGCGACGGCGTCGGCGGCGGTCAACTTCCGTGCCTGCCGCACAAGGCTGTCTTTGTCCGAAACCTGACGTTCTCAACCAACACTGTTGGCGTCGAACTGGTTTCACCGCAGGAGGAAGACGGCAGTGTCACGAAGGCGCCACGCGCCCCAAGGCGCGTGACACTCGCGTCGCCGACAGTTGACGCAGTGCGTCATGTGAAACTGCTGGAAGCAGCAAATCGGGTTGGATTGAAGTCGGCCGCTCGGATGATTTCCACGGAGAAGGTGGCGCTCGCGAGCCCCAACCTCCTCAAGGTGGCCATGCCCCTGCTAACTGGTCCGACGTTTCAGGCCACCGTGAACGTCACACCCAAGATAATGCAGGCGGGAACCCAAACGGTTTCGGTTCGCCAGCCCCGAGACACACGAGACCACCGCACGGAGAAGGTGAGTATCCGGCTCCCGCGGGGACGCGATGTCATCAAGGTCTTCGCGAAGCCCGGTAAACGGGGCGGGCCCGCTGTCTCCGTCATCGGCTCGATCCAGGTGGCGGCCGAAGACACGCTACTTCTTGATGAGTTGTTCGTCAGTGTCACGACGCATGATCCGCCGGTCGGCTCTCCGGAGGGGATCGACCTCGATCATCACTCACCGCAGCACGCCCGCTTCCGCACAAGACTGCAGCCACAAGCGACTTTCGATGGTGTGCAGGAATCAATCCGCTCCTACGCGATCCGCCTGCACGACACCAACGGGCTGATCGTGGCGGAGCACATCATCGACATGGCTTCAGCAGGTCGGAAGCTGAGTCTGGAGTGGAAGGCAGCCTCCGAACCGAACGTGTTCGCCATCGCGGAGAACACCCCGCTCATCCACGCATATGTGGTGCGCGTCATCCCCAAGTGCCCGGATCCGGACGAGTCACTCGCCTGGACGTGAGCAGGTCAACAGGAGGAAACATCATGGAGTTTCATGTCACGGAGCAAGCGGCACGAGGACGCCGTCAGCAGATTGAACGGGCTGGGGAAGCACTCGGCCTTCGCCCCGGATTCGTCGACACCGACTTCTATCAGCCGGGCAGTCGCGACGATCTCGCCCGCTACCTGGCTGATCACGGCATCGAGTTCTTCTCGGTCGACGAGGTCGTCACACCGCACCACGCCGACAAGGCACGGGAGGCAGGCTTCGGGGAGCTCATCCCCCCGCTCCATCTGTGGCCGTGGACTCTGCTGGCCCTTGCCATGGGTGACGAGATGCGGCGCGCGGTGGGCAGGGCTGTGCGGCTTCGCAACCTTTACCGACCGCTCTCGTACAACCGTCTCGTCGCTACCTCAGGTGTGCAGTCCGACCACCCGAATGCTTGCGCGGGTGACTTCGACTTCTCCTCCACCGAGGATCGACGAACCGCGGAGGAGGTGGTGCGACGTCGGGCCATGTCCGACCCGGTGCTTGAACTCTCCATGGGAATGGGTGGGCGTTCCCTCCACGTCGGGGTGATGAGCCCGAAGGGGCCACGCAGCTGGTTCTACGACAGCTATAACGATCCTCATCGCCTGCTGGCACATGGGGAGCTGTCAGCACCAGTCGTAGATCCCGTCGACCCCGGCCCCCTGAGCCCGTTCGACACCGACCCCCTCGATGATTTCCAGGGTTTCGATGACGAGCCTGAGGCGCCGCCTGTCCTCCCGACGCCGGTCCCAGACATGGAAACCCCCCTACCCTTCGACGACGCAATGAA
This sequence comes from uncultured Arachnia sp., assembly GCA_947493705.1. Taxonomy (GTDB): domain Bacteria; phylum Actinomycetota; class Actinomycetes; order Propionibacteriales; family Propionibacteriaceae; genus Arachnia. The sequence continues at coordinate 31,656 of CANLSH010000016.1, read as the reverse complement.
GATCCACATCATCAACCAGACCGCCGTGCACGAATCGGGTGGCGATTTCGGCGCCGTGAACCGCGACGGCGAGTTCGAGGGACGATTCGACCGCCCCGGCGCGCGCCATCCCGCCTCCGGCCACTTCCACATCGGCTTGTCCTACGGAATCGTCCAGTTCACACAGGACTCCGGCACTCTGGGCAAGCTGCTGGAGGAGATGCGGCGTCGCGAGCCCTCCACCTTCGCTGATGTCTTCGGCCCCATGTCTGATGCACTCGTTGACCTGACCACCAGAAAAGGTGCGACATCGCAGCGCACACCCCCTCGAGGAGTACGCGTGCATCCGCTCGACGGGGCCGACCTGTGGGAGGACCAGTGGGTCAGCCGCTTCCGTGACGCCGCCGAGCACGAGCCGTTCCAATCGGCACAGCTGCTGATGGCGGCACGCCTGTATCTCGATCCGATGGTGCAGTTTGCCTCATGGCTCGGCCTCAACACCGACCGGGCTCTCGGCATGGTTTTCGATCGTTCTGTCCAGATGGGCCGGGGTGGCTCGCGCCGTTGGATCATGGAACAGGTGGGCCCCGTGACTGATACGGGCACACTGCGTCTGGTGCTGACGGGTTACGGCTTCTCCGGACTACGACAATTCCAGCGGCAGATCGACGGACTTGAGGCCGACGGCGCTTTTGGGCCTCTCAGTCATGCGGCCCTGTGCCACTTCGAGAAGCAGCGCGACGACAGCGACCCGTTCGTAATGCATGTTCCGGATCGCGAGACGATGCTGGACATGTTGGTGGAGGGGGCGGCTGATCGACGCTGGCATCGTCGTGTGGAGCGACTTCGCACCTCGGATGAGTTCACCGACTCTGTCCTCGACATCTGACCTCCGAAGAGGGCACTGCTTCAGCAACGAGGAATAGGGCGTGCTCCAGTAGGAATTGATGATGATCAGGGGAGCAGAAATCTCCATCCAGCGGAGATCAATCGGTCAGGGTGCGAGCGAACTCCTCCATCTTCGCCTGGTACTGCGGCATTTCCTCCGCAGTCATCGCACGCGGCCAGGAGTCCGCTCGGAAGTAGGCGTCGGTGCCACCATCCAGGAAGATCACCGATCCACACAGGAAGTTGGCCGCGGGAGACAGCATGAAGACAGCCCACTGGGCAACCTCCTCGGGTTTGCCGAACTCCCTCACCGGAATGGGGAAAGCCTTGATCGCCGGGGCCAGCTTGGGGTCGTTCAGTTGGGCCTCCACCATGGGTGTGCGGATGGCGCCCGGGGCGAGAGCATTGATGCGGATACCCATACCTGCCCACTTCTCCGTGACACCGATGGTGCGCATCCAGTGGGTGACAGCCGTCTTGGACCCAGCGTAGACAAAACTTGCAGATGCTTCCGACCCCGCGGCAGCGGCCACTTCGACGGCCCGTTCGATGTCGCGTTCCATGAAGGCGTCAATGATCTCATCGGGGATCCCCGGAATCGTGGTGGTGGAGTTCGACGAGAAGATCACGACCTTGGCGTTTCGAGCTTCTGCAAGATCCTCATGCAATCCCTCGATGAGCTCGACGACGCCCAGGAAGTTCACCCTGGCGATGATGTCCTCCCTTCCCGGCACAGGTCCCAGCCCGGCAGCCAACACGGCGCCATCCAGCCGTCCATTGCACTTGACCTTGACCTCTTCCACGGCACGCTTGCGTCCCTCAGGTGTGGAGAGGTCCACCTCCACGTCCGCCTTGTGCAGATCCACCCCAATGACCCGATGGCCTTCCCAGCGGAGCTGCTCAGCGGTCGAACGGCCCATGCCTGAAGCTGCTCCTGTGACTACATAGACACCCATGTGTGATCCTCCTCCTTCTCAAGGGGCACCGTCGTGGTGTCCCCGTGTGGGCACGCACATCAGCGTGTCTGCCTACTCCACTCACTGCTCCTACACCGGGTAGTAGCTAGTGGCTGGCGATGGATCGATCCCTCGCCGTGTCAGCGGCTGCACCGCACGGGTGTTGTACTGAGTTCTCAGTCTCCTCCCTACATTCCACGAACAGGAGCCCCCAATGCCTGAGGGATCACACAGTCACAAGCGATCAGCAATCCGCCCCATCAAGGAGTCCATGGAGGACCAACTACTCGCACAATCAGGCGTGGTGGGCGTCGACATCGGGGAGAAAATATCGGGCGGTGAACCGACGGGTGAGCTCGGCATCATCGTCTACGTACGCAAGAAAAAGACCGAGGATGAGCTGGAAGCCGGGGAGGTTGTTCCCAGGGCGATGGACGGTGTGAAGACAGATGTCCAGGAACTTGTCGTCGAGTTGCAGCCGGTGGTGCAGCGACACGAGACCGCAAGCCCCATCGAGGAAGCCACACCGACGACACTGCGTGGGGGCATCAGCATGGGTCCATCCCGTCGTGTGCGGCTTTCTCCACCCGTCGTGGAGGCCGTTGGGGAGTATGGCTTCGTCGGAACGCTGGGAGCAATGGTGCGTGACCGCCGTACCGGTGTGGCCATGGCGCTGACCAACTTCCACGTTGCCTGTATCGATGATGGATGGAGTGTCGGCGATCGCATGGTGCAGCCCGGCATTCCCGACGGTGGGGACCCACAGACGCAGGAGTTCGGCTCCCTGACGCGGGCGCAGCTCACGGAGAACACCGACGGGGCGGTGATCACCCTCGACCCTGACCGCGAATGGCAGTCATTCGTCGAGGGCATCGGGGACGTCGAGGGCTCGGCGGATGCCGTGATCGGGACGGCAGTCCAGAAATGCGGGCGGACCACTGGATGCACCTACGGAGCAGTCGGATCCATCGATGCGACGCTCAGCCTCGACTACGGAGACGGTCTGGGCGTACGCACACTGCGTCGACAGGTCCGCGTTGACACCGACCGCGCATTGTCTCCACGATTCTCGCAACAGGGCGACTCCGGATCCGTGGTCATGGACATGGAGCGTCGCGTCCTGGGTCTGCTCTTCGGCGGTTCGAGCGACGGCTCCACCACCTTCGCGAATCCCATCTCTGTGGCACTGGATGAGCTCGACGCAGACCTGGCCGTCAGAGATGCCGGGCAGGCCCCACCCTCGTCACACTGGTAGCAGTTCCACGTGCTGCCGATCCCGTGGGGCGAGCGCAGCCACCAGCGCTCGATCAAATGTCGCCAGTCGTGCACCGTTGAGCGCCGACAAATTCACGAGATGGAAATCGGTCACCTGGGAATGTCCAACCAGAGGCGCAAGATCCATCCGGGAGTCGGTGAGCGTCGACGCATCCGGCACAAACCGCCACCGAGTGTCCTGACGCATGGCAGTGAGCTGTCCCACTGCCTCACCGCTGAAGAGTTGCCTCCCCACAACTGTTTCGTTCATCATCAGTCTGAGGAAGGCTGCTTCTGTGATGGGCGTTGTTGCCCAGGACTGCATGGTCGCAAGGGCTGCGTGGGCCGCACGGTGGTGCTGATGGGACGACAACGCCAGGGAGACCAGGACATTGACGTCCAGGAGGAGAGTCGCGTCGCTCACGTGGCCTCAACCATCGCGGTGCTCGGCAACGAGCTCATCAGTGACAACCCTTTCCCCGTGAATGACGGGGAAAGGCGAATACGCCACGTCGCCGGTCCGGGCGCGCTGTGGATCTTCCGTCGGTCGCAGTCCCCGCAGCGCGAGTTCCGATATGGCGCGGCCCAGTGAGATCCCTTTGGCACTCGCCAGAGAACGGGCAGCTGCCAGGACGCTGTCATCGAGGTCCACTGTCGTTCGCATATCAGCATCATAACATCACCGCATCACTGCATCACTAACTAGGCGCGCACTGAAAGCGTCGACCCCCCAGCGGCCCTACGCGAGATCTCGACTCTCTGCGGAATGCGCGTCTTCAGCTCCGCTACGTGGCTGACGATGCCCACGGCGCGACCACCAGCTTGCAGCCGTGACAGCTCCCCGAGCACCCCGTCGAGGGTGTCCGAGTCCAAGGATCCAAACCCCTCGTCGATGAAGAGCGTGTCGAGGCTGATGCCTCCTGCCTCACTGGTGACGACGTCGGCCAGCCCAAGGGCCAAGCAGAGCGACACGTAGAACGTCTCCCCTCCCGAGAGGGTGTGGGGATCGCGATTGATTTCGGTGTGGTGGTCGCGAACGCTCAGCCCCAGCCCGGCCTTGCGGGCCCGGCCCTCCCGCTCGTCGGTCCGTAGCAGCATGAAGCGCCCACCTGACACGACTGCCAGACGATCGTTGGCCGCGGCCACAACATCCTCGAAGCGTCGGAGCAGAACGAATGTGGACAGGGTGGTGGACCTGAGATTGCCCTCCCCGCCGGTGGCCAGCTCCATCATCCGCAGGACGGGAGCTGCATCGTCGACCAGTTTGCGGTGTTTGTCGAGAACTTTTACGAGCGACCGGCGGCTGCGGTCACACTGCTGGGCGGCAGCGGTGGCCGTGGCACCGGCAGCGGAGGCGGCCATCAAAGCCTCATGGCTGAGGGTGTGCGAAGTCCTGGCTGCCGACACATCCACCACTTCGTCGCCCGTCAGCGCCGCCATCGATTCCTCCGCAAGTCCGCTGGTTACCCGGGCGAGGTCGGCGTCGTACTTCTGGAGGCGCTGCTGGAGATCCGCGGACTCGGCAGTCGCCAGCTGGGCGGCGCGCACCGCGTCGGCATCCTCGAAGCCCGCCTCACGCAGCGACTCGCCCAGCGTGGTGGAGGTGTCGTTGACTCGTTGTTCCGCCTCATGGAACCCCTGCAGTGCGTCGACCAGTTTCCGTGCCCGGGCCAGTCGTGCATCGAGTCGATCGACGTGTGCCGCGACGCTTGCGCAGTCACCGGCGGCTGCGCGGCAACGCTGCTGGTCTGCTTCCAGGAGTTCGCGGTCACGGCGCAGGCGTTCGGTCGTGGTCGCTGTGGCCGTCTCCGCGGCCGCAATGCGCTTCTTGATGGCATCGGTTTCGGTGTCGAAGTGGATGATCGCCTTCTCCGCAGTTTCGATGAGCCGTACCGCCTTCTTGGCGTCGGCGACATCCGCCTCAGCCGCTGCGAGCGCTGTCTCGGCATCGATCAGGCTGGTATGGGCGGCGGCTTCCTGCTGGGCCTCCAGCTTTTCGGCGATCCGGATGAGTGCGCTGTCTGCTCTCTGCAGAGCAGCATCCGCGAGCTGGCGTCGTTGGGTGGCTTCGTCCACATCCTGAGAGGTGGCGTGGTCCGGGAGTTCGGGAGCCGGATGGGGGTGTTCGGTACCGCCGCAGACGGGGCATGGGAGGCCGGCGCCAAGCTCTGCGGCGAGAGTACCCGCGGTGCTCCTGATCCACCGCAGCCGAACGGCACTCTCCTCCTCGGTCGCTGCTGTGGCTGTCCTCGCCGCTGCAGCCAGTCTCTGCTGCGCCTCCCCCAGTTCCTCGGTGTGGATCTCGACCCGCTTTGCCGCATCCCGCACCGTGATGCGGCGCTGCGCGATCTGTTCGGCGAGGGCCACGGGTGTGGCGGTCTGACGCAGTGCGTCGAGACTCGCGGCGAGTTGCTCACGCACGGTGGGCCTCGCCGACAACTCCTGGCGCTCCATGGTCAACGCTGCGCTGGCCTCGGTCAAGGACGCCTCGTCGGATGTGAGCCGTTCCAGGCGTTCAGGAAGGGTGGCCTCCACCTGCATCCCCTCCACAAGGCCGGATCGTTTGCTGGTGACGTCCTCGATCACGTCCCGCACTGCCTCCGTGTGACCGATCTCTGACAAATCCGCATCCGGGGTGCCGCGCAGTTCACCACAGCTGGTGGCGACCCTCTGGTGGGCACGGCTCATGCTGCTGGTAGCGGATTCGTGGGCGCGCAGAGACCCTGTGACCATCGCCGCCCGCTGCCCCGTGGCCAAGCGTTCGCGACTCCTCGCGATGGAATCCGTTTGGTCCGTGAGCCGGGTCTGCTCGGTCAGCAGTGCGGTCCGTCGCGCAAGATTGTTTTGCAGTTCCTTCTGGCTGTCCAGCAGCAGCCGTGCAGTGACCTCGGCTGTCTGCGCCCACCCCAGCGCCTCACCGGCCTCCTCGCACCGCTGTTTCGTCGCGGTCCACACCTCATCCGCGATGCGGATCAGCTCGTCCGCGTCAAGGGCGGAGCCGGCTTCGTGCAGCGCCGGGATGGCGGGGTCGACGTCGCTCAGCAGGCTCGTGAACGCAGCCACGGCCGAGCTGGTCTCCCCCTCAGCGGCGGTAATTCTGCGCTTGGCCGTGCGGGCCATCTCTATGAGTTGGTCCTGAACCTGCTGGTAGATGGCGGTGCCGAACACGTCGCGCAACACCTGGGCCCGCTCGTCGGGCCTGGCGCGCAGGAAGGTGGAGAACCGGCCCTGTGGCAGGACGACGGTCTGCATGAACTGCTCCCGGGTAAGGCCCAGGATGCGTTGCATCTCGGCACCCACCTCCTGGGTGGTGGCGGCGATTGGTTCGCCGCCCACGTCTTCGACTGCCGACAGCCTCCACAATTTGGCCGTGGCATTCTGCGAGGTGAGGCCGTCTCCTCGCTTCTTCGGTCGTTCCCACGCGGGGGTGCGCCTGGTCCGGTAGATGCCGGATGTGGTGGAGAAGGTCACCTCGATGACCGGTTCGCTCAGCGGTGCGTGGTTCGAAGGCAATCTGGTGTTCTCAGCCGTACCGAGCGTGCCGACCGTCCCGTAGAGACCGAAGGTGATGGCGTCGATGAGCGTGGACTTGCCGGCCCCCGTCGGTCCCTCCAGCAGGAAAAGACCACCGGCCGACAATTCATCGAAATCGACGTCGTGGCTTCCGGGGAACGGGCCGATGGCCTCAATGTGCAGTCTGTGGATTCTCATCAGGCGCTCCGCTCCGATGCCAGTGCGGCCTCGCATGCCGTGAGCAGGACGGCGGCCTCAGCATCGGTGGGAACGGCACCGCTGACGTCCTTGACGAACTCGGCGCTGACGTCGACGGGACTCTGCGAGCTGCTGATGGCCCGGGAGTGCTGACCGACCGCGGACTGCGAAGGCTGGTGCTGGATGACCAGCGCGTGCGGAAAGCGCTCTTTGATGCGTCGGTGAAGCTGGGTGGGGCGCACGTCATCGGTGACGTGGACGCGCACCCAGTCCTGCTTCTGGGAGTCGAATGTTCGCGACAGGAGTTCCTCCATGGTCCCTGCAGCCTCGCTGAGCCGACGGGAAACAGGGGCCCCCACCAGCTGCAGGTCACGCACACCCTCGGCATCCATGCTGACAAGCACGCTGGACTTGGAGTGATGCATTTCGGAGAAGGAGAACGCAAGCGGAGATCCTGCGTAGCGAGCTACCGGCCCGCGTTCGTCGATGTCGAAGTCGCGACCGATGCGTTGGCCGCCATGGAGATGCCCCAGGGCGAGGTAGTCCAGACCGGCCAGAACTCCGAGAGGCACGGAGTCCACCCCGCCCACACGAATGTCGCGCTCAGACTCGGACGCCTCCCCACCGACGACGAACGCGTGCGCCATGAGAACAGCCGGGAGGCGTGCACCCCGGGTGCGCCGGGACGCCAGGTCACCGCGGACACGCCCCATGGCCGCGGCGGCCACCGCCTCATGGGAGCGGGCGGGAAGGACAGGTGCGCCGTCGTCATCCAGAACCGGGCCCGCAAGGCGATGGCGAACCATGTCCGGATCCAGATAGGGAAGGGCGTAGACGAGGGCCGAGTTCTCGCCGTCGGCACTCGGGATCTCAACGGGCGTGCCGACGTTCTCCACGCGGGTACGCACCTTGAGACGGTCACGGAACAAGGGTGCCGCGAAACCGAGCCGAGTGGCGGAATCATGATTGCCGGGCGTGATGACCACATGCGTGGATTCGGCGAGCCGGACCAGGGTCTCATTGAGCAGTTCGACGGCCGCGACGGGCGGGATCGCGCGGTCGTAGACGTCGCCCGCCACGAGCACGGCGTCCACGTCCTCCGAGCGCACCACGTCCACCAGGTGGTCGAGGTACGCCGACTGGTGCTCCAGCAGATCCACCCCGTGCAGGGTGCGCCCAAGGTGCCAGTCTGAAGTGTGGAGGAACCGCATGATGCCACGGTAACCGCGGGCACTGACAGGTTCACACAGGGGTGGCGGCGCGTCCCTCACTCATGGGTCTGGGCATAGGAATCCGTGCCCGGCAGCCCCCGGGAGGTGGGGTGGATCTGCCCAAGGCCGGTGACGGGACGCTCCCAGCCTGAGACTCCCGGGCGTGTCTGCTGCGCGAAACGCCGTTGAAGCTCTACCGAGAGGGCGCTGCGGATCTCAGTCACGGTTGGGTCGTTGTAGCGGTTGTCGTGCTCAACCGGATCCTGTTCAAGGTCGTAGAGCTCACCAGGACCGTCGAAGCGTTCGACGAGCTTGTGCCGCTTGTCGGTGATCATCCGGGCACCACCGTATTCGCTCGTCACGACGACGAACTCCTCGCCGTCGGTGTCCTCACCCCGCATGACGCGCGCGAAGGAGGCGCCTGCACCCCACTGGTCATCGGGAACGCTGACACCCGCCAGGTCACACAGTGTGCGGTGCAGGGAGACACTCGACAGCAGCGCACCGCTGGTGCCGACGGCGCCGCCGGGCAGGTGCACCACGCATGGGACGCGCACGGAATTGTCCCAGAAATTCAACGGGTAGGTGCCGTTGCCCTTGCCCCAGATGCCGTGGTGGCCGCAACTGAAGCCGTTGTCCGACAGGAAAACCACGACGGTGTTGTCGCTGATCCCCTGCTCCTCCAGCAGCGCGCGGATGCGCCCGAGCGCTTGGTCCACAGCAGTCAGCGAAGCGCAATAGCCGGCAAGATGCGGGTGCGGATCTGCGAAGGCGTCGGCGAAGGCGTCCTTGCGTGGCCCCACCCAGGGGTGCGGCTGAGCGCGCGGGACCGACGGGAAGTCGGTGTGCGCGTACAGCTCCACCAGCTCCTGGGGATGGTTGTCGATCCACGGGTCATGCGGTGCAGTGAAGTTGACCTGCAGATAGAACGGGCGATCCACATCACGCGACTTCAGAAAATTCATCGCATTCTCTGTCACAGCGTCAGTGAAGTATGCGGGCTCCTCCGCTGGCTCGCCGTCCTGCCAGATCGGTGCGCCGTAATACGGGCCGCCTCCGTAACGATGCGCGAACCAGAACTCAAAGCCGGGAGCTGGCTGCTGCGAGTGGCCCACGTGCCACTTTCCACTCATGGCGCACTGGTATCCCGCGTCGTCGAGCACCTCGGGAGTGGCGGGCTGGCCGTCGAGGTACCGATCGGGATGCGCGTCCGGGTGATGCTCGCCGATAAGCCAGTCATGCACTCCGTGGGCGGATGGCATTCGCCCGGTCATCATTGACGCCCGGGACGGGGAACACACCGGGGAGGCGCAGTACATCTGATCCAGTTCCAACGACTCCGCGAGAAACGTCTCCATGTTTGGCATGACCAACTCGGGCATCCGGTGGGGCATCGCCCACCGGCCCTGGTCGTCGGTGAGAATCACCACAAAGTTGACTCCAGTTGTCAACGACTTGTTCACGTCCATGATCCTCACAGTAGGCCAGGGCAACTCCCCACTAGAGTCTGCATGGTGTCGCCACCCCAGAGTTCATCCACGGAGGACTTCATCCCTGACCCCCGACGGTGGCGCATTCTCGCGGTGCTCATGGTGGCTCTGTTCATGTCGCTGATCGATGTGAGCATTGTCAATGTCGCCCTCCCCTCGATTCAACAGGGACTTGACGCAAGTCAATCGCAGTTGCAATGGGTCCTGTCCGGTTATGCATTGGCGTTTGGAGTGGGACTGGTCGCTGCAGGTCGGGCCGGCGACATCTACGGCCGCGGAGCGCTGTTCATCACCGGGGTCGCGATCTTCACCGCCGCGTCGGTCGCATGCGGATTCGCGCAGGACGCCACCATGCTCAACATCGCGCGCGCATTCCAGGGGATCGGATCCGGGTTGATCAATCCGCAGGCCGTGGGCATGATCCAGCAGCACTTCCGCGGACCTGAACGCGGTCGTGCCTTTGGGTTCTTCGGTGCTGCGGTGGGGGCATCGGTCTCGGTCGGACCCGTGCTCGGCGGGCTGCTCATCAACTGGCTTGGTGTGGAGAACGGCTGGCGCTGGGTGTTCTTCGTCAATATTCCGGTGGGCATCGCAGCCATCGCTCTGGCGATGCGGTGGTTCCCGAAGCCGCTGGTCAACGAGCAACCCGACGACCCTGCGAAGGCACCGTCGGTGCTCCGAGATCTGGACCCTGTCGGTGCCGTGCTACTCGGGCTCGCTGTGTTGGCGATCCTGCTGCCGTTCGTTGAAGCGGGAACAGGTGCCTGGGTCTGGGCGTCACTACCAGTCGGGTTGATCTTCCTGGCGGCCTGGTTGTGGTGGGAGCGACGTCAGAAGCGTCTTGGTCACAATCCCATGGTCGATCTCGGGATCTTTCGTGTCCCGAGCTTTACCAACGGTGCCTCGCTCGTGTCGCTGTACTTCGTCGGCATCACCAGCGTGTGGGTGCTGCTCGCGCTCTACATGCAGAACGGGTTGGGGCACAGCGCTCTCGACGCAGGTCTGATCGGATTGCCGAGCGCGATTCTCTCCGGCGTGGCGGCCCTGTGGGGAGGGCGTCAGGTTGCGCGATTCGGCCGCCGACTCGTGATCACTGGCCTGTACTTCGCATTGTTCGGGCTGGCAGCCAGCATCTTGGTGGTGTGGTTGCAGTCGCTCGGCATCGCAAGTGAGTGGTGGCTGCTGCTCAGCCTCAGCTTCATCGGGATCGCGCAGGGCATGGTCATCAGCCCCAATCAAACCCTCACACTGGCAGATGTTCCGCTGACCTACGCCGGGAGTTCCGGCGGCATCATGCAGACCGGACAGCGGATCGGTACCTCAGTCGGCATAGCGGTCATCACGGCGCTCTCGTTCTGGGTGCTCGGCAGTAGCGGCTGGTCCTGGGCTTTCATCACCGGTTTTGCGGCCATCATGGTGGTGGTCGTGCTGACGCTCTTCATCGCGTACCACGACCTGCGACTGCGGCGGGCGCAGGCGGCCTGACGTCTCCGGCGGTCTACTCTCGTCGATACATCATGGTGGCGGCTGGTCTCGCGCCGCGGGGACCGATGATGTAACTCCTTCCCAGCGGCGATGTCCAGCACAGTTCGGCCAACCCCTCACGTCTCACTTTCCAAGCGCCCAGCGTCTTTGCCCGATGGACCAGCCGGGCCAGCGACGCCAAACCGGCCACACTCGTCTGTCGGGGCTCCCAGAAATGACCGAGCTTGTAGGCCACGATGTGATCAAGGTCCAGATGGTCGGAAGTGGTAGAGGTGAACGGGAAAGCCTCGAACGGAGAACCCCGCCGGATAGCGTCCCGTAGCTGCTCCGGAATCTCGTAGGCGTCCACCGGAGCTATGCGGGAGTCGTCGACGACGGGACGGACGGTGACGTGCGTGCCGGCCAGGAACTCCGGCAGCGACGCCGTCGTCAGCGGGCCGAAACCCTCGATACGGGCAACCCCTGATTCCGGGTCAACGAGTGTCTCCTCAGCCAAGTGCACCTAGACGACGGTCCGTCCCCGGGGGACGCGGCGCGCTCGGGCGGTCTCCGTATCCGCGGTGGCCTCCGTTGCGGTGGCGGTTCCGCTCAGCCAGGACAGGGCTGCGGCGGGATCGGAAAGCATCCCGAGTGCGGTGGCGCGGCGTTGATCATGACTCCGATCATCACCGGATTCGCCCATCGCGACGGCCAACTCCGACAGTGTCCGATTCAGTGCTTTCGCGTCACGGGATGCCAAGCTGGCCCAGATGTCCGTGGTGCCGTTCACGTCGTTACCGAACACCACCCTTCGTGCTTCCCGAGCCGCGGCTTCCTGCTCGGCCGCCAATTGGGGGTCAGCCTGCGCCACCCAGCCCCTCGTCAACCGCTTCAGGCGTTAGAATGCCAGCCGTCCGACGTAGCGCGCGATCCGCTCATCGACCCAGGACGCAGCCGGTGCACCCAAAGCAGTGGCCATATCCACCAGCACGTTGGCTTGCCAACGCGGAACCATGCCCCTCAGAAACGAATCCCAGGTCCGCGGGTGCCGGTGCTTCAGATTCAGCACATCAGCCACCATGGTGAAGGCCCTGCGCCGTGTCACACCCAACGCCGGCCCCAACTCCAAGCACAGGAACTCCGAGACGCCCGGGGTTCCTTCATCACCGGGAAGAATGGTCTTCTCCGCCAACTCAGGGATGAGTGAGTCCAGCTCCACCGAATAGGACTCCGCGAGATCAGCCAGAGCAACCGCCTGCCGAATCTCAGCGCTACGGATCTCATCCGTAGCAGCCAAGATCCTGTCCAGTGCCCTCCCCGCCTTCTCTTTGCTCATACCCAAATTGTCTCGCTCATCACTGACAAAAAAATTTCCGACCAATCGCGGGACAGATCTACGGAGTCGCTGCGCGGAGATCGAGCCGCGCCCCTGACTGTCGGAGCATGTGGAACGTGTCCACCGTCGTGACGTCCATGGCGATACACGCATCCGGTATGAGGACTCTCGCCCGGGCATTGGGTTGGGGACGCTCGTGGGTGACGACAACGTGCTGATGCTCACGGGCATAAGCCACCAAGAGATAGTCGGCATTGTTGCCGGTGAAATCGACGAGGGCTGACTGGGTGAAGTTTCGGGAAGCCGCCCAAGCAGTGAGTGTGGAGAAATGAGTTGTGGTCCCTTGGTCGATCGGCCGAAAGAAACTTACGTTCGTTCGGGCCCACTGTGCGAGTTCGTCGTCTCCTTCAAGCAGTTCATCGCGCACGGCTTCAATGCTGCACGCCACCGCTTGCTGGTGCGCCCGGTCAAGCCACTTCCAGAATCCGGGCGCGATGTCGAAGGCGTAGTAGCGGTTCTTCGCCTCAATGAGTACGTTCGCGTCAACCAGGTACATCACACGACTCCCAATTCGGCGGCGAGATTCTCGAAGGTCTCGTGCTTCTTGGTGCCAAGCAGGCGGTAGGCATCCCGGTACGTTGTGGACCCGTCGAACGTGCTGGCGACCACCGCGTGGGCGAATTGCCGACTCAGCCTAATCGGCTGCGTGTAGTAGTAGTTGCCGCCGCCGGCATCACGGCGTTTTGCGGCGAGGATTGTGATCACGCGTTCACGTTCATCCTCGTATCGGGCTCGATAGTCGTCCCACCCCAAGAAGCCAGCATCAAAGATCCGTTTGAGCACCACCAGAGTGCTGACGCGGTACTGCCGAGCCAGACGTTCAAGTTCCTGAGTGCTTGGGTCTCCCCCATAGTCGCTGCGCAGCGTGGCCAGTGGTACGAGCACTTCCGCAGCCACCCGGTTGCACCACAACTCATCGGCCACACCGCTTCGGGCAATCAGCGCCGCATCAGATACCGCGCTTCCTCCCAGCCAGATATGGGCGAGCTCGTGGATCATGGTGAAGATCTGCGCCGCCTTCGTATCAGCGCCATTGACGAAGATCAGCGGTGCAAGCGGGTCGGACAGGGCAAAGCCACGGAACTCATCGGCATTGAGCTTCCGGTGAGTGTTGGAGCCGACTACCCCATTGATCATCACCAGGACGCCGATGGCCTCGATGCGGTCGATCAAACGTCTCAGTGCGACTTCCCAGCTGGAGAACATGCTGCGTTCAGTGAGATCAAAGCCGAGCAGATGGCGAATCTGATCGGCGACCAGTTCTGGCGCCGTACCGGTGGTCGCAGAACCCACGAACTCCGGTTCAAGTACACCATTCTCTCGTGCGTACGTCCGATACCAGTCCTGCCTGGCCTGGCACATGTAAATCGTGTCGAGTAGGTCGGAAGATGGCTGGGCCAGCGAGGCGTTTCCTACTGTTCGCATGTCGGGAATCGGCAGGCTCTCGACGGGCGGCTCGGGCAGGAATAACAGTCCGAACGGGGTGTGGGTGTCACTTGCAAACTTCTGCAACTGCTTCAGGGTGGGCTGCTGCAGGCCCGCTACCCAGCCCTCAAGCTTCGGCGCACGTCGCTGAGTGGTCTCCACGTCCCAGCCAGCTCGCTCGACAGCCCAATGGAGCAGATCGGGGGCGACGTCAAGGCGGACAACCACGCCGATCACCTCCATCCACGCTCGAGCCGACATGCTGTCGACGTAGTTGTCAGTCTACGTAGGAGCACCGACAGGTGGTGGACGACGAGCCGCGAAGGATGCGTCCCTTGCCCCTCAACGCCTGCCTGGATCGACCTGGGCTGGCAGCAGCGGGCTCGGGTCTCCACTCCACGTCACGACCAGCTCGTCCCGAGCCCTGGACGCTGCGACGTAGACCAGCGAGCCTTCCCGCAGCAGCGCGTCTGCGCGTTCAGTCTCGTCGTAGTCGTAGGTGGACAGCCCCATGGGCACGGACTTGACCGACAGTCCGAACAGCAGCACCTCGACGAATTCGGTGCCCTCGGCACGGTGCATGGTGAGCGCGACCGGACGCCCTGTGGGCACAGCCCCACTGTCCAGGGAACGAACGTTGACACCACGTTCATTGAGGCCGTTGACCACGCGCTCCCGGTTGGCCCGGTCCCGCACGAGGATCGCGCAGGTCTCCGGCGCCAAGCCCTCGGCGAGCCAGCCCGCCAGGAGTTCCGCCGCGTGAGCCAGTTCCTCGGAGAGCGTCTCGAAGGACTTCACCACCGGCTGCGGCCCACTGCGGGCCGACGGGTAGGAGTCTGAGGGATCGGCGTCGCCTTCGGAATCGAAGGACTCCGCACCGGAGAGAACCCGCTCAGCCCATGCAAGGTTCTGGGCCGTCGTGTGGTGGTTCAAACGCAACCGCTGGGAGCGTCCGAGCCAGCGCAGCGTGGCCACGCGCTCGCTGAAGATCACGACGCGGGTGGCTGAATTCCTGCCGACGCCGATCTCCTTCAGGTACTGCAGCAGTGCGGTGTACTTGGCGGAGGTCTCGTCGCAGGCTTCGTTGAGGACCTTGAGGCGGTGGAGAGCCTCATTCTCCACGTCGCCTCTGTGGCCGTCGTGGATGCGGCGGAGGCGCTCGGTGATGGTGTCGCGGAGTGCGGCCGGTGAGCTGAGGAAGGCTTTCGCCAGCGTCCAGCCGAACAGGCCTGCTCCTGCCCCTGAGCTGGGGGTGACGCCGGAGGCGGGATGCAACCACGTCGCGACCAGTTCATCGGCGACGGCGTTCCCCGGGCCGGAGGCGTCCACGAAGTCCCCCGATCACACGGCTCAGTTCTGAGCCCTGAGCTCACTCGTCGAAACCGCCAAGATCTTCGAGCTCGTCGGAGCTCATCCCTGAAACGAGGGAAACGGCGCTCTTCGTGGACCCGTCGAGCGAGCGAAGCGCCTCGAGGGCAGCCTCTTGAATCTCTGCTCGATGGTTCTCCACGTACTCACGAACAGCAATATCAACGACGCTCTTCTTCGAACGCTGAAGAAAATGCGCTGCGTTGGCAATGAGTCGGTCGGTTTCAGCGTCAACTTTGATTGGTGCGGTCACAGCGGCCATGATGCTAGTACCCCTTCGTCGAAGTACCAAAGTACCCTTGCAGCGTCCTAGGTGCAAGACGTTCTGATCGCGCCGATCCTGCGTAGTTGGCTCGACGCTCTGGACCGCTTACGGACTGGTCGCAAGTGCCTCACAAGAAGGCCGACACCACCCAGTCCAAGTCGCGCTTCGCCTGCCGACGGGTTTCCCGGTCCTGCTGGAACAGTGCCTTGGTCTTCTCCAAGATGAGCGTGTACGGGCTGCCCTTGCGCCGGGTGGCGTGCCGGACGGGTAGGCCGGCGTCGTCGATCTTTCGGTGCACGTGTTGACGACCGGCTTTGGCCAGCGGCCACTCGTGGGTGCGTTCGGATTCAGATCCCAGAAACCCCTCCAGCCGGGCACATTCCCGGCAACCGCAGCCGGTCCATTCGATGGACCAGTCGTCCTCAGCTCGTGCTGGAGTGTCGAGGAGTCGGGTCAACCGGTCGCGACAGTCCTGGGCGACGGCGACGACCGCGGTCCTCGACGGCGGTTGCTGCTCGCGCAGAGCCGGAACCAGCAACTCGACGACATTGTCGTCCGCGGCTCGAAGCGTCCTGGCGATACTCGCGCAGCTCTCGTCAGAGACTGCCTCCAACAACCGTGCCAGAGGCTTGCCGAGCTCGGCCAGGTTCGAGCGGCGTCGCTCAGTGTGATCGTCGGAGATCCAGGTGTCGAGCCGAGCCGACAGCCACCGCCAGACACGGTCACCCACATGGTCAGCCGAGGAGGCCGCGTCGCTCTCGCGCAAGGCCTGCGACAGCGGCAGCAAGGAGTCGCCGACCCAGATGTTCCGCTCCGTTCCCACGAATCGGCGTGCGGAGTCCCAGCTGTCGATGAGATTCTGCACCCACGGGTCGCCGTACACCCGGGCAACCGCCGCCAGGAGTGCGGCGTGCTCGGCTGTCAGTATCTCCAGACGAAACGGCGCCAGCACCACGCTCGCGGCCATCGGGTCATCCAAACCCGCCGCGACCTCCAGAGCAGGCGCGAGTGCCTGTGCCTCGACGTGACGCCAGAACGGCTCCAGCGATGCGGCGTTGGAGCGGGCGCTCTCAAGATCGCCTGCATCGATTTGCTTGAGCAACGTCTGCAGCCCCCACACCGATCCTGCCTCGGCGCGCGCCGCGAAGGACTTCTCCTTGGGCCACATCACCACCGCGGCCCGGCGATACCACCGGTCGACGGTGTTGCCGTAGTTGCCCATGTAGCCCTCGTACTCGGAGTTGTACGGCGTCAGCGAGTGCGAGGGCGTGACCGCGCAGACCTCGTGGTCGCCCAAGGGGAGGTTGATGGTCTCCGCGCCGGAGCCACCGGCGGAAATCCACCAGCCGAGCGTGATCTCGCCGTCGATCCGTTCGTTGAGGTCGTAGGCGCTTTCGTCGTCGGGGTCATGGTCTGGATCGTCGTACTCATCGTCCGGATCGTCGTACCCGCGATACCCCCACGGCTCCCCACCCGGTATCGCGTCCCAGGTCTCCTTGATCTCGGCGAGGGCGAATACCATCTCGCAGTCGGCGTGTTCGGCTGCTGCCCGGAGCACCGCCACCCGTCCGGCGTCGGCGCCCTTGAAATGGTTGGACCTCAGCCCCGCCTGTGTGTACTCGTGGTCCAGCAGGAAGGCCAGACGCGTCGGCTCACCGAGATCGCGGCCGCCGTACGGGCTGCTCATCCGCGTTGTGAAGTGCTCCCTCAGCAGGCGAGCGGCTTGTTCGACCGGACCGGCGTCGGAGGTCTGCGTTGGGCCGGTGAGCATGAGGTTGAAGGTCAGCGTGACTCGATAGCCCGACCGGACCGGTTTGACCTCGTGTCGGCGGTCGGCGTAGAACGCGACAAGGACGAGATCGTCGCGCGA
The DNA here is from genome assembly GCA_947493705.1 of uncultured Arachnia sp. Taxonomy (GTDB): domain Bacteria; phylum Actinomycetota; class Actinomycetes; order Propionibacteriales; family Propionibacteriaceae; genus Arachnia. The sequence continues at coordinate 14,379 of CANLSH010000016.1, read as the reverse complement.
ACCGCAATAGATCTGTTCGATGCCGCCGTCATCGACGATGAGCTCGCCACCACTGTGAACCGCCGGCAGTGACACCACCAGGGTTGCGACCATGTCGTCGTGCTTCTCGGAGTCCTGGTGGGGGAGGAAGAACTGCCCCTTGCCGTAGACGAGCATCGAGTGCAGTTCACCGCGGAGCCGCGAGCTCGCGGGGAGGCCGAGATCGTCGCGGAAGTGCGTCAGGGCCGCGTCGAGATGTGCGTCCCAGCTCGCGCCTTCGAGAGTGACCTGGTCCGGAGTGAGCTCCCATGTGTCGCGGACGGACGAGTCGCTCAGTGTCTCCTCGCCGTGGCCGAACCGGGCTGGGCGGGCCACGGCGATCAGGCGTTTCGCTTGGGCCGCCCGCACCGGAAGCATAACGGGACCGACGTCCGCCACGTGCAAAGCGAGGGCGTCTCCCGGCAGATGGAGCATGGCTGTGCCCGATGCTGCTTCCTGATCCCCTTCGAGCAAATGTGCCAAACGTTCGCCTGCTGTCGTGCCCATGGGAATGACTGTATGAGCGGGTAGACCCACGACAACATTTGTCGTCGGCTTCGGGCACAGATGTTGTAGCACTGTCGCTGGTCGACATCAGGGGGTATAGGTCGCGGTATAAACCGGCATCGCCGCATCTGACGGCTCGGATGCGTGATACTCAGTTCAACGAAGGGACCACCCATGGAGATGTGGACCATGATCCACGCAGAGCGGGCAGCGCTTGCCGAGGATCTCGAGACACTCGATGAGGTCCAATGGGCAATGCCTTCGCTGTGCGGAAAGTGGAGTGTCCGGGAGGTCGTCGCGCACCTCAGCGCCGCAGCCAGTGTTGGGCGCCTTCGCTGGTTCGGCAGCGTCCTGGGCGCCGGGTTCGACTTCGATCTGCACAACCAGCGGCGCCTCGAGGAGCATCTGGGCGACTCCCCCGCTGCCACTCTCGCTGAGTTCCGGCGCCTCATCCCCAGCACGATCGCCCCGATGGGTCCAACCGCCGCGTGGCTGGGAGAAGTCATCGTGCACTCAGCCGACATCCGTCGACCCCTCAGCGTTTCCACAGCTCCCCGGCGCGAGGCTCTCGTGGAGGTGGCGCGGTTCTACGTCAGCAAGGACTTTGCTGTGCCGAGCCAGCGTGCGGTAGAGGGCCTGCGACTGGAGTCCACGGATGAGGACTTCTGCGCGGGCGACGGCATGATGGTAGCTGGCACGACGCTGGCGCTCATCATGGCAATGGCCGGACGCGCAGCCTTCTGTGACGAGCTGATCGGTGAGGGCGTCGAGCTCCTGAGGAGTCGGTGCACCACCTGATGACACGACGGGTGAGCTTGCCATGATCAGTCACTGACCGCTGCGCCGTCCGTATGCTGTGATTGCGGTCGCCCACACGGAGGGCCGCGCTTGCAGCGTTTCAGAGCGCGGCCCACCGAACGGAGGTTTGTCGTGAGTGGGATCACAGACTCAATCGCGTCCCTCCCCGGCATGGTGCGGCAGCGCTTCAGCCTGCAGCAGCCGCCCAAGGTGATACTGATTTCAGTCGCCCGACTCACCGCCGCCGCCGTACTGTCCTACCTGATCACCATCTGGCTGATACCCGGCCCCGTGGACCTGACCTGTTCACTGACCGCCCTGCTGGTGACCCAGTCGTCGGCCCGATCATCACTCAAGATGGGTGTCGTACGCGTCGGTGCCGTGGTCACCGGAGTGCTCGTGGCCATCGGGGTCTCATCCTGGGTGGGGCTGACCTGGTGGTCCCTGGCCATGGCGATCTCAGTGTCGCTGGTCCTCGCCGCTGTTCTGCGCCTGGGTGACCAGGCTTTGGAGACACCAATCAGCGCGATGCTGATCCTCGCCGTCGGCGGTCAGGGCATCGGGGCCGAGATCCGGGTGCTGACGACGCTCATCGGGGCCGGCGTCGGGATGTCGTTCAACCTGCTCCTGCCCCCGCGTCTGCCAATCGACACCGCCGTGCGACAGGTATGTGCCGTCGCCCGCGGTGAAGCGGAGTCCCTTCGTGAGGCGGGGTGGTCCATGATGCAGCGCCCCATCACCCGGGGCGAGGTGCAGAGCTGGTTGGACAAGGTGCGCGACATCTCGGCACTCGCTCGCGAAGCACATGTTTCGGTCACCACCATCGAGGAGTTGCGTCACCTCAACACCCGGTCGCTCAGCGCGCCTCGGGTGGAACCGATCCTGCGCAGCGGACTCGATGCGTTGGACCGTTCCTTGTATGCGGTGCGAGGCCTCTACTTCCTGATGCACAAGGAGGCGCCGGAGACCAGCACTCTGGATGACGGGTACGGCGACGATGTCCGAGCGGCTTTCGCGGTCCTGCTGGAACACGTTGCGGATTCGGTTGAGGGCTTCGGTGCACTCGTGGAGGCCGACGCCGAGGGGGCCGGCGACGAAATCGACAGGAGCCTCACAACCAGCATTGAGGCCAGCGGCGAAGCCATGGCCATTCTGACGGATCTACTGATGGTGGATCCCCGGGATGAGACTTCGTTGTGGCTTTTGCGCGGCTCGATTCTGGTTGCCGTGCGTCAGGCCATTGAGCCACTGAGATTGGAGGATCGAGCCTCCCTGCGCAAACAGCGGGACCAACGTCGCCGCATCTCTCTTCCCGTTGGGACCGCTGCCAAGTCCGTTGCTGATAGAGGCAAACGAGCGACAAAGTTCCGACGGTTCTTTCGCAAGTAGTCCATCAAAGACTCACGCCAGCAACCGGGCGAGACAGCCCCGCGCGACGCTCAGGCCCTCATTGTTTGTTGGACAAGTGCCACTGCGTCCGTGGCATTGAGCCCCAGAGAACGTACTGCGTCGACATAGGCGCGAGCGGCGACCTTGGCGGCATTGTTGGCATCGTCGTCGGACACGAAGGTGCCTGCGCGCCCCCTCCCCTCCAGAACTCCTTCGGTCTCCAGTTCCCGGTACGCGCGGGCCACAGTGTTCGGAGCGATCCCGAGATCTGCGGCGAGTCGACGAACTGTGGGCAATCTGTTGCCCGGTTGAAGGTCTCCCGATGAGACCTGGGCGACGATCTGTTGGCGCAATTGTTCGAAGGGCGGCGTCGAGGAGCCGGACTCAATGCTGAGGATCACTGGTTCGACCTCCCCTGTCCGCCGACACCAGTCCACAAACGACGAGTTGGAATTCCGTGTTGAAAAAGCACCTAACCCCCTGTTCTGTATTGACACAGTATCATTTCCGGGATAGTCAGAATCCCAGACAACGTCACACTGATCCTGGCTTCGTCGCGTGTCGCGAACAAAAAGGAACCACTGATCAATGCTGTTCTCGGCGAGGACTTGGCCGGGCGGGATGAGATGGTGTCACTTGCATCTGGTGCGTGTACTGGATGTCCATATCCAGATGTGGGGGCACCAGATCGCCCGATCCGGTGCGCCGCAGCCAAAACATGATTGATCAGTGGTTCCGAAAGTCCCACCCCGCTCAATGCGCGCAAACCGCCAGGCGTAGCATCGTGGCCAACGGGCGGCGATGGCGCCGTCGGTGGACCTCCAAGGAGTGAACACGATGGGCGTGACACCGCTGGCCTACGAGCAGACAGCGAGCACTCGACGGCGACCGCGTTGGGCCATGGTGGCGGTGGCACTCGGCGGCGCGATTGCGCTGGCATCCTGTGCGACAACGACACGGGAACCCGGCAACGAGGAAGCGACGGGGGAGGCCAATCTCCAGCTCCCCGATCTCGGAGCCGTCGATTTCCTCGGACTCCCCGGCGACGTGCTGCTGGGTCTCGGTCTGATCGTGTGTGCGCTGGGCCTGCTGTTCGGCATCATGACGTACCGACAGCTCAACAAACTGCCCGTACACCAGTCGATGCGCGAGATCTCCGAACTGATCTACAGCACCTGCAAGACATACCTGAAGCAGCAGGGTAAGTTCCTGCTGCTGCTGTGGGCGTTCATCGCCGCGATCATCGTCATCTACTACCTGTTCCTGGAGCAGATCGGCATTGGCCGTACAGCCATCGTCGTGTTGTTCTCACTCATTGGCATGGGCGGCTCCTTCGCGGTGGCCTGGTACGGCATCCGCATCAACACGTTCGCGAACTCCCGCACCTCGCACGCCGCGATGGCCGGCAAGCCGTACCCGTGCCACGACATCCCCTTGCGAGCCGGCATGAGCATCGGCATGGTGCTGATCTCCGTGGAACTGGCGATGATGCTCGTCATCATGGTGTTCCTGCCCGGCGAAGTGGCCGGCGCCAGCTTCATCGGTTTCGCCATTGGTGAGTCGCTGGGTGCGTCCGTGCTGCGCATCGCGGGCGGTATCTTCACCAAGATCGCGGACATCGGCGCCGACCTCATGAAGATCGCCTTCGGCATCAAGGAGGACGATGCCCGCAACCCGGGCGTCATCGCCGACTGCACCGGGGACAACGCCGGCGACTCCGTCGGGCCATCGGCGGATGGTTTTGAGACCTACGGCGTCACCGGCGTCGCGCTCATCACCTTCATATTGCTCGGCGTGGAGGACATGACCGTTCAGGTACAGCTGCTCGTATGGCTGTTCGTCATCCGGGCCGTGATGTTGGTGGCCTCCGGCATTTCGTACTTCATCAACGGCGCCCTGGCCAAGGCAAAGTACGCCGACGCCGCTGAGATGGACTTTGAGGATCCGCTGACGTCTCTGGTCTGGATCACATCAGTGGTGTGCATCGTCACGACATTCCTCACCTCGATCCTGCTCATTGGTGACCTTGGTGACGGCCTCTGGTGGAAACTCTCGCTCATCGTCAGCTGTGGCACTCTCGCCGGAGCGCTGATCCCGGAACTGGTGAAGGTCTTCACGTCCACGAACTCCAAGCACACCCGCGAGGTGGTGGTCTCCTCCAACAAGGGCGGCGCCTCGTTGGGCATCCTCTCGGGGCTTGTGAGCGGCAACTTCTCCGCCTACTGGATCGGCATGGCCATCACCGGCCTCATGGCCATCTCCTACTGGATTTCCACCCTGGGCCTGGGCGAGGTCATGATCGCCCCTGCGGTGTTCGCATTCGGTCTCGTGGCGTTCGGGTTCCTCGGCATGGGTCCAGTGACCATCGCCGTCGACTCCTACGGTCCCGTCACCGACAATGCCCAATCCGTCTTCGAGCTCTCCACCATTGAGGACATGGCCGGCATCGACGAGGAGCTGGAACGCGATTTCGGCATCCGTCCCGACTTCCCACAGGCGAAGTATCTGCTGGAAGCCAATGACGGCGCCGGCAACACGTTCAAGGCCACCGCGAAGCCGGTGCTCATCGGAACTGCCGTGGTGGGTGCCACGACCATGATCTTCTCCATCATGATCAGTCTCACGAACAGGTTGACGGAGAACGTCGAGAATCTGTCATTGCTGCACGCCCCGTTCCTGCTGGGTCTGCTGCTCGGCGGCGCCGTCATCTACTGGTTCACAGGGGCCTCCATCCAGGCCGTCACCACCGGCGCGTACCGGGCCGTGGAATACATCGGCGAACACATCAAACTTGACGGCACCTCTCGCGCCAGTGAGGAGGATTCCAACAAGGTGGTGGAGATCTGTACCCAGTACGCACAAAAGGGGATGCTCAACATCTTCTTGGGCATCTTCTTCGCCACGTTGGCGTTCGCGTTCGTGGAGCCGTTCCTGTTCATCGGCTACCTGATCTCCATGGCCCTGTTCGGGTTGTACCAGGCCATCTTCATGGCCAATGCCGGTGGAGCCTGGGACAACGCGAAGAAGCTCGTGGAGGTGGATCTCGATGCCAAGGGCACTCCCCTGCACGAGGCCACCATCGTTGGCGACACCGTCGGAGATCCGTACAAGGACACTTCAAGCGTGGCCCTGAACCCGGTGATCAAGTTCACAACCCTGTTCGGGTTGCTGGCCGTGGCCCTCGCCGTCGAACTGACAGCACAGAGCGGCCCACTCCTCACCGGAGGACTGGCCGTGGTGTTCTTCCTGATCTCAGCCTTCTTTGTTCATCGCTCGTTCTACGGCATGCGGATTGATGAGGAGATTGAGGAGATCGTGGTGAACCGTGGTGTGGAGCTGGGCACTCCCAAGCAGTGAAAGGTAGCGTGGAACGTACTACATCCGTTTCAGGAAAGGACCCACTCCATGAGCACCCCTGACAATCCGAATGATCCGGGCGGCCAGCAGTCAACAAACCAGCCCTGGGACCAGCAGCCTGCTGATCCCTATGCCGGCCGGCCGTCCTGGGGAGACCAGAGCCAGCCCCCTGCAGACCAGTGGGGTGATCAGCCGCAATCGGCGACCCAATGGAGCGGCCAGTCCCAACAACCGGCTGACCAGTGGAGCAATCAGCAGGCCTCATACAGCGGCCAGTACGGGCAACAGGAGGGGCAACAGGGGCAACAGAGCGATCCCTACGCCGCTCAGTACGGCCAGCAACAATGGACCGGCCAGTACCAACAGCCGGGCATGACGAGCAGTGATGGGAAGAGTTTCTTCAGTTCGCTCTTCGACTTCAACTTCCAGTCCTTCGTGACACCCAAGATCATCAAGGTGGTCTACGTCGTCATCACTGCCCTGATTGGACTGGGCGTCCTCATTTTCCTCATCAGCGCGCTCATCTCGGGTGAACCTCTGGCCATCATCGCCGCTCTGATACTGGGACCGATCGTCGGCCTGATCTACCTGGCACTGGCACGCATGTCGCTGGAGCTCTACTACGCGGTGATACGCCTCGCTGAAGACGTGCACGAGCGTTTACCACGCCAGTGATCCGTCACTGAATCGCTTTCCTGTCGGGGCGTCCAACCGCCGCGGTGGGCGCCCACGATAGGTTGGATGGCGTGAGTATCACGGTCAAACCCATTGCATCCGAGGCCCACCTCGACTTCATCACGAAACGTGGTTCTGCGAGCTTCCTCCAGATCCCCGCGTGGGCTGCGGTCAAACAGGAGTGGCGAGGAGAGTCCTTGGGCTTCTTCGACGATGGCACCCTGATTGGCGTCGGGCTCGTGCTGTATCGGAAGCTGCCCAAGTTGCGTCGCTACTTGGCGTACCTCCCGGAAGGTCCCGTGCTGGATTGGGAACGCCCGGACGTTGACGAACAACTCGAGGCGCTGGTGCGCTACGCGAAGAAGGCCAGAGCGTTCGCCGTCCGCATCGGTCCCACCATCATCCATCGACGTTGGTCAGCTGAAACCATCAAAGAGGCCGTCGCGGATGACGAAGTGGCGCGCCTCTCCGAGCGTGAGCCCGACGACACCTCGTTGGCCGCCACACGGGTGCTGAGGCAACTGCAGCACCTCGGATGGCAGACGAGCGAGGACGGCGAGGGCTTCGCCGCCGGCCAGCCGATGTTCAATTTCCAGCTACCGCTACTCCACGAAGACGGATCTGCCAAGACGGAGGCAGAACTCCTGAAGGGAATGAACCAGCAGTGGCGACGCAACATCAAGCGGGCGGACAAGGCTGGCGTTGAGGTGCGCACCGGCCAGCGCGCAGACCTCGCACGGTTCCATGAGATCTACCTTGAGACGGCTGAGCGCGATGGTTTCACCGGCCGAGCACTGTCATACTTCGAGACCATGTGGGACGCCCTCAATGCCGAGGAGGATGGCCGAATGCAGGTGTACCTCGCCGAACACGAGGGCGATCTGGTAGCCGCGACGACGATGATCCGCGTGGGAGCCCATTCCTGGTACTCCTACGGCGCCTCCACCACTGCCAAGCGCGACGTCCGTGGGTCCAATGCCATCCAGTGGCAGATGATTCGTGACGCCGTCGCAGCTGGTTGCGCGGTCTACGACATGCGCGGCATCACCGAAGGCGTAGGGAAGGACGATCCGGAGCTCGGTCTCATCCAGTTCAAAGTGGGCACCGGCGGAGAAGCGGTGGCGCACCTCGGCGAATGGGACAGGGCGATCAACAAGGTGTTGCACCTGGCCTTCCTGACCTACATGAAGCGACGCTGACATGACTCTGAGCCTCACAGTCTCACGCGATGAGTGGCGAGCCCATCAGCGGTCCCTTCTGGCAGATGTGCCCGGCATGGTTCCTGTCGCCAAGGGCAATGGTTACGGCTTCGGCGTGGGTCTTCTGGCTCAGGAGTCCTCCGAGCTCGGTGTCGACGCGCTCGCCGTCGGCATCGCTCAGGAAGTGGCCACAACCCGTGCCGCTGGCTGGCAGCGCGATGTGGTGGTGTTGAACCCGTGGCGCCCGGGTGACACGGCGGCCACGAATCTGCTTGCAGACCCAGGCGTGATCACCATGGTTTCTCGCTCAGCGGATCTGGAGGCCATCAAGCGGTCGCACCCACATGCTCGCGTTCAACTGGAAATACAAACGTCCATGCATCGCCACGGTTTCGTGCCCGATGATCTTCCCGAGGATGTGGGGACCCTGCAGTTTGAAGGCTGGTCAATCCACCTGCCCTCCCAGGGATCCCTGACGGAAGCCACCAGATTGGCCGGCACAGCGTTGGCACACCGGGAGGGCACCATCTGGTTGTCACACCTGTCCGTGGCCGATTACCAGACGTTGCACACCACTATCGGCGTCCCGACGCGGATGCGTGTCGGCACTCGGCTCTGGCTGGGCGCTCCCTCAACAATCAGGACGACGGCGAACATTCTCGATATTCACCGGATCCGCCGGGGAGAACGCCTGGGCTATCACCAGTCGCGTGCTCCGCGTGACGGCTTCATCATCATCGCCAGCGGCGGGACCGCCCACGGCATTTCCCTGGCTGCGCCTGTCCCCCAGCGCACCCTTCGCCAGCGAGGGGTCACCATCGCTGAGGGTGTACTGGAGGCGACGGGAAGGACCTTGTCCCCTTTCAGCATTGGCGGCCGCAAGAGAGCCTTCGCGGAACCTCCCCACATGCACAGTTCCATGCTGTGGGTGACGGGCACCGATCCGGGGGTGGAAGTGGGCGAGGAGATTCCCGTGACCTGCCGCATGACCACCACCACCTTCGACGAGGTCACACTCGCGTAGCGGCCCGCTCCGGGTCCACGAAAGTCACCGCTTCCCCTTCATCGACGCTCACTTCCGGGCCGACAGCTTCGTCGTCGATGACCTCCAACGTCTCGTCGTCAACCAGAACGCCTCCCAGTGGATCGCTGTGGTCGGGCGCGCGCAGAATGTCTCCACCGGGACGTGCCATGTCGCGGTAGAACAGGAAGATGAGCCACAGGTCGGCAAGTACCCGGAACGCGATCGCCAGGAAATACAGATTCGTCGGCCCATTCTTGGCGGCCGTGAGATGTCCGGAGAGATATCCCCAGATCGCGAACCAGTAGGTGACCTGCACTGCTGTGAAAACGACGTACTCGAGGCGAAACGGCCGGGCCAGCACCAACGCAAACAGCAGCCACAGGGCAGTCTGCGGAGCAAACGCGGCCCCCACCAAACAGGTCAGGAACACAAAGGCCGCCACCAACGTTCCCACTCTGGGCCGGATCTTTCTGCCGTAGAGCCACGCGATGGTGGCCACCATGGCTATGAGCAGCACCAGCAGCCCCAGATAACCGGCAGCCCGCACGCTCCAGCCCGTGAGCTGTACCAGGAACCACACTGATCCGTAGGACGCCTCCCCACTGACACGGCCCTGATAGAAGGCGATGACGGATTCCGCATCGCGGAGGAGGAGGGGAAGGTGGATCACGGACCACGTCACCGCGGCCGGAACGATGAACTTCACCACGTGGGTCACGCGTCCGCGCAGTCCGATGCAGGCAGTGACGGCGACGATGATGACCAGCGGCATGGTGCCGGCGGCAGCGGCGAGCCCCAGAACAATGCCGCTCTCCATCAGCCGTCGACGGGAAAATTGGTAGAGTCCGACGGCGCTCAACCCAATGGGTAACAGGTCCCAGTGGATCAGTCCGCTGGCAAGCACCACGGGCGAGGCCGCGATGAGCATGCCGTCCCAACTCCGGAATCGTCCACGCGAGTCGCGGCCCATCAATGTCATGGACACCACCCAGGCGAGGAAGCACACGAACAGCATCACGGCGTTGACAGCAAAGAAGATGTGCGCACCATCCAGTTGCAGCTGCACGTCAGCTCCGGGTTCAATCGCTGCACCCAGCCAGCCGGAGACCTTCACCGCCATCAGCATGAAGACACCCAGCAGCGGTGAGAACAGCACGTCATCGCCACCGAACGGGGGGTTGCCGAGCCCAAACTCCTGCCCCGTCCACATCAACGGAATATCTGAGTAGCAGAGTCGGATGAAACCATCGATGGCGTTGGTGGCATCAGTTTGGACGCAAGGGGCCTGTCGCAGCGCGAGGACCATGAACAAGACGCTGGCCGCCAGGATCGCCCAAGGCATGGGGTTGAACCACACACCGGAGGGTCTGGCATGGCGACCCATGGGGCCGCCGAAGCCGGGCAACAGTGCGTTGTTCACGGCAGCAACTGTAGGCTACGACGTCTCGCTGGCCTGAGGTGCTCCGGGATTTTCGTCATTGTTCGGTGGTTTGGGTTTGGATGCCTGTTGAGTGGGCTTCTTGGTGGGCTCGACCGGGGGTCTGTTCGTTGCTTGTTGAGTGGGTTTGCCGGTCGGCTCGACGGGTGGATTTCTCGTCGGCTCCCCTGGTTGCACGGTCTCGGTGGGTTCAGGTGTGGGCTGGGATTCCTGGGTCCTGGTGGGTTCCGGTTCCGCGGTATCCGATGGTTGCGTGCTCGGGGTGGGTGTTTCAGCGGGCTCTTCGCTCGCCGTTTCGGTGGAGGTTGACGGCGCAGGGGTGTTTTCGGATTGCTCGCGGGTGGATCTCGGCTCCTCATTGGGCTCTGCAGGACGTCTGGTTTCCCTCTCCGGGGATCTCGTCTCTGCCCTGCCCTCCAGCCTCCTGGGCTCGTCGAAGTCCAGCACCTCCATACCCTCGCTGGCCTCGGTCATCAGATCCAGCCAGGTCATCAACGGGTAGGACGATCCGAAGAAAGTGGAGTCCTGGGGCCGCTTGTAGTCATCCAGATCACCGATGCCATCATCCCCCACCACGTACATCACGGCCGTGGAGATCTGACGGGTGTAACCCACAAACCAGGCAGACTGAATTTCATCCTCGACCCCGTGCGTCCCGGTCTTGCCCGCCACGGGGCGGTCAAGTGCCGACGCCCTCCGGCCGGTACCCTCGGTCACGACACTGGTCAACGCATCTGTGAGGTTGGCGGCCACATTGGCTTCGATGTTCTGCTGGGGTGTCGCATCGGCTTCGTAGAGAACGTTGCCAGCGGTGTCCTCCACTGTCGCGACGATGTGGGCGGGCTTGTATCTGCCCGAATCCGCGAAGGTTGCGTAGGCATTGGCCATGTTGACAGGCGAGACCTCGGCGGCACCCAACGCGATGCGGTTGTTGGGCTCCCATCCATCCTCGCCGGATTCGCCGGGTGCACCCGCATCGTTGGCTGCCTGGATGATCTTGTCCGGGCCATCTTCCATCTGTCCGGTCATGTCCACGAAGGCTGTGTTGATGGACTCGGCGATGGCGCGGCGCAGAGTCACGGGTCCATACTGCTGTGAGGCTTGATTTCGGACGGTCGTGCTCTCATTCCGTGGAGTGAAAGTATTGCCCTCCAGAACGCTCCTCAGCGAGAAATCCTCACGCATCCCGGCGATGGCGGCAAACACCTTGAACGTCGAAGCAGCGGGGCGTTTCGTGGTGGCCCAGTTTCTGTTGTCCTCGACGTAGTCATCACCACCATGCAGTGCCAGGATTCCACCCGTGGCGGTATCCACGGAGGAGATGGCCACGTGGAGGTCAGCCGGGTTCTGCGGTTCTCTGGCATTCTCAGCCGCCTCAGCTGTGTACTCCGCGGCGAGGGAGTTGGCGGTGCTCTGCATGTTCTTGTCCAGCGTGGTGGTGATCTTCAGGCCACCGCCAGAGATCTCTTCCGCGTCAAAGCCCTGTTCCCGGAGTTCATCCTCGACCATCTTGATGGCATATCCCTTGGGGCCGCCGTAGCGGTCGCTCACTGGGACGTCGGGGAACTCCGGGAGTGACTCGGCTGCTTCATCATGTTCGGCCTCGCTGATGGAGTCCATCTCCAGCAGTCCGTCCAGAACGTACTGGTAGCGGCCCTGTAGTGCCTCCACGTTCTCCTCGCCACCGGACGGGTTGAAGCGGGCAGGGTTGTTGAGAATGGCCGCCAGTGCAGCGGCCTCCGGCATGGTGAGATCGGCCGCATCCTTCAGGAAATAGGATTTGGCGGCGGCCTGGATGCCATAGGCGCCCCTCCCGAAGAAGATGGTGTTGAGGTAGCCCTCCAATATCTCTTCCTTGGGCAGCTCGCGACCCATTTTGATCGCCAGAATGAGTTCCCGCACCTTGCGTGAGAGCGTTCGTTCGGAATCCAAATAGTAAATCTTGATGTATTGCTGGGTGATGGTGGAGCCGCCCTGCACCTCTCCACCAGTCGCGATACTGAAGGCACCCCGCGCGATTCCACTGACGGAAAAACCCGGATCGGTCCAGAATGTGCGGTTCTCAGCAGCAACCGCCGCGTCCTTCATCACCTGGGGCATGTTCCCGTATTCCAACGTCTGGCGGTTCTGAACGGCAAGGGAACCCAGCTCGTTGCGGCCGTCGTTGTAGTAGATGAACGTTGTGTTGGTGGTGAAGTCCTCATTGGGATCTGGCAGGTCAGTTGTTGAGTACAGGTAGAGGAACGTGCCCATCCCCATGAGACCGGCCACGAGGAAGAGAATGAGTGCGGTGATCCCGATGCGGCCCCAGACCTTGCGCGCACCGTTCTTGCTGGATTTGCTCCGCTTCTGAGCCTTTGGACGCTTCGCCTCAGCCATAGATGTCCTCCACCGTTTTCCGCCGACGCGGCGGCTTGCGTTTTTGACCATCCCCCAAGAGGTAGGTCTTGATCATGTGGTTCCAGTTGCACTCGGTGCACACCTCAACAACGCACACCTTGAACTCGCCGAATTCATTTTGCATCTCCTCGAGTTCCACAGGAGACTTGATACGTCCTGAATACTGCCCCAATTGCTCACCGAACACATAGTTGAGACTCATCATCGGACCATGTCCACAGATGGGGCACCGCTCCTCCCGTTCCTGTCCGTGGTGCAGGGCGGAGCGGATCAGGATGGGTTCCGCGTCACAGACGTCGGCCATCCGCGCACGAGGCGCTCGACGCCACGACTCCAGAGTCGCACGCCTCTGCAGCGCATAGTCGACAACTTCTCTGCGGGACCACATCGCTTTCAAGCCTAAGCGCCCGTGCAAGTGTTCGTCAGGGGCTGTGTTACCAAGACGCCCAATAGTTCGGGGAACATCTCGGTGGGCAGACCAGCCGAAATGTTGCCCAGTCTCTGCCTCCGCCGAACTACTGGGGCGTGGAGGGGTAGAGAATGGGCTTGCGAATCCCGGCGGCCGCGCAAGCCTCCTGAGCGCGGCGACGCACCTCACGGACCGCTGCCCAGTGCTGGTTGGCGTGGGCCTGAACGGCAAGTTTGATGATCATGGTGCCGCCTGCCATGGAATCGACGCCCAGCACCTCGGGCTGGTCCATCAACACATCCGCGTAGGCCTCTTCCTCGCTCATCCCATCCAGGGCATCACGCAGGACGGAGATGACCTTGTCCGGATCCTCGTCAATGGCCACCGGGATCTCAATCCACTCAACGGAAAATCCTTGGGAGATGTTGCCCAACGTGAGAATCTCGCCATTGCGCACGTACCAGACCACGCCGGTGAAGTCCCGCAGCTTCGTGACCCGGAGGGTGACCTCCAGAACAGTGCCCTTGATGTCTCCCACCGTGATGATGTCGCCCACGCCGAACTGGTCCTCGGCAAGCATGAAGATGCCCGAGAGGTAGTCCTTCACGAGGGACTGGGCTCCGAAGCCGATTGCCACACCACCGACGCCGGCGGACGCCAGGAGGGGGGCCATGGGTATGCCGAAGATGGAGAGCACCGTCAGCAAGGTGACGATGCCGATGACCACGTCCACCACATTGCGCATCAGTGAGCCGAGCGTGGTCACGCGTTGGCGCTGACGCTCGCGAGACACTCCGCCGGCCCGAGCGATCAGGGCACCTGATCTGCCACTCATGGTGCTGCTGTCCGGATCAGGTGTACGTGCCGCCAGCGCCCGGACGCTGCGATTGATGATCACCACCAGCACGAGACGCAGCACGATCGCTATGACCAGTACGACGGCCAAGTAGATCAGACGTTGCGTGATGTCACTCATGCACCCATGATGCCGCGGTCACGCCTCCGGCGTCGATTCCTTTTCGGAGGGCGGTGGAGGCTCGACCGCAGGCGGGGTCGGATCCTTTGTAGGCGGAGCTGGGGGCGGAGTGGGCTTCTCCACGGGCTCAACGGGAGGCGGAGACGGCTTCTCCACGGGCTCAACGGGAGGTGGAGTCGGCTTCTCCAC
>CANLSH010000015.1 GCA_947493705.1 uncultured Arachnia sp. | reverse complement strand
CGTGTCGAGATCCCTCACACCCCACGACGTCTCGACACACTCGCTGACGCTCGCTACTCGACGACCGGAAAAAGACGATGACCAACGACCCCCTTACACCGCAGATCGAGATCGAGTAGGCCGCCACGGCCCTGTCGAGATTGCACCGCAGACACTCGCTATCGACGACCGGGGAACTCGGTCGGGTAACGCTCGGCCACCGAATGAGGGCGTTGAGGAACAGCTGGGTCACTACGAGTGGTCGAAGATGGCCTGTATGACCCGCTCTGAGGCTTTGCCGTCGCCGTAGGGCTGGCCCTTCTCACCGGTGGGGCGGGCACGAACAGCCACATCGGTGAGCTGGTTCAGTCCCGGGACCAGAATGTTCCAGCCGTTGTCCAGAGTCTCGGTCCACTCGGTTTCAGTCCTGAGCGTGGTGCAGGGGGTGTCCAACAGGAACGCCTCCTTCTGCAGGCCACCGGAATCGGTGACGACGCCCGAAGCTGCCATCACGGCGCGCACCATCTGCGGGTAGGCCAGGGGCTCACTGGCCACCAGGCTTCCCGCGCTCAGGTCCAGGCCATGGCTGCGTGCCACTGCCACCAGACGAGGATGGGCGAGCAGCACTACAGGGACCGGAACCGCCGTCAGGGACTCCAGGATCTGCCGCAGCCTCACTGGGTCGTCGGTGTTGTCTGCCCGGTGGATGGTGGCAAGGACGAACGGTGCATCCGGATTCACTTCCGCGGGTACCTGCACCGCTTGGTCTGCGACGGCATCCCGGGTGGCCAGGCACACGTCGGTCATCACGTCGCCCACCTGTCTGGTGCGCTTGGCCAGACCTTCGGCCGCGAGGTGCTGGACGGCCACCTCAGTGGGGGCCAGCAGCAGATCAGCGAGATGGTCGGTGATGATGCGGTTGTGCTCTTCGGGCATGCGCCGGTTGAATGAGCGCAGCCCTGCTTCGAGGTGGGCCAACTTCACGTGTGTCTTCACTGCTGCCATGGCGGCGGCCGCTGTTGAGTTGGTGTCACCGTAGGCCAGCACCCAATCGGGCTGATGATCCTCCAGGACCCCGTCCATCGCCGCCAGCATGGCACCTGTCTGTCGGCCGTGGGTGCCGGATCCGACGCCGAGGTGGGCATCGGGCACTGGAATGTCCAGATCCCGGAAGAACACGTCTGAAAGCAGGGGATCGTAATGCTGCCCGGTGTGCACGATGACGTGCTCCACATCACCGCGAGCCCGGCACGCTTTAGCAATGGGGCCCAGTTTCACGAACTGGGGGCGGGCACCGACGACGCTCATGATCTTCACAGTCACCAAGTCAACCACAGCCACTCAGCGATGACGGCCCGGCCGCGGCCACGATCACTGTCAGGTCAGGCGGGCGCTACTTCCAGCGATCCGAAGGCGACGTCGTCGCCCGGCAGGGTTCCGTCGAACCCGGTGATCTGGTTGTACAACGAGATGATGGCCTCTTCCTGGCCCTGCCACGAGTACGTGGCCGCCACATCGCGAACCCGATCCAGAGGCGGATCGGCAAGAGTGGCACCCACCTGCTTGCCAAAGGACTGCGGGTCCTCAGAGGTGAAGACGCGCCCCACTTGGTTGGTGGTCACAAACTCGGCCATGAGTCGGGCGTCGGAGACCACCAGGGGCAGCCCGGCGTGCAGGTACTCAAACAGTTTGTTGGGCATAGCGGCATCATGGTTGGGTGAGCCGCCGGGCAGCGGATGGATCGCGACGTCGGCGCCGGACAGGTAGTGCAGTAGCTGGTCCTGGCTCACTGGGCCGACAAAATGAAGCCGATCCGCCACGCCGTGTTCCCCGGCCAGCGCCTCGAGTTTCGGAATCATGGGGTGCGGCAGCGGCACTGAGACGATGACGAGGTGTACGTCATCCGGCATGTACGCGATTCCCTTGATGATGGTCTCGATCCCGCGTGCCCAGCTCATCGTGCCGGAGTACAAAGCGATGCGGACCTCGCTGCCGAGTCCGGCCACTTCCCGCACCGTACTGGGGCCGGCGAGGGTGGACAGTGGGGGCATGTTCAGCAGCACCTCGGGGCGCGCGGCAAGGGAGTTGTTCTTCAACAAAACGTCTGCGATCGGTTCCGAGACCGTGGAGACCACATCGGCCTCGCCGATCATGGCGCGCTCGCAGGCAAGGAGCGCCTCATGGCCTGCTTGCAGCCCCTTCTCCAGTTCGGGAATGCCCGCGAAGTTCTCACGCGCGTCGTAGAAGAACTTCACCTCGCGCCCCTGGCCCCGCAGGATCCGGAGGGCGTCGCGGGTAGCGAGGAGGGCTTGGGGGTGATGGGCGTGCAGCACGTCGGGTTGCAGCTCAACCAGTAGGCCGGTCAGGGTGTGTGCGACATCGGCGACCACGGGCAGGCCACGGTCAACACCGGCCAGTACGAACGGATCCTTCTGACCAGCGCGTTTGTCCCGGGCCTGCTGGGCTCGGAAAGCGACGTCTGACACCCCGTCCTCCGCCTTGAGGTAGGCAACCTTGGCGGTGCTTCTGACCCACTGCAGGAGTGCCTTGGCCGACGAGGTGTTGGCACCCGTGATGCGTGTCCGGTACACAGCACGCCTACGGTGCTGGGTGCGTCGCGCTTCAAGGTTGTTGACCCTGCTGGTGTCAGCGCCTTCGCGCGGCGCGCGGATGATGGGCACCCGGATGACGCGGATGTCCTCGCCGAGCCTGTACTCCCCCGCAATTCCTCCGACGGGTTCCAGCGAGATGACGATCGGTTCGTATCCGGCCCGGGAAAGCGTGGTGGCGAACTTCTTGACACGTGAATCAATGTCGATGGGAGCATGCCTGAACAGCACCACCCGTGGCGGCTTCTGCACCGTCTCAGTCTCCCTTGCCGATGACGACGAACGTGGTTCCGGTGAAGGCGTCCGCATCCAGGGACCGGCGGCCATCGACGATCACAGCCACACCCGGCACATCAGAAGGCTCCAAACCCCGGTACGCGGCATGATCGGTGTGAACGATGACCACATCGACTTCTTCACCCAAGTGATACGGCGTGAAACCCAAACCAACCAACTCATCATCGGAATACAACGGATCATGCACCGCCACATGCGCATCCCTGGCCTGCAGCGCCGCCACCACGGGGAACACACCAGAAAAGGCGGTCTCCTTCACACCCCCACGATACGACGCCCCCAACACCGCCACCCTCTTACCCTCCAGCGTCCCAGCTGCGGTCTCCGCGAGATCAACGGCATGAGCTGGCATCGCCGCATTCGCCTCACGGGCCGCCTCCACCACACTCGCACCCGGATCAGTCCACAAATACAGCCGCGGATAAATCGGAATACAATGCCCACCCACCGCGATACCCGGCCGATGAATATGGCTGTACGGCTGAGAGTTCGACGCCTCAATCACCTGATACACATCAATACCGTTCGCACCAGCAAAACGCGCGAACTGATTCGCAAGACCAATGTTGACATCCCGATACGTGGTCTCCGCCAACTTCGCCATCTCCGCCGCCTCAGCAGTACCGAGATCCCACACACCATTGCCCCGCGCCAGATCCGGACGGTCATCGAAACTCAACACCGCCTCATAAAACTCCACACCACGCGCCGCCCCAGCCTCCGACAAGCCACCGATCAGTTTCGGATACTTCCGCAAATCCTCAAACACCCGCCCCGTCAAAACACGCTCCGGCGAAAACACCAGATGAAAATCAGTGCCCTCCACCAAACCAGAGCGCTCCTCCAACATCGGCTTCCACCGATTCCGGGTAGTACCCACCGGCAACGTCGTCTCATAACTGACCAACGTCCCCGGCCTCAACCCCGCCCCGATCGCAGACGTGGCATCATCCATCCACCCGAACTCCGGAACACCATCGGCGGACACAAACAATGGCACCACCACCACCACAGCATCAGATTCAGCGACAGCAGCGGTGGTATCAGTGGTGGCCCGCAACGAGCCAGCCGCCACAGCAGCCGACAGCTTTACCTGCAAATCAGCCTCACCCGGGAACGGCTCCACACCAGCATTCACCAACTCCACAGTGGCCGCATTCACATCAGCCCCCACCACCTCATGACCCGCATCAGCAAACTGCACAGCCAACGGCAAACCGATCTTCCCAAGCGCAACAACGGTGATCTTCAAGAGCTGACTCCTCGTGAGAAACTGGGGGGTGGGCCAAGACAAGCCTCGCGCAGTCTACCGCGTCCAGCACTCTGGACCCCCAGCCGCCGCACCTGAGGAACCAAACTGTTGACCTTCTGTCCTGTCCCGTCAGTCTGCGTTGCGGTGGGTGGTGGCCTACGGTGTCATCCCAGGGTGAGCGGGCAGCTCACCGCCATCGCCCGTGGACGGCTGGGTTAGCATTGCGTCTGCAGCCCCGAAGAAAGCGCCCGATATGACGAGCTCGACGCGACACCTCTCGGTCGTCTGCCCTTGCCACAACGAGGAGAGCAACGTCACTTCGCTGGTGTCCGCTGTGGGTGAGTCACTCGCAGGACTCGACGTTGTGTGGGAACTCATTCTCGTCAACGATGGCAGCACCGATGCCACCTGGCAGCGCATCGAGGAAGCCACGTCATCGGAGCAACGGGTGCGGGGCATCAACCTTTCGCGCAACTTCGGGAAGGAAGCAGCGATGCTGGCCGGTCTGCGAGCGGCTGAGGGCGACGCCGTGGTGGTCATGGACGCCGATCTGCAGCATCCCCCCAGCCTGCTCCCCGAGATGCTGCACACGATGCATGACCTGGGTGTGGATCAGGTGGTCGCACGCCGCACACGCTCAGGTGACCCATGGCTCAGAACCCAGCTCTCGAAGCTCTACTACCGCACAGTCAGGTCGCTGATAGATGTCCCCCTCGAGGACGGAGTCGGTGACTTTCGGCTGATCTCCCGACGGGCGCTCACCGCACTTCTCCAGTTGACGGAAACCAACCGATTCTCCAAAGGTCTCTTCGCGTGGATCGGCTTCCCGCGCGCGGTGGTGGACTACACCAACGTCATCCGGGGGCAGGGGAAGTCCTCATGGGGGCTCTACGGCCTGGTGAACTACGGCATTGATGGAGTCATCGCGTTCAATGCCCGATTGCTGCGGCTCGGGGTCCACCTTGGCATCACGACCGTACTTATCAGCTTCTTGTACCTGCTGTGGCTGTTCGGGCGCTGGCTTCTCTACGGCGTCGAGGCTGCGGGCTACCTCACGACGATCGGCACCATCGTGTTGTTCGGTGGAATTCAGTTGGTGGTGCTGGGCCTGATGGGCGAGTATGTGGGCCGCATCCACACCGAGGTCAAGCGTCGTCCTGCCTACATCATCGCCGACGACACCCAGCACAGGAAGATCCTGTCCGACGAACAGGCAGCGGCCCTCCCCTCCCCCCGCTCCGTGACATCTGAGGCGCAGCCGTCGGCGACGCATGGTCCCGCAGACTGATGCGGACGCGTTTCCACCAACTCATCCGCTTCGGCCTCACAGGGCTGGCCAACACTGCTGTGTACTACGGGTGCTACCGGCTGCTGTTGTTGTTGCTGCCGTACCTCGCGGCGCATGTCCTGGCGTGGGCCGTCTCCGTGGTGTTCTCGTTCTTTGTGAACTGCTGGTTCACCTTCAAGGTACGACCAACCATGAAAAAATTCCTGGCCTTTCCCGCGTCGTCGCTCGTCAACCTGCTGCTGACGAGCGTGGGGTCGGTGGCGCTGGTGTCCGGGCTGGGCTGGGACGAGCGCTATGCCACCCTGGTCATGGGGATCGCCGCAATCCCGTTCACGTTCGTGATCACCGCTTTCATTCTCCACGACCGGAGTCCAGCGGTATTCGACGACAGCAGAGAATTCCCAGCTCAGCGTGACGCTACGGATTCGTCAGCGTGACGCCGTCACCAATGTCGTAGTAGGACTTCAGCCACTTCTCGTGACTGGGTAGCTCGAAGGCACGCAAGTAGGTCAACTCGGGATACGGCAGCGTGGCGGGAAGAACTACTTCACCGTCGTCGCTTCCGGTTGCCTGTTCAAGTGGAGTCACGATCTGTGCATCAACGACGCTCCAATTGCGCCACAGGTGCACGCGTGTTTGGTCGAACCAGCCGACCGCAGGAATGAGCAGTCCGGCCACCACCAGCGCGGCCGCCGCCCGGTCCCACTCCATCCTGCGCTCGGCGATGGCGGCGCCCATTGCCAGGACGACGAGCGCCAGCAGCACCGCTGGTGGAAAGTGCGCCCGTGTTCCGACGATGCCGGTGGCGAAGACGAATCCGCAGTTGCCGATGTAGGCCGCCCACGCCAGCAGGGGCACGACTCCCCAGTAGCGACGCAGCCGGTGGAGTCCCACCGCGATCGCGATGGCGGCGAAGGACAGCGTCACCACCACCAACCACGTGTGGGGCACCATGTTCACGGGCATCCCGTTCTCAGCGATCCTGCCGGCCACGAACCTGGTGCGGTACGCCATGGAGGCAAGTCCGAAGGCAGCTCCGGCTGCCGCTGCGATCCACGCTGCCACGCGATCCCCACGTGTGTGGCGTCCCGGCCAGAGGGCAACCGCCACGAAGATGACCATGATGGCGAGCCACAACAGCGATGTCCGTTGCCACAGGATCGTCGATGACGTGGTGATCGCGAGCGCCAATCGTTCCACTGTGGAGCCAGGAGCTGCGTCGGCGATGATGCCGGCGCGCTTCCAGAGCCCTGGCGCTGACATGTGGACGACGAAAGCACTCAGCGCGGCGCCGCACAGGGTCCACAGCTGTACGGTCATGCGCCGCCACTGTGTGACGAGGACTGCCACCGTCACGAAGAAGAGGGCGAGCGAACTCATTTCCTGGATGGCATCGGTCAGCATCACCCATGCGACCACCAGTGGCATCAGGACCCACGGGATGGAACCGCCACGGAGCAGGTGCGTCAAGAGGCCGATGCAACCGATCAGCATCGACAGCGGGAGTGCATAGTTGATGGCACCGGAGGCCCAGAACACTCCGTCCCCGGCCATTTCGGGGTGGAACCAGAACAGGACTGGAAGGAGCAACAGGCCAGCGGCCCACACCCACGGTGCTCGGTTGTCCCGTCGCGCTTGTTGCGTCGCCCAGGCGATCGCCAAGCCGCCCACAGTCAGCATGATGGGGGCGAAGAGGGGATAGAACCAGGCCCCGGGTCGCAGTACAAGCCGCACGATTGCGTCCGCGAGGCGTCCGTTGCGCATGGTCCAATCGTTGGCCAGTGCTGCCCACCAGTCAGCGGCGGTGAACTGTCCGCCGGGGTGGCCTCCCTGTCCGACGTGCACGTAATCATCCCCCGCCATGAACCAGTAGCGGTGCAGCGCCCACCATGCAATCATGCTGAGGCCTGCAAACACTACAGGTAGGAAAGCTCTCAACCTGTGGTGGGCCGTTCTCGGTGACCCCGTCGCTCGCTGGGGTGTATCCGTGTCCTCGGTGTGCAGGCCCTCAGCCTTCATCGCCCAGGGCGATGGTGCACCCCGTGTTGGCGGATTCGATGGCTGCTTCGGCGACGCGGACGGTGTTGAGTCCTTGTTCCAGGGTGACGATGTCTGCATCTTTGCCCAGGACGGCGTCTCGGAAGTTTTCGTGTTCACGCATCAACGGCTCCGGCTTGTTGAACGCATACCGCACCACAGTGCCCTCAGAGACACCCTTGAACTGCGCCAAATCGTGCCACGTGTTCTCCACAGTCCCGTTCGCATAAAACGTCAGATCAGCAGTCAGGGTGTCAGCCACCAACGCACCGGTCTCACCCGTGATGACGGTGACACGCTCCTTCAGCGGGGAGAGCCAGTTCACCAAATGATTGGTCACCACACCATTGTCCAGTTTGCAGGTCATCGAGATCAGGTCCTCATACTCCCGACCCGACATATTGCTGGAATTCGCGGCCACCTGCTTGTACGCCGACTGCACTACCCACGCCGTCAGATCAATATCGTGAGTCGCCAAATCCTTGACCACACCCACATCAGCGATCCGCGCCGGGAACGGACCCTGCCGCCTGGTGGCGACCTGAATCACCCGGCCCAACTGACCCTCCGCAATCCGCTGCCTCGCCTGCTGCAACGCCGGGTTGTACCGCTCTATATGCCCCACAGCACCCACCAAGCCAGCCTTCGAGAAGGCGTCCACAATCTGCAGCGAGCTCGCAACATCCACCGCCAAAGGCTTCTCGATGATCGCATGCACCCCAGCAGCGGCCAGCTTCAACGCCGTCTCCAAATGCAGTGCCGTCGGTGTCGCGACCATGCAGTAATCCAACTCCAGCTCCAGGAGCTCATCGACGGTGTCAAAGACCGGACGGCCCCCGGCAACCCCCCACTTGTCACCACCCGGATCCATGATCCCCACAAGGTCAACACCGTCCAACGAACTGAGCACGCGGGCGTGGTGGCGGCCCATCATGCCAATACCAATCAAACCAGCCTTCAGATTCGCCATCTCAGGCACCTGCCTTCACCACAGCATTGACAGCCTCCACCACACGCTCCAAATCCTCCTGGCTCAGCGATGGATGCACCGGCAACGACAGGCACTCCTTCGCGGCGCGTTCGGTCTCCGGCAACTCCACCGGCGACTGGAACGGCTTCAGGCGGTGATTCGGCACCGGATAAAACATCCCCGAGCCCACGCTGTACTCCTGTTTCAACGCCGCAGCCACACCGTCGCGATCCTCAGCCACACGCACCGTGTACTGGTGGAACACATGTACCGCACCCGGCAACGTAGGAGGCGTAGTGACACCTTCCAGATGCTTCGACAAGAACGCGGCATTGTCCTGGCGCTGCGCCGTCCAGGCACCCACCTTCGTCAGTTGCACCCTACCGATCGCGGCATGAATATCAGTCATCCGATTGTTCAACCCCACCACCTCATTGTGATACTGCTGCAACATCCCCTGATTCCGATACAACCGCAGGGAGCGCTCGACCTCATCATCAGCGGCCGAAACCATCCCGCCCTCACCCGAAGTCATGTTCTTCGTCGGATACAGAGAAAACATCCCAAACGCACCAAACGCCCCCACCGGGGTGCCGTCCAACGAGGCACCGTGGGCCTGCGCAGCATCCTCAAACACCAACAACCCATGCCGGTCAGCAACCGCCTGCAACTCCCGCATCTTCGCCGGATGGCCATACAGATGCACCGGCATGATCGCCCGCGTGCGCTCCGTCACAGCCGCCTCCACCGAGGCCGGATCCAGACAGAAATCATCAGCCGAAATATCGGCAAACACCGGCGTCGCACCAGTCAACGCCACCGAGTTCGCCGTCGCAGCAAACGTGAACGAGGGAACAATCACCTCATCACCGACACCGATACCACACGCCAGAAGACCAAGATGCAGACCCGAAGTACCCGAATTCACCGCCACACACGCACGCCCCAACCCGAAATGCTGCGCGAACTCCTCCTCAAAAGCTTTCACCTCAGGACCCTGCGCAATCATGCCCGAGCGCAACACACGATCAACAGCCTCACGCTCCTCAACACCGATCAACGGCTTGGCCGGGGGGATGAATTCAGTCACGGGTTAACCTCCACAAGAGTTTCGTTGTCTTCGGTGTATACGGCGCCGGTCTGCGGGCATACCCACTGGCCGGGTTCAGCTCCGGGCTCCAGGGGGAAGCCTGCGCGTCCCACCCACCGGATGCGCTTCGCCGGGACACCGGCGACGAGCGCAAAATCTGGAACATCTTTGGTAACGACGGCGCCGGCGGCCACCATGGCCCAGCGCCCAATTGTGACCGGTGCGATGCACACAGCACGGGCCCCAATGGAGGAGCCGGTGCGGCAGGTCACGCCGATGGCTTCCCAGTCATCACCGCGCTTCAGGTTGCCGTCCGGGTCCACGGCGCGAGGGAAGTAGTCATTGGTGAATACCGCTGCCGGACCGATGAAAACGCCGTCCTCAAGGATTGCCGGTTCATACACAAGCGCATAGTTCTGCAGCTTGCAGTTCTTCCCCATCCTCACACCGGTACCCACGTAGGCACCGCGGCCCACGATGCAGTTCTCGCCGAGCACTGCCTGCTCCCGAACCTGTGCCAAATGCCAGACCGAAGAGCCTTCGCCAATCACGGCGTCAGCAGAGACGTCAGCGCTTTCCTGGATGCGAACCATGCAATCTCCTTGGTTGTTGCTTCAATCGAGGAGCATACAGCCCGGGCTTCGCGTCCATGGGACCGGTACGGGTGACGCCTTGGCCAAGATCCCGCGCCCATACTGCGCCGCGACCGCATACCACGTCGTACTTGTCCGGCCTTGAATGAGAAATTGGGCACCCCTGCAGTTAGGGTTGGTCACTATGTCCGGTTCCGCCACCTTCAGCGACACGTATCAATAGGAGCACCCTGTGAAAAGGTTAACCCCCCTTCGCCTTTTGCTTGCCACCGTCATGACCGCGACGCTTGCGCTCGTGATGCAGCCCGCGACGCCAGCCGCGGCCGTCGATGTTTACACAGAAGAGGGCCGTCATTCGGTCAATGGGCGAGAATGGCTCACCAAATGTGATCCATATTCCTCGACCGTGGAGCGGTGCCGCACCGAGATCCTCGCCACACAGGTGACCTACGAAGATGGCCGCTACGTGCAGACGACTGACTGGGTCTTCAACAACCTCACGTACCTCCCGTCCCCCCGGAAGACATGGGCCGGCAACCCGCTCGGGGAGAACGGTTCGTGGACGAGCGCGGACGGACGCCAATGGAGGACCGAGTGCGACACGCCCACCACCGGCCGCAATGGCTGCCGCAGCTACATCTACGCCACAACCATCGGGGTGGTGAGCGAGAATCCGCGTACCTACGGCCGGATCAATCAGTGGATGTTCAACAACATCGTGCAGTTCTCGGTCGCACCTCCCCCTCCCCCACCCCCAAGCAAATGCAGTAACTTGCCCATCCCCGCGGGATACAAGGTGAGCACTGTGGACGGCAAGAAGATCCCCCACCTCATCAAGACGCCTTACACGCCCAACACGCGCTACAACCCCACGTCAATCGCACAATTCACCCGAACGATTCTGCGGAACACAGCGCTGAAGTCCCAGGATCCGGTGAAGTGGGACTGCCTCTTCGACTTGGCCACCACGGCACTGATGGAGGGATCGGAAACCGAAACCTACAGAGGAAAAACCGTCCGGTGGTTCCCCTACATGTTTGAATTCGACGCCACCGGCACCGATGAGATCCCGGCCCTCGAGCCTGGCTGGAAGTCTGGCCTGGCACAGGGTGCCCTGCTCGGTCTGATGGCGGAACTCGCGAGCAGCACTGGTGACAGCTCTTGGCTGAACGTGGGCGGCCAGATCCTCAACAGTTTTGAGGTCCCCCTTGACGCAGGCGGGTTCCTGCATCGTGATGAGGGTTTCCTCTGGTTTGAGGAATATCCCACCGAGACTCCCACCACCGTGCTGAACGGTCACCTGGAGGCCATCATCGGCCTCGACCTCTGGGCACGGAACACGGGGACCGAGAGGGGCGCACGGGCCCGCGAACTGTTCAACGAGGCCATTCCTGTCCTGGAAGGCGTCCTACCGCTGCAGGAGGTGGAGGTTGAGGGCGGCACTCTGACGAGCTACGACTTGGTCCGCGGCTACCCCGCCGCGCCGCTCCGGCTGACGAAGGTCCCGGGGAAGAATCTACGTCTCGACAGGGCGCAGCTGAACGGCGTGGGCGTCGACCTTCCCGTCACCAATGCGACGACAACCACTCCCCCCAGACTCCTGGAGCCATTCTTCAATGTGCGCACAGGTGGCAGAGTCGCCAACGAGTGGCGATCCATCGCCGCTCCCAGCTCGATGGTCACTGAACGCAACGGCACCGTGACCATCCGCAGCGACAAGAACGGGTGGCAGGGGATCCATCAGATCATTCCCAGCAGCCGATTCGAGGCATCGAAACCCCTGACCATGACCCTCGACGCCAACCTCACCCTGAGTGAGGGCAAGGGACTTTCGGGGAGAGTGGCGGTCTACCAGCAGTGCGGCCGGGACAAAAAGGACGTATCCCTGCTCTACGAGACGCAGAAGACGCGTGGTCGGGAGTGGGACACCTACACGATGGGCTTCAATGCACCGCCAGCAGGCTGCGACATGCTCGTCCAATTGCTGCACAGCAGCTATGGCATCACGGGCACCACGGTTCAGTACCGGGACATCGAGCTGCGTCAAGCGGATGCAGTGGGCAAGGCGCTCAAGCCCGGCGACCATCAGGTCGACGATCTGTCGGTCCGGGAGGCGCCCACCCTCGCCCTGTCGCTCACTGGTAGCGGAACGGGTCAGCTGGAGGCCTACAGTGGTGGCCAGTGGCAGGAATTTGGTGAAGAGGTAACGCTCACACGGTCTGCCACCAACATCGAGGTACCCGAACGCTACGCGGGACGCAACCTGCACTACGGCTACCACGAGACCCACGTTCTTGAGCTCCTCAGCTTGTATGAGCGGGCCTACAAGGCCGGATTCACGGCCTCCGAGGCCCGGTTCCTCTGGGAGTACGCCGCGCGGTGGGAGCCGATGGCCCCTGCACGTCACGGCTCCATTCCGCCCCCGATCAAGGATCGGGCGCAGGCCCGGACGCCCCAGCGCCAACCCGCTCCGGACAGCTACGAGCGCCCGCTGGAGGATGGGACACAATCCTGGACGTCCGACCTGGACAGCTACGAGCTCCCGCTGGTGGACCCCTTCGAATTGCTCCTGGAGGAGTGACGGGACGGCTGGCCTGAGCCGGGTGGTAAAGACGGGGGGTGGGGACGCTCGCCCGGCAGCGACACTGCCGGGCGAGCGTCTTTTCGTCACACCACTGGGTGGCAGGGCTGAATTCAGCGCGATGCGGGCAGCTGCCTGATGAGGGCCGCCACTTCGTCGTACGCGTTCGGCTTGCCGCGGGCCGCTTCCCCAGCCGTGTGCGCCGACGCGACGAGGCTGGCGCGCCACTGCGCATCGGAGGCGTAGCGACGCAGAGCGTCCACCGTCTCTCCAGTTGAAGTCACGAGCGTTCCCGCGCCCGTGCGCCGCAACAACTCCGCAACGCGTGGCAGCGGCGTGGCGAACGTCGGCAGCCCACAGGCCAAGTACTCGTAGACCTTGGACGGCATGGCATCGGCAAAGGCCGGCGTATCCGCCAGCAGGCACAGCCCAACATCGGCCCCGGCGACGATGTCCCACGCGCGTCGCGGTTCACGTCGGCCATGGAAAATGATGGTGCGACAGTCCGGCTCCTGCAGCCGTGCATCGAGCCAGACTCGGTCATCACCTGAGGACGGACCGATGATGTCCAGTTCCCAGGGCCGCTCGTCAAATGCTGTGGCGGCGACGGCCTCCACCATCATCTGGAGCCCGCGTGAGCGTCGATTGTCCCCCACGTACACGGCGCGCCAGCGGCCGTCCTCGACGGGCCGGGTTGGAGTGCGGAGGAGGGAGAAATCGGGCTCATTGCGCAGCACATGCCGTCGGGGAGCCCGGCGCGGCGGAACGTGCTCGTCCGCAACGAGGACGAGATCAGCACGGGAGATGATCCAGTTCATGGCGCCCACACCGGCTTGCAGCAGTGTCAGCAGCGGCCGTGGCACCCAGGAGCGGTCGTGCAACAGCTGTCGGTAGTCCTCATGGACATCCGCGACCCATGCGCTGCGGCGTAGCTTGCATACAAGAAAGGCGCTGGGTGCGGTGTCCGGATCGATGGTCAGCAACACGTCGGCCCGAATCATCCACGGCCATATCAGGGCCCGCATCGCCCTCGTCAGCTTCCCGGCGGAGGGCGCTACGGTGACTGCACAGCCCTCCGGAGCCTGGTGTGTCTCACCCAGTCCGTGCACGTGGACATCGCATCCAGCCCTGCGCAGTGCCGCTGCCGTCTTGTGCAGACGGGCATCCCCCACATCGTGGCCGGTGGTGACGATGGCGACTCTGATGTTCAGAAGTCCTCCATGATCATCTTCTCGTCGCCCACCTTGAGGAACTCGAGATAGGCGTCGCAGACCTGCTTGGGCTCACCGCGTTTGATGAGCCTGCCCTTGTGGAGCCAGATGACTTCGTCGGAGAGGTCCTGGATGGTCGCCAGGGCGTGTGAGACGAGCAGCATGGTGCCCGCCTCCGCCATGAGGGCATTCATCTTCTTGGCTGCACGTTCCTTGAAGCTCGCATCGCCTGCGGAGAGGGCCTCGTCGATGATGAGGATGTCCGGGTTCATGTTGACGGCCACGGAGAAGGCCAGCCGTGAGAACATGCCGGAGGAGTAGGTGCGCATGGGCATTTCGATGAAGTCGCCCAGGTCAGCGAAGTCGGCGATCTCCTGGAATTTTTCATTCACCTCGTTGCGGCTGAGGCCGGCCGCCAGAGCGCCCAGCGTCACGTTCTCCCGGCCGGTGAGCGCAGAGTTGAAACCCACGCCCAACGCAAGAAGTGTGGAGACCTTCCCCCGCACCTCGATGCTTCCTGAGGTGGGCGGCAGGATGCCAGCAACGGCTCGCATGAGGGTGGACTTGCCTGCACCATTGGCTCCGATGAAACCGGTGCACTGTCCCTGGGGAACTTCGAAGTCGACGCCCCTCAGGGCTCTGACTTCGCGGTACCTCTGTTTTTGTCCCTTGCCAGCCTTGACCAGCGCGTTCTTGAGCGTGGATTTGCGTTCCAGGTTGACCTTGTAGGTGATGTCGAGGTCGTTGACGACGACGGCACCGTGACCGGACGGCTGCGCCAAGGGCGTGACCGACGCGTCGGCGACGGGCTCCGGGGCGCCGGGATCTCGTTCCATGGGGGCTTCAGAGGCGGACAGCGAACTCACGCTCCCTTGACATGAAGTACAGGACACCGACGATCAGCATTCCGAACGCCCAGGCGAACATGACGCCCACGTACAGCCACGGCGGCTGGATACCGTTGAGCGCGTCGGACCAGACACCGAGGGGGGAGAACATGGGATTGATCAGTGACCACAGTCCAAGCCGACTTCCGATGGGGCCGGTCAGAAACACTTCGGCGGAGTACAGAACCGGCGACGCGTAGAGCCAGATGCGGATGAAGTAGGGCAGGAACTGGGCAGTGTCGCGGAAATACAGCTGCCACGTCGCAACAAGAGACCCAATCCCGACTCCCAGCACGGTCACCGCCAGGATGACAACAGGGATCCAGAGCATGTGGAACGTCCACGGCTTCCTGGCCGCGATGTGGATGACCGCGTAGACCAGAAGAGTCGGAAGAAACCTCCGAAAGGCCAGATAGACGTTGGAGAAGATGAGCAGCATCTTCGGAAAGTTCATGTTCAGGATGAGACTGCCCGCGTTGGTGATCGACGTGGCACAGGACTGGATGGAGCCCGTCAGGTAGAAAAAGAGGAACAGTCCTGATGCGATCTGCGGAAAAATTTCCGTCCAGTCTGTCTCCCCTCCCCGAAGTACCACCACCAGGAGGAAGTACACCCCGGCGAGCAACAAGGGATTGATGACCAGCCATGCCTGGCCCAGCACCGTGTTGGTGTTGGCGGCGCGCATGTTGGTGTGGCTCAGCTCCATCGCAAAATCGCGACGACGCCACAACTCCTTGAAGTACTCCCGCATCTTCGGAAGGCCGGCCCGGTGTGGTGTGTAGATCCTGTACTGGTCGCCGGTTTCGGCCGTGGACTTGGACACAGTCACCCCTCCCCCGGCAGCCGCTGGCTGCATCTCATCATGAACGGTCGCTCCGTCCGGGTGTCAGTTTCGCATAGACATCAAGGAGACGTGCAGCGTCGGTTGTCCAACTCAACTCCTGACGAGCAGCCTCGACGGCCGTGCGAAACACTACATATCCTGCCACGGCCTCAGCCACCGCCCGAATCAGCGCAGCGGCATCCCCCGGTGCGTACAGGGTTCCAAGGTTGTAGTGGCGGACCATCCGCCCGAGTTCACCCACGTCCGTGGCCACCACAGGCACGCCCAGACTCACGGCATGGAAAAGCTTGTTCGGCATGGCCAGCCGGTGGTTCTCCCACTTGTTGGAGTGGGTCACCAGCGACAGCCCGGCAGCCTGGATGAGCACGGATGCCGCGTCCAATGAAAGCGCCGGGCGCACATGGAGCTGTCCGCGCTCGAAGGACGTCAGGAATGTCTCATCCGCTGGACCGACAACGGTGATGGGCAACGTCACCCCACTGCTCGCTGCCGAAATTGTCTCCAGTTCCCTGAATGCTGCCACGCGCCCGGCATAGACCAACCCAGTCGGCGCCTCGATGGCGGCTGGCGCTTTCGGTTGATACGGGAAGCTGTTGCGCACCATCGTGATGTTGCGCCAACCGTACTGTCGCCTCAGTGCATCGGCGACACCGTCGGAGACGGTCAGCACAGCCGCCGCCCGGCCACCAAGCCGAGCCTCACGACGACGCTCCCTCCAGTCGGCGACGGGAGTGGGCCGGTGTTCCCGTGGCAGACCTGACCACAGCTCGTGGGAGTCATAGATGAAAGGGACGCCATGCTCACGGGCGAGTTTCTCCCCCACTGCCAGGGCGGTGAAGTCATGGGCATGGACCACGTCGAACTCCCGCCCCTGTGCCTCGTCATGGGCACCCGCAGCCCATCGGTCGAAGGTGCTGCGACGGTGTTGCGGCAGCAGAATCCAGCGCGCAAGCCGTACCGGGGCAGTCAGCTTTCGCCCACTGAGGGATGCCTGACCCTCTGCACGGAAAGCCGACGAGGAGCCCACGCTGGAAACGGTGATGCCCTCGCCTGCGTCGAACTCCGACGGAACTGAGCGACCCACGATGTGGACAGTGTTGCCCGCATCCACAAGCGTCCGGGCTTCCCGCAGCACACGGGTATCAGTGGCCACGGAGGTCGCCACGAGCATGAGTACTCTCATCGGCAGCTCATCACAGCCCCATGAAGTCAGCCAGCACGGCGGCGCTCGCGCGGCCGTCATGCCAACGTCGGGCGTAGTCGCGGCCCGCCTGCGAGAGATCCGCAACCCGGTCCGGGTTCTCCATCACGGCCTCAAGAACTTCGCGCAGATTGTGCCATGCGGCCTCGACGATGGGCACGTCGCCGTCGATCCGCTTCCGGACGCGTTCGGACACGTGCCCAATGACGATCTTGCCACCGGACATGGCCTCCACAGCCGTGATGCCATAATCCCCGAGGCGCAGCTGGTCGATCACGATGTCGCAATCCATCATCGATTCCTGCATCCGCTGGCGAGTCAGTCCTTCCTCGCGCACATAACGGATGCGGCCCTCAGCCTGCAGCCGAAGGCAGATCTGATCCACATCATCGGTGCCCTTCATGGACCCCCTTGATGGAGCATGGAAGACCTTGGGCGCGCCGGGGCGGGAGAACGGCACGATGTCACTGGACCAGATGTCGGTATCGACGACCACAGGCAACCACGTCGCCTCAGGCAGATAGTCCATCAGATCCATCGTGGTGACAAACACCGGACCGTCAAAGGCGAGGACGTGGGGCGTGATGGCATCCACCTGTCCCTGCAGCGCGGCGGTGAGTTCCTCCTCGGGGTCCCGGAACGGCGAATCCAGTTCCAGAGCAGCATGCAGGCGCGGATTGCGAATGTCTGAACCGTGGAAGACGAGCGCCTGCGCGATGCCGACCTCCTTGAACCAGGCCGTCTCCTCATGAAAATATTTACCGAACTTCGCCCCCACCGCGGGGCGGTGGCTCTCCGTCAGGACGTGCGTGACACGATTTTCCAGTTTGCGGACGAGTTGACGCTGCCAGGCGGGTGAGACCCACTGCTGGTAGGTGACATTGTGATCAGCCGGGAAAGTGACCGGCTGGTCTCGGATGAGCCATACCGATTCCGCGATGGCCTCGGGGTGCTCGCGCATCAGCGCGGAGGCCCAGAGCCTGGGCTGGCCCCCTGTGTTGGCGTTGCCGATCCTCAGCCATGGGCGGCTCTCGAAGATTTCCGAGTCGGCAAGGGTGGCCCGCTGGGTCAGCATGTCTCGCCGGATGGCACTGAGCTGCTCCTCAAGCGTTCCGGGCCGCAGCCCCTCCTTGGCGCGGGAGGTTGTGACGTCCAGACAGACCTCCTGGACGGTGGGCAGGAATTCCTCGAAGCTGTGCTGCGCAACCATCTCGTCGGTGAAACGCGCCCTGTAGTCCTCGATGTGTGACAACAGCGTGCTGGTGGCCGCGGCCAGTGAATCCGGATTGGAGTGTTCGAAGACTTCCCCGATCCCCAACTTCGACACTCGTTCCCCCAGCCATTCCATATTGGATGTCAGGATGGGCAGCCGCGCCTGGACGGCCTCGTAGTACTTGTTGGGCGCCGCCCAGTTGTGGTTGCCCACCGGCAGGAACGGAAAGACTGCGGCCGTCGCCGATGCCAGGTATTCGGCCACCTCGTGTGTGGGGGCGAAGGGGACGAAATGGACCCGCTCCGCCACCTTGTGTCTGTGTGCCAGCTCTTCAAGTTCCAACACGTAGCTGCTGCCGCGCCGTGCACCGATGGCCAGATGCACCCCCGGCAGTTTCGGCAGGGCGGCCACCACGTCGTGCACGCCGCGGTGGTAGGACAGACCGCCGGCGTAGACCAGGAGTGGGGCGTCGTCGTCAATGTGCAGTAGGTCCCGGACGGTCATGGGGTGATCCACGGGCGGTAGAGCGTAGATGGGCGCATTGGGAACCAGCTGCGGAGTGACGGGCAGGCTGTACTTCTCTGCCAGGAAATCCGCGATCGGTTCGCACACAGTGACGGTGGCGTCGCAGCTGCCAATGTATTCGGCCTCCAGCGCGGGGAATCCCTCCGTGACGTTGGTGTCCTCACTGGCCAGTCCGTACACGTATTCTCTGGCGTCGTAGACGACGCCGACGGCGTGGCCCTGCGCGCGCCAGATCGTCGCCACCTCGGTGGCCAGCGGCAGCAGGTGGACGTCGGTGACAATCAGATCGGGTTGCAGTTCGAGCACGTACGGCTTCATGGAGCGGACCATCTCCGGCACGTGGGGCAGGGCCTTCTCCCACAGCTTGCGTTCCTCCTCCGGCTCCTGTGCCGGAGGTCTCACCTTGTTCTTGAGCTCACGGGCCTTGTCCGTGATGCGGTACGTGGCTTCGTCGATTCGGGCAACCTGCTTGAGCACTTCCTGCGGTGGACGGCGGTTCGCTGCCAGATGGAACGCCTTGCGCACTCCCCGATAGACCAACGACAGGGGCCGCTTCACGGGTGCAGCTGCCCGGGGGGAGCACAGGATGTAGGGCATACCGGCTATGAACCCCCGGGGCGGGATACCCGCGCCGAACCCGACCATGGTGACCTTGTATCCCGCCGCAAGCAGTGCAAGACCGTTGCGGTGCGCGCGCGCATCGATCTCTATGTTGTTGGGAAGAGCGATGACGGCATGCGGTTGTTGCATGTTTCTCCTGTGCAGTGACGGGGGGCTTTGGAGGCGAAACCAGTTCCACACTCTAGCGGTCGTCAAGGACATTGGAGCTGAGCCGATACAGTGGCCCCGTGTCCAAAGTCCTGACTTCCCTTCCCGTCGGCGAACGCGTCGGCATTGCCTTCTCCGGTGGCCTGGATACGTCCGTGGCCGTTGCATGGATGCGCGAGAGCGGCGCCATACCCTGCACATACACCGCAGACATCGGCCAGTATGACGAGCCGGACATCGATTCCGTGCCCGGCCGTGCAGACGTCTACGGCGCAGAACTGTCGCGCTTGGTGGATTGCCGTTCAGCGCTGGTGGAGGAGGGTTTGTCAGCACTCGCCTGCGGCGCGTTCCACATCCGCAGCGCCGGCCGCGCATACTTCAACACCACACCCATCGGACGCGCTGTCACCGGCACGATGCTGGTACGCGCCATGGCCGAGGACAACGTGTCCATCTGGGGCGACGGCTCCACGTACAAGGGCAACGATATTGAACGCTTCTACCGCTACGGCCTGATGGCCAATCCAGCCCTGCGGATCTACAAGCCGTGGCTCGATGAGGAGTTCGTCAGCCTGCTGGGCGGACGCACCGGCATGAGCGAGTGGTTGACCGCCCGCGATCTGCCGTACCGCGACTCGGTGGAGAAGGCATACTCCACTGACGCCAACATCTGGGGCGCGACGCACGAGGCCAAGACCTTGGAAAGCCTGGAGGTGTCCCTGGAGACCGTCGAGCCCATCATGGGTGTGAAGTACTGGGACCCATCGGTTGCCATCGACACCGAGGATGTCAGCGTCACTTTTGAACTGGGGCGCCCCGTGGCTATCAACGGCCAGCGGTTCAACTCCGCCGTCGACCTCGTGCTGGAAGCCAACGCCGTCGGGGGGCGACACGGCCTGGGCATGAGCGACCAGATCGAGAACCGGGTCATCGAGGCCAAATCACGCGGGATCTACGAGGCCCCCGGCATGGCACTGCTCTGGATCGCCTACGAGCGCCTGCTGGCAGCCATTCACAATGAGGACACCATGTCCAACTACTACACCCATGGGCGGCAGCTCGGTCGGCTGCTGTACGAGGGTCGTTGGCTGGATCCCCAGTCCCTGATGCTGCGAGAGTCCATCCAGCGCTGGGTGGCATCCGCCGTCACGGGCGAGGTGCGGCTACGGCTGCGCCGCGGCGACGATTACACAATCCTCGACACGAGTGGCCCGCACTTCTCCTACGAGGCCGACAAACTCTCCATGGAGCGCGTGGAGGATTCAGCCTTCGGTCCCACGGACCGCATTGGTCAGCTGACCATGCGCAACCTGGACATCGCCGATTCCCGCGACAAGCTGGAGCTCTACGCCCGCCAGGGGACGCTGACCGGCAAGGCCGCCGACCTGATCGGAGAACTGACGCCCGGCGGCGCCCATGAGATCGCTGAGATCGGTGCTGTCAAGCCGGACGACGAGATCGATTCCGCAGGCCTGCGCTCCGCCATGGACACCGGCACCGACTGAGCTTCCGCAGTTTCCCGCACTGGTCGTCCACGTCGATCGGCCGTCTCATGAGCAGCGCTCAGAGTTCGTCGGTAGGCTCCATGCGTGGATCCATTGACGCAGCCAGACCAGAGCGCCACCCATCTTGAGCGATTGGCGCGTGCAGAACTCGACGCCGCCAACCGGCAACTCGCGGAGGCGGGGCGCACCATCGATGAACTCCGCGCCGATGCCCTTGCGCTCGCGGAGCGTGTGGACCAGGCCCGCGCGGAGGCCCAGGTCTTCAAGGAGAAGCTGCAGCAGGAACACACTCAGACTCGTGAGTTGCGGGCGCAGCTGACAGAGGTCACGTCCGCTCAGGAATCGGAGGGGACTACGCAGGAGACGCTCAGAACCACCATCGTCAACCTCGAGAATCACGTCGCCCGGCTGAAGAAGCAGCTGGAGAAGCCGGAGCGACTGATGGCAAAGAAAGTTCTTCGACGTGGGCACTACGCCAAACCGGATGCGTCGTGACGAGCACCGCTGAGACCGGGGTGGCATCTGTTCTGGACACGTTGCGGACGCGTCACGACTTCGTGGTCATGGCAGTGACGTATCCCCACCACTGGCGCACGGGTTCGGAATACGTGCGCACGCGAGTGGAGGCCTACGCCAGGGCGGGACTCCGCGGAGTGGTGGTGGACTACTCCCCCCTCAACATCGGCAAGCCAGCCCTTCTAGAGGATGAAACCGCTCCCGTGGCCGTCATCCGACCGGCCGATCTCACCGCCGCTCTCGATGCGATTGCAGAATCCGGCTCCCCCGTGCTCGCCCATTCCCCCACGCCGCAGGCGCTTGATGAGTTGCACGCCCGCATCCCTGGCCGACATCTTGCCGTGTGGTTCCACGGTTACGAGGTCCGCGACTACCGTCGGTTGCAGGGCAACACCACAACCGAGGAACTTTTCGCCATTCGCCATATCCGCGATGCCCAGAATCAGGATCGGTTTCGTGCTGCGGCACCGGTCTTCACGGACCCCGCCGTCACCAAGGTGTTCGTTTCCCAGACCCAGCGTCGCTACTCCGAATTCGACGTCGGTGTGGAGGCCACCTCCGTCGAAGTCATTCCCAACCACATCGACACTGACACCTACCGGGCGCGGGAGCGGCGTCCCGAAGAAGCCAAGCGAATCCTGCTGCTGCGCAGCTTCACGCAACGCAACTTCGCCAATGACGTTGCGCTCCGAGCGTTGGAGATTTGCTCCCGGCGCGACGGCTTCTCCGAGCTGGACATCATGGTGCGCGGCTATGGCGGCCACTTTCGTGCCGAGGTGTCCCAGGTTCGCCGCTTCGACAACGTCACCGTCGAGGAAGGTTTCTCCAGCCCGGCCCAGATGGCCGCGCTGCACGACGCGCATGGCGTCTTCCTGTGCCCTACCCGCTACGACACCCAGGGCGTGATGCTCGGCGAGGCGATGGCAAGCGGCATGGTCACCATCACCAATCCCGTGGCCGCAATCCCTGACTTCACCGATGACACGTGCAGTCTGCTGCCGCGCGGAAACGATCCCTGGGCGTTCGCTGATGCCCTGTGGCATCTGGTGACGCATCCGGAACTGATGCCGGAACTGTCCC
The DNA here is from genome assembly GCA_947493705.1 of uncultured Arachnia sp. Classification (GTDB taxonomy): domain Bacteria; phylum Actinomycetota; class Actinomycetes; order Propionibacteriales; family Propionibacteriaceae; genus Arachnia. The sequence goes on along the minus strand of CANLSH010000015.1, from coordinate 62,219 downwards.
GCAATGCCGCCGCCCGAGCACGAGCACAATGCGGCCGGGCAGCGACGATTGATCGCGAGATTGAACTGATCGGGAGGTTGTCATCATGACGCTCCACACTCCGGTGGTCATCACGGATGACACGGCAGTTGCCGCAGCTGCCCGCTCACGGCACTGGCCCGTGGTGCACCGCGATGGGCACAGCCTTCACCTGAGCGGCGTTGCACAAACCATTCCACTGCCCGAGCCCTCGATGCGCATTGAGATGGGGTCCCTGTCCGGGCCACACGTCGCCGGGTGGAAGCTTGTCCTTGACTGGCTGGAGAAGTATCTCCACCGCCCGATGATGGTTGTTGAGCCCAACGGCTGGGCACAGGACCTGGCTCTGTGGTCCACCGCTTCGCGCGGCTGGCCGTTGGCGGCATGGGTGCACGGCCAGCACCCCGTTGTCGCAGCTGCCGGAGCGGTAGCGCTCGTCAGCGCCGCAGAAGGCACCCTCTTCCTCGATGCCGACGTCCGGCAACGCTTCACCGCCTCCTGGCCATCCACCGTCAGGGACCTTTCCGAAGCCGCCCTCGTCGACGTCGCGGCACCCGCCACCCCCACACCGTCGGTCCGGAGGCACGGGATCATCCGGGTCCTTCTGGTGGCCTACTACGCCGGGGACAATCCGACGGTGGGGGCCCAGCGTCCCAGCTACTGGTTCGACATGCTCGAAGAACTCTCCGGTGGTGACATCACCGTCGACCTCGCCACCGCCGCACCATGGCCCGAAGCCACCGGACGCGTGCACCACGTGCCGGACCTCGGCCCGGCCACCCTCGCTCCTGGCGGCGGCGCCATCGATTCCTGGGCCACCGCTGCTTTCACACATGCCTCAGGCGAGGCCTACGCGCCCACGCGGCATGTGGGCGGGTACTGGCACGTGGCACTGGAGCGCTACTTCGCCGCGCGGGACGACCACTATGACGTGGTCATCATCACCGGCAATCCTTTCGAGTACTTCGGGTTCGCCGCCTGGGCGCAGGACCACTGGTATGCCCGGACAGTCCTGGACTACCGGGATCCGTTCGCACTCAATCCACGTCGCTCCTTCACCGAGAAGTCGCAGGCCCGTGCCATCGACTGGGAGAAGGGCTGGAACATGGCGGCGGACGTGGTCACGATCGTGCACGAGATGAACCGCGGCACCGTCGTGCCCAGTGGTCCCGACGCGCGAATCGACGTGGTGCGCAACGGCTGGGATGAACGGACGCCGTTACCCGAGGTTCTTGAGGAACGTGAGCCGGGACCAATCCGTGTCGGCCACGCAGGGCAGTTCTTTACGATGACCCCGCCCACCCCACTGCTGGAAGTTCTCGCAGCACAGGGGGGTGAGCTGCACCACATGGGTAGACCTCTTGAAGAAACCCATGGCGCCAACGTGAGCCAGTACGGTCGCCTTCCCCGCCCAGCGGTGCTGGAGCGTCTCGCGACGCTGGATCTGGGAGTGGCGTGGATCACCAGTGGTGGCGCGGAAATGCCCACCAAGGTGTTCGACTACCTCGTGGCTGGTCTGGATGTGGCGATCCTGTGTCAGGGCGATCCCACGGGCAGTGCATTGCACGATCTTCTGTCCGAGGTGGACGGCGTCCACTTCATCGAGGACGATGAGGGCGCCATCAGCCAGTTCCTGGCTGGCTTTGCCCCATCCCCCCACAGCCCGGACCGGGCCGAACCGTTCAGCAGACGAGCCTCCACACTCGCACTCGTGTCCCTGGTGCGCGAGCTCAGCTCCGCCCCACCCGGGACGTCGTCGCCATGAGGCGACTACGCGTCAGTGACACAGAATCGTTAGGCTGAACACGACAAGCGCCCTTGCATGCGGCGCAACGCAGCAGGAGCTTGAGCGGAGATCACGAGTGAGACGAACAGATGTGTGCGTGATGGGCCTCGGCTACATCGGCCTCCCGACAGCCGCGATCTTCGCCGAGAACGGCAAACACGTCCACGGTGTTGACCTCAGCCCGAAGATCGTGGCCGCGGTCAGTTCGGGAAGGGTGCCCTTCGTGGAACCCGACCTCGGTGACTACGTGGCCCGAGCAGTGGCCAACGGCACGTTGACGGCCTCCACCGAGCCCGTGCCCGCCGACACCTACATCATCGCCGTGCCCACACCCTTCCACGACGACCACAGCGCTGACCAGAGCTACATCGAGGCCGCCGCCCGCGCCGTCGCCAAGCACCTCACCGGTAATGAACTGCTGATCCTGGAATCCACCTCGCCGCCCGGCACCACACAACGCATGGCAGACGTCGTGGCTGAGGAACGCCCCGATCTGGCCGACGCTGGCGTCCGGTTCGCGCACTGTCCCGAACGAGTGCTTCCCGGCAAAATCATGATCGAACTCGTGAACAATGATCGCATCGTCGGAGGTATCACGCCGGAGGCATCCGAGGAGACCCGGGAGCTGTACCGCACCTTCTGCAAGGGCGAGATTCTGGTGACCAATGCCATCACCGCAGAGTTGGCCAAGCTCGCAGAAAACAGCTTCCGCGACGTCAACATCGCCTTTGCCAACGAACTCAGCATCATTTCGGACCGCTTGGGCATTGACGTGTGGGAGCTCATTGAGCTGGCGAACCATCATCCCCGCGTCAATATTCTGCAGCCCGGCCCGGGGGTGGGCGGACACTGCATCGCCGTGGACCCGTGGTTCATCGTGGCCGCCGCCCCTCAACAGGCCCGGCTCATTCGCACGGCCCGAGAAGTGAACGACAGCAAGCCCCACTATCTGATGGAGCGCATCCGTGCGGCCAGTCAAGGCATTGGGACACCCACCGTCGCGATGCTCGGGTTGGCGTTCAAACCAAACATCGATGATCTACGCGAATCCCCCGCTCTGCAGATCGTCCGCGAGTACGCCGAGTCGAATCCATCGTCGCGGATACTCGCTGTGGAACCCCACGTGAGCGAACTACCCACGACGCTGGCGGAGCTGTCCAACGTGCGGCTCACCCCGGTGGATGAAGCCCTGGAGGCCGCAGACGTCGTCGTCGTGCTCGTCGATCACGACGTGTTCAGGGCCGTCCCTTTTGACCGGGTTGCTGACAAGGCGATCGTGGACAGCAAGGGTCTGTGGCGCTGATCAGCTTCCGCGCGGGAGCGTGTCACACCCTGAGCCACACCTGGGTGTGAAGCCGGCTTCCGGTCGCCACGATGTCTTCAGCGAACAACTCGCCCGTGATGTCGACGCGGACCAGGGTCTCGGCGGGAGCGATGGCTGCCGCACCGTCGTAGCGCAGGCGTAGGGAGAGCTGCCCCAGCGCCCTTCCTGGTACGGCCAGGACGATGAACTGCAGGTGTGGGCCGGCAGTCCCACTGTGGATCACGCGGCCATCCTCCATGATCTCAACGACGTGGTCATCAAATTCACCGCCGGAGAGCGAGATGGTGAGGTCCAGCGTTCGTTGGGCTTCCCCTCCGATGACGGGTTCCACGAAGAAGGGCGGAGTGACCATCTGTTGCTCCGTGAGTCCCGCCACGTAACACAGGCCATCGGTGGGGCGTTTCCGGTGGTCGATGGCAGCTGACACCAGCCGCTGGAGGACCAGTTCGGCACCCAGCTTGTGCATGAGATCGGTATTGGTCACCATGTTTCGCAGGGAGGGTGAATCGATCAGCCGACGCAGCTTGGTGGTCAGCTCCCCCCGTTCACGGACCTGGAGTCCCAATGATGGATACGGGGCCACTGCAGTCTCAACGGGGACCCTGGGAATCACCACCACGTCAGCCGCCGCTGCCGCAAAGGGCGTGATCTCATCCACGACGGGGAAGTTCGCATTCCCCACGAAGCCGACCAGTCCCACCCGCGCGCGGCTGCTGCGCGCAAGCTCCTCCAACCCCTTGCCCCACAGCTCGCTGTAGCGCTGAATCCTGATCTTCGGATCCACGATGTCTGAGGAGAGGGCAGTGGCGAACCGCGCGTCGGTTTCTTCACTGGCCCACGTCCGGACCACAGGTGCCACATCCTCGATACGGGCCACCAATTCCAGGTACTCGGCGTCCACCGATGGTGGACAGAACACGACGCTGTCATGACCGGCGGCAGCAAGCTGGGCGCTCAGCTGCGGGTCACGCACCCCTATGGCATCGAACAGCGGTATCAGGGGCGCAACCTCCGGCGGCGTCCGAGACGTGTCGTCAATGACCACACGCCATGCCGCGTCGGGAAGCGACGCGGGTACGAGGTGAGCCAGGGCGGCGCCACACAGAACGAAGCCGTCCGCCGTGGACGCGGCCTCCTCCATCATCCGTGCCTGTGACGCATCGACGGCAAGCACCTCAGCCCCCAGTCGTGTCAGGGCTCGCTGGGTGACCGCGAATCGGGAGGTGGGACGCTCACCCTCGCGTCCAAGCAGCAGTACCCGGCCCAGCCGCTGCGGGGCCAATACTTCCACACGCTCCAAGGATGCATTGGACTGCTCCAACGATGCGCGCCGACCGTCGAACTGGGTGAACCAGAGGTTGCGCTCAACAGCATCGAGTGAACGCCACGAATCATCTGTCACCAACGCCTCGAAGGCGAGTACACGCGCGTCAGCGCTGAAGTGCTTGGCGAAGCGCTGCTCACTCTGACGGCTGACTTCCGCGAGGTTCTCGTCCTGGGCGAGTAGTTGGGAGATGACCCGGTCTGCCCCCTCGATGTCCTCGACGACCCTCATCTCCGGGAGTGCCTCAAACCGTGGCTGTCCGGGGATGATGCTGAGGACTGGCAGCCCCATGGCGATGTATTGCACGACACGGCTGGGATATTCGAAGAATCCGAGCTCATCCAGTCCGGGGAACCACGTGGGCAGTCCACGATGATCCCGGAAGAACTGGGGAATGTTGATGGCCAGCTTCGCCCGTGCACCAGCGTTGACGACCTCCGCATCGGAATCGAGGTAGCCGCCCCCCAGATTGAGATAGTCGGTACCCGCAATGCCGTGTATTCGAACGTCAACCTCCATCTCTGCCAGCGAGAAATACCGCGTGCGACGCACGTGGTTGTGCACGTTTCCCAAGAAGATCGCCGTGGATTCAGCCTTCTCGGTCCCCCAGACGTAGGGAAACGCCTGGTGGTCGGTCCAGAAGGGAAAGTTGACACCGGTGGGGCGGCCAAAGAACTTCTCGTAGTGGCGCAGCACTGCCGCCGTCCCACAGTGGAGGACGAGGTCATAGGCATCCAGCTGGGGGGCGTAGGTGAGATTGAACAGGACTGGATCATCCGAGAACCAGACGGCGAGGTTCGCCCCGCCCGATTTCAACCGGCGCAACAGCTTCGGTGGCAGAGAGGCCGGGCGCATGACGATCACCCAGTCGGGATCATGCGAGAGCACGCGGGAGATCGCATGGTGCAGGTGGCTGAGATCGGCCCCTTCGGGCGGATACTCAAACCCGCGCCCCACCTTGCCGGTGTTGATCACGTCGTGACCACGACGCGCAAATGCTCTCTCCAGCGATGACCCCACATGGGTTTCCAGTATTCCGTCGAAGATTGCGATTCTCATGCCACCACTTCACCCTGATCGTTGGCCGAGCTGATGCCGACTCCTGAGACCAGGTAGGCCTCGACCCCCTCGACGTGGTGCGTGTCAGTCGTTCTGACCGCCCCCAACAGAGTTTCCACGCCCCTCGACTCGCGATGGGCCAACCATCCCGGGCTCCACACCCGTGGGACGACGCGGTCCCCCATCCCAGCGTCCGTGCGTCCGGGCTCGGCGCAGGCAGCGAAACCATCTGTGTAGCGCGAGGCGTAGAGGAGCATGTCCTGAAGATAGTGGTCCCCGTGGACGGCCCCCGGATGCCACGCTGCCCACCACGTGGGGGTCTTGTCGGTGGTCATCCCGATACCGTGGGCTGCCAATCGCTGCACCAGTGACTCCCTGTTTGCACGCCACGAGGGCTCATCGAGCTGCCACACCCACGAGAATCCCTTCAGCGGTTCCTGAGCCAGGAGTTCAGTGGCAAGCCTGTCCAGTGCCTCGTGCGGGAGACCGGCGGGGCTCACGAGCCCCACGACGTCGCTACGTCGCTCGCTGGAGAGCCCCAACACCCCTCTGATCTGTTGCATCCGATCGGCATAGGTGTGCTCCCGGGCCGTTCGCCGCCACGCCCGGTGTGCCATTGCCTCACGGGCGGCGTCATCGGAGAGGAGCGAGTTCAGGATCTCAGCAGCCTCCTCAGCGCTTGAGGCCATGGGCACTTCATCTTCTGCGTACACGGAACGGATCGCGGGTGAGGCCGCGCTCAGAACTATTGTCTTGGCTGAGGCGAGTTCGAACACGCGACGAGCACACATGGAGCGGGAGGTGGGGACTGAATTGACGTTCAGGAACACCTTGTGGCGTCGGTACTCCTTCACCATCTCCGCGTATGGCAGCGAACCAGCAATGAAGCGCTCGAACTCCTCAGGAAACGCGTAGTTCTCCTGCCCACCCAGCATCCGGGAGTAGATAGTGAAATCGAACTGCGCGGCGGCCTTGAACAGGTAGTCCATCTGCTGCCGGCGCTCAGGGTACTTGTGACGAAAGTACTGGCCCGCAAAGCACACCTCCCCCTCCCTGTCACCTCCCACCCTCTCCGGGCGGTGCAGGGCCGTGGAGGCAGCAAACTTGAGCACATCCACTTCCGCATGGGGCGCTAGCCCCCGGTAGCGGTCAACGAGGGCCTCCTCGGTGGTGAAGATGTAGTCGAACAGTGCTGCTGCAGGCGCGAAGTCGTCGAAATGCGGCGGGTCCTCCTTGTTCCAGAACACGGTGGGAATTCCATGCTTGCGAGCTCTGTCCACCAGGGAGACCAGCGGTGCGCGAGGTCCTTCCGACGATGTCACCAGATAGCGCCACGCGCCGTCGTTGCCATTCCAGGCGGATTCCACCATGAGGAAGTCCGGCTGGATGCAATCCAGATCTGCGGGTAGGGAGTCGGGCAGAATCGGCCAGAGTCCAGCAGTGTCGGCAAAACACCGTTGCGAAAAGTCGTCGAGCACAGAAACCACCGGCGGCAACCGCAGATCGGGCGTTGCTGAGGGCTGCAGAAGATCCAGCTCTTCAAGGGCGGTCAGCAACTGCTCATGCATCACGATCATCCTTCTTCCGGGTCACCGACGCCTGCGCACTGCCGGGTCCGTGGTGGGCCAGCGCGAGTCCCACCCTGTGCTGCCTCGCCAGTCGGGAGGCGAAAGCCACGACGTCGTGCGAGACGAGATGGATGTGTGCGCTCCGCGGCAGCCACCAGAAAAAGCTCTGATCCAGCACACCTTCATAGGTTGGGCGATCCTCCGAGTCGAGGATGACGAGCGCCCGGGTCCCCGCTGCTCGTGGCCGCAGCAAGTCTGATTCTTCGCCGAGCACCGTCCAGCACCCCGGAACCGTCGCTTCCATCCAGTTCGTCACCGCGCTTGCAAGAGCATTCGGCACGATGAGAACCGCCTCGTGTGCACTGGTGGGTGCCGCGGCATCGAGCGCCCGCAACAGCGCGACCGGCAGGCCCGTCATCACAGCAGCCACCGAGAGCGTCACATCCGATGAAGAGGGCTTGTCCTCATCCGATGAAGGGGGTTCTTCCTCGTGCTTCACGTCTTCAGCACCGCGAGTATCTTTCGCCTCCGTCACACTCTTCGACGCAGCGACGCTCAGAGCCAGGGCGTCAAGACGGTCGACCATCGTACGCACACCCCGGTCGCTCCTCATCTGCATGCGCCGAAGCCGAAGCCAGATGAGCGCAGCGAACGCGAGGAGTGCGGCAGAGATCAGGATGATGCCCACCCGCCACCATTCCACAGCGATCGCCAGCCAACCGCACAGGGCGAGCACAAGCGGCAGCAGGAGTTGGGCAAAGTGACGGGGATGCTTCATCAGAGCGGCCGATCGCCGTCCCAGCCCCTGTCGTAGCCGTGACATCGGCACAAATTCCCCTTCTCAGTCGCTCCAGAACCCTCACACATGCCCGCGTCGCCGATGGCGAAGCAACCGGCGCACCACACTCATTCAGCCAGTGAACGCCTCCACTGTAGGGGGCTCAGAGCCCCTGTCCATGCAATCGCCGCGGAGGAACGACCGGCTTCAGCGCGCACGCTCAAGGATCTGCATCACGTCCTGTCTGATGATGGGTCCCATGGACCTGCTGAAAGTTGCGCTCATGTGGTCCGCATCGATGTAGGCGACGATGTTGCCTATGACCGCCGGACAGAAATCATCTGTGCACAGGTACTTCGAGTAATCGACATAGTTCACATACTCCGGAGGATCTGCCAAACGCTCCCAGTGCGGTGGGGAGGACAGCGCGAATTCTCTGCTGGAGCCGCAATCCGTTTCCACGACATTGCGGCCGCTCAGACATTCCGGGACATCGGTTTTCATTGTCGGGGTGTCACGCACGGCCAGGATCGGTACCCCGCGATCGTGCAGATCGGCGAACTGCAGCAGGAACCCCTGGGGGACCGCACTCACTTCCGCATCTGAGGTGTCTGCGAGCACAATCGCCAAATCCGGAGACGTCCTGGCGACCTCAGCCACGACGTCTTCATTCCACTGCGTGCAGTCCGGCGTGGGGCCCTTCTGAAGCGAGAGACGACACCCACTCTTGGTGACGTTGAGAATACGAATGTTCTCCTCCGCTGCGAATGCTTCCAGACTCGGCAGCCAGTGCGTCGCCTTAGAACCACCCACGAGAGCCACCGTGTACTCAAAATCCTCTGTCTGACCGTACTCACAGATGAGCACCTCGGTCTCGCCATGCCTTTGATGACAACCATCGAAGTAGGGTTTGGCCTTGTCCTCCTTGAGGTCCGGCAGCGCAGGAATTGGATCCAGCGCAGGGATCTCCGGATAGCTTTCCTGCATCGCCACGGCGCCGGGATAGTCCGGGGTGTCGGCCTTGGCTGCGAGCCCGGAGGACTGGAAGCGACTCGACACATTCCACGCCGTCACACTGATCAACACAACAAGGAACAGCGTGATGATTGGAGCGAACCCTTTGAGCCCCAGGCCGTGCCGGGACACACGTCTGGCCATCGGCTTCTCGACGAGCGTCGTGGACACCATGCTCAGGAACAACGAGGCCACAATGATCGCGACGCCATGAAGAGGACCCACGTATTTCGTGTCAAAAATGACGTAATAGAAGCTGAGCAGTGACCAGTGCCACAAGTACAGACCGTAACTGAAGCCGCCGAGGTAGACCATGGGACGGCTGCCCAATATCTTTTCAACACCCAGGGTGGTCGGATTCTGCCCCGCGAGCAAAATCATGATCGCTGCCCCGACAGGCACCAGCGCTGCCCATCCCGGAAAACTGCCGCCAACGTCGAACAACATTCCGGTGCTCAACAATGTGGCCAGGCCAATCCAGCCGAGAGCGGCGCTGACTGGGCGCGGCAGCGTGAGGCGAAAAATCACCAGCGTGAGCAGTCCACCGATCAGGAACTCCCAGAATCGCGTGCGAGTGTCGAAGTACGCCCATGGCTGGTTCACAGCGGTCAGATGGATGGAGAAGGCCAGTGAGGTGGCGAACAGGGCACCGAAAATGATGCTCAGCACCCAGCCGAAGCTTTTTGCTCTGCGTGCAGTGAGCACTATTGCAAGCCCCACTGTCAGGAAAACGAGGATGTAGAATTGGCCCTGAATGGACATTGCCCAGAAGTGCTGGACCGGACTTTTTTCGTTGCTCTGGTCCAAGTAGTCCGTGCCGGTCGCAGCCAGCTGCCAGTTCTCGTAGTAGAACAGCGACGCAAAAAGTTCCCGCATTGTGCTGTAGTGCCGGACCTCGGGGAGAATCAGGAAGCTCACGACCGTGACGAAGAGCAGGACCACCAGAGCATTCGGAAGTAGTCGCCTGGCCAGATTCAGCGCATAGGGGGTGAATCTGATCCTGCCCTCCCGGTTGAAACGAGAGAGCAGCGACGTTGTCACGAGGAATCCGGAGACAACAAAGAAGACGTCGACGCCTCCGGAAACCTTTTGGAACCAGATGTGGTACACCGCCACGAGCAGGGCCGCGATGATTCGCAGGCCCTCGATCTCGGGCCGGTAACGCTTCTGAATGCTGACCGTGGGAGGTCCTGGCGGAATGAGGTTCGCCGTGGCTGTTGAACTCATCGTCTCTGCAGCAGGGCAACCCGGGGGACGCCACTGTCGACAGCTTCAAAATCGGGGAATGCTTCCAACCACAGTCGGAACACTTCTTGTTCATCTGCACGATGCATGTCATCGACATAGATGAGGCAGGTGTCGGCCAGTCGATCAGAAAGTACGGGTAGCGCTGGGTAGCGCGCGAGATCGCCCGTCCATCCCGGGGGGCCGTCAACAATGAGCAGATCGATACCGGCGAGATCGGAAAAAGCGTTCGGGTCATACCAGCGCATGGTGCCCCGCGGAGTGGAAACGTCTCGTAGCTCGGCCAGTCGACACTCCACCCTCGGGTGCATGGCGAAACCATCGATCAGAAGTTGCGTCTTCTGGAAGTATTCCGGCTCGTGTTCCATGGCAACATATCGTGCATCGACGCCCTGGGCCGCTGTACCGCCCCAAATAGTCGAGCTACCACTTCCCATCTCCACAATGAGGTGGGGTCGGCGCTTCTGTATGAGATCCGAAAGCAGCAGTAACCCCTCCGGGTTCATCGAATAGCCGCTGGAGGCTGGATAGCGCCGGGTAGAGGTGTCCACGCGCGGCATCAATTGCAGGAGGGCTTCCACTTGGCGCACCGTATCCCGGGCCGTGGAGATGACGAGAGAGCGAATGGATTTCTGGGATTTGGTCACCTGCGATTCCAGCTGAGTGGTGTTCGTCTGGCGCTGCAGTGTCTCCAGCTGTTCGCGGATCGCTCCAAATGAATCGTGATGATCCATCGTGGACGTTTCCAGACTCGACATGACTCGTCGCTCTGCCGCTTCCAACCGGGCGAGCACACTGTCGATGCGGACATCACCGAGTGCCTCGTCGCGCATGCGCTCCACTGAGTCCCGGAGATTTTCCAGGACAGTATTGGTTTCGACAACCGCAGAGAGTGTCTTCGCGTTGGACCCGAGTATCTCTTTGATGCGACGCTCAGTGAGCAGTCGGCTGCGGTTCACCGACACTCCCGTGACGCTGCCCACCAGGAGTAGGGCCAACAACCCACTGGCCATCAGCGCCGCTGTGCCTCCAGCAGCCACCAACCACCAGAGGGTGGACAGGAATGTCACCGAGGAGAGCCCATCCAGCAGCACGAACGCAACCGCACCCAGCAAGCCAGCGGCAGCGGTACCCGCAAGTTGCTTCCCGCTCAGGACTTTTCGAGATCGCATTTCAGAGACTCACAATCTGTTGCGTTGACATCGCTTCTCGGAGGAAGTCCATGAAAGCCTCTTCGGACAACTGTTCATGAACGAATCGTGCGCCCCTTTGCACCTGTAGACGATACGCCTCCGAGGCGACAGGAACACTTTGCAACAAACGAGGTACGTCGTGGGGTTCGCCCACGAGTACCGAGTCACCGAAAAATCCTTCGTGGTCGGGGCTCGTGATGACCACAGTTCCGGAGGCGAGTGCTCCAACCATTTCCCTCAGTGAATCCGAGGAAATTCCTCGCCCGTCAAACTGGACGGCATAGTCCACTGTTCTCCAGAAAACATCCGGACGCATGTCGTCGTGGGAGAAGTTCAGCCACGACGGCGCCATGGCTGTGTCTCCGAGCACCTGTAGCGCACCGCCTGCATCACCGAGGATTCGCACTTCCGCCGACCCATCCGTGGGATAGGCAACTCTGAGAGCAACGCCGTCAGAGGGCCAATCCAGTCTGGAGCCGGTGGCCGTCCGGCCAATGCGCAGTCCAGCATTCACGTGAGGGGGTCGGCCAGCTGGCTGATGAGCCAGATCAACAATGAGGGGATATGGCTGATCAAGGACTGGGAGGGCGTAGGTAGCGGCGAATGACTCGTTCGTGGAGCCCAGTGGCACGGCCCAGAGCGGTTCAACGCCAAAGACGCTCATCCCCATCTCCTGTGCGTGCTGGGGAACATAACGCAGCACTCCCCCGGGATTCGTCACGCTGGTGTCCGTTGACACGAGGAGGCATTGGCGAACCCGGAGCTCGCTGCGCGCTCGCTTGGCGTAGTCGAGAACTGCTGGATCGCGGACGAGCATGAGGTCCACGTCCGCGGTCTCATCCAGGAACAATTGGCCAATCGTGCCGGAATTGATCAGCTTCTGAATTCCATGGACCAGGACACGAGTGGCTCCCAGCTGGCTGTAGGGAGTCTCCATCTGCAGGACCCCCACACGAAGCCCACTTCGCACTGCTGCGCCAATCTCCGCCAGAGCTTGGTCAACCGAATTCCCCTGAAGACGCCAGTCATTCACGAAGCACACGTCGTAGCCAGGGACGCTGGAAGTTCCACCGCGCAATCGGGATGGCACCACAAAGGGAAGCGAAGTGCCGTCGTCTGCGATGTCCAGCTCCAGTTCAGCGTGAGCGGCAGCGGAGTGCCAGTACTTGTAGGCACTCGAAAACGCTCGCCGAGCGTGATGTGACCAACCGGCTCGAAAATCCGATCGTGACAATGATCCGGCCGTCAGTCGGATGATGTAGAGCGGTTCATCAAGAACGAGAACCGGAAGCTCGCTCCACCGCTCCAGGCGTTCACGAAATTCAGAGTCCGCCCCCTTGCGGATCGGAAGGTACCCGCCCACAGAGACGGCGTCGGAGCGACGATAGAGCAGACTCGCTTCACATTTTCTGTGGCAGTCAAAGCCCGGCGACATCCGGACCAATCGGTCATCAGTCCTGTTGGCGGATGTCATCACCCCGCTCAGATCAGGCCGATTCACGAAAGCGTTGACTTGCCTCTCGACCCGCTCGGGGTGGGACCAGTCGTCGGTGTCCTGACCTGTGACGAACTCACCATGCGCCGCGAGAATTCCCTTGTTGCGAGCTCGATAGGTTCCTCCATTCTCCTCAAGACGCAACACTCTGACCCTGGGGTCACTGTCCTGAATCTCTGTCAAAAGGTTCGGCGGCAACCTCGTCGAGCAGTCATCAACGATGACCAGTTCGAGATTGCGCCATGTCTGGTTCAGGATCGAAGCAACTGAAGCTCGGAAGTCAGTGGTATCTGGGTTGAAGCTCGTCATCACGACGGAAACCAGTGGACCATCTTCAACTACTGGAGGAGGATTGATGACTGTCAAGGAGTTGAACGGCAGCTGGGGGTCGCGGTCAACGCTGACAGGGGCCAGGCCGTAGTGGAGAAAGACTCGGTTCAGGAGCGACAACCACTGATCAAACGACGAAGGATCGCCGGTCACGAACGGATTTATGAGGTCTGCGGCGAGATAGCCGTGGTAGTAGTCCGCAAGATCCGGATAGGAGCTCAAGAGCCGCGCCGCTCCTGAAACGTCTCCTTCTCGGAACATCAGTTCGATGAGCAACTTTCTCAGCGGAATCGTTGAGTTGTCCCACACCATGGACGGAACAGCCTGCTGCAATGCATCAATTGCACACTGCACCGCATCCTGCTGTGAGGACTGGAGAGCAACGATGCGGGCAAGACGTGCGAGCCACTGCGCGTCGATTCCGGACAGCTCACGGCGTGCGACAGCGCGCTGAAGCTGTTCGAAATTCATCTTGCCACGGGAAGCGATGGCCGACAGGTACTCCACAGCCACCGTGGATTCCGAGATGAGGGCCCACGAGTCAACCTTGATTCTGTTCCAGCAGGGATGATCCAGATTGATGGGGTGGGCCCGGTGGGACAGCTCGCCACTGTTGTCCAACCAGTGAGCCTGCTCACTCGGTGGCCATGGATCCCGACGGGCCCCGCTGTCCACTGCTACGTGGGAGCTGGCGCGATCAACGCGATCCATGACGTTGCCGATGGAAATGTCAGCACGCAGCCGTGGAGGAGTTCCATCTCCGGACAGCTGGGCGACGCCGTTCACCTCGTCCGATCCGCTGGCGCGGGTTTGCGTCGCAACACGGCAACGGCTCTGGCTTTTAACCATCACCTCCTCCACCCAGGATCCGAGTTCGGGCACATCGTGACGGGTGTCCAGAGCAGACATTGCTTGGCGCAGCCCGGAGCGCGTGGATTCGTTCCCCAGTGACCGTATTGCGGCAGGGATCTCTTCGGCTGTCCTGACACAAAGGCTCATGCCCGAAGCTGCGGCAGCTTCCGCTCGCCGCGCTTGATCGTCTGTGATCGTTTCCAGATTGGGCACGATCAGTGCGGGCACCCGGAGCGCGAGCACTTCCTGGACAGTGTTGTAACCAGCAGCAACAACCACGAACTCAAAAGCACGGTAATACGCGGACAACGGATAGGCGGAGATTCGCTTCACCTGCGGCGGAAGGACGTCGGTTTTTCGTGCAATGGGCGAATCGACAACCACGGCCCGCCACTCAGGTCCCAATTGTTCGACGGCTTCCGCTGCCGCAAGCAGCTTGTCGCCAATTCTGTCAATGTTGCCAGCGCCGAGCTGAAGCAGAACGTAACGGACCCCCTCAGCAAGTCCGAGTTGATCCCGGGCGTCACTACCACGAAGGAGTTGTGGGGCGTAGAACAGGGGCGGCGTTCGTAGAACTGGGAGAGTGTCAACGGCTACGGGCGCCACCTCCTCCCCAATTGCATGGTCTCCCGGGAGAAGGAGACCGTCAGCGAAACGCTCGGGGAATTTCGTCTGCTCGTTCGTGACCCCTTTCTTCCATCCGCCCCGAACGATCCACACGAGCGGTATGAACCGTTGTCTGGGGACCTCGTACACGCCTCGATAGAGCGCAGTCCCGTCGAAGAACATGACGTCAGGATTGATCTCATCCACAATGTTTGAAACCGCGCGAGCGAAGCGTCTGTGCCATTGACGCTGCATGAGTCCCAACGCCTGCTTGCTTGGGAAATAGTGGAGGTTGACGCCCTCATTCGCCACCTTGCGCCATCCTGTGGACAGCGTCAGAATGTCCACCGTCCACTCAGCGGGGAACTCCCGTGCAAGAGCCAGACACCTCGTCAGATGCCCGAGTCCGGCACCATTGCTCGTCACCATCAGAACGCGGCGCGGCGCTCCGGAAACGTTCGGTCTCGTGACTTGCGAGGCAAGGAATTCAGTGTCACTGCGAACTTCGGCTATGTCCGTGCGAATCTCGTGGATCTGCGCCTTCAACCACTCGTGGTCCGTCCGCCTCTTTGAGCTCTCCGCCTCAAGCGAGTGCGCCACCTTGAGCACGGTGGCCGCTGCATCCTCCACGGCGTGCGCCACATCCTGCACTCCGTCCCGCACGCCCTGTGTTGTGGAATGAGAACTACGTAGCGACCGGTTGATGTAAACACGCGTCGCCCACACGACACCAAAGGCCAGGACGGCCGTAGCAAGACTGTCGATGAGCAGCCACGTGGCAGCAGCTGGCGCCGGAGCCGATCCCGCCACTACCCATCCGATGATCAGCTCCGCAGCTTTGACGACCAGCACTCCAGCGCCAACCACGCCTTCGAGCCATCCTGGCCGCAGGCCGCGCCCACGAAGCCTCAACATCCCGTTCCCGGCCATCCTTCGTCAGAGCCTGACGCCAGTGGTTTTTCCCCGCGTATCGAAGAACTGGGAAGCTCGTTTCTGTATTGTCTCGAAGTCGTAGGAGGAGTGCGCTTGCAGCAGAACAGTGAGATCTGCTTCGGCCAGAGCGGCGTCGAGATCCTCCACTCGACTGAGTGCCGTGTCAGAGAGTTTCCACTCCGCCACGAAAGGATCGTGATAGGAAACATCAGCTCCCAGTTCGCGGAGCCGATCCGCCACGGCAACTGACGGCGATTCGCGCTGATCTGCAATATCCGGCTTGTATGTGACACCAAGAAGCAGGATCTTGGAGCCCCGGACAGACTTGGACTCGTCATTCAACATCAAAGTGATGCGGGTTGCGACGTAGTTCGGCATGGAGTTGTTTATCTCTTGCGCCAATTCAACAAAACGAAACGGGTATCCGAGCTGACTTCTCACCTCGTAGGCAAGATAGTTCGGATCAATCGGTATGCAGTGCCCACCAACACCGGGACCCGGCGTGAACTCCATGAAGCCAAACGGTTTGGTGGCGGCGCCCCGGATAACTTCCCAGATATCGATGCCCATCTCGTGACAGAACTTCGTCATCTCATTGACGAGCGCAATATTGACGTGCCGAAACGTGTTCTCGAGCAGTTTCGCGGTTTCCGCCTCCTTGGGGCCGGAAAGCTCAACGACGGTATCGATGAATGTGGCATAGAAGTCGACGGCACGCTGCGAGGCTCTGGAATTCACTCCGCCCACCAGCTTGGGTGTGTTTTTGATGCCATAGACGGCATCCCCGGGATTCACCCGCTCGGGCGAGAACGCGACATCAAAATCCGTCTCGACTTTCATCCCGCTCTCGGCTTCAATGATGGGAACCAGCACGTTCTCCGTCGTTCCCGGGTATGTCGTGGACTCCAGGATGATCAGTGTTCCAGGGGTCAGATTCGCTCCTATTGCGACTGCCGAGTCACGTACGGCCGCGAGATCAGGACCACCGCCCTCTGCCAACGGCGTTGGAACGCAGACAACCACCACCGATGAGCGCGATATGACCTGAGGGTCCGTTGAAGCTCGGTAGCCGTCTGCAATCATCTGCGCCACGTCAGAGTCACTCACGTCATCCACGTGCGAACGAGCTTCATTGAGCGCCACTGCAGTCTGCTCATTCACGTCCAGGCCGTGCACTTGCCAGCCACCAGCCGCGGCTTCCTTGGCCAACGGCAGCCCAACGTATCCCTGCCCAATGATCGTCACTTCGCGTTTCACGTGACTTCCTCCATTCACCCGGCCACACGATAGCTGATGTGAGCTGGCTCACGTTCACCATTGGGACCACGCGGAAGGCAGCACGCAAAGGTGGCGCCTGCACTGCTGTGATTCCTCGCAACTGCCGAACGCATTTACAGGTTCACCGGCCCGGATCAGGGCCGGCTGGCAGTGGCCGGACCGAGAGCGGCCCGCCAACACGGCTCATGCGGTGGGCGCGATTGCCGATGGTCTCGCTACACTCACAGCCGAACCCGGACCAGAAAGCCCCTCGCCATGACGCTTGTTTTCGCATCACTGCCACAAAATGATGAGCGCGCTCGCTGGGTGCGGGAGCTCTCCACGATTGCGCGTGGGTGGAGACATTGGCAAGCCACTTCTCCAGAGGTGGGGCAATGAGCCGCCGAACGGCCGGGCTCAGCCATCTTCTGCAGTCGAGAATCATTGTCCTATCCGTCGCCTTCACCGCCGTCGCGCTGGTTGCGGCAGCTACGAGTTTCGCTCTTGCCGAGCCGATCCTGGCGTTGCTGCTCATCGGCTCCGCTGTGCTGCTGCTGACGCTCGCGGTCATAATTTTGCACCAGCGCAACGCCCCGGCCGTTGCCAAGTCACTGCGACGCCACGATGCCAAGCTCCTGGAGGTGCAGCACCTCGTCGCGCAGGCCGAGCAGCGTTGTGTGCAGATCAATAACAGGATGACTCAGGAGATGACGGCCGAGCTTCACTTACACGACTGCTCCGAGCGCCTGGCGGGCATCCAATCGTCGTTGGATGCCATGGTGCGGGAGGTTCCTGCGCGCCGTGAGGACAGCCCGCAACGGCAGGCACCTTTCAGCGAGCGTGATCTGGAGATGTTCCTGGTTCATCTCCTCGCCAACCGAAACGACGGGGTGCACTAGATGCTCGAACTGGACGCTCTGATGATCAGCGACTTCCGGCTACCAGGAGGCACCAACCACAGCAACGCCCAAGAGCTTGCAGTACACAAGGAGATGGGTCTTCGTACAGGGTTGGTGCACTGCAACAGCCGGCTCTCCTCCGAATCACGGACACGGATCCGAGCCTGGGCACCCATCATCACCGGTGCGTTGTCGCCGCAGCAGGTGGAGCCCGTCATGCCGGCGACGCCGCTGCACGCACGGATAGCGCTGCTGCGTCACCCCAGCGCGGCTGAATCGATCCCGGACCTGTCGCGGCACGTCCGCGTGGACCAGGCCGTCATGATTGCCAACCAGGCGGCGGTGCGTCCCGATGGCAGTGCCGAGTACGACGTCGTTGCCATCACAGATGCCATCAGAAGGCGTCTGGGGGTGACGCCAACGTGGGCTCCCATCGGACCGGTGGTGCGCCAGTCACTTGAGTCCTTCACCGACGAAGTCTCGGTGCTGCCGTACGACTGGTCCAACATCATCGCGCTGCGTGACGATCTTCCTGTTCGTCAGGGTTTCGACGCCGACAGGCCCCGCATTGGACGGCACTCCCGTCCCCAGCGCGAGAAATGGCCTGAGGTGGCTGAGGACATTGTGTCTGCGTACCCGGTCACCGGAGACTACGACGTCTCCATCCTGGGAGGTGCCAACCCTGCGATCGACGCGCTCGGTTATCGGCCGGAGAACTGGACTATCCATCGATTCGGGTCGATGGCGCCCATGGATTTTCTGCAAGAGATCGACTTCTGGGTCTACTTTCACCGCTCGGACATGTTCGAGGCTTTCGGCCGGGCCATCATGGAGGCGTTGTGGAGTGGCGCTGTCGTCATCCTCCCCGAGTACCTGCGCGTGACTTATGGTGATGCGGCGGTCTACGGGCACCCATCAGATGTTCAGCGCATCATCGACGAGTTCCGTGCTGGAGACCGCGACTTCCTGGCACAGTCAGCGATCGGTCAGGACTTCGCAAGGGCCCACGGACCCGATGTGCACGTCGAGCGCATGCGCGCCCTCCGGGCGAGTCCTCAGAGCTCGAAGCCTTCCATGCCGGTCGAGCGAAGTGTTCCTGAACCCGTACTGAAACTCCCGTCCCAGATCCTGAGCACCGGCCAACAGCTACCCGTCAGCCGATTTCAGGTTGATCAACGCCCCCGAGCACTCTTTGTGACCAGCAACGGCAATGGCATGGGTCATCTCACGCGAATGCTTGGTCTGGCCCGCGTCGCTGCTGAGCACTTCAGCCCCGTGTTCTTCTCCATGTCACAGGGCGTCAACGTCGTCTCCGCCGCCGGTTTTCCGTACGAGTACGTGCCCTACAGCTCCGCGATCGGAACCACGGGCGGTCTGTGGCACGCGTACCTCAACGAGCGCATCCTAGCTGCCATTGACCACTACGACGCCAAGATTGTGCTGTTCGACGGGACGGCGCCGTACCGTGGCATGACCGCAGCGTTCGCCGAAAGGGACGTCATGAGCGTCTGGGTGCGGCGCGGTATGTGGAAACCACACATCACTGCACACCAGCTCGCGAATGCGCCGCATTTTGACCTCATCATCGAACCGGGTGAACATGCACGGGACTACGACCAGGGTGCCACGACACGCGCCAATGATGCGGCGGTGGGGGTGGCACCCATGACGGTCCTGTCGGCACCGGAGATTCTTCCCCGCGAGCAAGCTCTGGCCGAACTCGGTCTTGATGACATCCCCGATCGCAGGCTCGCTCTGATAACTCTCGGGGTGGGGAACGCGAAGGACCTCACATCAACGTTGTCGGTGGTGCTGGCGGCCATTCAGCGCCACCCACAGTGGGAAACGATCCTGACAAAGGCCCCGATCTCCGTGAACGACGCCGTCGCAAACTCTCGTACCATCAGCACCTTTCCCTTGTCCCGTTACACACATGCATTCGACTTTGCGGTCTCGGCCAATGGGTACAACTCGTTCTCGGAGTGGATGACTGGCGCTCTCCCCACGATATGGATCCCGAACACGGACATGATGACCGACGATCAGGACGCCCGAGCGCGCTGGGCAGCTGACGTCGGCTATGGGCTGCGAGCGTTGGCGACGACACCGTCGGCATCCATGACGCCGTCGACCAGATGTGCGACGACACGACGAGGTCCGCGATTGCGCAGCGATTGGCCGAACTGGGTGACGAGAACGGAACTGTTGAGGCGGCCAGGCTCGTTCTTGGTGCCTGGCGAGCACGTCAACACGCGAAGGGGGCCCGGCCATGACGGAGGCAGGGCCATCGGGACGGATTGTCCCTCACAACGCGCTGCTGGAAGGCATCTCGGACAAAGCCACCATGCCCACCATCCTGCTGCACATTCACGGGTTGCCGCCTCTCAGGGTTGAGGCGGAGGCCGCAGGGGTGGGGATCCTGCAGTCGGTGTCACCGACGTTCCGGATCGTGCTTTTCACAGAGTTTCCCGTCTTCCAGAGCGTACGGCGTTTCAGTTGGCCTGTGGAACACGTGCCGCCGCCCGAGCACCAGGCGCGGATCGCGGGAGTGACAGCCCATGCGCGCTACGTTGAACAACGCATAGAGCTGGCACAGCGTCACTATCGCAACGTCACTGTCGTCCACGTCGACGGTGCCTCCTCAGCGGTCGACCAGATTGCTGAGGTGATAGGTCGCCCTGAACTCGCCGCGTTGGCTCACACGCTCGCGGTCACTGACCTGAGCAAGGATCCGGGCGACTCGCGATGGGATGTGGTTCTCGAGGGTCTGCGTACCGCAGAGGCGGGACGTTTCACCAGCGCAGAGGGTGGCGCCCACATCTCGTGCGCGGGCCCGCTACGAGGAGCCGTCCTCATCACGGGCACACTTGTTGGAGACAGCGTCGGCGACAACTGGGAGAAGCCGAGTTGGCTGAGTTCGATCGTCGTGGAGTTCGACGCGGATTCGAGTTTCGCCTTCGAATCTCATGTGTACGCTTCACTGTCACGACTGCTGGGGGGCGATCTCGCCGTCGTCCACCCGTGGCGCCGCTCGGCCGTCCTGTCAGAGGACGCCCTGCACTGGGTGGATCTCGCCCTCGAAGCTTCGACGCCCGGATTCCGTGTCCTCGAAGAGTTCCTCGAGATGTATGAACTGCTGACGGGCTCCGCCATGCTCGACTGGAACCAGGCACGCAGGTACGGCGCGGTCCGACGACTGTCCCGCACGGCGTCACGCAGGCGGGTGGCCGGGAGCGCCGTCCCTCCCATTGAGTGGTAAGCGCGACCCCCGCACTGCCCGTCGAGTAGCGAGCGCCAGCGAGCGTGTCGAGACGTTGCACGCGAACTGACGACATCTCGACACGCGGCAGGCTCGTCCCTCGCCAGCCGCTACTCGATGAACGGAAAGATCAACCCAGACCCGCCCCCGGCCATCGAGAACTGGGTCTTCGAAAAGACTGAGCACACGTGGATCCGTCTCATGCTCGACGAAACACGTGGCCGCGAACAGCAGCGGCGCCAGATCGGCTCAGCCGAGCTTGATCTGGAACTCCTCCAGACGCTTGCCCACGTTGAGCAGTTCGGCGATGGCGGCTGCTGAGCGCTCACCGGCCAGCCCGTCACCATAGGGATTGACCGCTGTGGACATGGCCTTGTACGCAGCCGGGTCATCCAGCAGCGCATCCACCTCAGCAATGATTGTCTCGGTGAGTGTGCCGATCAACTTGACCGTCCCTGCCTCCACAGCCTCTGGCCGTTCGGTGTTCTCCCGCAGGACCAGAACCGGCTTGCCCAGGCTGGGGGCTTCCTCCTGCACTCCCCCGGAGTCGGTGAGAATCAGGTAGGACAGCTTCTGGACGTGCACGAACTCGGCATAGTCCAGGGGTTCACACACCACGATGTTGTCTTGGTCCTTGAAGAGCGGCAGGATCTCGTCGCGCACCTTCGGGTTCTTGTGTGCTGGGAAGACGAAGACGGTGTCCGGGCGGGCCGCGGCGAGGTGCGCCACGGCGCGGCCGATCCTGCGCATGGGTTCCCCGAGGTTCTCCCTGCGGTGAGTGGTGAGCAGGACAATGCGGCGCTCCTCCTCCGCCAGCGCGGCAATGCGGGGGTCGCTGAAAGTGATCTCTTTCTCCGCCGTCCAGTGGAGCGCATCGATCACCGTGTTCCCCACCACGCTGATGAGCGCTGGGTCGAGGCCCTCGCGCAACAGGTTGTCGCGGGACAGGGTCGTGGGTGCCAGGTGCAGGGAGGTGACCTGGCCCGCCAGCTTCCGGTTCGCCTCCTCCGGGAAAGGTGAGTGGATGTCTCCGGAACGCAGACCTGCCTCCAGGTGCGCGACGGGAATGTTGTGGTAGAAACAGGCAATGGCGGCGATGGCCACCGTCGTCGTGTCGCCCTGCACCACCACGGCATCCGGGCGACGTTCACTGAGGATCTGCGGCAACTTTTCCAGGATTCGCGCTGCCAGCTCTGTCAGTGTCGCGCCGTGCTTGAACACCTTCAGATCCAGATCTGGTGTGATGCCGAACCACGCGTTCACCTGGTCCATCATCTCGCGGTGCTGACCCGTACTGACGACGATGGGGGTGAGCACAGGGGAAGCTTCCAGCGCCCGGATCAGGGGAGCCATCTTGACCGCCTCGGGGCGGGTGCCGTAGATGACCATGACGTGTTTCATCACATCTCCCTCAGAGCTGTCCGTCCGATCACCCTATCCACAGGCTGTGGTACGGCCCTACCCGGCGCGTTCTCGGGAGTAGGTTGGTGCCATGGATCTCACAGATGAGTTGGAACAGGCCTTCAATGATCAGGTGACGATGGAGTTCGAGGCAGCGGTTGTCTACCGCCAGCTGTCCATCGACATGGCAGCCAAAGACCTGCCCGGGATCGCCGGATGGTTCACTGCCCAGGCGGAGGAGGAGCAGGTCCATGCCGCCAAATTCGTCGATCACATGTTGGATCGCGGTGCCACGCCACTCATCCAGGCGCTACGCCCTTCCGGCACGCACGCAGACACCGTGCTGGAGGCTTTCGAAGCGGCCCTCGCACACGAGAAGAAGGTGTCTGAATCCATCCGCGAGATCTACCGGCTGGCACAGCGCACCGGAGACATTGATTCCCTCCCACTTCTCAACTGGTTTATCGAGGAACAGCTTGAGGAGGAGGCGACGGTGTCCGCCATCATCGCCCGCATCACATTGATCGGCGAGGACGGCAGTGGCTTGATCCGCCTTGACGCCGAGCTCGGCCGACGCCCCGGGGCAGTCGGCGCGCCCTCGAAGAACTGAGAACCACTTGGCACAAAGCGGAGGGATGCTGATCCCCCCGCCTTCCAATGCCGCGTCAGACCAGGCGCTGCTTGGGTGACTCCGTCAGCGCAGGATCTCTCTCGATCACGTCAGCCAGTGCCTCATCAATCGTGGTCATCACGTCCTCGCTCAGCTCCAGGCCGGAGATTTCGGCACTGGGCGCGATCTGCTCCGGCTTGGACGCCCCAATGATGGCCGTTGCCACGTTCGGATTCTGCAGCACCCACGCGATGGCGAGCTGCGCCATGGTGATGTCCAAACCATCAGCAACAGGCTGGAGCTTCTGGACGGCCGTCAGAACTTCGTCGCGCATCCAGCGCTCGATCATCTTCTGACCACCCTTCTCATCCGTGGCGCGGCTGCCCTCGGGGACTGGCTGTCCGGGCTTGTACTTGCCGCTCAGCACCCCCTGAGCCATGGGTGACCACACCACCTGCGACATGCCGAGTTCCTCTGAAGTGGGCACCACCTTCTCCTCAATGACCCGCCACAGCGCCGAGTACTGCGGCTGGTTGCTGACGAGCTGGAACCCCAGTTCCCGAGCCAATTCATGCCCCGCGCGCAACTGCTCTGCATCCCATTCGCTGACCCCGATGTAGAGGGCCTTGCCCTGGCGCACGATGTCGGCGAACGCCTGCATTGTCTCCTGAAGCGGCGTCTCGTGATCGTAGCGGTGTGCTTGGTAGAGGTCGACGTAATCCGTCTGCAGCCGTGACAGGGAGCCGTCGATGCTGTCCATGATGTGCTTGCGCGACAGGCCGGTGTCATTGGGGCCCATGGGGCCTGTGGGGAAGTAGACCTTGGTGAAAATCTCCAGCGACTCGCGACGCTCACCCCTGAGTGCATCGCCGAGGACGGTCTCTGCAGCGGTGTTGGCGTAGACGTCCGCTGTGTCAAAGGTGGTGATACCTGCATCAAGCGCCGCCCTCACACAGGCGTGGGCACGATCATTTTCCACTTGCGACGCATGTGTCAGCCAGTTTCCATATGTCACCGCACTTACTTTGAAGCCAGAATTCCCAAGCTTTCGGTATTCCATTGTTAAACCTTCCGGATAGAGCAACTCATTGCGTCACCAAAGCTACGCTCCTCACCAAAAAACCGCATCTCACCCGAGAGGGTGTAGCCACCGCGCTACTTTTCCGATCCATCTCCAAAGCATCTCTCACTAGGCGACGAATTCCGTCGGACGGGGAGAGGCGGGGGCCAGGCCCAGCACAGGGTACCGGCCCGGAGTCACCGGGAATGAAGAGCCAGCAGACGCGGGCTGACCTCATACTAAAGGGTCTGGCGCTCATCAAGTATCTGCGGCAACATAGTGCCACAATGGAACGAGCACTCTCCATAGTCGTGTGCAATAGCGAACGAAAGGGACGAACAAGTGCCTGTAGATGAGACGCAGACCCCATGCGTGGCCTACGCCAACATTTTTCTCAACCCCCTCCTTGACGATACGCAGCCTGCTGGGAAGCACTCAAGCCGTCGAGAACAATCAATGCTGCGCGCGCAGGCTGAAAAAATGTGCGCCGGTTGCCCCATTCAGGCACAGTGCCTCTCCGATGCGGTGACCAAGTTTGACGTGAGTGGTTTCGTCGCCGGGACCACGAAGCGTCAGCGCCAGGAGATTCGTCATCGGCTCGGTGTCACAGTCCACGAGGACGATCTTGATGCCTACGCAGGAGTCAACTCCGGTCGCCAGTTCGACCGCAACGAGATCCATCGCCTGCGCGTCGCCAATCCCAACGAACCGCTGAGCGCCATCGCGGCCCGCGTCGGGTGCTCCGTCTCCACGATCAAGCGCCACCTTCGCCGCATTGAACGCGACGGACTGGAACCCACCCCTCGGAAGGTGCGGCCCACGCCGGATCAGGTGATGCGCGCCGCCGACGAGGTGAAAGCGGGACCGCGCCGGCCAGTGGTTGCTGCCTGAGGATCTTTGGCGGTGCCCGTCAGAACCACCGGGAGAGTTCTTCGGCAGTCCCACCGTCGCGGAAGCGTCCCGTGACGTGATCCGCGACGGCGCGCACATTTTCTGCCGCGTCACCGATGGCCACCCCTCGCCCCGCCCAGGCCAGCATTTCGATGTCGTTGCCACCATCACCCAACGCCAGGACATCCGAGGCACTCAGGCCCAGCTCATCAACCACGCGCTGCAAGCCGTGTGCCTTGTCGATGCCCTTCGGTGCGATGTCCAGCCAGGCGGACCATCCGATGAAGTAGGCCACCTCATGCAGGCCCAAGGACTGGGCCATCCCGTTGAAAGTCGCTTCTGAGCTGTTGGGATCGCGGACCACGATCCGGGACACCGGCCGTGACGCCAATTCCTCCAGCGACTCGATCTGCACGTCGCCATGCAACTCCCCTTCGGGGAAGTGACGCGTCACGCGCCACGTCAGCCCCTCCTGAACTCCAATGATTGCGTCCGGCGCATGCTTGGAGACCTTGGCGATGCTGTCCGCGGGATCGAACCTGACCTCGGACTCAATCCTCAGCGGTGGGTACGTCACCAGCATTGCGCCGTTGGCCGTGACGGCCCACCCATGGGGCAGTTGCAGTTCGTCAACGATGATGTCCGTGGAGCTCCATCCCCTCCCCGTGGCGATGACCACCGGAATCTCAGCCGCAACGATGCGCGCAACTGCTTCACGAACGTCGTCGCGCATCACGCCGTCGCCATCCACGAGCGTGCCGTCCACGTCGAGAGCCACCAGTTTGGGCTCGAAGGGAACCGCCTGCGGTGTGACTCCATTCACTCCCCGAGTTTCGGGGGTGGCAGCCATCTCGGCGCGCCTCATGCCGCTGGCACCAGGAACTCGCGGCCACCCAGATAGGGGCGCAGCGCCTCCGGGACGGCGACGGAGCCGTCGGCCTGCTGATGATTCTCCAACAGCATGATGATGATGCGTGTCATGGCACACAGCGTCCCATTCAGGGTGGCGACGGGCTCGGTCCCGTCCTCGCCGCGATAGCGGATACCCAACCTGCGGGCCTGGAACTGGGTGCAGTTCGAGGTGGAGGTGACCTCACGGTAGCGATCCTGGGTGGGCAGCCACGCGTAGCAGTCAAACTTGCGGGCTGCTGAGAGCCCCAGATCCCCTGCCGCCACGTTGAGCACCTGGAATGGCAGTTCCAGCGCCGTCAGGAAGTCCTTCTCGTAGCCGAGCAGCTTCTCGTGCCATGCCTCGGCGTCCTCGGGGCGGCAGTGGACGAACATCTCCACCTTGTCGAACCAGTGGACACGGAAGATGCCGCGCGTGTCGCGGCCGTGGGAACCGGCCTCCCGACGGAAGCAGGGGCTGTAGGCCACGTAGCGTCGTGGCAACGTCGCAGATTCCAGAATCTCGTCGGAGTGGTAGGCGGCCAGCGCCACTTCTGAAGTGCCCACGAGATACAGGTCGTCGGCTGGCAGGTGGTAGACGTCCTGCGCTGCCTGCCCCAGGAACCCCGTTCCCTCCATGGCGGACGGCTTCACCAGTGCAGGGGGAATCATCGGGGTGAAGCCCCACTCAGTGGCCTTGGCCATCGCCAGGTTGAGCAGAGCGATTTCCAACATCGCCCCCACACCGGTCAGGACGTAGAACCGGGATCCGGAGATCTTCGCCCCGCGCTCCATGTCTATGGCGCCGAGAGCCTCCCCCAGCTCCAGGTGGTCCTTCGGCGCAAAGCCCTCGGCAGCAAAATCGCGTGGCGTGCCAACCGTCCCCAGAACGGTGCCTTCATCCTCGCCACCTTCAGGTACGCCGTCAGCGACGAGGTTTCCCAGCTGACTCATCAGGTTCTCGAAGCGGACGCCAGCATCGTCAGCAGCGGCCTGGGCGGCCTTGACGTCGGCGGAGAGCTGCTTGGTGGTGGCCAGTAGAGCCGCCTTTTCCTCCCCTGATGCCCTGGCAACGGACTTTCCAGCAGTCTTCTGCTCAGCGCGCAGGTTCTCGAACCGAGCAATCTGTGAGCGTCGTTCACCGTCGGCGGCCACGAGTTCATCCACCAACCCCACTGACTCCCCACGGGCCGTCTGGGAACGACGGACGCGGTCAGGGTCGGTGCGCAACAGCTTCGGATCAATCATGCGCTTCAGCCTACTGAAACGAATCCGCCGTCACGAACGTCGAGCAACCGGAGGAAAGCACCAGCGCTTCAGTGACACAGCGATCAGCAGCTTTCCCGTCGCCACCGCTGCGGGCGCTGTCCCCGATTCGACGGGTGACAGCCGGAGCGTGGAACAATGCGCCCATGATCATGTGGCAGCGCTCAAAATTCAATCTCGTTGCCACGGCCGTGTTCGCAATACTCTTCGGGCTGTGGACGGCGTTGTTGCCGACGGCTCTCGATGAGCTCTGGCAGGTACCTGTGCCACCGGCCCGCGGCACGCTGGGCCAGATCGGTGCAGCGATCGCTGTCATCAGCCTGCCCCTGGTGTTGTACCCACTTCTGCTCGTCGCCAGCGTGTGGGCGAGCCGTCGGCAGCTCACCAGCGTCTCAGCTGCCCTGGTGCTGTCGGTGGCACTCAGCTTTGGCGCCTCGACACTTCTCAAGGAGTTGATCGGGCGTGAGCGGCCCACGTCCGTCTGGGACTTCCTCATCACCCACCAGGGCCCCGGTTACCCGGCGCCTCACATGGTGGCTGCCACCACCGTCGCCATCATGTTCGCCACCCTCACCACGACAGCTGGCCGACGCCGTGGCACCATCCGGATCTGGCAGATCGCAGGAGCGACTCTCGTGGCGCTCTTCGCCGCCAACCTCCTGCTGATGCGCGCACACCACATCACGGACGTGGTGGGCGGCATCCTTCTTGGTGGGTTGGTGGCCAGCGTCGCCAACCTGTTGACGGGGGTTCATGCCGTGCGGCTGCGTCGACCCACGGAGGGGGGTGGCCGGGCAGCCATCATCTACAACCCGACGAAGGTGGTGGATCAGACGGTCTTCAAGGGTCTGATCGAGGGACGCCTCGCGGAGAATGGCTGGGGCCCACCGATATGGCTGTCCACCACCGTCGATGATCCGGGCCGTGGCATGGCGGAGCAGGCGCTGGAGGCCGAGGTGGATCTGGTGCTGGTTGCTGGCGGTGATGGCACCGTGCGCGTGGTCTGCGGAGCGCTGGCCAATTCGGAGGTGACGATGGCGATCTTGCCCTCCGGCACGGGAAACCTCCTTGCTGGCAACCTGAAAATCCCGTTTGACACCGAACGGGCGCTCGACGTCGCGCTGAGAGGCAAGATGACAACCATCGACATCCTCCGCGTCAATGATTCGCGTCGCGACGTGCAGTACGCGGCCGTGATGTGTGGCGTGGGCGCCGACGCAGCGGTCCTCAACGACACCAACGAGGAACTGAAGAATCAGATCGGCGTCGCCGCGTATGTCATCGCTGGTCTGAACCATGTCAAGGCCCGCCCCTTCCACGCGAGGGTGACGATGGACGACGACGAGCCCCTGGTCCGGGATGCGTCCCTGGTGATGGTGGGCAACGTGAGCGACCTGCAGGCCGGCCTCACACTGATGCCCGCAGCCTCTGCGAGCGACGGCGTCCTGGATGTGCTGATCGCCTCCCCGAAGAACCAGGTGGAGCTGACCCAGATGGTGTCTGCCGTGCTGGCGCAGAGCAAGGAGCCCGCCACCATGGATCGGCGAACCGGTGAACGCGTGCGCATCCAACTGCGCGATGAGGAACTCTACGAGCTCGACGGCGATGTGATCGGCAAGACCACGGATCTGACCTTCGAAGTGCTGCCCGCTGCCCTGCGCGTGAAGGTCCCACACTGACAGATTCCCAGTCGAAGCCCGACGTCAGAGGATCTGCGCCGCAATCCAGCCAGCGGCGAGCAACGGCAGATTGAAGTGCAGGAAAGTCGGAATGACGCTGCCCCGGATGTGGTCGTGCTGGGCATCGGCGTTGAGACCCGCCGTGGGTCCCAGCGTCGAGTCCGACGCCGGGGAACCGGCATCGCCGAGGGCGCCGGCAGTACCGATGATGGCCACCGTCGCCACCGGCGAGAAACCCAAGGTGATGCACAGTGGCACATAAATGGCGGCGATGATGGGCAGCGTCGAGAACGAACTGCCGATGCCCATCGTCACCACGAGACCCACCAACAGCATCACGATGGCAGCCAGCGCGCGGTTGGTGCCGAAGACGTCGGATCCCTGTGCCACCAGGGTCTCGATGTCTCCGGTGGCGTTCATCACCGATGCGAAGCCCTGGGCCGTGATCATGACCAGCCCAATCATGGCCATCATCCGCATGCCGCCGGTGAATACCCGATCCGCTTCGTTCCACGCGACGACGCCGGTGGTCATGAACAGGGCGAGCCCCACGAGCGCACCCACCAGGAGCGGATCTGCCTCGGTGCCCACGGCGGTCATCCAGGCCTGGATGGCGAAGCAGGCGAGGATCGCCACCAACGAGACCGCCACCTTGTACCGGGAGATCCTGTTCGGAGCAGGAGCGTCGACGTCGATGGTTGCAGCCGGATTGTAGTCGCGTGGTTTCCGGTAGGAGATGAAGATGGCGATCAGCAGGCCGGCCACCATTCCCAGCGCTGGGATGCCCATGGCAGAGAAGATGCTGACATCGGCGACGTCCATGCCGGCACTCTCAATGTTGCCGAGGAGGATGTCGTTCAGGTAGATCCGGCCGAACCCGATGGGCAGAAACATGTAGGAGGTGACGAGCCCGAACGTGAGTGCGCAGGCGATGAGGCGTCGGTCAATGCGCAGTCGGGTCAGAACTCCCAGCAGCGGAGGAATGAGCAACGGGATGAAGGCGATGTGGACGGGGATCAGGTTCTGGCTCATGATCGCCATGGCCAGTACGCCGGAGATGATCCCCCACTTGACGCCCTCAACCGCCTTCTGGTTGGGCGCATCGGGATCACCCAGCCTCTTCACCATCCACTCCGCCAGTAATCTCGGAAGTCCCGAGTGCGCGACGGCCATGGCGAAGGCGCCCAGCAACGCGTATGACAGGGCGATCTTGGCCCCGGCCCCGAGCCCTTCCTGGAATGCCACCATCGTGGCGTCGAGTCCCAGACCGGCGACGACCCCTCCCACGACGGCACCGGCTGCCAGTGCGAGCACCACGTGGACGCGGGCGACGGCGAGTACGAGCATCACCAGTACGGCAGTCAGGACGGCATTCATGAAGGTTCTTTCAGTGGGGCGACGCGCAGAGGCTATCGGAGGACCACCGCGAGTTCTGTTGCGGTGTCGACTTGAGACGCCATCAACCCCATTGACCGGACACGCCGCACTCAGTAGCCCTCGCGCAGAGCAGCGACCAGAGTCA
Organism: uncultured Arachnia sp.; assembly: GCA_947493705.1. Taxonomy (GTDB): domain Bacteria; phylum Actinomycetota; class Actinomycetes; order Propionibacteriales; family Propionibacteriaceae; genus Arachnia. The sequence continues at coordinate 31,962 of CANLSH010000015.1, read as the reverse complement.
GCGCAACCAGTAGCCACCGAGCCAGATGTTGCGTCGGTGTCCAGTGGATGCGGCGTGTCCGGTTGTCCATGAGCGCGGCCGACGACGTCCGGCGCCGACGATCAGAACGGGGACGGTCCATTCGTCGGGTGGTTGGCACGATGCGTGGCGCCGACGATCAGCCAGTGGTCGGTCCGGCAGGGCGTTCCAGGTCCGCCAACCACTCTGAGGCACTCCGGAAGTCAGCGTCGGAAAAGCCCGGCGCCACTTCGGGTCGTTGCGCGTCAGCCCTGGCATATGACCCCAGGAAGATGACACCGCGACAAATCCGGTGCAGTCCGAGCAGCGCCTCGGCGACACGCTTGTCGTGCAGATGACCCTCCGCGTCAATGGCAAAGCAGTAGCTGCCGAGAACGGTTTTGGTGGGACGGGACTCGATGCGCGTCAGGTTCACACCCCGCACGGCGAATTGCTCCAGGATCTCCAACAGCGCACCGGAGCGGTCCTCCTGCATGTACGCCACCAGCGTGGTCTTGTCGCTGCCGGTTCGCTCCGCCACTGGTCCTGGCCGGCCCACCATCACGAAACGTGTCACGGCCCCGGGGTTGTCCTCGATACCGTAGGCCACCTCGTCGAGGCCGTAGATCTCTCCGGCCACCCGGGCGCAGACCGCGGCATCGTGTCGCGACGCCGGATCGGCCACCTCCTGCGCGGCCCCAGCAGTCGATCCGGCAGCGGTGACGAGCGCATCGGGCAATTCGCGGGACAGCCATTGGCGCACCTGCGCCAGGGCATGACCATGTGTCAACACATGCCGGACGTCGGCCAGTGTCGTCCCGGGCCGCGTGTACAGACCGAACGTCACGGGGATGACGATCTCCCCCACAATCACCAGCCGCTGACCGGCAATGAGCTCATCAAGCGTCGCAGACACCCCACCCTCGACGGAGTTCTCGATGGGCACGACCGCGCGCTCCACCTCCCCCGAGCGAACGGCATCCAGCGCCTGGGCGACGCTGGGCAGCGCAATAGCCTCCTCATCCGTCACGGAGAGGAGCGCCTGGTGCGTGAATGTTCCCGCCGGACCGAAGTAACCGAGCACGTCGTCGAGGCTAGTGCATCAGGCCCGAGCTCACGCCACGGGTCCGCTCATGCCGATGCCACAACCACATTCGTCGGAGGGATTGACGCGGACGCTCCGCCATATCCGCCACGGCGGCACTGGGTTCCACATGACCCGGCGACTACTTCAACAGCTTCGACATTCTGCGATCAGCCAGGAGTTTGCCGCCCGTTTGGCAGCCGGGACAGTACTGCAACGACGAATCAGCGAAGGACACTTGCGCGATGGTGGTGCCACACACGTCACAACGTTCACCGGCGCGCCCATGGACACGCAACCCGCCGCGCTTGGCGTTCTTGAGATCTTCCATGTCGACGTCTTTCACCGCCTCCAGGGTGCCGTTCAGAACAGTGAGGATGTGCCCGTGCAGGTTCGCAGCATCGACGGTGTTCGCTGGTGTGAACGGGCTGAGCCTGGCGGCGTGCAGGATCTCATCGGAGAATGCATTCCCTATCCCTGCGATGAGCTTCTGGTCACGCAGCACTCCCTTGATCTGCCCCCGGCCCGCGGTTTGCAGGGTTCCGGCAAGCGCCTCCACGGTGAAGTCCTCGCCCAGTGGGTCCGGCCCGAGCGCCGCAATACCCGGCACCTCCTCGGGAGACGCCACGACGTAGACGGCAAGGTGCCGCTGTGAGCCGGCCTCCGTGAGGCTGAAGCCCGAGCCATCGTCCAGCTCGATGCGTAGCGCGATGGGCGATTTGCCGGGTCTGGGCAGTGTTTTTGGCACCAGTGCGTGCCATGTGACCCATCCTGCGCGGGCGAGGTGAAAGATGAGGTGGACACCCTGGGCGTCGACGTCGATGAACTTGCCGTGCCTTGAGACGCCGGAAATTTCCAGGCCGGCCAAGGATTCGAGACCCAGGGTGTAGGTCTTCAAGGCGCTGAACGCGACGAGGTGTCCAGCCACCACCACTTTTCCAGCAGTCCGCGCAGCGAGTTGCATGGCGATGGCTTCAACCTCTGGCAGTTCTGGCATGTCACTCATCCTCCATCATGGACAGGAGTTCCGTCCCGGAGATCCGCGATCTTTCCGGCGCGATCCACGCGTTGTTGTGGCTTTGCCTCAACTTTTCGTCCAACAGCTCCAGGTACGAAGTCCGGGGAACGGCGTGGGCCCCCATCGACTCCAGGTGCGGCGTCAACCACTGCACATCAAGGAGTTCGACGCCCACCCGTCGAAGTTCCAGACACAGCCGCAGCAGGGCCACCTTGGAGGCGTCCCGCCCATGATCGGGATCGTGGAACATCGATTCTCCGGCGAACATGCCGTTCAGATGGACGCCATACAGTCCGCCCACCAGCCTTCCCGTGGCGTCCCACGTCTCGATGCTGTGTACGTAGCCCACGTGGTGGAGGACGGTGAAGGCAGTTTTGATCCGCTCATCAATCCAGGACCCCGGCCGCGACGGATCAGAGCAGGCATCCAGAACGTCGAGGAATGACGTGTCCACCGTGGTGGTGAACCGCTTGGTGGACTGACGCAATGATCTCGTGATCCGCAATTCGTCCAGCGGAAGCCGGGCGCGCTCCATGGGGGACCACCACCCCATCTCCTTGTTGAAGATGCCGTTCTGCAGGGGCATGGGAAACACGCCGCAGCGGTAGGCCATCAGGGCAGTGCCGGGATCGAACTCGTCGGAGTACCCGATGAGGTCCTGTTCCGGCCACTCCCCCGGTGGGCCGAAGAGCTTCTCAAGCATGGTCTCCAGTCTGGCAGGCCACCCACAGACGACGCGTTGCAAGTCCGAGTTCCATATGCGATTTCTGTTCTCCAATGCAGCCCACAGCATCACCAGACGACGTCCCAGTGAGAAGTGGAGAGGGAAAATGTGCTCGTCACCACCATTTGAGCATTTTGGTCCCGGATCGGGTCGAGACGCTTGCCGTGGTGTGCAACCCTTGGAGACAGAGCATTCATCGTGCTCGGATCAGGAGGGGTGGCATGAGTGAGCCGAACAACGTCGTGGCCATGGCCGAGGGGCTGACCGCTGACGCTTTCCACCAGCTACTGGAGCTCGCCATCGAGGGCCGGGGCAAGATGCCCGGAGCCCGGACAGCCGCCAAGAATCTGCTGGGCCAGCATCGCGATCCGGAAACCGCTATCAAATGGCTCGTGAACCAGCACATCGCCTACGCCGGCGGGCAGGGTTTTGCCACCAACTGGGGTGGCTTCTTCGTGTCGCTGGTGACCATTCCCGCAAACATGGCCGCCGCTGCCTTTCTGCAGGCGCGGGTGGTGGCCGGCATCGCACACCTGCGGGGGTATGACTTGGCGGACGCGCGCGTTCGCACCGCCATCCTGATGGTCATGCTCGGCCCCGGCGCAAGTGCTGGACTCATCTCCAAGGGGGTCCTGCCGTCCTCACCCGCAGCGGTGGCCACGGCTCCCATGTTCGATGCAAAACTGGATGCCCTGGTGAGCAAGGAACTCTTGGATCACTCCATGAATCAGCTGGGCGGCAAACGACTCGGAGTATTTGTCGGGAAACGTATTCCGTTCGTGGGGGGCGGGGTGGGTGCCGTCGTCGATGGCTGGAACACCAATTCCATAGCCCGGCATGCCGTCGCAGAGTTCACCAGCCGCAGACCCAAGCTCAGTTCCTGGACCTAGCCCCCCCTCCCACGTATCTTCGGGGCACCCTGGGGGAGATCAGGCATGTCACCTCGTAGGTGATCGTGCCCATCAGTCCTGCAAGCTCTTCCACGGTGATCTCCTCGGAACCGCTGCGTCCCAGCAACACCACCTCGTCGCCCACGTTCACTGATGGTGCTTCAGCTCCGAGATCGATCATGGTCTGGTCCATGCAGACACGCCCCACGATGGGGGCGCTTCTGCCGTCCACCAGCACACGTCCCCTGTTGGACAGCAATCGCGAGTACCCGTCGCCGTAGCCGACGGCGACGGTACCGATCCAGGTGTCGCAGGATGCCGTCCATGTGCGCCCGTAGCCCACTGTCTCGCCGGCGCGCACCTGCTTGATGAAGGACAGCCGCGAGGTCCAGCGATCCACAGCCTCCGGGGCGCGCCTCACGGGGGTGGCCGGATCGGGGCGGGATCCGTAGACCATGATTCCCGGGCGCACCATGGTGGTGTCCTGAAGGTCGTGGCTGAGGATGGCACCTGAGTTGGCTGCATGGATGTGGGGAACTGGTCCCGCCACTTCCTCGACGGCGCGCGCAGCACCGGCGAGCATGCGGAACTGCTGCCGGGTGAAATCCGTTCCTTCGGGGGTGTCGCTGACGGGAAGATGTGTGTAGATGCCACCGAATCGCAACCACTGCTGATCGGTGATCTGGCGAGCAAGCGCGACGGCGTCCTCGGGTCGTGCGCCGATGCGCCGCATCCCCGTATCCAGGTTGAGGTGCACTTCTGCGATCACCGCTGCCTCCGCTGCTGCCTCAGCCAACTCGGCGATGCCGCGGGTGTCAGCCACGGTGAAGGCCACGCTGGCGGCCAGGGCCGCCGCAAGCTCCTCGCGCAGCGTCACGGAGAACTTCAGGATGGGCAGCGAGATCCCCGCGGTGCGCAGGGTGACGGCCTCAGCCACAGTGGCGACCCCCAGCCACTGCGCAGAGCCTGCATCCTGAATGCTGCTCGCGACACGCACGAGGCCGTGCCCGTAGGCATCCGCCTTCACGGCCACCAGGACCGTGCGGCCCCCCGCCAGTTCAGCAGCGAGTGCAACATTGCGGTTGAGGGCGTCGAGGTCGACGGTCAGTTCGCACGGTGTGGGCATTGCACCATCCTTGCGTCCCCAGCCCCGTCGAACAACCATCTTCGGACCGGGATGAACCCTGGAGACTCCCGGTGACGGCGTGCATCACCTTGTCGCACTCCCCAGAAGCATCAGAAGAGCAGCGCGAGTGCCGGCTCTGCCAGGATCTCAGCGATGTCTCGCAGGAAGCGTGATCCCTGTTCGCCGTCGATCAGCCTGTGGTCGAACGCGATGGTCAGGGTGGTGACCCAACGTGGCACCACCGCTTCGGTTGCGCCCTCCCCCACCACCCAGGGGCGCCGGTCTATGGCACCCATACAGAAAATGGCGGATTCATTGCCGTTGATGATGGGGGTGCCCGCATCGACGCCGAAGACGCCGACGTTGGTGATCGTGAACGTGCCACCCGCGTAGTCCCCGGGCTGCAGCTTGCCCTCCTTGGCCACCACCACCAACTGGTTGATGGCTCGGCACAGTTCCAGCAGGCTGAGCCGTTGGGCGCCCTTGATGTTGGGCACCATCAATCCCCGCGGTGTGGCGGCCGCGACCCCGAGGTTCACATCGCCGTGATAGACGATCTCGCCGGCGTCCTCGTCCCACGAGGTGTTCAGGTCAGGATTGCGGCTGAGCGCAAGGCAGATGGCCTTGGCGTAGATCAACAGCGGTGAGATGCGAAGTCCGGTGAACTCACGTCTGTTCTTCAGTGTCTCGACGAACTCCATGGTGCCTGTGACGTCCACGGTCACCCATTCGGTGACGTGCACGTGGGTGTTCACAGATTTCACCATGTTCTCGGCGGTCGCTTTGCGTACGCCCCGGATGGGCACGCGTCGCTCACCACCCTCACCGGGGCTCGATGTGGGTCCAGGGCTGAAGGGCTGCCCAAAGGAAGCCGCCCCGTCGAATGCCCCCGGCGGCGTGGACTGGTGCGACGCTGAAGGTTGCTGGAAGCTGGCGTGATCGTTGATGATGCGCCCCTGGGCGGGTGTGTCAGCCAGTCGCTGGAAGGCCATGGCAGCCTCGACATCGCGGCGCGTGATGGTGCCGTTGGGGCCGGTCCCCACAACCCCGACCAGATCCACGTCGAGATCCCGCGCGTACTTGCGCACAGGCGGCTTGGCTCGCACGGCATTGGGATCAGAAGCCAGGACGAGCTCCGACTGGGACGGCCCGACGCCCGGGCCCGGCAGCGGATCTCCCACAGCCTCGGCGGTGTTCTGGCCCGCCGGCTGCACCTCGTCGGGACGACGGCTCGGCTCGTGTGGCTCGTAGGAATCGCTGAGCGCCTGGGTCACCTCGGGGTCCCGGTCCGTGCGACTTCTCCGACGGCGTCGGCTTGGCCCTGCATCGGAGGCGCCGTAGCCCACCAGATTTGGTTCCTGTGTGACGTCAGGCTCGTCCTCACCGTCCTCGATCTCGACGATGGGGGTGCCCACCTCCACGGTGGAGCCCTCCTCCACGAGAAGACCCGTGATTTCGCCAGCGAAGGGGGAGGGCAGTTCCACGAGCGATTTGGAGGTCTCGATCTCCACCAGCACATCATTGATCTCTATGGTCTCGCCCACGGTGACTCGCCAGGCGACGATCTCGGCCTCGACGAGACCTTCACCAGGATCAGGCAAACGGAATAGACGCTTCATACACGTGACTCCTAGTAGGCCAGGGACGCGTCCACTGCGTCCATGATTCGATCGACACTGGGGAGGAACTCGTCCTCGATTTTCGACGGCGGGTACGGGGTGTCATAGCCGGTTACGCGAAGCACAGGTGACTCCATGACGTAGAAGAGGTCCTTGTGCAGCCGGGCTGCGATCTCTGCGCCAATGCCCAGCGTACGCTGCGCCTCGTGCACGACGATGGCCCGGCGGTTACGTCGAACCGAGCCGGTGATCGTGACCCAGTCGATGGGGCTGAGCGTGCGCAGATCTATCACCTCCAGTGAGTGCCCCTCCTCGGCTGCCACCTCGGCGGCATCCAGAGCAGTCCTCACCATCGGACCGTACGCCAACACCGTGGCATCGCTGCCGTAGCGCAGCACATTCGCCTGGTGCATCGGCTGCGGACGGGCGGAGAAGTTGACCTGGCCCTTGGTGTGATAGCGCCGTTTGGGTTCCAGAAACACGACCGGATCATCCGAAGAGATTGCCTGCTGGATCATCCAGTACGCATCATTCGGCGAACTGCAGGTGACCACCTTCAGTCCCGGCGTGTGGGCGAAGTACCCCTCGGGGGATTCGGAGTGGTGCTCAATGGCGCCGACGCCCCCACCGTAGGGAATGCGGATCACCATGGGCATCTTCACGCGGCCGGAAGTGCGGGCGTGCAGCTTTGCCACCTGGGTGACTATCTGGTCGAAACCGGGGAAGACGAATCCGTCGAACTGGATCTCCACCACGGGGCGATATCCGCGCATGGCCAATCCGACGGCGGTGCCGATGATGCCCGACTCCGCGAGAGGGGAATCCACCACCCGGTTCTCCCCGAATTCGGCCTGCAGATTCTCGGTGATCCGGAAAACGCCACCCAGCTTACCGATGTCCTCACCGGCGAGCATCACCTTGGGGTTGGCCTGCAGCGCACGGCGCAGGCCGCGGTTCAGTGCTTTGGCAAGTGTCAGTGTCTCGCTCATGCGGGCTCCTCGAAGGTGGCGAGGTAATCGGCATACTCGCGGCGCTGTTCCTCCAACGCGACGGACTCCTCGGCATAGACACTACGGAACTGCTCATCCATCGTCTTGTCCTGCAACGTGGCGATGGAGGCACGGATGCTGGCCCCGTAGTCCTTGGCCTCCGTCTCCAACGATGCCATGTGCGCATCGTCGATGGCTCCTTCATTGCGGAGGTATGTGGTGAGGCGGGCGATCGGATCGCGGCCGCGCCACTCCTCGGTCTCAGCATCGCGACGGTATTTGGAGGGGTCATCGGAGGTGGTGTGGGCGCCCATGCGGTAGGTGAAAGCCTCGATGAAGGCCGGGCCCTCACCCTGTCGGGCGCGGTTGAAGGCCCACTGGCTGGTGGCGTGTACAGCGAGAACGTCGTTGCCGTCCACCTGAATCCCGGGGAATCCGAAGCCTTGCGCCCGTTGATAGAGCGGGATACGGGACTGCAGGCCCATGGGCTCGGAGATGGCGTACTGATTGTTCTGACAGAAGAAGACCACCGGCGCGTTGTAGCTGGCCGCGAAGACGTAGGCCTCGTTGACGTCGCCCTGGGAGGAGGCCCCGTCACCGTGGTACGCCACAACCATGGCGTTGTTCTCGGGGTTGTCATTGCCCACCATGCCGTCGTACTGCAAACCCATGGCGTAGCCCGTGGCGTGCAAGGTCTGGGCGCCGATGATGATCTGGTAGTTGCGGAACCGCTCCAGCATCTCCCAGTCACCGGCATCACAACCACGAAAGAGGGCCAGGATCTGGCTCATGGGAACTCCCAGGCACATGGCGACGGCGTGCTCCCGGTACGTGGGGAACACCACGTCCTCGGCCATCAGCGCACGCGCCGATCCCACTTGGGAGGCTTCCTGCCCCAGCACCGGTGGCCACAGACCGAGTTCGCCATGTCTTTGCAGTGCGGTGGCTTCGGTGTCGAACCGGCGGGCCAGCACCATGTCACTCAGAAAACCCACCAGGTCCTCCGTGGTGCCGGTGAACTCGACATCATCGTGTTCGACGCGCACGCCCTCGGGGGTCAGCAGCTGAACCATGTTCTCGCTCTGTCCTTGCACCTGCATCCTCTTCCCATCTCCTACCTACGCAACCGTAGCTTACGGCCCCGTAACCGGCCGCCCTGATGCGGGTCACCATTCTGACCTGCTGAACAAGTACCTCGCAGGCACGCAGGGCGTACCCATGATCAGTTTCCCAGCCTCTTGACGTTGAAGGGCTGTATTGGGACAGTAGGTGTTCTCTTCACATCCATAGTGTGCCAATGGGGGCATGCACGACAACGGAGTACTGCATGAAACGACCTTTTTCGCGCGGGGCATCAACCCTCGCCGCGTCCGCACTCATGCTCGGGGGCATGACGTTCGCCGCCGGGGGCGGTATCGCTCAAGCTGCGCCGGGCGACAGCTGTGATGATCCCCGGACGGTGTCAGTTTTTGAGTTCAATGACTTCCACGGCCGGATCAGCAAAGCGGCTGCGCTCTTCACGCCCGTCGAACAAGCCCGGGCAGACAACGGCGAGGACAACGTGTTGCTCGTCAGCACCGGCGACAACATCGGTGGCTCCACCTTTGAATCCTTCATCGACGATGACAATCCGAGCATCGACATCATGAAGGCTGCTGGCGTCGAGGCGATCGCCACCGGTAACCATGAATTCGACAAGGGTTGGGCTGATCTCTCCGAGCGCGTCATTCCCCGCATGGAAGTGCCGCACATCAGCGCGAACATCTATGACGCTGGCACCACCGACGTCGCGGACCCGCTCCAGGAGTACATCGTCTTCGACAAGGGCGGCGTCAGGATCGCCTACGTGGGCGCAGTCACCGGTGATCTCCCCTCACTCGTCTCCCCCGCGGGTATCACGGAGATCGACACGGGCGATCCCGTCGATGCAGTGAACCGCGTCGGAAACATGATCGTCGATGAGGACTTGGCAGACATCGTCATCGCCGGTTTCCATGAGGGCGCACCGGATGGCTCCAGGTCAGCAGAAGAGAACGCTGAGATCTCGCCGGCCTTCGACGACATCTACAACGGGCTGGATCAGGATGTCTTCGATGTGGTTTTCAACGGTCACACCCACGAGGTCTACAACTGGCAGACACTCGACGGACAGCCCCTGATGCAGGCCGGTCAGTACTCGGAACACCTCTCCAAGGTGGACCTGCAGATCAACAGCACCGATAAGACGCTGTGCTCCTTCGAGGCCGAAACCATCGATGCCGCTACGGGTGAGGATGGCGACGAGATCGGTGACCAGCCGCGTATCCGTGCCATTCAGGAGATCGCCGCGGAGGCTGCGACCAATGCTGAGGACCTCGGTGCTGAGCCCGTCGGTTTCGCCAACCAGGCGATCAGCACCCCGGCAGCCGGCGACTCCGGCACCCGCAATGTCGAATCACCGATGAGCAACATGGTGGCGCAGATGTTCAAGGAACAACTGCAGACCGACGAGAACGCGGATGCCTTCATCGGCGTCCAGAATCCCGGCGGCACCCGTGACAGCTTCAATCGCGGCACCATCACGTACAAGGAGGCCGCCAACGTCACGCCCTTCGCCAACAGCCTGATGACCACCCAGCTGACCGGCGCACAGTTCAAGACGATCCTGGAGCAGCAGTGGCAGCCCGATGATGCATCCAGGCCGTACCTCGCACTCGGACTGTCAGACAACGTGTCCTACACGTTTGATGAGTCCCGCGACGAGGGTGACCGCATCACCTCCATCAGCATTGACGGCGAGCCCATCAACATGGACAAGCTCTACACCTTCGGCTCCGGCAGCTTCCTGATCTCAGGTGGCGACAACTTCACCGAATTCACCGAAGGCACCAACATGATCGACTCGGGCCGGGTCGATCTTGAAGCCTTCGTGGACTGGGTCCGTGAGGGCGATGCCCTCGGACCGGATTACACCAAGCGTGGAGTCTCCGCACCAGAGGTCGTCGGCAGCCTTACCGAGGGTGCAGCACCCGTCGAGTACGTCTTCGGCGATCCATACGAGAAGGTGGCCGACGACGACGACGGAGTGGAAGTGCCGCTGGGCGTTCAGGTGGACACCCTCGATATGCTGCTCAACCCGACCGGGGACAGGGTTTCCCCGCAGCTGTTCAACACCACCATCAATGCCTACATCGGCGATGAGATGGTGGGCGGGGGCGACGTGGTTGATGGTGTCGGCACCGTGCAGGTGGCAATCGCCAAGGACACCGACATCCAGGCCGGCAACAACATCATCGATTTCGTGGTGGAGGATTCCGGCACCATCATCAGCCTGCCGGTCACCGTGACATTGGTCGATGACCCGGTCAAGCCCGTCGATGTCTACACGACCCCTGGGTACCACAAGCTCAACGGCCGTGAGTGGATCACGTCCTGCGAGCCCTACTCGGTCACCGAGCGTTGCCGCACCTACATCTACGCCACCCAGGCGCAGCTCATCAGCGGCAAGGTTGTCCAGCGCAATGGCTGGTTCTTCAACAACCTCACCTACAAGGCGTCGCCCCGCAGCGTCTGGAAGAACAACCCCCTCGGCTACACCAATGAGTGGACCACCGATGAGGGTCGCAGGTGGAGAACGGAGTGCGATACCCCCGCCACCGGAGGCAACGCATGCCGCTCCTACATCTGGACAAACACGCTTGATTACGTCAAGCAGTCCGACGGCAGCTACGCCTACAAGCCGAACACCAAGTTCGTCTTCAACAACATCGTCAGGTTCAAGTAACTGATCTGATGTGAGCGAAGGAGGCCGGGCCCGATGGGCCCGGCCTCCTCTGCATTGTCACCCAGCAATAACTGGTTTCAGGGAACCACTGATCAATGCTGTTCTCGGCGAGGACTTGGCCGGGCGGGATGAGATGGTGCCACGACATCTGGTGCGTGTACTTCGATGTCCATATCCAGATGGAGGGACGCCAGATCGCCCGATCCGGTGCGCCGCAGCCAGGACATGATTGATCAGTGGTTCCTTAGTTCGCAACTCCGCCAGAAACAGCGCTTGGCACCGGTTCCTGTCCGGTTGCGAACCAAAACCGTCGCGTCAGCTTGTCAGGCGTCGGCAAGGGTCGCCACCAGGATGGCCTTGATCGTGTGCATGCGGTTCTCGGCCTGGTCGAAGACGACGCTGGCCCGCGACTCGAACACTTCGTCGGTGACCTCCAGCCCCTCCATGCCGGTGAGTTGGAAGATCTCTTCGCCCAGGCTGGTGGCACGGTCGTGGAAGGCTGGCAGGCAGTGCATGAATTTCACGTCCTCATTGCCCGTGGCGGCCAGCATTGCGGCATTGACCTGGTAGGGCCGCAGCAGGGCCACGCGTTCCGCCCACAGCGCCATGGGCTCCCCCAGAGATACCCACACGTCGGTGGATATGAAGTCGACGCCGCGCACCCCTTCCTCGACGTCGTCGGTCACGGTGATACGCGCGCTCGTGGAGCTGGCGATGTCCTGGGCCAACGCCAGGATGTCGGGTGAAGTTTGCTGCTGCATTGGCGCCACCATGCGTATGTCCATACCCATCATCGCGGCAGAGATCAGCGTCGAATTGCCGACGTTGTTGCGCACGTCGCCGACGAATGCGCAGCTGACTTCCTGCAAAGGCTTGCGGGAGTGCTCCATCATGGTGAGTTGGTCCGCGAGCATCTGGGTGGGATGCCAGTCGTCGGTGAGGCCGTTGTAGACCGGCACTCCGGCGTGCACGGCCAGTGTCTCAACGATGCCCTGGCCCGTTCCGCGGTACTCGATGCCGTCGTACCAGCGGCCCAGCACCCGGGCTGTATCCGCGGGAGATTCCTTGTGTCCGATCTGCGAGCCGGCCGGATCCAAGTACGTCGTGCGGCCGCCCTGATCGGCCATGGCCACCTCAAAGGCACATCGGGTCCGCGTGGACGTCTTCTCGAACAACAGTGCGACGTTCTTGCCCACCAGAGCCTGACGCTCACTGCGTGAGCGCCGCTCCCTCTTCAGCGAGGCCGCCAATTCCAGCAGATGGCTCCACTCGTGCGGTTGAAAATCGAGTTCCTTGCAAAAGCTGCGGCCCGTGAGGTTCACCATGCCAGAAGTCCTTTCGTCGCTGCTGGACACGGTATCGGCGCGCCGGCTTGTTCTCATCCAAGTCCGGCCCGCCGACACCTTCCCCAGCGTTGGTGTGGCGTTCAAGCACTGGAATCAACGACTGAACAGTCCGCCGAATCGATCCTCAACGACAGCCAACACCTCGGCCACCACCTGCTGGGGTTCGCCCACGTTGAGCGCCTCGATTCCGTCCTCACCCTCCTCCAAAGATTCGAGGGTGGCGAGTTGCGAGTCGAGCATTCCTTTCCGCATGAAGTGCCCTTTCCGCATGGAAAGACGCTCAACGTTGACGTCCTCCGGCAGGATCAGATGGACGAAGAAGACCTCGCCATCGGCTTCACGCAGGATGTCTCGATACACCTTGCGAAGAGCGGAACAGGCCACAACGGATGAGCGCCCCTGCGCCGCTTGCGAGGACATCCAGTCCCGCAGCGTCCGTAGCCACGGCCAACGGTCCTCATCCGTGAGCGGGTGACCTGCGGCCATTTTCTCCTTGTTGGCTGCACTGTGGAACCCATCGCCTTCCGCAAAAGGGAGGCCGAAATGCTCCGCCACCCCCTCGCCGATGGTGGTCTTGCCCGTCCCAGCAACACCCATCACCACAATGTGGGCGAATTCCCCGGTCATGCCAGCAACCCCGAGACCCCGAACACCGCCCATGCGAGGGCGAAGCCCATGAAGGCGATGGCAGTCTCCATGACCGTCCAGGTCTTGAGTGTCGTGGCAACATCCATGCCCATCAGACGCCCGACAAGCCAGAAGCCCGAATCATTGACGTGCGATGCTGCCACTGAGCCAGCAGCGGTGGCGAGCACAATTGCAGCGAGCTGGAACTCGTTGAGGCCGGCGGCCGCGACGGCGGGCGCCATCAAACCCGCGGTCGTCACCAGCGCCACCGTCGCGGAGCCCTGAGCAACACGCAGAAGGATGGAGATCAGGAAACAGGCGAGGATCAGCGGAACGCCGATGTCTCCCATGACATCTGCGAGAGCGTCACCGATTCCCGACGCTCTCAGGACGCCTCCGAACATGCCGCCCGCACCCGTGATGAGGATGACGGAGGCGACGGGGCCGAGCGCACCATCGAGGGTCTTCTCAATGGCGGAACCGCTCTTTCCCCGACGAATTCCAAGAACGTAGGCGGCAACGAGAACGGAGATCAGTAGGGCGACGGGCGTCTCACCCACCATGCGCAACGCCTGCACCCATCCCGCTTCCGGATCCACGACTCCTGCCGAGCCCGCCATGTTCAATCCGGTGTTGAGGAAGATCAGCACCAGGGGAATGAGCATGATGCCCATCACGGTGCCTGCAGACGGCGGGTTGGTGATCTCATCGTGATCCTGCTTGCCGCCCGAAAGCAGATCCGGGACAGGGAGGGGGAACTTGTTGCCCAGCCACTTACCAAGGACATAGGCAGTCACCCACCACGTGGGCAGCGCCACGACGATGCCCACCAGCAGTACGAAACCAACGTTGGCATCGAAGAATTCGCTGGCGGCGATCGGTCCCGGGTGCGGTGGAAGGAACACGTGCATGACGGAGAAGGCGCCGGCGGCGGGAAGGCCGTAAAGAAGGACTGGAGCCTTCATGCGTCGCGCGACGGCGAAGATGATGGGAAGCATCACTATGAGGCCAGCGTCGAAGAATATGGGGAAACCAAAGATGAGGGACGCCACCCCCAAAGCCAGCGGAGCGCGCTTCTCCCCAAAGAGCTTGATGAACGCGTCAGAAAGCGCCTGGGCGCCTCCCGATGTTTCGACGAGCCGCCCCAGCATCGCCCCGAGGCCCACAAGCAGCGCGACGGAGGCCAGCGTGCTGCCGAAGCCACCCACCATGACGCCCACGATCTCGGACAGCGGCACCATGGTCGCCAGCGCAGTCGCCAACGACACAATGATGAGGACCAGGAACGCGTGGATCTTTAGTCTGATCACCAAGAAGAGGATCAATCCAATGGCAGCCGCCGCGATCCCCAGCAGCGGAGCGGCGCCGAGAGTTTGGGTCCAATCATCCATTTCAAGTACTCCTTCGTACCCAGCGGGCGACCATCGCCCAGCAATGGTCATACGATTGCATAATGATATGACCATTGCAACGTGAAGGCGTCGCTGTCATTAGGCTGGTGCCATGTCCCCCAACCGATCAGCCTCGCTCTCCAACCCGATCCTTGAAGAGATTGGCATGGAGATCGTCAGCGGATCGACAGCCCCCGGCCAGACCTTCACCCTCCAGGACCTCATCGACAGGTTCGGCGTCTCCCGCACTGTGGCACGAGAGACCATGCGATCACTGGAGGATCTCGCCCTGGTTGAGGCGCGTCCGCGGATCGGTATCACTGTGCTGCCACCGGCTCGCTGGAGCCTCTACAGCCCCCGCGTGGTTGCGTGGCGTCTCCGCTGTCAGCGAGGGCCCCAACTGCGGTCCCTGATAGAACTCCGCGTTGCCGTCGAACCCGTGGCGGCCCAACACGCTGCCGATCGTGCAACAGTGTCGGAGCAGCAGCGACTCGTGGAGCTTGCAGCCACTCTGCGCCGTCTTGGGGAGAGCGGACTGGGAGATGGTGAGGAATTCCTCCGAGCGGACGTGGAGTTCCACACCCTCTTGTTGCAGGCATCAGGCAACGAAATGTTTGCGGCGCTCAGCGCAACGATCGGGGAGATACTCGTTGGCCGGACGGGCTTGGGCCTACAACCCGGCCACCCGGCCCCGGAAGCCCTTGATCGGCACGAGGCAGTGGCTGCTGCCATCGCAGCACGGCACGGACGCGAAGCCGAACGGCACGCCCGCGCCCTGGTCGACGAGGTTCGGGAGGCGCTGGCCGAGCAGTGAGGGCCGAAGCTTCAGTGTGGGACGCTTCTCATGCAACATCGGCCAGGACATCCGCGACCAGCGTCTCGGCCCCCAGGTCGGCAGAAGTCACTCCCGGGCTGAAGCCCATTCGCAGCACCACGAGGTCAGCCGAGGGAACGACGAACAGGCGTTGACCGTCGTGACCCGTTGCCCAGAAGGTGTCCACGGGTAGCGAAGGATTGGCAAGGGCGCCGTCGGCAAGCAGGTTGGTCCGCCAACCAGCGGCGTAGCCCACCTCGTCGGACTCGGCGACGGGCAGCGCGGTCGTCGATTGCTTCATCCAATCCTCCGGCAGCAGTCGCTCGCCCTCCCAGACACCATCGCTGAGGGCGAACTGGCCAAGCGTCACCCAGTCGCGAGGCGTGGCCCAGAGGTAGGAACCGCACACCGGGGTCCCCACAGCATCCGGCTCCCACACTGCCGAGGACAGCCCGAGCGGCACGAACAATTCCTCGTGGGGCAGTTCCGGGCCCTTGCCGGACTTGTCCATCAGGACAGAGCACAGCAGCGTCGTGCTTCCGCTGGAGTACTGCTGGTATGCGCCCACTGGATGTTCCAACTCCTGCTCGGCGACGTAGCCAGCCATGTCCGGCTCCAGGTACAGCATGCGGGTGATGGGGGTCCCGAGGTCATAGGTCTCGTCCCAGGCAAGTCCACTGGTCATCCGCATGAGGTCGTCGATGCTGATCGCGGCACGTTCGTCAGTCCATTCAGGCCGCAACCCTGTGTCGCCGACGTCCATCAGATCCTGCACGGCGAGGCGGCCCACGACCAAGTTGGTGATGCTCTTGGCCATCGACCAGCCCAACTGGGGCGTCGCGGCATCGAAGCCTTCGGCGTAGCGCTCGCCGATGAGTTCGCCCTCATGCATCACCACCACGGTCCGGGTGCCGAGCTCCGCCCGGCCTGCTTCGTCCAGGTCGTCCCCGAAGGCGGCGGCGATGGCAGCCTCCACATCCGGCGAAGCCGAGGGTGCGCGAACATCACTCAGCTCATTGGGTGTCACGGCGGGTGCGGGTGGGAGGTTCGGCGCGTCGTCGGCGAGGGTGCAGCCATAGCCATCGGTGTACCAGGCACGCTGACCCGCCAGCAGACCCATCAGGGTGGCCCGGGCACCGTCGTCGTCCACATCGACCCGCAGGTACGGCACCAACGGGTTGGTAGGAAGGTCGGCGTCGGCCTCGGCGAACTCATCCATCGCGCAGGCGCTGTGCGCCGCATACCCGGTCGCCGTGTGCAGCAGCGGCCTTGCGTACCAGTAGCCCGCAATCCCTACGCAGAGGATGAAGACCAGGAGTCCCAGCCCGATTCGTGTGATCCAACGGCGCATGAACTGAATCTACGCCACTGGCTGTGGCCGGGCCGCCGGTCCACCAGCAACCAAACCACAGGAAAAGTCGATGCAGCCAGATGGAGACCGGCCGCGCGAATGTCAGGCCCTGAACTCGTCCAGGATCGCGGGCATTGCTGCTTCGACGTCGGCAATCGTGTCCTGGAAACCGTCGTCATCCCCGTACCACGGGTCGATCAGTGGCGTACCGGGCCCAAGGTCCGGATTGAAATCATTGAGCAGGCGGATGTTGTCGGCACCCGGGGCCATGCGGCGGAGCTGGTCCACCTGGTACGGCTCGACCGCCACCACGAGATCTGCCGCCTCAATGTCAGCTGGCTGAATTGTGCGGGCACTGTGATCCTGCGCGTCATAGCCGCGTTCCTCGAGCACAGCCACGGCCCGATCATCGATGCCGAATCCCTCGTTCTCGCTCGACAACCCAAAGCTGGAGACAGCGACATCCAGTCCACGTTCTTCCGCCATGCTCTGCGCGACGCGCTCGCCGATGGGAGAGCGGCAGATATTGCCCCAACACACGAATACAAGAGAAGCCATGGCCTCACCATAGGCCGCGCAGCAACGGGAGGTCGACCCGCAGCAATCGGCTGCCCTCACCAGTCAGTGGTTCGCTCCTTCAGCGCCAGATACCTTTCCAGCACATCCGGCTCGGACTTCGCGTCGTAGTTTTCGACCGCACCCAGCCGCCACGACGGTGGCTCGTTTCCTCCCGAAAGCGCCCACGCCGCCTGACGTGCAGCCCCCAGAGCGACGTACTCATCGGGCGGCGGCACGGCCACGGAACGTCCGAAGACTGTCGGTGCAAGCCGTCTGATCGCGACGGAGCGGGCGCCGCCACCGATCAGCAGAATGCGGCCGGCTTCCTGCCCGGCCACCCGTTCCACTGCCTGGACGGCGTCGGCGAGGGCACACAACAGCCCCTCAATGCAGGCCCTCGCGATGTCCTCCCTGCCGGTGGCCGACGTCAGCCCCGCAAAGACGCCTGTGGCATCCGGCCGGTTGGGCGTGCGTTCTCCATCCAGGTAGGGCAGCAGAACCACTCCACCCGCCCCCGGCCGGCTGGCGAGGGCGAGCTCTGAGAGACCGTCGTGGTCCACGCCCAGCAGACGGCACCCGAAATCAAGCACCCGGGCAGCGTTCAGCGTGGTGGCCATGGGCAGGAATCGTCCCGTGGCGTCGGCAAAACCCGTGACTGTACCGGAGGGGTCCGCTGGCCGTTTGTCACTGACCATGGCGGCCACTCCGCTGGTACCAATTGATACCGAAACATCGCCCGGACCCAACGACAGTCCCAATGCAGCGGCCATGTTGTCTCCCGTTCCCGGGGCGATCGGCGCACCGGACGGGGTATGGGCCATCACCGCGTGGGGTGTGGGAGCCACGTCCGGCAACACCGCTGCATGGCCCAGAGCCATCTCGAGGAGATCATGATTCCACGCCTGCGTGCGCAGTGAGAAGTAGCCGGTGCCGGAGGCGTCGCCCCTGTCTGTGAAGGAAGCACCACCGCTCGCCAAGTGGCGGGAGACGTAGTCGTGGGGCAGGAGAACCGAAGCCGTTCGCCGGGCATTCTCCGGCTCGTTCTCCGCCATCCACCGCAACTTGGTGGACGTCATGGACGCCACGAGGACATATCCCAACTCCTCGACGCACCGCTGCGGTCCCCCCATTTCGGCGATGAGGGCGGTGGCTTGCGGGGCGGATCTGGTGTCATTCCACAACAGGGCATCGCGCACCACCCCACCATGCTCGTCGAGTGCCACCATGCCGTGCTGCTGCCCACCCACTGCGACTGCCTCCGCCCTGGGCAGCAGCGCCTCGGCAGCCTCGTCCACGGCTGCCAGCCACGTTCGGGGGTCCACTTCGGTGCCCTCGGGGTGGGTGGCTCGGCCGGTGTCCACCACCTCCCCACTCTCAGCGTCGACGAGCACCGCCTTCGTGGACTGTGTGGAGGAGTCGATCCCAAGCACCAGCGTCATGGCTCAGCCCCGGGCACCCATGAGGTGTTCCACGGCCAGCTGGTGCAGGCGCACGAAGCCGTAGTTGCGCTCACCCAGGGTGGAGACGTCCAGGTTCGCGACGTTGGCATCGGCCACCAGGTCTGCGGCGCTCTCGCCCGCGGCGAGGGTGGGCTCGGCCATGGAGTTGACGCCCGCCTGCTCGAGAGCGGTCTGCACTTCGGCATCGGCTCGGAAGGCAAGTGCGCGTTCCTTGAGAACCAGATAGGTACTCATGTTGGCAGCGGCGGAATCCCACACACCGTCGAGATACTCGGTGCGCGACGGCTTGTAGTCGAAGTGGCGGGCACCCTCGTAGGCACCGGGTCGCGACGGGAAGCCGTTTTCCAGCAGGTCGACGGTGAAGAAGGCACTGATGAGGTCTCCGTGTCCGAAGACCAGGTCCTGGTCATACATCGGACCGTGCTGACCATTCAGGTCAATGTGGAAGAGCTTGTCCGCCCACAGCGCCTGGGCCAGGCCATGGTTGTAATTCAGGGTGGCCATCTGCTCGTGACCCGTCTCAGGGTTGATCCCCACGATGTCGCCGTGTTCGAGCCGCTCGATGAACGCCAGCGCGTGACCGACGGTGGGAAGGAAGATGTCGCCGCGAGGCTCGTTGGGTTTCGGCTCCAGACCGATCCGCATGTCGTAGCCCTGCGACTTGATGTATCCCGCCACGGTGTCAATACCTTCGGCGTAGCGCTCGAAAGAGGCGTAGAGGTCCTTGCTGGAGTCGTACTCCGTACCCTCTCGCCCACCCCACATCACGAACGTGGAGGCACCAAGACGGCCAGCCAGATCCACGTTGCGAAGCACCTTGCGAAGGCCGTAGCGGCGGACGTCGCGGTCATTGGAGGTGAAGGCGCCGTCCTTGAAGATCGGCTCGGCGAATGTGTCGGTGGTCACCATTTCGCAGACCATGCCGGTGTCAGCGATCGTGGATTCGAGCTTCCCAATCAACCGTTCACGCTCCTCCTCAGAAGCGTCGAAGGGTATGACGTCATTGTCGTGGAAGGTGAAGCCCCATGCACCAAGGTCAGCGAGTCTCCGAACGCTGTCGAAGGGGTCGAGGTCCGGGCGCGAGGCGGCTCCGAATTGGTCGCGGGCTGCCCAGCCGACAGTCCACAGACCGAAGGAGAATTTGTCCTGGGGGGTAGGGGTGAGCATGAGCACTTTCCTTTCACGGTGCGACGTCGCACTCGGTTAGTATTTAACCTAAACTAATGGTTCCTGAAGAGCAACCCCGGCAGCTATCTCTGCCCTGACCGCATTTTGTTGATGAGGTCGAAAGCAACCGCCAGCAGCAGGACCAGACCCTTGATGATGAATTGCCACGAGGGGTCAACGCCCATGATCGACAGCCCCATGTTCAGTACGCCCATGATGAGGGCGCCGACGATGGCGCCCACGATCCTGCCGACGCCACCGGTGACGGCCGCACCGCCGATGAAGCATGCGGCGATGGCGTCCAACTCGTAGTTCTGGCCGGCAGCCGACAGAGCCGCGCCAGCCCTCGACGTGACGATGATGGCAGTTAGTCCACACAGGAATCCCATGTTCACAAAGAGCCAGAAGTTCACCCTGGGGGTGTTGACCCCCGAGAGCTTCGCTGCCGACAAGTTGCCACCAATGGCGTAAATGCGTCGGCCGAAGACCGTGTTTCCCATGAGCCAGGCATAGGCGACGATGACGACGCCCACGATGATCAGGACGAACGGAAGCCCCAGGGCGCTCAGTGCCACCCAGTACGTGACCAGTCCCAGCAGGGCTGCGAGCAGGATGAGTCTTCCGGTGAACACCAGTATCGGCTCCGCAGCGGCACCGTGACGGGTGGCCATCCTGCGGTTGCGTATCGAGGCCAGTATCAGGGCAGCCACACCCACACCGCCCACCACGAGAGTGAACGCATCGAATCTGCCCACGAACCCTGTGAAACCTGCGAGACCGGCATTGGAGATGTCCAGGAAGGGCCCGGGGAATCCAGCGCGGGTGTAGCCGACCAGAACCAGTGCCACTCCGCGGAAGATCAGCATGCCAGCCAACGTGACGATGAAGGCTGGGACGCCGACGTAGGCAACCCAGAATCCCTGCCATGCCCCGATGATTGCGCCCACGAGCAATGCGATCACCACCACCACCCACGTGCTGAGGCCGTAGTCCGTGAGCAGGATGCCGATGACACCACCCACGGCGGCCACGATGGATCCCACCGACAGGTCGATGTGTCCCGCGACGATGATCATGAGCATGCCAACAGCCAGAATGAACACGTAGGCGTTTTGTTGGATGAGGCTGGTGACGTTGTTGGGCTGCAGGATCCGGCCGTCGGTCACCACTTGGAAGAACAGAACGATCAGGACGAGGGCCGCCACGATGCCGTACTGTCTCGCCCCACCGGCCAGTGCTGCGAATCGCCGGGGTGGCGCGGCAGGGGTGTCTGCGGTCTGCGTCCCCGGTGTGGTTTGTGTCATGGCGTCGACATCCTTTCCATCGTCATGAGGCGCATCAGAGACTCCTGGGTGGCTACATCCCGCTGTTGTTGTCCCGTGATCCGACCTTCGCTGAGCGTGAAGATGCGGTCACACAGGCCAAGCAGTTCAGGTAGTTCCGACGAGATCACAATGACACCCTTGCCCTGCGTCGCCAGTTCGTTGATGATCGTGTAGATCTCGAACTTGGCACCCACATCGATACCGCGCGTCGGCTCATCGAGGATCAACACGTCGGGATCCGAGAACATCCACTTGCTGAGCGCCACCTTCTGTTGATTCCCGCCGGAGAGCTGACCAACCGGAACCTGGACCGTCGGTGTTCTGATCCGCATCTGTTCGCGGTAGTCTTGTGCAACCTTGATCTCCAGGGCCTTGTCAAGGATGCTGCGTCGGCTGATCTTCCCCAGCGCCGCAGCTGTGATGTTGTGGCGGATCTCCGCTATCAGGTTGAGCCCGAACCGTTTGCGATCCTCACTGACGTAGGCGATGCCGGCTCGGATGGCACGCCCCACGGTGGTGGGAGAGATCTCCACGCCGTTCTTGTACACCCGGCCGGAGATGTTGGTGCCGTACTGCCGGCCGAAGACACTCATCGCGAGTTCGGTCCGGCCAGCTCCCATGAGGCCAGCGACGCCAACGATTTCTCCGGCCCTGACGTCAAGACAGGCCCGATCAACCACCACGCGGTCCGGATCATTGGGGTGATGCACCGTCCAGTCCTCGATGCGAAAGAGTTCTTCCCCGATATCAGGCTCATGGGCGGGGAATCTGTTCTCCAGCGGGCGCCCCACCATGCTGGAGATGATGCGCTCCTCCGTCACCGGCTCCGTGCCCTCCATGGGGACGGTTTCGACGACTGTGCCGTCACGGATGATCGTGAGTGAGTCCGCGATGGCCATGATCTCGTTCAGCTTGTGGGAAATGATGATCTGGGTCACACCATCGGATTTGAGCTTCTGCATGAGTCCCAACAGATG
This sequence comes from uncultured Arachnia sp., assembly GCA_947493705.1. Taxonomy (GTDB): domain Bacteria; phylum Actinomycetota; class Actinomycetes; order Propionibacteriales; family Propionibacteriaceae; genus Arachnia. Next base: position 9,736 of record CANLSH010000015.1, on the reverse strand, counting down.
AGCGGAGTCCTCGTCGTTCAGGGCGGATGTAGGCTCATCAAGGATGAGCAGCCGCACGTCCTTGGACAATGCCTTGGCGATCTCGACGAGCTGCTGTTTCCCCACACCGATGTCGCTGACCTTGGTGAGAACATCCTCACGCAATCCCACGCGCTGAAGCAGTTCGTGAGCTCCAGCCTGCGTGGCGTGCCAGTCGATGACCCCTCTCCGGCTCCTCTCGTTGCCGAGGTAGATGTTCTCGGCGATGGAGAGATGGGGCGACAGCGCGAGCTCCTGATGGATGATGACGATCCCTCGTGCCTCACTGTCCTTGAGGGTCTTGAATTCCACGAGCTTGCCCTCGTAGCGGATCTCGCCCCCGTAACTCCCGGCGGGGTACAGCCCGGAGAGAACCTTCATGAGCGTGGATTTGCCGGCGCCGTTCTCACCACAGATGGCGTGGATCGCGCCGGGCGCCACGGCCATGGACACCCCCTCGAGTGCGGTGACGTTGCCGAACCGCTTGACGATGTCGCGCATCTCGAGAATGGGGCCGGTGGAGCTCTCAGTGTTCATGCGTGAGCCTTTGTCACCCGTGGTGGCGATCAGAGCCCCAGATCGGCGGCGGTGTAGAAGCCGGAGTCCACCAATTTCTCCTGCACCGTGTCCTTGGTGACGACTTCGGGCTCGAGGAGATACGTCGGGACAACCTTCACACCGTTGTCGTAGCTCTCCGTGTCGTTGACCTCCACGTCTTCGCCGTTGACGACCTGCTCGATCATGACCGCCACCTGGTCTCCCAGCTTTCGCGTGTCCTTCCAGACGGTCATGGCCTGCTTGTCAGCCAACATGTTCTTCACGTTGGCGAGGTCGGCGTCCTGCCCGGTCACCAGTGGCCACCCGTCGCCCGGAGCGTAGCCGGATCCATCGAGGGCCTGCACAATGCCCAGGGCCAGCGAGTCATTGGGCGACAGAACGATGTTGACTTTCTTCCCACCGCCGTAGAACGAGTTCAGCCGGTTCTCCATCTCTGACTGGGCGGTGTCCGATTTCCAGGCCGGGATACCGATGGTGGTCCATTGGTCCTCACTGGCGGGCGCCTTCCCGGACGGGACGACGAACTCCCCACTTTCCACCAGGGGCGAGACCTTCTCCCAGGCCCCGGCGAAGAAGAACTTGGCGTTGTTGTCGTCCGGTGAACCAGCGAACGGCTCGAAGTTGATGGTGCCGTCCTCGCTCTTGTACTCATCCTTGTTGTCCAGGATGAACTGGCCCTGCAGCGCACCCACCTTGAAGTTGTCGAAGGTGGCGTAGTAGTCCACGTTCTCGGAACCATTGATGAGACGGTCGTATGCGATCACCTTGACGTCGCGGGACTTCGCCTGCTCAAGGACCGGGCCGAGTGCGGTGCCGTCGATCGAGGCGATGACAACTGCCATCGCGCCATCGTTGATCATGTTCTGCACCTGGTTGTTCTGCTGATCCTGCTTGTTGTCTGCGTACTGGAGGCTGGTTTGGTAGCCCTTCTCCTTCAGCAGAGACTCCAGATGGGCGCCGTCACGGTTCCAGCGCTCAAGACTCTTGGTGGGCATCGCGATACCGATGAGCACATCGGAGGCTGCCGGTGCCGAAGCCATCGAGTCCGCATCATCGCCCGTGGCGGCGGGTGTGCCGGTGCTGCGTTCATCACTGCAGGCGGTGAGAGCGCCCACTGCTGTCACGGCGACCGAGGAGAGGAGTAGTTGCCTGCGCGAAATGGCCATGGAGATATCCCTTCTGGAGGAACATCTCTGTTCACTCCCGCGATCATCCTGATCCCCTATGATCAGGCATGTTTTACTCCAAAACAATATGCTTGGGATCGGCGGATTGTCAATCACCACCTCACGGACACGCGAAGTCCTGGGATCATCTGTCAAGCGTAGGAGAGGATGGAGCCCATGCCCGATTCCCAGAGGTACCCGACGAACAGTGTGGGAAGCACTCCATCATCGGTGCGGGTCTCCAACCTTGCACTCGTTCTGCGGGAGGTTCTGCAGGCCTCCAAGCCTGTATCGCGAGCAGAGGTCGCTGCAGCGCTGGGCCTCACGCGCTCCACCGTGTCACGGCTCGTCGATGAACTCGTCGCGGGCAGGTTCCTGGCTGAGGGCACCCCCGTCTCCGGCCTCAGGGGGCGCCCCGGCGTTCCTCTCACAGCCGCATCCAACGGACTGATGTCGCTCGGACTCGAGGTCAATGCCGACCGCATGGCGGCCATGGTGGTGGACCTGCGGGGCACCGTCGTCAGGACCATCACCTCGGAGGTCGACGTGATTGCGGCAGGCCCTGTTGGGGCCCTGCGGATGCTGGATGAGAAGGCCGCCGCTCTCATCACGGACCTCCCGGAGGACGCGCTTGTCGTGGGCGCACACCTCGCCATTCCCGCGCTCGTGGACAGGACCGGCTCCACGGTCGTGCGCGCACCGAACCTGGGCTGGGACGGTATTCGGCCAGCCGAACACCTTGATGCACTCCTACGGGGGAAAAACTGGGATTTCCTCGCTTCCAACGATGTGGACTGCTCCGCACTCACCCTTCTACGGGGCCCTTTGACGGAGGTGAGGGAGCGGGGCTCCTTCATCTACGTCACCGGCGAGGTGGGAATCGGCTCGTCGGTGATCATCGACGGCAGGCAGATCTCAGGAAGGCACGGCTGGGCCAGCGAACTGGGGCACATCTGCGTCATCTCTGAAGGAGGTCACACCTGCGGCTGTGGAGCGACGGGTTGCCTCGAGACAGTCATCGGCCGTCGCGGTCTCCTGGAGTCAACGGGCGCCCCGTCCATCGACGAACTCGTCGCCATGCTGGAGCGCGGGGACGAGCGCGCAGTGCACAACCTCTCTGCAGCGGCACGGGCTCTCGGACGCGCCCTGGGTGCTGCCCTCAATCTGCTGGACCTTGAGCAGGTGGTGCTGGGTGGACATCTGGGCACTCTCGGCCCGTGGCTCCTTCCAGACCTCGAAGACGAGTTGGCCATCCGGGTGCTGTGGTCTCCCCATGAACAGATCGACATTGCCACCGTGACTCATGACCCCACCCGAACTGCCCTTGGAGCAGCCCACGCCGCGATGGCCCCGCTGGTCGCAAATCCGGCTGCATGGCTTGACGGCAGCCACTGACGCATTCCCCACGTGGCTCACCCGATGACGGGTGCAGCGATGTTGTCCACGAGGCGATCACTCCCGGTTCCCTGTCATCCACCGATCGGTGGGCCGAGGGTGAACGCAATACTGAACAGCACCGCGACCGCGATCAGTGCGAGCAGCACTCCACCGATGGGGTGACGCACCACCCATGACGCCAACTTCTCGAACACCCCACGCGGTTGCGTTGAGCGCAGCCGCCAGGAATCCCCGAGAATTTCATGCCGCTGCACCCAGCGGTCAAACACAAGTGTGGCGAATGGCGGAACGGCGCAGGCAAGTGCGACGATCCCCCTGCGCGCCGGCCACCGCTGATCAATCCAGACGAGCACCGTCGTGATGCCATACGCGATGAAAACCGCTCCGTGCAGTGTGCCGAAGACACGCACGCCCACGTCGGTCGTTCTGGTGACGTACTTGAGAAACATGCCGAGCAGCAACAGCGTCCACGTGATCGCCTCCGCAATCGAGACGCTCAGAAATATCGTGGCCGGACTCAGGTGTGCGCGGGTCCGGGACGGGGAATCGGTCTCAGAGATGGAGGAGGGCATGCCGCGAGGATACGCGGTCGCGACGTCGCGTCGCCATCTGCTGACTACCCTGGCGGGCAAGCAGCCGCGACCGATCGCGATGCCTCCACCCAACGTGTGGGACCGCTGTCGCTGTGTCGGCTAACGCTTGTTGGCGGATGGTGGCAGGCTATGCACATGCAGATCCTCGTGGTGGATGATGACCAGGCAGTGCGCGATTCCTTGGCCCGTTCGCTGAAGTACTCCGGAGATGAGGTCATCACAGCCAAGGATGGCGTGGAAGCCCTCGCGAAACTCTCCGCCCACGCGCCCGACGCCGTCATCATGGACGTCATGATGCCCCGCCTGGACGGGCTGGAAACCACCCGCATGCTCCGCGAGAGCGGCAACGACGTCCCCATCCTCATCCTGACGGCGCGCGACGCGGTGGATGACCGCGTGGATGGTCTGGACGCCGGGGCGGATGACTACATGGTCAAGCCCTTCGCCCTGGATGAGCTCTTCGCGCGCCTACGTGCTCTCACACGGCGATCAAAGGCTGTGCCTGAATCAGAGTCCAGGACACTGACATTCGCAGACCTTTCCCTGGACCCGCAGCATCGTGAGGTCACGCGGGACGGCACCCACATCTCCCTCACGCGCACGGAGTTCGCCCTTCTCCAGGCATTTCTGGAGAACCCGCGCAAGGTCATGGAACGCAACACCTTGCTGAACGAGGTGTGGGGCTTCGAGTTCCCGGCAACCGCCAACTCACTCGAGGTCTACATCGGATATCTGCGCCGTAAGACAGAAGCCGGCGGGCGTGACCGATTGATCCACACGGTCCGCGGCGTCGGGTATGTCCTGCGCGAAACTCCCCCGTGATCCCCACACTGTGGTTTCGCTTCCGACGGGGAGTGGAACGGCTCTTCACCGGTCAGAGCCTGCAAGGTCGTCTTGCCCTGCTCACAGGTATCAGCGTTGCCGTGGTGGTGCTCTTCGTTGGAACGACGGCATTCATCATCACCCGGGTGTCCCTGCTGGATGAGCTCGATCGCGAGCTGTTGTCATCCGCCCGCGCCGCTGCCACTCTGATTGCTGAGGATCCCCGCAGCACTGTGACCGAGTTGAACAGACCCGGGATCACCGATTTGTGGCTCGCCAGGGTCTCAGCGCAGGGTGAGACCCTGCCCACGCCGGAAGAGGGTTCGCTCCTGGTTGGTGGCGCGCCGGAGATCGCTGTCGCGCGCACGCAGACAGGCTCCTCCACCCGCTCTGTGATGACGGAATCCGGCGAAGAGTTCCGCGTCGTCTCGGTACCTCTGACACTGTTGGATGACAACGACGAACCCTCCCGCTACGCCGTCATGTTCGGCCGCCCCCTGACAGGCCTTTCCTCCACTCTGCAGTCCCTCCGGGTTGTGATCCTGGCCTCAGGACTCGTCGGTATTCTCGCCACCACCCTGACGGCACTGTGGGCGGCTCAGGCCACTCTGGCTCCCGTGCGTCGGCTATCCATGGCTGTCGGAAACATCACCCGGACAGACCAGCTCAACCCCATCCGCATCTATGGGCGTGATGACCTGGGCGAGCTCACAAAATCCTTCAACAGCATGCTGAAGTCGCTCGCCAGTTCCCGGGAGCAACAGCGACAGTTCATTGCCGACGCCGGCCATGAACTGCGCACACCCCTGACCTCGATGCGTACCAACATCGAACTGCTAGTGGCCGACGACAAGTCGGGCATGCTGCCGGAAGGGGCCCGCTCTGAGATCCTCGACGATGTCTCCGCGCAGCTGGGAGAGTTCTCCGCCCTCGTCGGGGACCTTGTTGCCCTTACCCGAGACGATCATCTGGCGCGGAAACCGGATCTCCTCCACCTCTCGGACGTGGTGGAGTCTGCCCTTGAACGCGCCAGGCGTCGCGGTCACGGAATCACCTTCGACGTCGCCCTTGATGACACCCAGTGCATCGGTGACGCCCAGAATCTGGAGCGGGCCATCACCAATCTGCTGGACAACGCCATCAAGTTCTCCCCGCCCGAGGGCACCATTACCGTGCGCCTGACTGAGGGCCTCATCTCCATCGTGGATGAGGGGCCCGGCATCGCAGAAGAGGATCTGGAGCACATCTTTGATCGTTTCTACCGCTCGGATCAGGCCCGCAACACGCCCGGCACGGGCCTGGGCCTGTCCATCGTCGCGCACACGGCCGATGCACATGGCGGCGTTGTCAGAGCCGGAAATCAAGCAGGCAGCGGCGCCAAATTCACCCTGCGCCTGCCTCCTGTTGTCGTGACAACGGAGCCCGAGGAATAAGGCAGAGCATCGCTCAATGAGTGATCAATTCTTCTAACCTACGGTTGCGTAGGTTACGATGGTGTCAATGACACAGACAGCGTCCGCCGCAGGAACGCATCCCAACAACCCCCTGGCCCTGGCAGGCAGAACAGTGGGGCGGTTCTTTGATGCCCTCGTCACACCGCTCGTGCCCGCGGACTACCTGGACCTGTTCAGCCCGCTGCGCAAGGGTGCCGATCTGGCGGGACGCGTGGTGGCCGTCAAGAGGCACGAGGGCGCCACCACCGTGGCGCTACGGCCGGGCCGCGGCTGGAAGGGCCACCGCCCCGGCCAGTACATCCGTATTGGCTTCGAGGTGGACGGGGTGCGCCTGTGGCGCGCCTACTCCATCACGAGTCCTGTTCATGACACGGACGGACTCATCACCATCACAGTGCGGGCCATTCCCGAAGGCCGGGTCAGCAACCACGTTCTGCATCATCTTCGTCCCGGCAAACTCGTGATGCTGGATCAAGCAACCGGAGATTTCACACAACCTGACGATCAGCCGGGGAAGGTGTTGTTCATCACGGCCGGGAGCGGAATCACTCCCGTCATGGGCATGCTGCGCAACCACCAGTTCGAGGATGCCGTCGTGGTGCACTCCTCGCCCGATCGCTCCCAGATGCTCTTTGCCGACGAATTGCAGACGCGCGCATCCTCGGGCGAGTTTCGGCTCATCCAGCGGTTCACATCCACACAAGGCACCCTCAACGCTGACCGCATCGCTGACGTCGTGCCGGACTGGGCCGAGCGCACCGTCTGGGTCTGCGGGCCCACAGGCCTGATGGACGACGCAGAGACCCACTGGAGCCAGGCGGGGCTCACGCACCTCCTGCATGTGGAGCGCTTCCGGCCACGCATCGTGGCCGACGGCGAGGGCGGCGAAGCCACCTTCACCGAGTCAGACATCATCGTGGAGGCCGCGGCAGCCACGCCCCTCCTCGACGTCGGCGAGGACGCTGGCGTTCTCATGCCCTCAGGTTGCCGCATGGGCATCTGCTTCAACTGCGTCGCCACACTGACCTCCGGCTCGGTGCGTGACCTGCGCACCGGCGAAACCACCCAAGCCATCGACGAGGACCCCGTCCTCATCCAGACCTGCGTGTCGGCAGCCGCCGGACCCTGCAGCATCAAACTTTGAGGATTTTCCATGAGCACCACCACCATCGAAACGCCCCGAGTGGACAACAACCCAGCGGACACCGCGTCTTCAACCACGGGAGTCCGCACTGCCAACAACCGCATCATGTCGTCGCGTCCAGGTGAGCAGTCAGCCACCCATGCCAGCGGCAAGGCCAACCCCATTGCGCACCTGAGCCCGGAAGACATCGAATCCATCGGTCGCGAACTGGACGCCATTCGCGATGAGATCGTGGCTTCCCGCGGTGCCGATGATGCGAACTACATCCGCAGCACCATCAGGCTGCAGCGCTATCTGGAGCTCGCGAGCAGGGGCGTCCTCCTCTTCAGCGGCTTCTGGCCCGCCTTCCTCGTCGGCACCGCTGGCCTCACTGTGGCCAAGATCCTTGAGAACACCGAGATCGGTCACAACATTCTCCACGGCCAGTGGGACTGGATGCGGGATCCGAAAATTCACTCCTCCACGTGGGAATGGGACTTCGCCTCCCCTGCTGAGCAGTGGAAAAAGTCGCACAACGTGGGCCACCACACCTACACCAACGTCGTTGGCATGGACGACGATCTGGGCTATACCGTCCTGCGCGTGGATCCGGCCCAGGAATGGGAGCCCAAGCACCTTGTCCAGCCCGTCACCAACTTCTTCACGGCTCTGATTTTCGAGTACGGAATCGCCGCCTACGATCTGGACGTCAAGGGATTCAAGGAAGGCCGCAAGAGCAGCAAGGAGTTCCGAGGCGAACTCGTCAAGGTCATCACCAAGATCCGCAACCAGATGGGCAAGGACTACGTCCTCCATCCCCTGCTGAGTGGCCCCAACTTCCTCTCGACGCTGGCTGCGAACGCCATCGCCAACACCTTGCGCAACATCTGGACACACTCCGTCATCTTCTGCGGCCACTTCCCCGAGGGCGTGGAAACGTTCGAGGTGGACTCCATTGAGGGTGAGACCCGCGGCGAGTGGTACCTGCGCCAGATGCTGGGCTCCGCCAACATCGAGGGCTCCGAGGTCATGCACGTCATGACCGGCAACCTCTCGCACCAGATTGAACACCACCTGTTCCCGGACCTGCCGAGCAACCGCTACAAGGAAATCGCGCCGAGGATCAGGGCCCTCATGGCGCGCCATGATCTGCGCTACGTCACCGGACCTCTCCACAAGCAGGTGGCGTCGGCCTGGGGCAAGGTCTTCAAGTACTCCCTACCGAATCCGTCGCCCACCCGTTCACGGTTCGGCCAGATTGTGGATGGCGTCAGCGCTCAGGCTCATCGCACCACGGGCGCCCTCCGGTTCCGCTCGCGACGTCGAGCAGCCCTGACCGCCTGACGCGAAGGCCTTTTCCGTCAACAACGCATCGCCGTCGTGCTTCTCCGCGCCCCTAGCATTGTGGGCATGGCACGTCTGAAGCGGGTGAGTCCCACGATGGAGGGCTGGACGCGACGTCGCGCCGGCAAAGGCTTCAGCTATCGCGACACAGCAGGCGAAAAGCTACCCCCCGATGACGTGGCGCGCATCAAGGCCCTGGCCGTCCCGCCGGCCTGGAACAACGTCTGGATCTGTCCACTCGCCCACGGCCATCTACAGGCCGTTGGTACGGACTCAGCCGGCCGACGGCAATACCTGTACCACCCGCAGTGGAGGGCGCGGCGGGACAGGAGCAAGTTTCGACGTGTCACGGCGGCCGCACACCATCTGCCCACAGCACGAAAACAGGTACAGAAGGACCTCGACACCACCGGCATGGACCTGAACCGGGCCTGCGCCACGGCCGTACGCCTCCTCGACATCGGATACTTCCGCATCGGCAATGACGCGTATACCGATGCCAACGGCTCGTTCGGTCTCACCACGCTGGAGCGCCAGCACGCACGCAAACGGGGTGATGCCATCGTGTTCTCCTTCATCGGGAAATCGGGAATCAGCCACACGATCATCGTGGATGATCCTTCCGCGGTGAAGGCCCTTGAAGTCATGCGCACACGGCCCACGAGCGAGAGCCCTCGACTGCTTGCACACAGGGAGAGTGGGGAGTGGGATGACCTGGATTCTTCGGAGGTGAACGAGTACCTCAGGGGACTGTTCGGTGATTCCTTCACGGCGAAGGATTTCCGCACATGGCATGCAACGGTGATCGCCGCTGAAGTGCTGGCGCTCGACGACGAGCCGGGTGACACGAAGGCCTCCCGCAAACGAGCCATCAAGCAGGCGGTCATGGAGGTCTCCAGTTACCTGGGCAACACGCCAACGGTGGCTCGATCCTCCTACATCGATCCCCGCATCATTGACGCCTACGAGAACGGGAACACCATCCTCCAAGCCGCTGGCGGCCTCCACCGCAGTCCTCAGCTCCGCCAGGAAAAGTTGGAGAAGGCGGTTCTCGAACTGCTGGAGGACTGAGCCTCTTGGGAATCTTGGGACTTTGGTGGCAACTATTCGTGTTCACATACTTTCGAATGAGTTTCTCACGCGCGCTCAGATCCGCCGCAAATGAAGAAAATGTGCATCTCTCCGGTGGTCGAGTAGGCCGCCTGCGGCCGTGTCGAGACCTCGTTCCGCCGTAGCCAGGCCTCGACACGCGCCGGGCTC
>CANLSH010000014.1 GCA_947493705.1 uncultured Arachnia sp. | reverse complement strand
TCATCTCGCCCGGCCAAGTCCTCGCCGGAAACAGCATTGACCAGCGCTTCCTTGAGACCCGCTGATCGAGTAGGCCGCTTGCGGCCGTGTCGAGATTGCCCTCCACCGTACGACGTCTCGACACACTCGCTGGCGCTCGCTACTCGACGACCGGATGGATCGACACACGACAGGCTCCCCTCGGCACAATGATGTTCGTCCCTCACATCGTCTCTCAGGACGACGCGTACCTCGGCGGGCGATACTGACCATCCATAAGAAGAGTGCTGCTCGGACTCAGGCGGAGGTCTGCGGGGTGTCCTTGACCTCCACGCCCGCGCGGCGGCGGCGACGCCGGCGCGGCTTCGCGGCGCCACCGGCTTCCGCCTTCGGGTGATCACCGGCGGCCTCGGTTGCGGAATTCCGACGCGTGCGTCGGCGCTGACCTCCCTCACCGGAGTCGGATGACCTGCGCTCGGAGCGTCGGTCGCCGTCGCTGCGTTCCTTGCGCTCCACTCGCTTGGCGCCGGGCAGCTTGCCCCGCGTTCCCTCAGGGATGTCGAGATCAGAGAACAGGTGGGGCGAGCTTGAATATGTTTCCACGAGCGGAGGAAGGTCCAGTTCCAATTCCTTGTCGATGACCTTCCATCGCGTCGCATCCGCCCAGTCCACCAACGTCACCGAGACACCCTTCTGGCCGGCTCGGCCGGTGCGGCCGATCCGGTGGACGTAGGTGTTGGCCGTGTCAGGGCATTCATAATTGATCACGTGACTGACGCCGGTGATGTCGATGCCACGCGCCGCCACGTCCGTGGCCACGAGAATGGTGATGGTGTCCGCCCTGAACTTCTTGAGCGCACGCTCACGCGCCACCTGGTTGAGATCCCCGTGAATGGCTGCGGCCGGGAAGCCCCGATCCACAAGTTCGTCAGTGAGTCGCTGGGCGTTGCGCTTCGTGCGGCAGAACACCATCATCTTCGAGGTGTTTGTGCCTTGCGCGATACGCGCCACAATCTCCGGCTTGTCGAGGTTGTGGGCCTGGTAGGCGTACTGCTTGGTGTCCGGGACGGTGGCCTTGGCATCGCTGCCCTCCGCGCGAATGTTGACCGGACGATTCAATGTGGCACGCGCCAGGGTGAGGATGGGCGCCGGCATGGTCGCCGAGAACAACAGCGTCTGGCGGTCCTTCGGTGTGGCCGCGAGGAGGCGCTCAATGTCAGGCAGGAAGCCAAGATCCAGCATCTCGTCGGCCTCGTCAAGAACGAGTATCTGGATCTGGGTCAGGTCCAACGCTCGACGGTTCAGCAGGTCCAGTAGGCGTCCGGGAGTGCCGACAACCACGTCCACACCGGATGCAAGTGTATCGAGCTGCTCATCGTATCCCGTGCCACCGTAGATGGTGAGAACTCGTGTTTTGAGCTTCGCGCCCGCGACTGACAGGTCTCGCGCCACCTGGAGAGCGAGCTCACGGGTGGGTGCCACGATGAGTGCGCGGGGTTTCCCGTGCGTGGGTGGGTGCGGTGCATTCTCGGCCAGGCTCGTGATGCGGTGCAGCAGCGTTGTGCCGAAGGCGAGCGTTTTGCCCGTCCCCGTGCGCGCCTGACCAATCAGGTCCACCCCTGACAGCGCGAGCGGAATAGCCAGCGACTGAATGGGAAAGGGATGAATAATACCGGCTTCTGCCAGTGCGGATGTGATGTCTTCCTTGATGCCGAGATCGGCGAACGTCTGTTCGCTCGGCTGTTCTTGATCGCTCAGCGTAAAACCTTCATTCGGGCCAGCCCGGGACTTGAGCCCTCGCAGGCGGCGGGGGTATTCGGCGCAATGCGCCGTGCGTGGCTTTTCCCACGTCCACCCGCCACCCTACTCCACGAAGAGCCGGAAAGCTCAGAGCGCGCCGAAACCCACGGCACGAACATCGGAGGACCCCAGATCCAAGTACGCCACTTTGGATGAAGGGACGACGACTCGCCGGCCCTGCTCGTCCACCACTTCGAAGAGTGTGTTCTCCGTCACAGCCGTCTGCAAGTGCTCCACGATGTCGTCAGCGCTCGTCGTCGTGCGCAACGTCACTTCGCGCGCCACATCACTGATGCCAATTCGTACTTCCATCTTCACACCTCAATCTTGTCATCACATTTCCTGGGTCACCGCTCACGATAGCGCGCAGGATCAATGGGGCTCGTGTCGTGCGACGGCCGCAGTGATGTTGTCCCGCCCGCCTTGGATCTTTGCCCACTCCACAAGCGCTTCCGCGATCGCTGCTGGGTGGTCAGTGGCGTCAACAGTCGAGAAAACCTCGAACATCGCCTCCGGAGAGCTCGCGTAGTTCCAGAGACCGTCTGTGCACAGCAGCAGCCATCCACAGCCGTCGGGTTCCAGGGTGGTCACCGACGGTGTGACGTCCGAGGAGTCGCGGCCGAGCCACTTCGTGATGGAGTGTGCCTGCAAAGACTGTTCCGCGTCGATGCGCGACATGCCCAGCATGATCCGGGCCTGTGCCATTGAGTCATCGGTGGTGAGAAGTTGGCAGGAGTGGTCGTCGCCAATCCAGTAGGCGCGGGAATCCCCGATACTGCCGACAGAGATTCTCTGGGGTTCGAGCACGGCTGCCACCAGTGTGCATGCGGATGGTTCCGCCCCCTCAGCGGCTTCCATCACAGCATCGTTGGCTACGGAGAAAGCCTCAACCAACGCAAAGTTGTGTGGGGTTTCTTCCTGCAATCGCTTCGTCAGGTGCAAACAAGCGGCCTCGCTTGCGGCCACCGATGCTGCTTCGGCTCCCAGAGCAGTGCTGACCCCATCGGCGACGGCGATGACGCCAATGTGGCGTGGTTCCGGCCTCGCTGCCAGTGCCATGGCGTCCTGATTCGTTGTGTGCTTGCAGCCGACGTCGCTGCAACCAGCGATCCACTGTGCCGGAGAAACGACGTAGTGGTCGCGGGCGCTGTGGTCTTCCTGGCCTGTGGGGCGTGTCATGGATTGTCTTTCTGACTCAGGGGGCCGACAGCATGAGGGGATGCAACAGGGGGCCCAGCGAACCGGGCCCCCTGCTGCAACTAGTTGTTCGTTACTCAGATGGGACGGACGTGATCCGCCTGCATGCCCTTCTGGCCCTGAACGATGTCGAATTCGACGCGCTGGTTTTCTTCGAGTGAACGGAATCCGCTGGAGTCAATTGACTTCCAGTGTACGAATACGTCTTCACTCTCGCCGCCGTCCACGGCGATGAAACCGTAACCCTTTTCGGCGTTGAACCACTTGACGGTTCCTTGTGCCATTACTACTTCTCCTCTTGCAACTCCCGAACGCACCTCGCGAACCGGGTTCACCACCCGCCGCAGCGGGGAACCAAGAACCGATCAACACGTAGGTTGCGCGATCGCCGCTTGGTGGCGATGGATCAACTCTTGCACACAACATGGGTCGAATGCACGTGCTGAGCAAATTCCACCGATGTCGAGATGAAACTGTCGGCTCTGACTGCTTGCATGGGGGAGTGACCACAACAACCTCATCAGGCTGGCAACTGAGACGTCAACAGCCCTCCGCGCCACCCGAACTGTCCATCAGGCAGAGGGCTGTTGCCACGGCGGAGACAGGGGTTCGTCTCGTCGTCGGGGGCCCCGGAACGGGTAAAACCCTCATTCTGGTGGAGTCTGTCGTGGCGCGTCTTGCTGCGGGCGGCTCCCTGGACCGCATAGTCGTCCTGGCTGCCTCCCGTGCGGCTGCGCAGATGATCCGACGGGAGGTCGCTCGTCGCGTGGAGGGGGCGCAGGTGTCACCACGCGTCACCACGATGCATGGATTCTGCCTCGGACTGCTGCGGGAGATGGGCAGCAGGGATCAGGATCTGCGTCTGCTGCGGGCTCCCGAGCAGGAGTTCAGGATCAGGGAACTCATCGAAGGCCTTCCGCGGGACTTCTGGCCACCGGAGATCCGGGCAGCGGTACCCACTCGTGCATTCGCGAGCCAGATGCGCGAACTGCTCTCCCGGGCGCGTCACCACGGGCTGGACCCTGCTGGCATGGAGCGTCTGGCCCATGAACGCGGTGAACCCTGGCTCGCTGACGCAGCCCGATTCTTCGAGCAGTACCTCACGGTGACAGATTTTGAGGCCACGCTGGATTACGCAGAACTCGTGCACCGCACACGAGTACTCCTGAACGCCACCGATGTCCAGCGCAGTGTCGTGTCCCGTTTTGACGCCGTGATGGCGGACGACATTCAGCAGATGGACCCCGCGCAGGCCTGGCTACTGGCGGACCTTGCACATCTGGGTGTCCCGGTTCAGGCCTTCGGTGATCCGCAACAACGGACCAATTCCTTTCGCGGTGCCACCGGGGAGGCTCTGACGGTGCTGTCCGAGGTGCCGGGCACGCGAAGAATCGAACTGCGGGAGGGGTTCCGCAACGGAGCCGCTGTACGGCAGGCCCTCGACGCCCTTGTACAGCGCTTGAACGCAGCGGGTGCATCCGTCATTCCAGGACCGGCCCCGAATGTGGGAGGCACAGTGTCGGTCCGGGTCTACGACGATGAGGCGGCAGAACTTGTCCATGTTGCACAGCAACTGCGTCACGCAGTCCTGCAGGACAACCTGGAATTCTCAGATCTGGCCGTGATCGTGCGCGCCGGACGGGCACAATTGCCTGTCCTGGCGCGCGAGCTGAACCGCTACGGCGTCCCTGTTGAGGTGGGCGGCGATGAGGTTCCCCTGGCAGGACAGTTGGCGGTCCGGGTGTTGCTCCTGGCTCTGTCCGTGGCAGCAGAAGGTGGACGGCCAGATCCTGATCAAGCACATCGCCTCCTCACCTCACCGTTGTGCGGCATGGACAGCATTGACATTCGTCGGCTGGGTAGGGCACTGCGCGAGGCGCACCCGGAACTGGGACATTCCGCTGTCCTGTTGGGACAGTGCCTTTCCCAACCGGAACTTCTTGCGGACATGGACACACACGAAGCTTCAAGAGCCCGAGAACTTGCCGCGTTGTTGATGAGGGCGGCCGGAATCCTCGATGAGAAGCGGGCCGTCCAGGAGGCCCTCTGGGCGCTGTGGGACGGCACCACGTGGCCGCTCCAGCTGAAGACGGCGGCCCTGCGTGGCTCGCGAAGAGCCAATCATGACCTGGATTCGCTGGTGGAGCTCTTCGAACTGGCCGAACGCCGTGAGGATCTGGCAGGGAGTTCAGGAGCGCTGGCCTTCGCGGGAGAAATCGCAGGACAGGAGATCCCCGCAGACACTGGGCGGGAATTGGACCTCGTGGGGCGGGGCGTACGTCTCCTGACGGCGCACAGATCACAGGGGAAGCAATGGCGACGCGTGTGGGTGGTGGGGGTGTCGGAGGGCCGGTGGCCGCAACTGACACAGCGGGGTCTCCTGCTCGATCCTTCTGTTCTGTCCGAGGGCTCCAGCGGCCCTGATGTTGCTGGCCAACTGGCGGATGAGAGACGTCTGTTCCACATGGCATGCAGTAGGGCCGTCGAGGAGCTGCACGTGAGTGCCGCTCAGGGTGTGGAAGGCGAATCCGGACGTCCTTCGCGTTTCCTCCATGAACTGGGGCTCCAACCGGAGCGCATCCATGGACGTCCCCTTCAGCGGCTGACGGCCGCCTCGCTCGTGGCTGATCTGCGACAGGTGGCGACGGACCCCACACAATCCCAGGCGCTGAAACGTGCCGCAGCGCTCCGTCTCGCCCGGCTCTCCGGTATTGAGGATGCTGAGGGCGTCAGGGCATTCGCCTCGGCAGACCCCGGCTCGTGGTGGGGCCTGCGCGAGCCGTCCTCGACGGCCCGGCGGCGCGACGACGTCATCAGCATCACAGGGTCACATCTTGCCTCGCTGCTCTCGTGCCCGCGCCACTGGTTTCTGTCCTCTCGTGTGGGTGCCGAGTCCGGGCGGGCGTCCAGGGCGTCACTGGGTGATGTCGTCCATCTGCTGGCGCAGCGTGCGGCCGGTGAAGGACTGTCCCTGGATGAGGTCCGGCAGGAACTGGCGGCGGTGTGGCACAAGGTCCCCTTCGAAGCAGAATGGCTCTCAGCCACGGAGCGGGTGGCGATGGAGGCCGCTCTCGAGAGATTCTTCGCGTGGCACCTGAGCAACCCGCATGAACTCCTGGCCGTTGAGGAGCGTTTCCGGGTCACGCTGGAGGTTGCTGGCAGAAGTGTGGAATTGAAGGGCACCGTCGACAGACTGGAGCTTCACGACGGCCGTCTCAAGGTGGTGGACATCAAGACAGGAAAGTTCGTGCCCGAACAGCGGGACATGGCCGAGTTCGAACAGCTGGGGGTCTATCAGCTCGCGGCCCAGGCGGGTGCCTTTGATCATCTGGCACCAGGGATCCGGGAGGTCGCGCCACCCTCCTTGCTGTTCCTGCGGCACGGAGATGCGCTGCCACTGGTGAGGGAGCAGCCATCCTTGGATGAGCTCCCGCACGGGGGCCGGGAGTTGGTGGTGGGGCCCACTTGGGTGCATGACAAGTTGGCGGAAGCAACCACGATCATTGACTCGGGAGAGTTCGACGCCAGAGTGTGCAGCATGTGCCGCTATTGTCAGTTCGCGGATTCGTGCCCGGCACTTCACCCAAGCAGGGCGGAAGTGGGGCAGTGAGAGGAATCATGCATCGAGATGAGCTGTGCCAGATGTTGGACGTGCCGTTCTCCGAGGAGCAGCTCGATGCCATCACGGCGCCACTGAGCCCTGCGGTGATCATTGCCGGCGCGGGTACGGGCAAGACCACCGTCATGGCTGCCCGCGTGGTCTGGCTCGTGGGAACGGGGCAGGTGCGGCCGGAGGAAGTGCTGGGACTCACGTTCACGCGCAAGGCCGCTGCAGAGTTGGCGGGCCGCGTCGCCGCTGCACTGGGGAAGGCAGGCGTGCTGAGTGGCGACGACACCGAGGGGGCAGAATCGATCCTCACCTACGACTCGTTCGCAGCGCGTCTGGTCTCCGAGTTCGGTCTCCGCATCGGGTTGGACAATGAACCCGTCATGCTGATGGGGGCCTCCCGGTTCCGCCTCGCTGCACGTGCGGTGGCAGCAGCACCGGGTCCCTTCCACAGCATCAGCCGCCTGGGACACGCCAGCATCCCCGAGCGTGTCCTGGAACTCGATGCCCAGATGGCTTCCCACCTCGTGGAGGCCGTTGACGTCCGCGAGTTCGGACGACGGGCACGCAGTCTCTTCGAGGCTGCACCGTTGTGGCGAGGAAAACCGTTTGCTGTCATAGCCCAAAGCCTCGCGGCCCTCGAGGAGCGGGATGAACTCCTCGGACTCGTGTCGGATTACCAGAGTCTCAAGGCAGAGCTCGGTCTGGTGGAGTATGCAGACCAACTGCGCCGTGCCGTGCAGGTCGCGCAGTCGGCACCCGCCGTCGGAGGCGCGTTGCGCCAGAGGTTCAAGGTGGTGCTGCTGGATGAGTACCAGGACACCTCCGCAGCGCAGGCCATGTTGTTGCGAACACTCTTCTCGGGCGATGTCT
Organism: uncultured Arachnia sp.; assembly: GCA_947493705.1. Lineage (GTDB taxonomy): Bacteria > Actinomycetota > Actinomycetes > Propionibacteriales > Propionibacteriaceae > Arachnia. The sequence goes on along the minus strand of CANLSH010000014.1, from coordinate 77,455 downwards.
CGGACACTGGGCGCGGGTTCCCTGTCACCGCGGTGGGGGACCCCCACCAGGCAATCTACGGCTGGCGCGGAGCGGCATCCAACAACATCCTGGACTTCCCGTCGCTGTTCCCGCTGGCAGACGGCAGCCCGGCACCACGACTGAGCCTGCGCACCAACCGACGCAGCGGCCAGAGAATTCTGGATGCCGGCAACAGCATCGCCACCGGCCTGGACGGTGGCGATGCCATGGGGCTGATCGCCCCTGAAGGGACACCGCAGGGTTGTGTGCGGGCCGTGCGTTTCGGAACCCAGGGTGAGGAGTTGGAGTGGTTGGCCGAAGAGGTGCTCCAGCAGCGGGCCCTCGGAACGCCCTGGCCCGATATCGCGGTGCTGGTGCGCCGCAACAAGAAATTGGGTGAAATGTATGAGATCTTCCGGGATCGCAACATCCCCACCGAAATCGTGGGGCTCGGCGGGCTGTTGCACCTGCCTGAGGTGGCGCCGGTGGTGGCCACACTGAGGGTGCTCGATGATGTTGCTGCCAACCCTGATGTGGCATCCCTGTTGTCCGGGCCACGTTGGAGACTGGGACTCGCGGACCTTGAGGCGCTGGGTGCGCGGGCACGTGAGCTCGCGGGCGCAAAGCACCGGGGACGAAGGCAGGAGGAGCTGTCGGCACAACTGGCAGATGTAGCGATGGAATCCGATCCTGCGGAGATGATTTCCCTCCTGGAGGCCGTCAATGACCCCGGGGATGGGCGAATCAGTCCTGAGGGCAGCTCCAGGCTCGTGGCCTTCAGCGCAGAGCTGTCAGAGTTGAGGCGCCATGCCCATGACCCGGTGGCTGATCTTGTCAGGCGCGTGATCCTGACGCTCGGCCTCGAAGTGGAACTGCTGTCACGCCCCGGCGCCGACGTGTCCCAACTGGCCCGCTTCGTCGGCGCAATCAATGACTACGTCGATGTGGATGGGGACGGCAGTCTCGCGGGGCTGCTTGCATGGCTGGATGCTGAGGATGAACACGGCGACGGTCTGGAACAGGCGGTGCCCAGCGACGAGGACTCGGTGAAGTTGTTGACCATTCACCGGGCCAAGGGCCTGGAGTGGCACACGGTGTTTCTGCCCTCACTGGGCGAGGGCTACTTCCCTGCGAGTTCTCGCAGCGGGACCTGGCCAACGAGGGCGGCCCTGCTGCCCTCGCCGCTTCGAGGCGATGCAGCGGGCATCCCTCAGCTCGCCAACTATGACAAGAAGGGTATCGAGCAGTTCAAAGCGGAGTCCCGGACCGATCACATGGCCGCGGAGGACCGGCTTGCCTACGTTGCCGTCACTCGGGCCAAACAACTTCTCGTCGCAAGCACACATGCCTGGCCGCCGGGATTGAAAAAGCAGCGGGAGCCCTCGATCTACTATTCGAAGATCGAGGAGACAGGCAACAGTGCGGCGATGGCACCGACGATTCCTGAGACCAATCCCGCACCCACCACCGATGAGATCGCCCAGTGGCCGTTGCACGTGGATCCGGCGGTTGTTGCCGAGCGGGGGGTGGCGGCAGATCTTGTGTTGGAGGCAGCCACACTCCTTGCCGCAGGGGCATCGTCAGAAGAACTTGATGACTGGGTGTGGCGCTCGGGTGTTCACGGCACCCAGGACGCTGCGATGTTGGCTGGCTGGGATGAGGATGCCGCGCTTCTGCTGGACCAGCACGCCAAACGACGTGCCCGCAGTGTCGCCCTGCCCGATGGGCTGTCCGCGACCGCGTTGATGTCCATGCGCTCGGATCCGCAGGGCTTCGCGCAGCAACTTCTGCGTCGGATGCCTCGCCGTCCCTCGCCTGCAGCGAGCCTCGGCTCCAGATTCCACGAATGGGTACAGCACCGTTTCGACGCGGCCGCTGCCTTCGAGGAGCTGGAAGTGCTCCCAGGACAGCCCCCACCTGGTCTTGATGCCCTCATCGCAGCATTCGAGGCCGGTCAGTTCGGCCGACGCACCCCCGTGGGGGTGGAAGTGCCCTTCCTCCTGAACTGGGAGAGACAGGTGCTTCGGGGAAGGATTGATGCGGTCTATGCCTGGGATTCGGAGGATCTGGACTACTTGGTGGTGGACTGGAAAACATCAGGGCAGCCCGCTGATCCGCTGCAGCTGGCTGTCTATCGGCAGGCGTGGGCGCAGGCGCACGACATTGAGCAAGGCCGAGTGGGTGCGGGGTTCTACCATGTGCTCGAGGACCGGCTCCGCATCGTCGATGCTCCGGCCACTCTCATCAGGGACGCCCTCGCGGTCGCACAGGAGAGAACATGAACAACTGGATTAGCAGGTCCGCCCTGGACAGGGACACCGGCAACCGGGATGCCGCTGAGATGGATGCGGCCTGGCGGGACGCCTTCGTCCTGGAAGTGGATCCCCAAGGGAGCTTCCCCTCCGAGCTGGGCGTCCCGGAAGAGCTGGTTCCACGCGGCGATCGATCAAACAATGACATTCTGCTTGGCCGTTTCCGCGGCAGGACGTGGTTTGCGCGGCCGGTTGCCTCTCTCAGCAAGGACGATGGAGCGACGTGGCGGGATGTGGATGCCGAGTGGCAAGAAGCAGTGGCTGCGGCAGTGGCGTTGGTGCGATGGCACGCACTGGCTCCGCATTGCGAACAGTGCGGGAGCGCCACTGCCCCTGATGGTGGGGGAGCCCGACGTCTCTGCCCCGTCTGCGGCCTGTTGGTCTTCCCCCGCCAGGACCCCGCCATCATCGTTGCCGTACTTGATCCCGACGATCGTCTACTGCTGGCGTCACAACGGGCCTGGCCGCCGGAGCGGGTCTCCGTCATTGCGGGTTTCGTCGAGGCGGGAGAATCGCTGGAGCAGGCGTGCTGGCGCGAGGTGGCAGAAGAAGTGGGCATCACCTTGGAGGCGGTGTCCTACGTTGCCTCCCAGCCCTGGCCCATGCCCCGATCCCTGATGCTGGGGTTCGTTGCCACGACACAGCAGGACACTGTCCGCCCCGATGGGGATGAGATCTCGTGGGGACGATTCTGGACCCGGGAGCAGTTGACACACGCGGTGGAGTCGCGCCAGATTACGCTGCCGGGGACTGCGTCGATCGGCCGTTCGCTCATCGAATCATGGCTGTCAGGCACCTTGGTCAGACCTGTCCTTCCATCACGAATCAGTAACACATGAGCGGCGGGAACAAACCGGGAACCCCAGACGTTGTAATCTGCGAAGACCAACGAGAGCGAGGCGAGCATGACTGAGACAGCCGTCGATCCCACCCTGACCGCCCGGGACCGCTGCGACCGGTGCGGCGCCCAGGCATACATGCGAGTAATACTGCGCGGGGGCTCAGAACTGATGTTCTGCGGACACCACGCGACGGCACACCGCGACAAACTGGCGCAGGTGGCCGACAAGATCCAGGATGAGACGAGCAAGTTGTACTCCTGACAGACGTCACCGACCGAAGAGGGACCCACACATTGTGTGGGTCCCTCTTCGTATGTTGCGACGGTTTGCCATGACCGGACACGCCACATCCACTCTCCACCGCGGAGGTATGTGCCGTGGCGCACAGTGAGTGCTGCATGTCGGGTAGCTTCTGTGATCATCAATCGCGATCAGGGTCTCCTGCGAGTGCTGTGGGCCATAGTCTGACGGGCTGGCTACGCTGGCCGGGTGCAGACCGGAACGAAGAACATCGCCCACGCCCCTCGTGACTACGAGGCGAAGAACCTCCTCGTCCTCGAAGGGCTGGAAGCGGTGCGCAAACGCCCAGCCATGTACATCGGCTCCACCGACACGCGCGGGCTCATGCATTGCCTCTGGGAGATCATCGACAACTCCGTCGACGAGGCGCTGGGAGGTCATGGCGACTCCATTGAGGTGAAATTGGACAGAGACGGATCCGTGAGCGTCAAGGACCGGGCCCGAGGTATTCCGGTGGACAAGGAACCGCGCACAGGGCTGAGCGGCGTGGAGGTGGTCTACACCAAGCTGCATGCCGGTGGGAAGTTCGGCAACTCGTCCTACAACGCCACCGGTGGCCTGCACGGCGTGGGCGCCTCCGTGGTGAATGCACTCAGTTCGCGGCTGGATGTGGAGGTGGACCGCAACAGCGCCACCTGGGCCATGAGCTTCCGACGTGGGGTACCCGGAGTGTTCGACGGCGACGGGCCGGATGCGCCGTTCACCCCCCAATCCGGACTCCGGAAACTGGGTAGGGTCCCCAAAGCCAGGAATGGCACTCGCGTCCGGTACTGGACGGACAAGCAGATCTTCCTGGCCGACGCGGAACTGTCACTGCCGCAGTTGAAGGATCGTGCTCGCCAGACGTCGTTTCTGGTGCCCGGCCTCACGATCACCGTGACGGATGCCCGGCAGGACGAACCGGTCACCGAATCATTCGTCCATGAGGGCGGCATCACAGAATTTGCGGACTATCTCGCCCCCGACGCCCCAGTCACCGACGTGATGCGTCTTCAGGGTTCAGACACCTTCACCGAAACGGTTCCGATGCTGGACGCCGATGGTTCCATGACTGCCACTGATGTGGACCGGAATCTCGACGTCGACATCGCCGTGCGCTGGGGCACTGGCTACGACACGACGTTCAAGTCCTTCGTCAACATCATTGCCACCCCTAAGGGTGGAACGCACGTGCAGGGCTTCGAGCGGGGTCTGACCCGCGCATTCGTGAAATCCCTTGACGGAACCCGGCTGTTGAAGAGCGGCGAAGAAGTGCTCAAGGACGACTGCCTCGAAGGACTGACGGCCGTGGTGACAGTCCGGCTGGCTGAACCGCAGTTCGAGGGCCAGACGAAGGAGGTACTGGGTACGCCACCAGTGCAACGCCTGGTGGCGCGCATCGTCGAGACTGAGATGTCGGAGTTCCTGACGAGCAGCAGGAACTCCGCCAAGGCCGTGGCAAGGACTCTGATGGAGAAAGTGGTTGCGGCCTCACGCAACCGCGTCCAGGCGCGCGCACACCGCGACAACCAACGTCGCAAGACAGCCCTGGAATCCTCAACGCTTCCGCCGAAGCTGAAGGACTGCCGCAGCACCGATGGTGATCGAACGGAACTGTTCATCGTGGAGGGCGATTCCGCTCTGGGTACCGCCAACGTCGCCCGCAACTCTGAATACCAGGCGCTGCTTCCCATCCGCGGCAAGATCCTCAATGTCCAGAAGGCATCGGTGGGGGACATGCTGAAGAACGCGGAATGTGCATCCATTATCCAGGTCATCGGCGCTGGCTCCGGCCGGACGTTCGACGTCGACGCCGCCCGCTACGGCAAAATCATCTTCATGGCTGACGCCGATTCCGACGGCGCACACATCCGTTGTCTGCTGGCCACGCTGTTCTTTCGCTACATGCGCCCGCTGGTGGAGGCCGGCAAGGTGTATTCGGCGGTGCCTCCCCTGCATCGTTTCGAGCTGATCAAGCCCAAGCGTGGCTACGACAAATACATCTACACCTACACCGACGCCGAGTACCAGCGCAGGCTCGCCGAGTTTGCGAAGAAGGGGCAGGCCTTCAAGGAACCCCAGCGGTACAAGGGTCTGGGTGAGATGGACGCCCACCAATTGGCCGAAACCACCATGAACCCCCGGCACCGCACCCTGCGGCGTCTGACGGTGGACGACGGCGCAAATGCGGACAGGGTGTTCGAGATGCTGATGGGCAACGACGTGGCCCCCCGTAAACAATTCATCGTGCAGGGCGCCTATTCATTCGAAGCCGACAGGATCGACGCCTGATGGAGCCACGCGGTCTCAAGAAGGTGGGGGTCACGACAGTCATCGTGGGATTGGTGCTGGGGATCATCGTGCCCTTCTCCCAGTTCGGTGGTGTTTTCCCTGCACCCTGGGTCCTTGGGGTTGCGGTGTTTCCCCTGCTGTGGGGAGCTGTCTGGACCTACCTCGCGCGGCGACGGAGCTGGTGGCTGGTGCTCCTGGGGCAGTGGTTGAGTTTGTGCCTGGCGTGTGGGCTGTTCCTCGGGAGCAGCACCGGCTGGGCACCGCCGGCGGCTCTGGGTGCTCTGGTGTTCGGCAGCCTGATCCTGGCGATCTGGATGATTCCCGTCGGGATCATCGCGGCCATGCCGGGGCGTCGCTGATACCTGCGAGGCGTCTGCCATCGCGCGGAGTGGCGTGAGCCAACCCCGCTGCTTGCGCGCGTATCCTTGCACACCATGTCATATGTCTTGGTGGGCCTGATCGCCGTTGTATCCGGACTGATTCTGTGCTTCGGAGGACGAACCATCTTCCGGATCATCCTCTCGGTATGGGGAGCCTTCGTCGGCTTCACCCTGGGCGGATCCCTCGTCTCCTCCTTCACAGGTGAGCCACCCTTCACCACGGTGCTAGGGTGGGTGGTCAGCGTTCTCGTCGCTCTCCTGTTCGCCGGTCTCGCCTACGGCTTCTATGTTCTGGCCGTGGTCATTGCCATCGGCTCCATCGGATATTCACTCGGCGCGGGATTGGGTATCGCGCTGGGAGCAACTGGGACGGTGGTGTTGGTGATCGGCATCCTTGCCGCCCTGCTGCTCGCCGGGGCGGCTCTCGCCACCAACCTCCCCGACATCCTCCTGACCATACTCACTGCCCTGACGGGCGCGGCCGCCATCGTTGCAGGCCTCATGCTCGTGGTTGGCGTGGCGGAGCCGTCAGACCTCACCGAGACCTCGTTGAGAGAATTCGTCGTGGCCCAACCTCTGTGGTGGACGGCGCTCTACGTGGTGATCGCCGTAGCCGGCATGGTGGTGCAACACCGGGCTGGTAGAGGAGACTCCATGCGGAATTTCTGGCCGGGACGATGACATGAACTCTCAGAAGTAGTCCGGAAGCCGGAGGTCCTGCAACAGGGCTCGGGCCATGCGCTCCGTCTCGGAACCCAGAGCGTTGTCAGTGACGGTGTAGGCCCAGGTGGCACTGGGCCGTCGCAAACCCGCACCCATCAGGTCGAGTCGGCCGTCGTGCGCCTCGGCCACCGAGACGAGCTGCAAGGCTTCGTCGACAGCAGCAGGCATGATGCCTTTCCAGAGCTGGGCCAGGATGCGGTTGTACTCATCAAGCGGGTTCTCCCGCGCCAGTACGCGGAAGTGGATTCCCTCGCGGACACTTGTGACGTGGGACAGGTGGTCACTCCATGCGCCGTCGAGGCACGTCACCAGAGCCAACCGGGTCGCAGACAACGCTTCCTCGAAGGGAACCACCGCCAGCAGCCTGTCCCTTGTGACAGGTGCAGACTCGATGACCGCCATCACGGCTGAGTCACTGGTGAGCCACTCCTCCCGCGTCCGCAGCATGGCTCGTCTTTGCAGAGCAAGCAGCTTCCCATAGCGATGCGTGAGATCACGCAGACTCTGGTGTGCACCATCGCTGACCTGCTGGGCATGCGCGGGCATTTCACACAGGCGAGCGTCCAGAACCTCCCCCTCGGTAGTGACGCGGGCGGGGTCCCGATGACTGGGAACGGCTTGGGCGATGAGCTCATCGTCCAGTGCGCTGAGGAGGATGGTTCTCCCGGGATCACCCTGACGTCCGGAACGGCCCCGGATCTGGTTCTGCAGTCTGAGGCTCGGGAAGATGCCAAGGCCGATGATCAGGAGGCCACCCAACGCGCGAGACCGAGGTGCAAGACGGATGTCCGTGCCACGGCCCGCCATCTGGGTTGACACCGTGATGCGTCCCGGCTCACCCGCCCCGGCGATGATGGTTGCTTCTCTCTCGTCGTTGCGAGCGTTGAGGACAACCGGTTCCATCCCTGCAGCACGCACTTTCGAGGCGAAATCCTCGGACATGGCCACCGATTGCGTAGCGACCAGAACTGGCTGTCCCGTGACCTGAACCTCGCGCACAATCCTGATGGCTGCTGCGTCGCGTTCCGCAGAGGTGGCATACAGGCGGCCGGGTTCATCGACACGGACGGTGGGGGTGTTCGGTGGTAGCCGAGCAACGCGCAGCCCATGACTATCGTGCAATTCGGAGGCGGAGGCCAGGAGCGTTGCACTCATGCCGATGAGGGAGTCGAACTCCGTGGAGAGCTCCGTCATCGTGATCTGATCCATGACATCAAGCCCGGGGCTGGGGGACAGTCCCTCTTTGGACTCGATGGCAGCCTGCAGTCCCTCGGGCCAGCGCTGCAGTTGTTCGACGCGCCTCCGGGCGGAACTGACGAGCCAGGCCCTCCCCTGTCGAATGACATAGTCCACGTCGCGTATGAGGAGAGCTTTGGCGTGCAGGGCGACATGGGCCTCCGCCATCAGTTCATGGTCCTCCCCGAAGAGATCGGCATCCGGGAACCACTGCTCCATGGCGGTGAATCCCTCATCGGTTACGTGCAGCGACCGGCGATCCTGATCGACGACGTAGTGAGTTCCCTCCTCCATGACGGCGGCCATCTCACCCACGGTTGGGGAGGGACCATCGGGTGCGACGGCTGACTCCCCGGCCAGAACCAGCGGGACCCTCCCCTCATCGAGCAGGACCGCGTCGGCCTCGTCCAGAATGGCGACGCGTACCCGAGTTCTGACGCGATCTTCTGGCGACAGCACGAGGCGGTCACGCAGAATGTCGAAGCCTGCTTCACTCACGGGTATGTATGTGATGTCAGCCGCGTATGCCCGTCGGCGGGAGTTCTGCGTTGACTGGGCCGTGACGGCGCCGCAGGTGAGGTGCAGTGCTGTGAAAAGCGGCTGCATCCATTCGGCGTCGCGCCGGGCGAGGTACTCGTTGGCGCTCAGCACGTGGACCGGCTCCCCGGGCAAGGCGTAGCCAGCCGCCACCATGGCGCCCACAAGGGTTTTGCCCTCACCTGTGTCCAGCTCCATCGAGATTCCGCGCAGCATTGCAGCGGTTGCGTGCAGCTGCACGCTGAAGGGCCGCATCCCAACGCTGCGCTCGGCCAGCTCACGGACAATGCCCAAGTACCCAGCCAGTCCTGTCCGAGTGTTGGGAGAGAGGTTACGCGCACCCATTGCAAGCTGTTCGTCGGTCCAGCTCCCGAGTTCATCGCTCTTTGCTTCAGCAGCACGAACGATGGGGGACAGCCGTGACAGCTCGGTGGCGGCGGGGCGCTGCTCGAGCCATTCCCTGGCGGGGGCGAGCCAGTCCCTCATGATCATTGCTCCAGTATGCGGGGTGGATCTGCGGTGGGGGCGAGGTTCTTCCATCGGTGTCGGAGATCGCAGAGAGTCGTGGCAACGAGGAGATCAGTGAAGGCATGGGCGAGCACGGTCCAGTTGCGCTGTGCGGCACGCTCCCATTTTGGCTGTGTGCGCCCAATGTCATGCAAACACTCTGTCAAGGTGTAGTAGTTCTGCTACATTAGGGCACATGAGTAGTACAAATGCTCGTTCTCGTGAACCAAGCCTCGCCGAGGACACTCCCGTGGTCGTCGAGGGATTGAAGATGTCATATGGCTCGAACGTGGTGCTGAGCGGTCTTGACATCACAATTCGACGAGGCGAAGTGGTCGTGCTGCTGGGCCCCAACGGTGCTGGCAAGACCACCACCGTGGAAATCCTTGAGGGCTTTCGACAACGCTCGTCGGGCCGCGTCGAAGTGCTCGGTGTCGATCCGGAAAAGGCCGACGAACGGTGGCGGGCACGCGTCGGGATCGTTCTGCAATCATGGCGCGATCATGCCAGGTGGAAAGTCCGCGAACTTGTCGACTACCTGGGGTCGTACTACGTCCCCTTCTCCGTTCCGGGCCGAACGCGACCCTGGGGAACCGACGCCCTGCTGGAAGTCGTCGGTCTGGCCGACGATGCCGACAAACTCGTCAAGCAACTCTCCGGAGGACGTCGCCGAAGGCTCGACGTGGCGGCGGGGCTGGTGGGTCGCCCAGAACTACTGTTCCTCGATGAGCCGACATCGGGATTTGATCCGGGGGCACGTCGCGACTTCCATGATCTGATCTCGTCCCTGAGTGATCTTGACACCACCATCCTGATGACCACCCACGACCTTGATGAGGCAGAAAAGATTGCTGACCGCATCCTGATCCTGGCCGATGGACGCATCCTCGCGGATGGGTCACCGGACTCCTTGCGGCGTATGGAGTTCGGCGAGGCGGAGGTTCGATGGTTCGACGGCTTTCAGCGCCATGTGCATCCGACGTCCGACGCCACGTCATTCCTGCGGGACATGCTGCAGGTGCCCGAAGCGGTCGTTGAGGATCTTGAGGTGCGACGCACGTCCTTGGAGGACATCTACGTCGCCCTGGTGAACCGGGCCGAGGGTGCTGCGACGACGGCATCGCACGGACAGGCTCTGCGCACGCTGCAAGAAGCCATGTCGACAGGAGAAGATCGATGAACGCCACACCGATGGCTGCCCGGAACGTCGCGGACAACACCGCCATTCGCAGCATCTTCCGCAGTGCTTCACGTCAGGCCATGGTGGATGTGCGCAGCACCCTGCGTGGGTGGGGAATCTTCGGCTACCTCTTCATACTCGCCATCCTTCTCATCGTGGTCTTCTTCGTGGGTGGTGACGAGGTGGGCGCCGGGGGAATCACGGGGGGACAGTACATACTCCCCTCGCTGCTCGCGGCCTCACTGGTTCTCAGTGGTGTCGCGGGTCCATCCGGCGAACTGATGCAGGAACGCGAGGACGGCTCGCTGTTGAGGATGAAAGCCATACCGGGTGGGCTGCGTGGGTACGTGCTGGGCAAGATGCTGAGCGTCCTCACCGTGACCGTCGTCCCGTTCGTCGTCACGCTGCTGATCGCCATCGCGTTGCGGCCTGAACTTGCACCTGAGTCCTGGGCGGGGTGGGTCCGTCTGGCGGGTTTCACAGTCCTTGGCCTACTGGCCACCATCCCGGTGGGGGTCGCGATCGGCAGCGCGATGCGCTCCGCCGTTGCTCTCGCCATTCCCATGCTCTTCCTGTATGGGCTGATGGCCATATCAGGGGTCTTCTTCCCGATCGATGTGCTCCCCGGGTGGGTGCAGGCCATCGCTCAGATCTTCCCCATGTACTGGCTCGGGCTCGGCATGCGTTCCGCGTTCCTGCCGGCGGAGGCCGCCGCTGTTGAACTCGCCGAGAGTTGGCAAACGCTGGAGACCCTCGCCGTCCTGGGTGGCTGGGCCGTTCTTGGACTCGTGCTTGCACCGATCCTGTTGCGACGCATGGTCAGAGGTGTGTCCGGCTCGACGGTCTCGGCGGCGCGTGAACGCATGCTGTCGCAGGGGTACTGAATGGCCGAGGGCATTCACAACCGCATCGCCATGCTCCGCGCGGAGCGGGGCGTCTCGCGTCGCGACCTGGCCGAAGCGATGGGCGTGCATTACCAAACCATCGGCTATCTCGAACGCGGTGAATACAGCCCGTCGTTGGCACTCGCGCTGCAGATGGCGGAGTACTTCGAGGTGTCAGTGGAGGTCCTGTTCTCGCGTCGGCCCTTCCCCCGGCTGGGCGACCAGTAGTCACCCACAGAGGAATACCAGTGGTCTGCGCCTCACCTGTGATGTAGCGCAGGTGCAGCGCCACGCGGCTGGTGCGCCGCGAGGACCAGTGGTTTTCCGCGACTCAGTCCAGCTGCTCCAGCACACCGGTGTCGACGTCATACATGAAGCCGCCCACCTCTGCACGGTCCTTGATCAGCGGATGGTTGCGGATGGCACGCACGTCGTGGTGGAGGCGCTGCACCTGGTCCTGGATCGTGCCGAAGTCCAGCCACGTGGTGTCCAGGCCACTACGCTCCGAGATGGTTGCGCGAATGTCCTCATCGGTGTTGGCGGCCATGGCGCACCGGGTGTGAGGGACGATCATGATGCGGTCCACATTCAACAGCTGCACGCTGAGGGCCAACCCTGTCATCATCGACGGTGACACCCGGCCACCGGGGGAGCGGAGAATTTTGGCCTCTCCAATGTGTAAGCCCACCATGGAGAGTGGTTCGATGCGTGAGTCCATGCACGTGAGTATGGCTACGCCCGAGCGAGCGATTCCATCGAATCCTCCGTGCTCGAAATCCTCGGCATACTCGCGATTGGCCTTCAACAGGTCAGTAAAACTCATCAGCGCTCCTTAGTGAGCTCAGGTTACTGGTCATCGTTCACGGGTAGCGCATCCTGTCCAGAGTCAGCGGCTGACGCAGTGTCCGAAGGCTCACTCATGTGGGTGTGTTCAGGAGCGTTGTAGGAAGGTGCTGATTCGTCGCGCCCGCCCCTGGAGCCCTCTGAGCTGCCCCGGCTGAGCGTTCGCGGAGCCAATGACGCCACCGGCTGATTGACAACCACCCCTGAACCATCCCGCTTCTGGGAGGAGGCCGGAAGCTCCACGGGGGAGCCGCTGGCGGCCGCGGCGATGACAGGTGCATGGCCGATGGCGGCCAGGATGAGTGCATCCTCACCCTTCAGGAAGCGGTGGCAGCGCACCCCCGAAGTGGCCCTGCCCTTGGTGGGATAGGAGTTCATGGGGGTGACCTTGGCGGCCCCCACTTCCGTCCCGAACAGGGATGAAGCGGACCCGGAGACGGTGACGAGTTCGTCTGTTTGCGGTTGGGTGGCGCCGAACCATACAACGGATGCTTTGGGCGTGAGTTTGATCCCGGCCACACCACCGCCGGAGCGCCCCTGTGGACGAACAGCACTGGCCGGAAAATGGAGCAACTGCCCATCGGTGGTGATGAACGCCAACTGCAGCGAATCATCCACCAGCTCAAGGGCACCCACCACCTCATCGTTGCCCTCGAGGCGAATGACATCCCACGCCTCTTTGTTCAGCACCTCGGGTGCGACGCGTTTCACGACACCCCGACGAGTGCCCAGAGCAAGCCCCGACGCTTCCGGGCCGAGCCTCGTCATCCCCACGACACGCTCCTTGGGCTCCAGTGGCCACAGTTCGCTGACTGGCGATCCGCCCTGGAGGGAGGGTGCGTTGGCCGTGGGGGGCACGGTGGGGAGCTCGATGGCGCGGCACCGAAGCAGTCGACCGCGATTGGTGAGAACCCCGAACTCGGCGTGGGCGGTGGTGCGGATGGCGGAGACGATGACGTCGTGTGCCGTTCTTGGACCAGATGCCGGCAACGCCCCGTCGGCTCCCACACGAGCCACCAGCCCTGTGCCCGAGAGCAGGATCCAACACGGATCATCCGGCACTTCCAGGGGCTGGGCAGCCTTGGAAATGTGACCACTGGAAGACAGCAGGATGGTGCGGCGTGAGGTGCCGAACTGTTTGACGACACCATCGAGTTCGCTGGTCACCACCGAGCGGAGAACGTCGTCATCATCCAGGATCGACTGCAAGCTCGCGATCCGCTCCTGCAGCTCCGTCGATTCCTTTTCCAGTTCTATCGTGGAGTACTTCGTGAGACGCCGCAGCTGCATGTCAAGGATCCAGTTGGCCTGAATCTCATCCAGGTCAAAAGCGCCAATGAGGCGTTCACGTGCCTGTGCAGCGTCCTCGGAGCTGCGGATGATGGCGATCACATCATCGATGTCGGCGATGGCCAGCATCAGACCTCGAACGAGATGCAGCCTGTCTGCGGCCCGCCCCAGCTGGAAATTGGTGCGGCGCAGCGTCACCTCAATCCGGTGCTCCAAGTACACCTGAAGCATCTCAATGAGCGTCATGGTGCGTGGCTGGCCGTCGACAAGCGCGACGGCATTGATCGCGAACGTGTCCTCCAGCTTCGTCACCCTGAAGAGTTGCTCCAGCAGGGCATCGGGATTGATGCCGTTCTTGACCTCGATGACGAGTCGGGTGCCGTGTGCCAGGTCCGTGAGGTCCTTGACATCGGCGATCCCGGTGAGCTTCTTTTCCCCCACTCCCTTCTTGATCTGCTCGATGATCTTCTCGGGGCCCACCATGTAGGGCAGCTCGGTGACGATGATGCCCTGCCGTCTGGGCGAGACCTTCTCCACCCGGGTGGTGGCGCGCACCTTGAAACTTCCCCGACCGGTGGCGTAGGCATCACGGACACCCTCGAGGCCGATGATTTTGCCGCCGGTCGGAAAATCCGGGCCGGGAAGAAACCTCATCAGATCATCCAGCTCCAGCTCGGGGTTGGCGAGCAGCTGTTTCAGTGCGGCCACCACCTCGACGAGGTTGTGGGGGGCAATGTTGGTGGCCATCCCCACGGCAATGCCTGTGGCCCCGTTGACCAGCAGGTTCGGGAATGCGGCTGGGAGGACGGCAGGTTCGGTCTCCTTGCCGTCATAGTTGGGCCGGAAATCGACGGTGTCCTCGTCCAACCCGGCCGTCATCGCCCGTGCCGAGGGCGCCATGCGGCATTCGGTGTAGCGCATCGCTGCAGGGCCGGCGTCGAGTGACCCGAAGTTCCCGTGAGCGTCGATGAGGGGCAGGCGCACGGCCCAGTGCTGGCCCATGCGCACCAGGGCGTCGTAGATGGCGGTATCGCCATGGGGATGCAGGACACCCATGACCTGGCCCACCACCCGTGCACATTTCACGTGACCGCGATCAGGCCGGACACCCATCTCGTCCATGGAGTACAGGATGCGGCGCTGTACTGGCTTCAGTCCGTCCCGGGCATCCGGCAGTGCTCGGGAGTAGATGACGGAGTAGGCGTACTCAAGGAAGCTGGCCTCCATCTCGGAGGTGACATCGACGTCGAGGATGTTCTCCTCGAAGGCTTCTTCCTCAGTCCTGCTCTTTGCCATCGGTGTCCGTGCTCCTGGAGTTTTTCTTGCGTGATGTCTCAGATGATCGTGCGCAGCTTATCGGCCAGGCCGTCTCCGTCGGGAGCCCGCACCTCCGGAGCGGCCTCCGGGACCCAGCGATCCGGGTCAGTCTGGTCGAACTGGATGGTGCCCGCCAGAACGTGCTCCCCCCGGCTCAGTTGCCTGATGGCGCGGGCACGCACGTGCTGTGGTTGGAGGGCGGCGAATTCAGCGTAGAGATCTGGATCGTGTTGGCCGTCGTCGCCCACCAGGACCCAGGAGACGTTGGGGAGGTCCCGGGCCAACTCCCGCAGGCACGTGCGCTTGTGGTCCGGCCCCTTCCGGAACCAGCCGGTGTTGGTGGGGCCCCAGTCCGTCAGCAGCAACGCTCCTCTGGGAACCCCGTGGCGGGCAAGGAAGCGCTCCACCATGGGATAGGTGTTCCAGGCACCCGTGGAGATGTAGATGACCGGCGCACCGGGATGATCGGCCAACATCTGCTGATACATCCGGGCCATGCCGGGCACGGCTTGGCGTGCCTGCTCCGTGAGGAAGAACGAATTCCATGCAGCCAGGAGCGGTCGCGGCAACCAGGTGGAGAGGATGGTGTCGTCGATGTCGCTGACGATGCCGAAGGTCTCATCAGAGTCGATGATCTGGACGTCGACGAAGGTGGAGGCGCCAGTGGTGGTCGCGACTTCGATGGTGTGCCATCCGGGCGCCAGACCCGGGTTCTTCACACGGACATCGATGTAGCCACCGCGGTCCGCGGACACGAGGATGGGCTCGCCGCCCATGATGATCCAGGCGTCAGCCTCGGGCTCGGGCGTGGAAATGAAGTTGCGCCACCCGCGCTGGTGCATCAGCTCGGTGGCAGCGCGCACAATCCCGAGCTCACTTGGCGGTTTCAGTACCACCCGGGCCAACACCCGGACTTGTTCAGGCGTGCCAAAGCCGGTGTAGCCGACAACGGCCTGCTTCCAGCCTCGACGCGACAGGAGTTTGGTGGTCATCGCGTTGATGCGATCCTCGATGCGGGCGGCAAAGAAAGGGCGGGACTTCATGGCCCACAACTTAGGGCAATCATGGGACACTTGCCGCGTGAACCATCCGCGCCACAGAACCTCCCCTCTGCCTGCTGACCTCATTGACCAGATTTCGGAGTGCGGTTTCTACCCCGAACTGGTGACCGACACCATCGCCGCCGGGCTCGGAAACCAGAGTGTTGTGGGGCACCTCGTGCATCACGAAGCCACCTTCGCGGGTCACGAGGTCCAGCGCCACATCACCGTGCTCGTGCTGACAGAAAAACAGCTCCTCGTCTGCCACACCGACGACGGTGACGACGGGGCGAGCGACCGTGCACTCACCACATCCGAGGTGGTGGCGCTGCGCGCCATTGATTCGGTGGTGGTGACGCGTTCAGTGAGCAAGCCACAGTCATACGGTGCTGAGTCCGAGGTGGTGGAAACGTGGCTCACACTGGTTTGGGGCGCTGCCCGACGGCTCGACATTGGTCCCGCTTCCTGTGAGGATCCCTCGTGCGACGCCGACCACGGCTGGACAGGGATGCAGGTTCCGAACGATCTCACCGTGCGCATGAGTCCCGTCGGTGACGGTGATTCCAACACGCGTCGGCTACTGGATTTCGGCGCCCTCCTGCAGTCCCGGGTGGGTTGATGCATCCAGATTTCGTCTCACCCCGTTACGGCGGCGCGTCGCTGGGCAGTCTACTCCCCAGCATCGCAGCACGACTGGCAGGAGAGACGCCGATCCTGGACATCCCCAGGGCCCGTCGTTACGTCCTTTTTCTCGTGGATGGACTCGGGTGGTACCCACTGGAGACACACGCGGACCATGCGGACACCCTCGCGGAGCAGCTGGCATCGGCGACGGCACTCACCTGTTCCGTGCCATCCACCACCGCCACCTCACTGACCAGTCTGGGCTGCGGTACAGCGCCGGGACACCATGGTGTGGTGGGCTACAGTTTTCTGGACCCTGAACGGGATCAGCTGCTCAATGCGCTGACATGGGAGGGCGGGCCAGCCGACGTGGCATCGTTTCGCTGTCATGACACTGTTTTCCAGCGGTTGTCGAAAACTGGCATCGCCTGCGGTGCCGTGTCGCTGGAGCGCTTTGCTGACAGCGCTCTGACGCAACTCGCCTTCCAGGGCACCGCGCACCTGGGAATCACGAGCGAGGGCAACCGTGAGCACTTCATCGATCTGGTGCACGAATCGTTGAGGACGAATCAGGTGGTCTACTGCTACGAGCGCATGCTGGACCATGATGGACACGGCCATGGTGTCGGCTCGTGGCAGTGGCTCGAGCGCCTCGTCCAGATCGACGACACGGTGGCGGAACTCGCAGCGCAGCTGCCACCTGAGACCTGTTTGCTCGTCACGGGTGACCACGGAATGGTCAACGTGGCGGAGGAGCGAAAGATCGTTGCAGAGGACGAGGCAGCGCTCAGTGGCTGTCGCCACATTGGGGGCGAGGCTCGCTTCCGTCAGCTGTACTGTGATGATCCAGGCCGCGTCGCTGCCTCGTGGGGTGAGTTCCTGGGCGAGAGGGCGCACGTCGTCACACGCAACCAGGCGTTGGATGCTGGCTGGTTCGGGCCGAGCGTGGAGCGCCGGGTGGTGCCCCGCATCGGGGATGTGCTGGTGGCCATGAGGCAGGATTGGGGAGTCATGACGGCAGCCTTTCCCGGGGAGTTCTCCCTGGTGGGGATGCACGGCTCGCTGACGGAACAGGAGATGGTGGTTCCGCTCTTCAGCTTTGCTCCGCGATGAGAATCGCGCTTGTCCTGGATGACTTCTACCCGTCCTCGGGCGGCGTCGGGCGCTCCGTCGAAACACAGCTGGAGAAGTTGATTCAGCTGGGCCATGACGTCACCCTCATCGCGCCGGACCGGCATCTCCAGAAGCCGCGAGGCTGTCGAACCATCGAGTGCCCCACCATCTACATCGAGGGCACCTCCTCCCACCTGAGCGTCCTGCACTTCTCGAAACGTCGCGCCCAGCTCATCAGCGGTGAAGCCGAGTTTGATGTGATCCACTCCCAGACGGACCGCGGCGCTCTCATTCTCTCGGCACGGGTGGCCGCGCTGCAGGGGATCGCTCACGTCCACACATTCCACGCCAACATCGCGGGCACCCACCGAACGGTGAAGAGGGCCATCTGGGGAACTCTGTCCTACCTGTGGCTCATCAACCCTTTGCTCACCTCGGCGGCTGGGCGTCAGCCCCCACGATCGCGACTGCCGCGGCGCGAGCGCGAGACGGGCGGGTTGGCGGCTCGCATGGACTGGGCCTCCTTCGCTGACCTCGCAGGCAAAGTGGATGCCTACACGGTGCCATCCCCTTTCATGGTGGATCTGATTGATGAAGCTGCCGGGATGGACCTCAATGGCTTCGTCGTGCCCACTGGATACAACGAGCGCATGAAAGCTGCCATCGATGCGGTGGAGCGGACCCGCAGCGATGACAAGGTGAGATTCCTGTTCGTGGGTCGGCTCGCCAAGGAGAAGCGCCTCGACGTCCTGATCAAAGCGTTTCGCATTGCTGAGGAGCCGAATACTGAGCTCGTCATCATCGGTGACGGAGACCAGCGCAAGGCACTGCGAGTCCTGGCCGACGGCGATCCCCGTATCGACTTCCGCGGGCACCTGGGGTCACTGGATGCCATCGCCGCTGAGTTGCGCAACGCCGATGTTCTGGCGCTCAGCAGCTATCGCTTCGATTCACAGGGCCTGGTGATCATGGAGGCGGTGGCAGCGGGCCTCCCGGTGTTGTACTGCGATGACCGGCTCACCGTTGGGCTCTCACCGGAGACATCCCACCTCACTGGCCCAGACATCGCGTCCCTGGCCCAAGGCATCAGTCACATGTGCAATCCAGGCCTTCGCCGGCGGCTGGCAGCGGCCACGCCCGCTCTGCTACCGTCGCTCAGCGCAGACCGCATGGCCGAGCGTTTCGTCGCGGTCTATGAATCCGTCATACAAAACTATGGCAAGGAGGGGGGCCGAAGTGGCTGAGCTCGTTTTTCACACCGGACCCATGGACTGCGGCAAGTCGACGCTCGCGCTCCAGTTTCACCACACACAGTCGACTCACGGGCGCCAGGGCCGCCTTTTCACTTCTCAGGATCGCTCCGGTACTTCCAGCGTCACGTCGCGCCTGGGTCTGTCAGCTTCGGCACTCGAGGTGAATGAGGATTTCGACTTCTGGCGCTACACCATCGCCGAGCTGACCGGTGGCAAGCGTGTGGACTACCTGGTGTGCGACGAGGCTCAGTTCTACACCGGCGAGCACATTGAGCAGCTGGCACGCATCGTGGACGAACTGCAGCTGGATGTCTACACCTTCGGTATTCTGGCGGATTTTCGAACGCGACTGTTCCCGGGTTCGCAGCGCCTCGTCGAACTCGCAGACCGCACCGAGACTTTGCCGCTCGGGCCTTTGTGCTGGTGTTCCGCGAAAGGTACTCACAATGCCCGCACCGTCGACGGCCTCATGGTGACCGAGGGTTCCCAAGTGGTGGTGGGGGACACCGAGAGCGGTATTGAGGTGCGCTACGAAGTGCTGTGCAGGGCCCACCACCGTCGTCGTATGACGGCCACGCGTGCCCGCGCAACGCTTTCGCCCGAACCGCTCCCGTTCGATACTGACAGCGCCTGACGGGCGAGTACGACCGAGGGATGTCGACCAGCCAACCTCAGCCTCGGGGCGGACCGCCGAACATGATCTCATCCCAGCTCGGGATGCTGGCACGTTTTTTGGCAGGTCTGCGCTTGAAAGCCGGCGGGGCGTCCTCCGGTACAAGTGGATCCTGCTGAGGGGTGACAGGGGTTGGACCGGAGGAAACCTCCTCCACCGTGTCGGTGCTGGAGACGTCCGTCCCATCCGATCCGCTGGGGGAGGTCGACGCGTCGCCGGATTCCTCGGGCGCGGAGGCTGCAACCTGCTGGTCCACTGTCGAGGGAGCCGGAATCGTGCTGTTCCCGGTCTCGTCCTCGGCTGCATCATTGGCGGGCGAGTCTGACGAAGTGGACGCGCCAGAGACGTCCGTCGAACCATCTTGTGGGGTGTCTCCGTCGGGCTCCTGGAGCAGGTCAGGATGCTCGGAAAGCTCTTCGGCCACCGTCTCCGCAGGATCGTCCATATCGATGGAAGAGGGCGGGCTTGTCATCGATGTGTTCGAGTCTTCGTCCGTCGGCTCGATGTTCTCATCGGGTGCGTCTCTGTCCGGTTCTGGTCGCTCCTCGTCGTCGAGGCCGAGGTAGATCCTGACAGAGTCCTCACTGACGCCACTCAGCATGTCGTAGAGCTCATCCAACTCTGAGGTGTGGCCAGCCCCTTGGTAGGCGGAGCGCTGCGTTGGGACATCATCGCCCGGCCGGCCTGTGGCCCCGCTGGGTGATGCACCAGATATGACACGGACGAGCGCCAGTTCATCATTGAAGTCGATGGTGTTCTCGTTGTCGGCATCAGTCTGTGTGCCAGGCGGTGTCTCCCCGATCATCCAACGGGCGTCGGCATTGTCAGCGACGCTGAACCGTCCCTTCGGGTCGAAGACGAACTCGGCTGCACGAGGGGCAGCCTGATCATCCAGGAGCCCCACGACGCGCCATTTCAGGTCATTCTGGCGCCAGGCATCCCATTCCACCGTGTCTGCATCCAAGCCTCGGGCCTGCAAACGCTCGTGAGCGATCTCACCAAGACGACGATGTCCGGAGCCATCGCCTCGCCGCCGCACGGTGGAAGCCAGAGCTGTCCTTGTCACATGTGCTCGCTCCGCCATGACGGGGAGGGCGAAACCTTCGATGCGGGCCACCTCCACGCCCGCAGCGGCGGCAACTTCCGGAACGGAAGCGCCAGCGCGAAGGCGCGCCTGTATCTCACGCGGGCTGAGTGCACTGTTCATCTGACGACTCCAAAGAGGGTTTGCTCGCGCCCAACCTACCAGCGCGGGGACCGTCCATCAGGCCAGCGTCATGCTCACTGCCAGTGTCCGCGATGGACGTCGTGCGCGGATTACTTGCCTGAGCGATGGAATGTGGTACACATACCCCGATCAAGTCGGCTGGGTCCGACATGGTTCAGGACCAAGGAAAGGACCGGCGGATGGCCACTGACTACGACGCCCCGCGTAAGAACGAAGAGGAAATGAGCGAGGATTCGCTCGAAGAACTCAAGACGCGGCGCAATGACAAGAACTCCGGGAAGGTGGATGAGGACGAGGTCGAGGCGGCTGAGTCGTTCGAACTACCCGGAGCAGACCTCTCACACGAAGAACTGACGGTTCGGGTCCTGCCCAAGCAGGCCGATGAGTTCACGTGTGCCTCCTGCTTCCTGGTCAAGGCCAGCAGCCAGCTGGCGGAAACCAAGAACAACCTGAAGTACTGCGTCGACTGTGTGTGACGCTCTGGGGCACGCGGAGAGGGGCAGGAGCGGGTTGGATCCCACTCCTGCCCCTCCTGGCGTCACTTGGAGATGACGATCTTGTTCTTCTGCTTCGACGGCGCCTTGTGGCCCACGTTGTTCAGCCATCGTTTCTGCATGAATCGATTCATGGCGAGCTGAGAGATCCCCACACCCAAACCACTCGCCGTTGCCCAGATGAGAGCCTTCGTCAAGGGGGTGTCGGGGTCATTGGGATCTGGCGGCTCGTCCCCGGTGCTCATTTCCCAGACTTTCGTGACGAGCTTCTGGGCGATCAACGTCGACGCTGCCCCCAGAACCCCCGCGTACACCTTCCACAGCACCTTCTCAGTCATGCCCATTGGCCTGGCCCTCCCAATCCTTCAGTAGATGCTTTTCATTATGCCCAATGAGCAGGGCTAGATTGGGATCATGACCTATATGGAGCGGTTGTGGGTGCCGTTGTGGTGGTGGTTGATTGCCCTGCTACTCGTGGCGACGGCCGCTGTCGCGGTCCTCGCCTACGTTCCGCCGGTCGCTGGATTCATCGTGTTGGGACTGTTCGCACTCGCGGTGGCTCTGGTGATCTTCTCCTACGGCCACACCGCCATCGTCGTTTCCGATGGCGTGTTGAGGGTGGGACGCAATGCCATTGCAGGAAAGTGGATCGGAGACGCCGAAAAGCTGGATCGGGCCACCAGCACCCATGCGCTCTCCGCTGGCGCCGACACGAGCGATTTGCTGCTCACCCGTCCCTACATCGGTGAGCTCGTGCGAGTCCGGATTGCGGATGCGGCGGATCCGCATGCGCACTGGCTCGTGAGCAGTCGCAGGGCGGACAGGCTGGCCGAAGCCATCCATGGCATCACCGGGGCCACACCATGAGCGTTGATGACATGAGCGTTGACGCGGTTGTTGCGGTGGAAGGACACCTTCCTCGCTACGCCCGTCCCGGAGATGCCGGAGCCGACCTGCGCTGCGTCACTGATGTCAGTCTTGCACCGGGGGAGCGAATGCTCGTGGGTACGGGCGTCTCCGTGGCTCTGCCTCCAGGCACCGTTGGTCTTGTCACGCCGCGCTCCGGGCTGGCCGCGCGGCTCGGACTGGGCATCGTCAATGCTCCGGGTGTCATTGACTCCGGCTACAGGGGCGAGATCCGCGTGTGTCTGATCAATCACGACAGCACCGCGCGAATCACTTTGGCAGCGGGCGATCGGGTGGCCCAACTCGTCGTGCTGCCATACATTGCTGCACACTTCCGAGCCGTGGAAACGCTGGATGAGACGGAACGCGGTTACGGTGGTTATGGTTCTACGGGCGTGGGGAACTCCGCGCCCACAATCAACTGAGAAAGGCTGCACCGTGGATCTGGGACGCTCGAAGGGCGGCGACCTCAACGCCGAGGACACCACAGCGGAGCAGAACGCTGAGAACCCCTCCGAAAGGGATGAGCTTTCAGCTCCGGTTGCCGACGATACAGACGAGACGCTGCAGTGGGACGCCTGGGATGCGGCGTTTGCTCGCGAAGAAGGTCCCTACGACATCGAAGAGGTGGATCTGGATGCCGACGACGTCAAGCGCCTCGATCTCGGGACCCTCATCATCACCCCGTTCGATAAAATGAATCTGCAGCTACAAGTGGACAAGGCCAAGGAGAAGGTGCAGGCACTGCTGATCTCCGATGGCGTCTCTGCCATGGAGGTGGCCGTCTTCGCAGGCCCCACGCGTGCGTCCATGGTCTCTGAGATCCGCGGCGAAATCATCCGGGCGACCGCCGAGGCCAAGGGGAAGGTGCAGATGGTCGAGGGCCCATTTGGCGCCGAGTTGCGTCGCCGTCTGCCCGTCACCACTCCCGAGGGCAAAGCAGCCACACATCTGTCCCGCACATGGCTGGTCGGTGGCCCCGGATGGATCCTGCGTGGCGTTGTCATGGGGAAAGCTGCGCTGGAACCGGACAACGAGGAGGCTGACAATGCCCTGTGGGAGTTCTACAGCAACCTCGTGGTGCGCCGAGGGCAGCAGCCAGCAGTCCCCGGAAGCGTTCTGACGATGGACGTGCCGCAGCTGAACGAGAAGCAAGCGGACGGGTCACAGCCAGACGAGTCGCAAGTGGACGAGCAATGACCGGGCAGGAGCCTCGTCGGACTTCGTTGGGGGATCGGCTCCGACGGATGTTCTCGAGTCCTGAGCAGCAGGAGGCGCAGGACCGGGCGGAAGCGGCCCGGGCGGCCGGGGCGACTCCACTGAGCCAGTGCCATGTGCGCCAGAAGGTGACGGTGAGCGGAACGGTGACTTCGGTGACGGACTCCACCACCCCCGGGTTGGAAGCGGTCCTCGAAGACGGCACTGGCAGCGTCAACCTCGTCTGGATGGGGCGGCGTCGTATCGAATGCGTGACGCCGGGCAGGGATTTGCTCGTGACGGGCCGGCTGAGCGAGGAGGAAGGCCGTCAGGTCATCTTCAACCCGGAATTCGAGATCCTGAACTGATTTGCCAGAATTCCGTTGCTTCTGGTCAGTCCTGATCAGGATCTTCGGGGGTGAACATCGCTGCCAGCTTGGATTCGGCATTCTGGCTGACCACGAACAGCAGCTCGTTATCAGCTCCCAGGACTGCGTCAGGGTCTGGGACCACGGGGACACCGTCACGGATGATGGACACCAGAACTGCTTCGGCCGGCATGACCAGGTCACGCACCTGACGACCCACGTGTGGGGAATCGGCCGGCAACCGCAGTTCGGACAGGTTCGTGGTGGATTTGGTGAAGGTGAACAGGCGTACCAGATCTCCCGTGGCGACGGCCTCCTCCACGAGCGCAGACATGATGCGGGGGGTGGAGACCGCCACGTCGACGCCCCACACATCATCAAACATCCATTCGTTGCCCGGATGGTTCACCCGCCCGACGGTGCGGGGCACGCCGAACTCCGTCTTCGCAAGAAGTGAGTGCACCAGATTTGCCTTGTCATCGCCGGTGGCCGCGATGCTGACGTCACAGTTCTCGAGCTCCGTCTCCTCCAACGTCTGCAACTCGCAGGCATCCGCCTGGAACCATTCGGCTCCCGGGACCGTGTCCGGTTTGATGGAGTTGGGATCCCGCTCAATCAGGAGCACTTGGTGCCCATTGGCAATGAGTTCCCGGGCGATGGAACGCCCGACGTTGCCAGCACCCGCAATGGCGACGCGCATCTGTGAGTCCTCTCCTAATGCCTGGCCGTGGGCACAGCATGCTTGCTGGGAGGAGCGGAGAACAGGGTTTCGATGTCCGATGTCCGCTCCGTGTCACATCCCACGTAAATCATGTCGCCATCCTGGAACACGGTCTCTGCATCAGGGACCATGCCCTTGCCCAATCGCACCAGGAATGGAATGGGCGCCCGGGCTGCTGTGGACAGGTCGCGGATACGACGCCCCACCCACTCGTTGTTGACGAAAACCTGCAGCAGATGGACGTTTCCCGATGAATCCCGCCACACTGGCTCGCTGCCTTCGGGCAACAGGCGGCGCATGACCTGACCCACCGTCCACCGAACGGTGGCGACTGTGTTGATGCCGAGCCGTTCGTAGACGGCGGCACGTCCCTGGTCATAGATGCGAGCAACAACGTTGTCCACGTGGTAGCCCTCGCTCACGACGCGGGCGGCAAGAATGTTTGAATTGTCCCCGCTGGAGACCGCCGCGAAGCCGTCGGCCTGACGAATTCCCGCCCGCTCCAACACTTCGCGATCAAAACCGACGCCCTTGACGGTGGTGCCCTGGAAATCGTTGCCGAGCCGACGAAAGGCTTCGGCGTTGGCGTCCACGACAGCGACGCTGTGACCGCGCTTCTCCAAGCCGCGGGCAAGCATTGAGCCCACACGACCGCAGCCCATGATGACGATGTGCACGCGAAGCCTCCTGATGGTCCGGGGCTGTTGGCCCAGAGGCGAACAATCAACACTGCTGACGCTACCGCACGCAACCCACAACGAGGCAAGCCTCCCACCGCGAGATTCTGTGGGAATCAGACGGCTACCGTGTGGTGTATGACCACACCCTTCGAAGCTTCCCGGCCCATCGTTTCGCTTCTACGCGTGGCGCACGGTGGCACGGTGGTGGGTCGGGTGGGGGAGAAAGTGGTGTTTGTCACCGGGGGTCTTCCAGGTGAGGTGGTCTCGGTGGAGATCACCCAGGAGACCAGAAAGTTCGACCGAGGCCGCGTCGTTGAGGTACTGGAGCCAGCGCCGGGCCGCGTGGTGCCGCCGTGTCCCATCGCTGATCAGTGCGGTGGATGCGACTGGCAACACGCCTCGCCCGCTGTGCAACGCGATCTGAAAACGGCAGTGGTGGCCGAGCAATTGTCCCGGCTGGCGGGGATCACATGGGAGGGGCATGTCCAGGAAGTTGCTCCCATGCTGGGCTGGCGTAGCCGTGTGCGCTACGCCGTAGATGAGGAGGGCAGGGTAGGGCTCAGAGCCCGTCGTTCGAACACGGTGGTTCCGCTACCCGCGCAGGGCTGCATCGTGGCGGCACCCGGGCCGGACGTTGCGGATCTGACCGACCTTTCTCGTGGTGCGTCCGAACTACAGGTGGTGCTCGCCGAGGACGGGACAACGATTCTGGCGGACGACAGGGTGGTGCGCGGCACCAAAGTGGTTCAACAACGTGTCGCCGGCAAGCAGTTCGAAGTGGATGCCGACGGATTCTGGCAGGTGCATCCCCGCGCTGCCGAAGTTCTTACTGCTGCGGTGTTGCAGGGATTGGACCCGCAGCCCGGGGAAAGCGCACTGGATCTCTACTGCGGTGTTGGGCTTTTTGCCTCAGTTCTTGATGGGCTTGGCTGCGATGTGTTGGGAATTGAAGGTTCTCGCAGCGCCATCGCCCATGCGCGTCGAAACGTGCCCGGGGCTCGCTTCATTGCGGGTTCGATGGAGGTGCAATTGCATTCGCTGCCGCGCAGGGCCGACCTCGTCGTGCTGGACCCTCCTCGGAAGGGAGCGGGTACCAAGGTGGTGGAGCGCATCGTGGCGTTGGAGCCACGAGGCGTCGCATATGTCGCGTGTGATCCATCGGCACTCGCCCGTGATCTGGCCACATTCTCCACCGCTGGTTATGCACCACATTCCATCGACGCCTTCGATCTCTTTCCCATGACGCATCACGTCGAGTGTGTGGCAATCCTGCGTCCGATGAAAGATTCGGTTCCCTCCTGAGCCTCCCCCTCTCCCGAGAAGCCCGGCGGGCCTAGACTCGGGGACGAACAGCCGGCGGGGACGAAGACACCCCGCGTGATATCTTGATATCAAGAGAAATAATCGGTGAGGGACTAGGAGAGTCGATGAGCATCAACAGCTTTGGGGCACAAGCCACAATGGACGTGGAGGAAACCACGTACGAGATCTTCCGAGTGGACGCTATCGAGGGACATGAAAAGCTGCCCTTCAGTCTGAAGGTGCTGCTGGAGAATCTCCTTCGCACCGAGGATGGCGCCAACATCACGGCGGAGCACATCAGAGCCCTGGGCAACTGGGATCCGAATGCGCAGCCGAACCAGGAGATCCAGTTCACCCCCGCACGCGTCATCATGCAGGACTTCACGGGTGTCCCCTGCGTGGTGGACCTCGCCACGATGCGCGAGGCGGTCGAAACACTCGGCGGCGATCCCGCCAAGATCAACCCGCTCTCCCCGGCCGAGATGGTCATTGACCACTCGGTCATCGCGGAGGTTTTCGGCATCCAGGGCGCGTTCGAGCAGAACACGGACATCGAGTACCAGCGCAATCGCGAGCGCTACCAGTTCCTGCGGTGGGGTCAGGATGCCTTCGACGACTTCAAGGTGGTCCCCCCGGGCACCGGAATCGTCCACCAGGTCAACATCGAGAACCTCGCCCGTGTCATCTTCCCCCGCACTGTCAACGGCGTGCTCCAGGCATACCCGGACACCTGCGTCGGCACCGATTCCCACACCACGATGGTGAACGGACTCGGCGTCGTCGGGTGGGGCGTCGGTGGCATTGAGGCGGAGGCGGCCATGCTCGGCCAGCCGGTCTCCATGCTCATCCCACGCGTTGTGGGCTTCAAGCTCACCGGCAAGCTGTCCGAGGGCACCACCGCCACGGACCTCGTGCTGACCATCACCGAGATGCTGCGTGAGCACAAGGTTGTGGGCAAGTTCGTCGAGTTCTACGGCGACGGCGTCGCCCAGGTGCCGCTTGCCAACCGTGCCACCATCGGCAACATGAGCCCGGAGTACGGCTCCACGATCGCCGTGTTCCCCATTGATGAGCAGACCATCGACTACATGCGTCTCACCGGCCGCGACGAGCACCAGCTGGCGCTTGTCGAGGCGTACTCGCGCGAGCAGGGACTCTGGCACGACGCGAACAATGAGCCCATCTACTCCGAATACATCGAGCTGGATCTGGCCACCGTGGTTCCCTCCATCGCCGGTCCGCGTCGTCCCCAGGATCGCATTCGTCTGGACGAGGCGAAAAAGGCCTTCCGGGAGTCCGTTGCATCCTTCGTCGGTGAACCCGACCCAGAGCCGGGTGCGCCGTCGCAGTACTCGAGCTATGACAAGACCGTGAAGCAGACGATGATCACCTCCGATCCCGTGGGCACCGATCCGACGGATGTTGACAATTCGCCACCCCCGGTTGAAGTGGGCGACGGTGACATCAAGGATCGCGTCAGCAATCCCGTGCCTGTGACACTGGCGGACGGCACGCAGTTCGAGCTGGATCATGGTGCGGTGACCATCGCATCCATTACGTCCTGCACAAACACGTCCAACCCCAGTGTCATGATCGGTGCCGCCCTGGTGGCCAAGAAGGCCGTCGAGAAGGGCTTGGGGCGCAAGCCGTGGGTGAAGACGTCACTGGCCCCCGGCTCCCAGGTGGTCACCGACTACTTCGAGAAGGCTGGGCTGACGCAGTACCTCGACGCCATGGGGTTCAATCTGGTGGGCTACGGCTGCACCACCTGTATCGGCAACTCGGGGCCGCTCATCCCCGAGGTCTCCCAGGCCATCAACGAACACGACCTCGCGGCAGCGGCGGTGCTCTCGGGCAACCGCAACTTCGAGGGTCGCATCAATCCCGATGTGCAGATGAACTACCTGGCCTCGCCCATGCTGGTCATCGTCTACGCCATTGCGGGCACGATGGACATCGACCTCTTCAATGACCCCATTGGTCAGGACCAGTCCGGCAATGATGTCTACATGCGTGACATCTGGCCATCAGGAGCAGAGATTGAGGAGGTCGTCGGCAGTTCCATCAGCGCCGAGATGTTCACCACGCGCTACGCCGATGTCTTCGCCGGCGACGAGCGGTGGCAGTCCCTGCCCACTCCGGATGGCGAGACCTTCGCATGGCAGGAGGACTCCACCTATGTGCGCAAACCTCCATACTTCGACGGTATGCCGGCCGAGCCGCAGCCCGTGGAGGACATTACAGGTGCCCGCGTGCTGCTGAAGCTGGGTGATTCGGTCACTACTGACCACATCTCCCCGGCCGGCAGCATCAAGGAGGACTCGCCAGCGGGCGCGTACCTGAAGGACAACGGCGTGGAACGTCGCGACTTCAACTCCTATGGTTCGCGCCGTGGGAATCACGAGGTCATGATTCGTGGCACCTTCGCCAACATCCGGCTGCGGAACCAGCTCGCACCCGGCACCGAGGGCGGCTTCACGCGTGACTTCACGGCAGACGACGGCCCGGTCACCTCCGTCTACGACGCGGCGGTCTCCTATGCCGATGCGGGCGTGCCACTCGTGGTGCTGGCCGGCAAGGAGTACGGCTCGGGAAGCTCACGCGACTGGGCTGCCAAGGGCACGGCCCTGCTCGGCGTGCGTGCGGTGGTTGCTGAGAGCTATGAGCGGATCCACCGCTCCAACCTCATCGGCATGGGGGTCCTGCCCCTGCAATTCCCGGAAGGTGACACCGCGGAATCGCTCGGACTGACCGGGGAGGAAATGATCTCGGTGGAGGGTGTGACCGGTCTCAACGAGGACGACACCCCCGAGACGATGAAAGTCACTGCAGAGAAGGCTGACGGTTCGGTCGTCACCTTCGATGCGCTGGTTCGCATCGACACTCCCGGTGAACGCAGCTACTACCTCAACGGCGGGATCATGCAGTACGTGCTGCGCAATTTGGCGGCTGCTGCCTGACAGCGACCCTCTCAGTGACATTGCTGCCCCTCACCCAACCAGGTGTGGGGCAGCAATGTTGTATGCCAAGAGACTTCGCGCAATCTCCCGACTCTTGGAATTGTCTGCGCTTCAGGGTCTAATGGAACACATGTTCGATGAAGAGGCCATGATCAGGGTGTGGGTGCCGCCGGGTTGGCCAGCCGTTGTGAGGCCCCCGGGATCGCAGGGCTGGGTGCGAACGGCCACGGCCTTCCTGCTCGACTGCTGTCCTCCCGACTACCGGGGGTATCCCGTGTTGTTGAAGCACCCGGTGGTGCTGGCGCGTTTTGCCCGGCAGTTCGCCTCCAGCCAGTTGACGGCCACCCAGGCCAACCTTGCTGGTGCCCGTTCGGATCTGGGGGACTGGGTGGAGACAGCCACGGTGGACGCTGCGGTGGCGGTGCTCCAGGCGGAGGAGGCTCGGATGATCCGGCAGGTGAGGGCGGTGTCATTGGTGGAGCAGGCGTTGCGTGACGTGAGGTTCACCCCCAAACTTTGACGCCGCTCCGCCGTGATTCCCTTCTGTCATGGAAATGACCCAGTAGCATTGCCTGCATGCCCTTGCTGGACAGGATTTCAAGCCCTCAAGATCTTCGCGCGCTGACACGATCTCAGCTCGTGGAGTTGGCCGAGGAGATTCGATCCTTTCTGGTGACGAAGGTGAGTCGGACGGGTGGTCACCTTGGACCCAATCTCGGTGTGGTGGAGCTGACCATTGGACTGCACCGGGTATTCACGTCCCCGAGGGATCCGATCATCTTTGACACTGGGCACCAAAGCTATGTGCACAAGATGCTCACAGGTCGATGTGGGGGTTTCGACACACTGCGACAACGCGGAGGACTCTCCGGTTATCCGGATCCTGCGGAGTCCGAACACGATTGGGTCTCCAACTCCCATGCCTCCACGTCACTGTCCTGGGGTGCCGGTCTCGCGCACGGCTTCCAACTGCGTGGCGAGGATCGTACCGTCGTCGTTGTCGTGGGCGACGGAGCTCTCACCGGTGGCATGGCATGGGAGGCGTTGAACAACATTGCGCTGCGCCAGGGCGTGAAGCTGGTGATCGTCGTGAATGACAACGGACGGTCCTACACCCCCACTGTCGGGGGGCTGGCCAACCAGCTGGCTGGCCTGCGCACACACAAGAAGTACGAGAAGACACTCAGCTTCATCAAGCGTCGCGTCACCGGTCTTCCCGTCTTCGGGCAGCCTGCCTACGATCTGCTGCACGGATTCAAGACGGGTGTGAAGGACGTGCTCGTGCCAGAGGGCATGTTCTCGGACCTGGGCATCAAGTACGTCGGACCCATTGACGGCCACGACATTGGAGCTGTCATCGGTCATCTGGAACAGGCCCGACAGTACGAGGGCCCCGTGATCGTGCACTGCATGACACGCAAGGGCAAGGGTTTCAAGGCCGCCGAGGAGAACGAGGAGGATCGATTCCACGCGGTCGGCAAGATCAACGAGTTCACGGGCGAACCCCTGTCCGCGTCAATCCAGGCCACATGGACCGACGCCTTTGCCGAAGCAATGGTGCAGATTGGGCACAGACGCGAGGATGTGGTCGCCATCACGGCCGCCATGCTGCATCCGGTGGGGCTTGGTCGCTTCGCTGCGGCTTTCCCGGAGCGCACGCTGGACGTGGGGATCGCCGAACAGCATGCCGTTGTCGCGGCATCCGGTCTGGCTGCGGCCGGCTTGCATCCGGTGGTCGCGCTGTACGCCACGTTCGTCAACCGGGCTTTCGACCAAATCCTCATGGACGCGGCGCTCCACAACAAGGGAGTGACCTTTGCGCTGGACCGCTCAGGTATCACCGGCACCGATGGCCCCAGCCACAACGGTATGTGGGACATGTCGTTGCTGGGGCTCGTGCCCGGTCTCGAGATCTCGGCACCGAGGGACCAGCCAAGGATGGTGGAAGCTCTTGAGCGAGCCGTCACGGTGGATGACAGGCCGACGGTGGTCCGCTATTCCAAGGAGCGACTGCCGGACGAGATACCGGCCGTTTCGCATCGCGGTGAGGGTCGCGACAGAGTGGATATTCTTCACACCCATTCAGAGGCACGTGTCCTGGTTGTTGGATACGGACAATTCGCGGGCATTGCCATGGACGTCGCAGATCGGTTGGAACAGCAGGGCTTCTCCTGCACCGTCGCCGACCCGCTCTGGTGTGTGCCGGTCAGCGACGAGTTGGTTCAGCTGAGCGAGGGGTACTCCCTCGTCGTCAGCATCGAGGACAACATGGTGGCCGGAGGACTGGGGGAGAGGCTGCGCTCGCGGCTCTTGAAAGACGCCGTTGCCACTCCGGTTCTCGCCTTTGGTGTTCCTCAGACCTTCCTACAGCACGGCAGCCGCGACGAGGTCCTGGAAGATTTGGGCCTCACTGGTCGCGACGTGGCCCGTGAAGTGCTGGAACACATCGTCCGGGATGGCGCCTTCGCCGAAGAAGCAAAGACCTCAGACACCGGGCTCAGGAGCGGCCGGACACCTCGTTGAGCAACGGAGCGAGGAAATCGATCTGCCACTGACGTGCGCCATGACGACGTAGCGCATCGGCGAAGTTGGGCTCCTGGGCGTGGTCAAAGACCACTCGTTGGATGATTGCCGGGGTGGCAACGAGGCTGGGTTGCAGCGCGAGGTCACATCCGAGCTCATCGACGGCCGGCTTCACCTTCCACCACAGTTCAGCAGCGTCGGGGTAGTGTCGCTCCCAGTTCCGCGGGTGGGACAAACCGTTGGAGGGCGCACGTCGTGGCGGGTACTCTCCCGGTGTCAAGGACTCCACGGTTGAGATAGCACGCAACCAGTTGGTCCGGAACCGCTGGCCTGTGCGGTGCTGGAATCCTTTGATCCGTGAGATGTCAGCCGGTCCCGGCAATGGACCGCTGGCAGTAACCCGGGCAGCGAGGTCCACAATGGCGGGGTCGGGGAGGATGCGCCCGGGTGGCCTGTCGCGATCCCTGGCGATCGTGTCGCGTTCAGTCCACAGAGCGCGGGCAACGGCAAGCTGTCGGGGAGCCTTCAGGGACGTGATGCCGGTCAGCCGACGCCAAGGATCAATTCGCGGAACGCTCGGTGCAAGGAATTGCGCCAGCGTTGCGGCAAACTCCTCCTCTGCCCACTCCAACCGTCCCATCGCATCCAATTCGTCGGAGAGAATCTCGTGCAATTCCAGGAGATAGTCCACGTCAAGTGCCGCGTAGTGCAACCACGACTCGGGGAGTGGGCGGGTTGCCCAATTGTCCGCGGAGTGAGCCTTTTCCAAGCGAATGTCGAGCTTGCGTTCCAGCAGGGGTCCGAGTCCTGCTGAGGGTTCGCCCAAGAAACGAGCTGCCAACTCAGTGTCGAAGAGATGGCGTGGTCTGATGCCGGCGTCACGCATGCAGGGCAAATCCTGACTCGCGGCATGCACGAGCCACAGGGCGTCCCCGCAGGAATCCGACAGCCTCCCAAGGCGGGCAACCCCGTCCACCTCGAACGCCAGTGGATCGATGAGCCAGGTGCCAGCACCACGTCTACGAATCTGGAAAAGATATGCCTTGGGCCAGTACCTGTGACCGTGGGCGCGCTCGGCATCGAAGGCTATGGGTCCCTCACCACCAGTCAGCGCAGCGACGCACTCATCAAGCGCCTGCTGGGTGGCAACGACGTCCCGAAGTGGTTCACGCGAATGCTGAACGAATTCGGGGCTCACAGGCTGCGCCCGGGAAAATGCAGCATTCCGTCAGGTAGGACGGGACTACCCCCTATCAAACCCAGAAGGTCCTGCCATGCCCGTAGATGTCCCACCAGCGGATCGTTGCGTCCCAGCGTGGGCGTCCATGATGAGCGGAGTTCAACTTCTGCGCGGTCTTCGGTGCCCTCCATGTCCCCGTAGGCCTTGCCGTAGGACGCGGTCACGGTACCGGCGAGATGTCTGTTGGAGGCTCCATGCGTCTCCAGTGCATCGTTCATCCAGGACCATGCGACGTCAGGGAGCAGCGGATCAGCCACCATGTCAAGGTCCACGTCCGCGCGGGCGTAAGACACGATGCGGTAGGTCCCCTCCCATGCGTCGTTGCCGGCGGGGTCATGCAGCAGGATCAGTCGTCCGCTGGCGAGTTCGTCGTCGCCTTGGGTCAGTTCGGCCGAGATGGCAATGCTGTGCGGGGCAATGCGCTGGGGCGAACCAATTTCCTCCACCACGAGTCCGGAGCGCCACCGCATGGCGTGCAACTCAGACAGGACACGGCTGAATTCAAGTGGGGTGATGTTGACAGAGGCGACCACATCTTGAGAGTAGGTGACGCCATGTGTCTGGTGTGGGACGCGCGCCGCTTGTTTCGGAAATCGAATGTGATGCGCAGATATTATTGCACGCATGGAGGGCGACCAGACACGCGGCAACGGCTGAACACAAGGCTGATATCCGGCCTTGCGCACAGTCGATGCGGCATGTCGGGTCAACACGGGCAAGGGCTGCTTGGAGTTGACTTGGAAGTCACTCCTGGCTGTCGGCAACGTCGAGGGTCATGGACACTGAGTTGATGCAGTACCTCAGATCGGTGGGTGTGTCGTAGCCCTCACCTTTGAACACGTGCCCCAGGTGGCCGTCGCATGCAGCGCACCGGACTTCGACGCGATCGGGGCCGAACAAGGATTTGTCCGTCAGGTAACGCACCCGATCCTCGGCGAGCGGTTCGAAGAAGCTCGGCCAACCACAGGATGAATGAAATTTCTGGGTGCTGCGGAACAATTCGGTGCCGCATCCGCGGCAGCGGTAGACGCCTTCAGTGGTGGTATCGGTGTACTCACCGGCGAAGGGACGCTCCGTACCTCCTTTGCGCAGCACCTGGTATTCAAGATCGTTCAGCTGCTCGCGCCATGCTGAATCAGGCTTGTTCAGGGGCGCGACAGCATTCTCATCCTTGCTCATGGTTCCAAGTTTAGGACGTGGAACAAGCGCCATGAGAAGTACGCTGGTGGGCATGGCCAGCAAGGATGCAATCATGCTCGACGTCGAGGGCCGTGAGGTTCGCCTCTCCAGCCCGGCGAAGCTCTACTTTCCGGAACTCGGACTCACGAAGTTGGACATCGCCCACTACGTCATGGCGGTGGCGCCCGGGATGTTGGCTGCACTGCGGGACAGGCCCACGACGATGGAGCGCTGGCCCGGCGGTGTGGTGGAGGGCACGGTGATGGCCACGGGGCAGGGCTCGGGGGGTGATGCGTTCTACCAGAAGCGCGCGCCACGCGGGACGCCGGAATGGGTGCAGCAGGTCACCATCACTTTTCCTTCGGGAAGAACCGCCAGGACCGTGGCTCCGGCTGATGCAGCGACGCTGGTGTGGATGGTGAATCTCGGAACCCTGCGATTCCATGCGTGGCCAGTGCGGGCGGCGGACACGGATCTCGTGGATCAGTTGCGCATCGACCTCGATCCGCAACCGGGAACGGACTTCGTCGACGCGGCGCGCGCCTCCCACGAATTGCGCAAAGTGCTGGGCGATGTTGGGCTGGTTGGCTTTCCCAAAACCAGCGGCGGACGCGGACTTCATGTCTACGCACCGGTCGAATCCATGAGCTTCATTGACGCTCGGCATGCCACGATCGCGATTGGCCGGGAGCTGGCTCGCCGGATGCCGGACGCGGTCACGATGGACTGGTGGAAGGAGGAGAGAGGAAGCAGAATCTTCGTGGACTTCAATCAGATGGCCCGTGACCGTCTCATGGCCTCCGCC
The DNA here is from genome assembly GCA_947493705.1 of uncultured Arachnia sp. Taxonomy (GTDB): domain Bacteria; phylum Actinomycetota; class Actinomycetes; order Propionibacteriales; family Propionibacteriaceae; genus Arachnia. The sequence goes on along the minus strand of CANLSH010000014.1, from coordinate 42,527 downwards.
TACTCCATCCGACCGACCTCGGCAGCGCGGGTCTCCGCTCCACTGGAATGGGATGAGGTGGATCACGTCAGTCCCGATGACTTCACAGTGCCATCCATGCTGGAGAGATATGCGCACCGCGGCGACGTCTGGGCCTCCTATGCGGACGCCGAACCGGGCGATCCCGCCACCGCTCTGGAGTGGTACCTCAGGGACGAGGAAGCCGGGGAAGGTGAGATGCCCTACCCGCCGGAATATCCCAAGATGGAGGGCGAACCGATGAGGGTGCAGCCGTCACGCGCCCGCCACATCGATGACGAGGGCGCCTGAGACCATCAGTCGGCGTCGGTCACGGGGGTGTCGTCACGCTGGGGAGCGCCGGCATCGAGCAATTCCATGGCTGCGAACGCGTAGCGGGCGATGATGAGCTCCACCAGGCGGTCGTGGTCCTCGATGGGGTCGGTGACGGTCATGGCGCCCGCTCGCACAGCCGCCTGCTCGTGAGCCCGAAACAGCGGTCCTCTGGTCAGGAACAGTGAACCGACGGCAATGTGGCGGCGTCCCTGAGTGCGTAGGGCAGCGATGGCTTGGGCGGTTGCACGCCCGGTGCTGTCACACACTGCGAGTTGGACTGGCAACTTGTGGTGGGCAGCCCACTGGCGGGCACGGCGGGCAAGTAGCGATGTGCCACGCACGTCGCCCCCCTCCGGAGCCCCGAGAACGAGCGCATCCACCTCCACGGCATTGGTCTTGGACAGGGCGTCGCGCATGCGCGCATCCATGACGTTCAGCAGTTCTGAGGCGGGGCCGATGGGGCGAGCGATGACCACCTTTACGCCATGCTTCGACTTCTCGATGGCCTGGGCCGCTTTTGTGATGATGGGGGAGTGGTCCATGGCAGAGACCAGGTCCAGAGGCACGATGACGATCTCGGTGGAGCCGGTGGACGCCAACTGTTGCACGCACTGTGCCACGCCTGGTGTGACGTCCGAGACGAAACCGAATGTCACGAGGAGGTCTGGGCGCAGCGTGGAGAGTTTGGAACTCAGAGAAGCCAGGGCTGTTGCAACGGCTGGATCATCGTCTCCGGAGGCGATGAGCACGATCGCTGGCGCAGTCATGTCATCTCACTTCCTGTGGCGGTCACCCTGAATATTCACTATGTTTCGTCCACATTGTGGAAGGTTTGCGGCCTCGACGCAAGGTGGCTCACTTCTGGCTTCTCGCAACACCCGGTCAGAGGGACCGGAGTCAGGGAATCGATCACGAGTTGCGGGCGGCGCCGAGACATCCACTGCTGGACAGCGCTGCCCGGTGAGGCGCGGGAGTGGGCGATACTGGGTTCGAACCAGTGACCTCTTCGGTGTGAACGAAGCGCGCTACCACTGCGCCAATCGCCCGTGCGAAATCGAACTTTAGCGCAACCCGGAGCCCAGTACCAACCGACGGGTCGCAGAGCACCAGAACTCTCACACCTGATCCCGGAGCCAGATGCCGCAGAAGATGCCGCAGAAGTTGAGCAGTGGGCGCTACGTGAGATGAAGTTTTGGAGCTCACGAGGGGTTTTGCATCCACCCACCCCCTGCGCTAAAGTTCTGAGCGCGTCGAGATCGAAGCCTTAGGGTGCGTGACAGTCGCAGTGCGGACGTGGCGCAGCTGGTAGCGCATCACCTTGCCAAGGTGAGGGTCGCGAGTTCGAATCTCGTCGTCCGCTCGGAGAACTCTCTCCCATTTCCACGCGGGGAGAATGATCTACGCGGTGGAGTGGCCGAGAGGCGAGGCAACGGACTGCAAATCCGTGTACACGGGTTCAAATCCCGTCTCCACCTCGGGCGATTGGCGCAGTGGTAGCGCGCTTCCCTGACACGGAAGAGGTCACTGGTTCAAACCCAGTATCGCCCACAGAAAAGCCCCCGGTTTGCCGGGGGCTTTTGTTGTGGGGAAATTACTTCTGCGTGGTCACGTCACGGGTGCAATACCGGCTGGTGGAAACCGAGTTGCGGCGAGCTGTGTGGCGCCTGGGAGCCGACGTGCATCGGCTACGCGCAGTACGGCGCTCACATCACTCGGGTTTGGTGGCGTCCGGCTCCTCTTCAGGTTCGAAGGTGTTGGCTTCGTCGTCGAGACCAATGCCGGCGCCCTGGTCATCGTTCTTCAGTTCCTCGCCACCGGTGCTGGGGCGGTCTTCGTTGGGAGTGTGTTCGCTCATGGGTGCAGCATACGCCCACCAGAGGCTCTCCCGGCCTGGAAAACGAACGCAGCAACCTTGATGTCGATGGTGCTCATGTATGGAACCACCACCGGTGGTGAGGGTGGTGAGGAGGGTGGCGGCGGTGATGCCTCAGCCTTCTCCTTTGAAACGGTGACCGGGCGGCCCCGTCTCACGAGCTTCAGATTGAGTCGATAGTTGGCAGAAGAAAACCATGTGCGAGCGATCCGTGCTTGCATTGCTTCATGAGTCACACCAACGATCCGGACGTCATCCGCCGCCTCCTGACCACACCGGGCCTCTGGGCCGTAGTGGGTCTGTCCCAGAATCCGAAACGCACCGCCTACGGCATAGCGAAGTATGTGAAGGACCTCGGCATGGAGATCGTCGCGGTACATCCGAAGGCTGAATCCGTGCACGGTGCTCCCGGCCATGCCTCTCTCGCCGACGTGAAGGTGCCGATCGACGTCGTCGACATCTTCGTCCGCTCAGAACTCGCCGGAGATGTGGTGGATCAGGCGATCGCCGTCGGTGCGGAGGCTGTCTGGTTGCAGTTGGGCGTGATTGACGAAGCCGCTGCTCAGCGCGCGCGGGAAGCGGGCCTGGACGTCGTCATGGACACCTGTCCGGCGATGGAGGCGCCCAGACTGGGTCTCGTGTGAACTTCCACCGCCCGGTCTCCGCACACCCGCGGGTGGCTGTTTGAAGCATGGTGCGCAACACTGTTGAACATGTTGCGACGCGCTACCGCTGATGACATTTCTGATCTGGTTGAACTTCAGGCACTGCTGTTCGCCGAGATGGGAAATGGACACGTCTCGGAAGGGGCCTGGCGGGACTCGGTCGCCGCCTGGCTGGGTGAGCGTCTGGACACTGACGCCTGCGTCTACGTTGTCGAGGTCCAGGGGAGCCTGGTTGCCTGTGCGCTCGGATACCTGCACACCGCCCCGCCCTCGCCCTCCAGCATCACCCCTGCACGGGGACACATCTCCAACGTCTTCACCCTTGACGGCCACCGGCGCCGCGGCCACGCCCGGGCCTGTGTGACGGCTTTACTGGAGTGGTTCCGGACTGAGACTCCGGCGGAGGTCGTCGATTTGTCTGCCAGCAGGGATGGGCTTGCGCTGTATGAATCGATGGGGTGGCGGCTTCGCAACGATCCGACCATGCGCCTGCCCATCACCCGCGACTGACAGAGCGGAAGACACTCCTCGCTATTCGCGCCAGGTACGCCACAGGTGGGCGTACTGTCCGTCGAGTTCGAGGAGTTCGTGGTGTGACCCCATCTCGACGATCCTCCCTGCCTCAACCACCGCGATCCGGTCAGCGTCGTGCGCGGTGTGGAGCCGGTGGGCGATGGCAACGACGGCCCGGCCTTCCAACACCGCCGCGAGCGAGCTTTCCAGGTGCCGTGCGGAGGACGGGTCAATCAGTGACGTTGCCTCATCCAGCACGAGGGTGTGGGGGTTGGCGATGATGAGCCTTGCCAGTGCAATCTGCTGTGTCTGGGCTGCTGTGAGCGCGGCTCTGCCGTGACCCAGTTCAGCGCCCAGACGGTCAGGCAGTTGTGACACCCACCGCCAGGCATCGACGGCTTGCAGTGCCCGTTTGACCTCCTCATCAGAGGTCGTCGTTTCCCGGGCCAGCACCACGTTGTCACGTACAGTCCCGACGAACACGTGGTGCTCCTGCGTCACGAGCGCCACCTCCGTGCGGAGCCGGTCCAAGGGAAGGCCCATGACGTCGACGCCGCCGACGGTCACCTCACCCGTGCGCGGACGATTGATCCCGGCGACGAGACGGCCCAGCGTCGATTTGCCGGAGCCGGAGGGGCCCACGATGGCAAAGCGTTCTCCCGGCTGGAGGTCGACGTCAATGCCGTTGAGGACGTCCACACCATCGCGGTACCCGAACCGCAGGTCTCTTCCGGTGAGTTTGACGCTTGAGGGCACGGCGTCACCGGGGGTGCGGTCGTCGTCGAGTTGGGCGACCCCGATGAGGCGCGCAGTGGCGACGATCCCCAGCTGCAGTTCATCCAGGACCTGTATCACCCGGTCCAGCGGTCCCTGGAGTTGGGAGACATAGAGCGCCGCAGTGGTGATCTCTCCGATGCTCGCCCACCCTTGCGCGTGGCCCCAGACCCCGAGGAGGACCACCCCAACCATGGGGAGCTGGAATGAGGCATCGACCATGGCGAACAAGATGTTGCGCAGCGTCATCGTGTAGCGCTCGGCCTGAGCAGAGACCTCCGTGTCCTCATCGATCTGCGCGATCCGCAGCTCACCGAGTCCCAGTGCCTCGACAGTGCGGCTGCCTTCGACCGTCTCCGTCGTGGTGGAGTTGATGACCGAATAGGTCTGGGACTCTGTGACGTAACCCGCCGTCGCACGGGTCAGGTAGAAGCGCCCACCCAGCACCATGATCAGCGCCGTGCCCAGCATCGGGAGCGTCAACACCCACGAGTTGACCAGCATCGCCACGAGGGTCGCACCGATGAGCACCACGGACACGATGAGGTTGGGCAAAGCCCAGCGCGCCGCATTGGCCATCTGTCTCACATCGGTGGTGATACGGGTCAGCAGATCACCGGAGCCCGAGGACTCGACATGACTGAGCGGTAGCCGCAGCACAATGCGCACCACCTCCTCCCGTGCGGCAGCCAGCACGTCGTATCCGAGGACTGCAGACGCGCGCCGGGCGGCGAAGGTGAGCAGCGCCTGCGCCACCACCACCCCGGCGATGACGCCCACCGTGCTTGTGAGCGCAGTGCGCTTCAGCAGGTTGTCGGACACTTGATCGATCAGGCGTCCCAGGAGGAAAGGGGCGGCCAGTCCTGCGACTGCCGCTGCCACATTGAGCACGATCGCCCACACCAGAATTGCTCGGCGTCCCTGCATCAGATCGCCCAGAAAGCCCAGTGCTTGCGAGGAATTTGCCACTGGGAATCCACTCTGTGGATCGCGCGCCTCCGCGTAGGCGGCGCGCGCTGTCCCACTCCGCAGAGTGTGACGGGAGCCAAATGCAGCGATCCGCCGACGCGGCCCGGCTCGGCGCGGCACGTCGTAGCCCTCCGGCAGGCGAGGCGATGCCGGACCTTCGCGCCACGTGGTGGTCGAGGTGGCCGACAGCATGTGCTCACTCATTGATCTCTCCCATGCCGCGCGCGATGACCTGGCGGTACTCATGTTGGTTGGCCAACTCGTCATGACTGCCATGCGCTACCTCACACCCGTCTACAAGGACCGAGATGTCGTCGCAGCGTCGCAGCAGCAGTGGGGAGGTCGAGATGACAACCGTGGTGCGGCCGCGCCTGTGCTCTGCGAGGCGTTGCGCAATCCGGGCTTCCGTGTGGGCATCGACGGCTGAGGTGGGTTCCACGAGGATGAGGATGTCGGGATCCAGAAGCAGCACGCGTGCCAGCAGGACACGTTGTCGTTGGCCTCCGGAGAGACCTCGACCCTTCTCATCGATCCGTCCCTGCCATCCGCCGCTCAGTGAATGGTAGACATCCTCGGAGGAGGCGACGATCAGCGCTGTTTCCGCTTCTTGAAGGGTGTGGGTACCCCATGGATCCACAGCCGTCTGCAGTGTGCCGGAGAACAGGAGCGCTTCCGTGTGGGACACGACAACCCTGTGCCGCAGATCAGTCATATCCACCTCTGAGTAGTCCACGCCATCGGCGCTCACCCCCCACGGGCGGTTGGCCATTTCGGCGTCATGCAAGGCACGGCGCTCGCGAGCGGCGATTCGCTCCCGGCGGGCGATCCTTCGTGCACGACCAGTGAGGTTTTCGTCATCCATGGTTTCTGGCTCATCTCGCGGCAGGTAACGCCCCAACCGGTCGGCGAGTGCGGCAGAGGTATCCGGGTCGGCGCTCACGATTCCCAGCATGCGTCCCGGCTGCACTCTCACGCCGGAGCGCTCATCCAGCAGTACCGGGGCATGGCCGAGCGCCTGACCTTCCGTCGTCCAGGGCACATCCTGTTTCAGGAAAGACAGCGTTTTCTGGGCCGCGACCAGCCCCTGCACCCAGCGCTGTGCGAAGTCGAAGAACGTCTGCATCGGTGAGGTGAGAAACACTGCGTACCCGAAGAAGCTGATGAGTTCACCCACCTGCAGTGTTCCATCGAGGAGGCGCTGTGAACCGAGGTACACCAGTGCCACGAGCAGGAGACCGGAGAGCAGGATGCTGACGGCTTCGACGACGGCCTGCCAAGTGCCGACCCGTACCCCGAGCGCGCGAACCTTCTGCGATTGTCGCTCGTAGTTGCGCGTGAATGTCCGCTCACCGCCGACGCCGCGCAGGATCCGCAATCCCGTGACGATGTCGCTGGCCAACGAGGTGAGCGAAGAGCTTTCCGATCGTTCAGCGGCTTGCGCATGGGTCAGTGGACGCAACACCGGCGCCGAAGCCATGAGCAGGAGTGGGGTGGCGATCAGGACCACCGCTCCCAGAGTCGGGGATGTGGTCACCATCAGGATCGATGCCACCACGAAGCTGACAGCCGCTGCTATGACGCTGCCGAAGGAGTCGATGGTGGCGCCGAACTGGTCAGTGTCCGATGATGAAACGCTGAGCACCTCACCTGTGGGGACGCGGCGGTTGAGGACATGCCCCAGATGGACGGCCTGGCGTGAGACGCGGCGCTGGATGCCGTAGATGCCAAGCAGCCACATTCGGACGGCGAAGGTGTGGAAGAGGATCCCGCCGAGAACGCCGACGGCGATGATGAGCAGCAACAAGCCGGCCCAGCCGTAGGAGGCTGACGTGTCTCCGCGAGAAACGCCCGCGTCAATGGCCCGCCCCAGTAGCCACGGGGTCAGGGCCGCAGGGATCATCCACGACGAGGCCGCCAGAGTCATGACCGGAACAACCCAGCCGTAGGAGCGCATCAGCCAGAAGAGGAATCGACTGGGGGAGCGGACGTCGGGGCGGGAGCCGGGCGGGATCTCCGGCGGAAAATCGTGGCGCCCGCGGGCTTCAATATGCATGTGAGGGGGTCCTGACGGAGACGTCGAACGATGCGAAAAGAATGAAGGAGGTGGGACGCACAAGGCGTCAGAAGCAGGGTCGCGCCGGGATCAGGTCAACCGGCGTAAGCGCGTGTTCGCCCGGGAGCATGAGAGTTGATCAACATCTTCATGCACCTCCTTCGGGTCGACGACAGAGACACACTAGTGAGGCAACCGCAATCCTGTCAACGGAGGGCGCCACTGCTCCGCCGAGTGTGCTGCCCCGCCCTCTGTTTGTGCTGAGGGAGCGGCTTCCGATGATAGCTTTTCGACGTGCTGCACGACATCACCATGAGCCTCAACGGTCTCGTTCTCCGTCCGCTGACGCAGGCGGATGCCCCCTCACTGAGGAGCCTGGTGGATGAAGCCATGTGGTCAGGGATGAGCACACCACTGCCGACGGATGACGACGCCATGGCGACGCACGTGAGAAACCTCGTGGAACAGCCGGGCGCGTTGGCGTTCGCGGTGAACCTGGACGGCCGTTTCGTGGGCCGGACAACCTTCTACGACCTCGTGCCCGGCGTGCGAGTGGAAATCGGGAACACCATCTACGCCCGGGATGTCTGGGGAACGCGCGTCAACCCGGCGACGAAGTTGCTGTTGTTCAGTCACGCCTTCGATGAACTCGGTGTCACTCGCGTGGCTCTGCGCTGCGATCATCGCAATAGTCGTTCGCATCGCGCGATTGCCGGACTGGGCGCCAGGTTCGAGGGCACGCTGCGGAGCTTTCGCCGCGCGGCCGACGGCTCGGTGGCAGATGTGGATTACTTCAGTGTGTTGCACGAGGAATGGCCCGATGTGCGGGTGGGACTGCACCGTCGTCTATCCGGATAGCCGTCCGGATAGACGCTCGGATCGTCGTGAATCTAGCCCTCCGCGACGCCCTCGCTCATCGCGCAGATCTGGAAGCTCGCCCCCTCCGGGTCCGCGACCGTGGCGATACGTCCGAAGGGGGAGTCCACGGGCCCATCCAGAAGGCTTCCACCCAGTTCCTTGACCTTCTCGACCGCTGCGTCACACGCCGCCACGCCCAGGTAGACGCGCCAGCCGGCGGCGTCTTCCGGCATGACGCCCGTCGCGTCTCCCAGCCCCCAGCTGGCCGTCTCACCCGGCCCATTGGTGACGTAGCGGAAATCGGCGTCATCCATAGGCTCGCTCATCGGTACCAGATCCGCGTCGAAGACGGCGGTGTAGAAGGCGGCGGCGTCGTCGAAGTGGTGGGCCATCAGCTCGAACCACACCGGGGAACCGGGTGAGCCGGTGAACTCATACCCCTCGAGCTCGCGGGCCTGCCACAGCCCAACCATCGCGCCCGTGGGGTCAAGGACCACGGCCATTCGCCCCGAGTCGCCGACGTTCTCGGCGGGCACCACCACAGTGCCGCCGGAGGCTGTGACCTCTGCGAGGCGTGTGTCGACGTCATCCACGGCCAGGAAGATGCCCCATTCCGAAGAGAGTTCGCCGCCCTCCGGGCAGGTCATGCCGGAGACATCCATGAGCCCGCCCACCAGTGCACCGTCGTTGCGAATCAGGTGATAATGGCCGAAATCGTCGCCGAGGTCCTCGAATGCCCAACCAAACAGTCCGGTGTAAAAGGTCTTCGCGGATTCGAGATGCCGCGTGCTGAGATCGAGCCAAGTGCTTGTGCCGGTGGTTCGGGTCATTGTTCCTCCTGCGTTCTGTGGGCCCTCGTGGCCCGATCGGGTTGGTTCCACGTTATGGCTGTGGGGCGGACGATCTTTGTCCGATCTTGCGCAATCAAGCTCCGGCAATGCTGCCAAATGGGGAGCCGTGCTCAGCGCGGGCACAGGCTGGGCAGCGCCGTCAGCAGCGGTATCCGTCGCTGCCTGGACTGGGTGCCGAACCGCAGCGTGACCTTGCACCGCCCGGTGACGGGCGCGGGATGGGCGGCGACCAGGGGCGCGGGCGGTGCCAAGTGGTCCAGGGGAGCGGCATGGGCCATCACCGCGAACCCCAGCAGGTACGGCGCTCCGGCGCACAGCGGCAGCCGCACTTCAGTGACGCCTGAAACCAGCACCCCTGCGCGAGGGAGGCCAATCGGTGCCGGGCGAGGGAACCAGCCGACCCACATCGACGTGCTTGCAGTGGGACCGACTGCGTCGGGCACCTCGAGCGTCACAGTTACCGCGGGCGGGCCCGGGGGCAGCAGCGCGAATGGACGCGGCGGGTGATCGCCGATGCGCTCAGCCAGGTGCCGCAACTGCGCGGGCGCCACTCCCACAGTGCTGCGGAACCGGCGCCCGAAGCTCGACAGGGAATCGAAGCCGACGGCGGTGGCGATGTCGATCACCGGGTCCCTTCCCGCCAGCAGCAACCGCTTGGCGGTGTCGATGCGCAGCGCGGTGAGATATTGACCGGGGCCCATGCCCGCGTGCGCGGCGAACATTCGTGAGAAGTGGAAGGGGCTGTACCCGGCGTGGTCCGCCAGGTCGGTGGCCTCCAGCGTGGCGGCCTGCTCGGCGGCGAGGTCAAAAACCGAAGTCCACTGCTCTGCCGTCAGTCCGGTGGCGATCCGGGTCATACCCGAGAGTCTACGAGGTCAACACGTTCTGTCCGGTGCATGGCCTATCTGGTCGAACTGGTGGGGTGCTCGCGACGAGTTCTACCGAACAGCGCGACGATGCGCGCACGACCGGTCAGCGGAGAGCGCTGATCGTCACCCCAGCGCACTGCCCGGCGTCGGTATACGTGTGCGGCGACGGCACATCGTTTCCTGCTCAAGGGCACCAGTCCGCCCACATCCGCCACACATACCGATGTCGAGGAGGGCGCCACACCCGCTGACCTGCAACCCACGCCAGCGGTTGATGGTGGTCGGCTTCGGGATGCAAGGGGACCGGACGGAGTGGACAGCTGCTCATCGGCACCGTCCGGCGAAGTGGTGCACTGCAGCTACGGGTTCAGGGTTTCGAGATTGAGTACAGCGGCCCGGCCGTCAGTGAAGAAGCCGTCGCCAGCTGTGTTGTAACCCTGTTGGGCCTCCACGACCTGCACCAGGTGGGGCTGTGCCACTTTCAGTGACTGCAGGATGTAAGCCCTCTCCGCGTCGACATTCGGGTCGATGTGGTGGGTCGGCAATCCGGTCGCGGCTCCTAGCCCAATGCCGCGGTCGAAGCTGGCCGTGGCGACCCACACGGGTTGGCCGTCGATGGTGAAGTTGGTCTTCCAAAGCCTTGTGTGATGTCGCTGGACCAGTGTGTTGGCGTCGGTGGGCTGTTGGAACGCGACGGTCTCGGGCCTGGCAGCCAGATATCACGGCGTGACAGGGGCATTGAGGTACTGCTCGTTGCGTACTGCAACGAGGATGGACCGCAGGGTGTTGCCCAGGGTCCAGGGGTCGGCCTTGTACCATCCGGCCCCTTTGAACACGTCCTCAATCTGCTGCTGGCTACCGAGGTAGATGAAGTTGATCGGTTCCATCCTGGCCCCGGTCAAGGTTTCGCTGTAGACGGGCAGCTGCCCGATGGCGACTTGGTCCAACGCCGCCAACGACTGGGTCGTCTCCTGACGTTCAACGACGTTCAGGGGTGTGAGCTGGGCGCCGAATATCCCGGCGAACAGCAAGGCAGCGGCAGCAGCGATCAGCAGTGGCTGTGTGGCCACGGCGCTGAGTTTCACTGGTGTGACCAGGTGGAATCGGTCGTTGATCTCCAACGGTGCGATGATGACGGCGAGAAGAAACACACCGAAGGCGAGACTGCCCAGGATGTCGCTGGGGTAATGGACTCCGAGATATATCCTGCTGATTCCGACCAGCAACACGGCGGTCAGCGCTGCCAGAACAATTCAGAAGCCGGGCAACGGAGGACTTGAAAGCGCGGCACAGCAGGTAGGCAATGAGGCCGGTCATGACGGTCGCCGTCAGGGTGTGTCCGCTGGGAAAACTGAAGCTGTTTTCGGTCAGCAGACTCAGGGAGCGGTCCGGCCGGGGCCGTGCGACGATCTGTTTGATCGCCGTGGCGGCGGCGCGTTCCAGGCCGAAGGCAGCTGCCAGCAGAACTGGTACCCACCATTGTCGCCGCCGCCAGGACGCCAAGCCCAGGACGATGAGAAAAAGGATGCCCGACGTCGAACTCGCGGCAAAGGTCACGAAACTGAAAAACGTGTCCTGCCCGTCGGTGCGGATATCCGGCACAAGATTGAGGACCCGCTGATCAATCCCGGCGAACGAGGTCTTCTGGACGACCGCTCGTGTGACGCTGATGAACGGCAAGAGGGCTGCGGCCGCAGCCGCGGCACCGATGGTCACGACGAGTCCGGTTGGCCGTTTCATCGAGAACCGGCGGCCAGCCCAGCCGACGAGGCGCGGGTACCGATCGCGGAGCCGCAGAACGTATGTGTTGCCTTGGACGCCTTGCCAAGCGGATGTCAGTATCGACCAGGCGATTTTCAGCGGCGTTCGCAGGACCATGATCAGGCTGAAGAGGAACAGAATGATCAGAAGCACCTGCACGAGCAAGGCCGCCGCGAAGATCCACGGGATCCCGACAACATCCAGGGTATCCAGCAGATAGGCATTCAGGGCAGTCAGAGCAACCACAGCCAGCAGGGCTGCACCGTACCTGAGTGTCCGTACGCTGATCACTTCCGACCGCCCTTCCCGTCCGCCCCGGGGCGGAAGTGTGGTGTGATTCATCCCGTCTCCACCCAGCCGTGGCCTGTGTCCGCGACATCTCGCAGTGTGTAACGATGTGGTTCGGTTTCTGTCGGGCTGGGAGAATCCAATCATGAAGGACACCGCAGATCTCGCTACACGGCGTTGTGTGCCTCGGAATCATCAACGCCTGAATCCGCCGCGACAGCACGGCGCCGAAGTCGTCCCAAAGCAGGGGGGCATCAAACAATATCTGAATGCGAGCCGTCTTAGTTGCTACGTTGCTGCTACGCCAATGCTACACTGTAAAAATGCGGACCATCAGCCAACGGGAGATGCGCAACGACAGTGGACAGGTGTTGCGTGAGGTCGAGCTCGGGCAAACTTTCGTGGTGACCCGCCGCGGAACGCCGGTGGCGCGCATAGTGCCCTTGACGGAGGCCTCGCTGGCGTATCGGCCGGCGAGGCGCCCTCCTCGATTCTCTACTGCCGATCTGGTGCCCATCGACACGACAACGGAAGAGTTGCTTGACGAACTGCGCGCTGAAAGATGAGCACGTGGTATGTCGATACCTCGGCCGCGATCAAGCTGATCGTCGCTGAGCAGGAGTCCGCGCACTTGATCCGGGCGATCGAGTCCGAACGGCCAACACTGGTGGCATGCCGGCTGGTGGAAACCGAGCTGCGGCGAGCTGTGCAACGCTTGGAAGTCGTGAACCAGCGCAACGTCACCGAGTTGCTGGATCGTCTCGACTTGTATGAACTGAACCCCGCCATTCTCACGCAGGCCGGTTTACTGCCGGGGACCCACCTGCGATCTCTCGACGCCATTCACCTCGCAGCTGCCCTCGCGATAGGCGTCGATTCGATAGTGACCTACGACTCACTGATGAGTGACGCCGCACGCGACTTCGGCTTGGCGCCGCTCCATCCAGAACGCTGACCTGCTTGCGGTCATCCCAACTTGAGTAGACCATTGCTCCGAGGCGCGAGAGCTCCGGTTCTCCACGCGACGCTGGTGGCGCCATCGGGGCTTGACCTGCTCCCTGTGTCAAGGTCTTTGATGGGGGACGGTGTGGGTCAAGATGACCCGGACCCTGCTGTGTAGTCGAGGTTTGATGTGCCTATCTGGTCGAACTGATGTCGTCTCCGCGACGAGTTCTACCGCACAGGCTCGCTGTTCGCCGCTGCGTCGAGAGGAATCGGGGAGATCATGGGCAATCCACACGCGGGCGTGGAAGTGCAGCCACGCTGGCCGTGGTTCGTGGCGAGCGGTTTCCTCTTCACGTCGGGAGCGTTGACGGCCGTCTCGGTTCATCTTCACTGGATCCCCTGCCGCGGGGGAATGCTGGACGGGACCGTGTTCAACCTCACGACGATCCCGAATCTCACTAGACTCGCCATGGTGTTGGCAATCGCATCGTGGATCGTCCTGGTCCTCGGCCTCCGTCTGGGCAGGGAAACCAAATGGGTCGCCCTTCTGGCAGCAGTGGTTCCCCTCATCGTCGCGGTGCAGGGCATTTCGGCGGCTCTCAACCGACGGCGCGATCCCAAGGCATACATCTCAGGATGGTTGTGGATCGCGGTTGAGATTGTGGCACTGGTGATCTTCATCGTGCTTTCTCGGCTAAATGCGCAACTCCCGAGCAGGATCCTCGTCGGTCTTGGAGTCGTCCTGTGGGGTGCTACTGCTTTCGGCCTTGCTCACAGCTTCTTCGAGTACATGACGATGGCGGCGCTCAATCGGAACAACTGGGACACGCCTCCTGGCACAGGATGGATCACGGTTGTCGTGCTCGTGACGGCTGGTAGCGCCGCTCTTTGGTTTGGCGCGTCTCGCCATGAGTCCCCGCCGCTCGTGTCCACCTTGAGCAACCCGATGTGCGACTCGGGCGACCGCGAGAGTCTCTGTCGTCAGGACGATCTGCAAGTGAACTGTGTACCCGGCACCGCGCGCTTGCGCCACGAGGTCGACCTTGCTGGGGAGTATGCTGCCCGCCTGACCTACGCCACAGTTGTCCCGATCAGCAGATGAGGTTCACAGGCGAGCGGTGACCACGAACAGCTTGTAGGTCGTACTCCCGTCTTCGCCATCACGCTGCAGTTCGATGTCGTCGTGCCACGTGATGGAGGAGAGACCTGCGCCGTCCAACAATTGCTCCAACTCTCCACGATCCAGGCCGTCGAGATGAGGATTGTCGGCAGGATCGTGGTCGCTGCCGTGGTGGAAGCCGGAGGAACCCTTGGGCAGGTCCATCAGCGCGATCTGGCCGCCGGGCCTGAGGGCCTTCGTCATGTTGCCGACAGTTGTTTCCAGGTCGTCCACGTGATGAAGCACCTGGAGGGAGAACACAACATCCGCGATCGCTTCAGGATGATCCTGCGATTGTGTCGCAAAGTTGCGTCGTTCGGTGTCCCATTGGAGTTTGCGCTCCGCGATTCCACGCTCGGCCACCTTCAACATTTCCAACGAGGTATCCACGAGCAGGCAGTGGGGGAGGACGTCCGCCAACGCAAAACTCAGCTGGCCCGTGCCACAGCCATACTCGAGTCCGGCCTCGATCGCGTCGAAGTCGAGCACCTCCCGTAGCCGAGCACTCACCACCCTGATGCGCTCGACCCTGTCCGGCTTGTCGTCCCATGTCTTTGCCATGTCGTCAAAAATGCTCATGAGCCCATCCTGCCCTCACATGCGGTCGACAGTCGCCATTTCTTTCACGAACGACCACTGCACGGACAGCTTCTGTGAGCCCGGGAAACTGCATGGGTGGCAACAGTAGTGTTGGCGACATGTCAGAGACCAAGCTTGTGAAGAATGAGGAAGAGAACCGTTACGAGTTGCACCTGGACGGTTCAAGGATCGGGTTCATCGATTATCAACGTGACGGTGAGGTGGTCGAACTCCCACACACGGAAGTGGATCCTGAGCACGGTGGGCAGGGCTACGCCTCAGACCTTGCAGACTTCGCGCTCAGGGACATCTCGGAGGCCGGGCTGATGGTGAAGCCCACGTGCCCCTACGTCGCGCGTCACATCGACAGCAATCCCGAGTTCGGCAGTCTCGTGGCCGGTGGGGAGGCAGTCGAGGGTTGATACCCCGCTGCAGTGAGGGGCATGGGATAGAGGTCTTCGCCTGCGTAGGGCAGAATGCTGGGCGTGCCCGTCGCGCGATGAATGCAGCCGGCACGATCCAAGTACCTGCCCCGAGAGGAACTCCCAGTGAGTGGCGTCATCACCATAAACCGGCCAGAAGGATCCGACGAGGTCGATCTCGCCACCACCACGACGGGACTGGACCTCTTCGGAAACGACCGGAGCGTCGTCGCGATGCGCCGTGATGGCGAACTACTCGATCTGGCACGGGAGCTCAAGGATGGTGACGTCATCGAGCCGGTGCTCAACTCCGAGCCCGACGGTCTGGCCATCGTGCGTCACTCCGCCGCCCATGTCACGGCCCAGGCTGTGCAGCACCTGATGCCGGAAGCGAAGCTGGGAATCGGTCCGCCCATCGTGGACGGGTTCTACTACGACTTCCAGACTGATCCGCTGACCCCCGAAGATCTGACGGCCATCGAGAAGCAGATGGGACAAATCGTCCGCGAAAAGCAGAAGTTCGTCCGCCGCGCCTTTACAGACGATGAAGCGCGCGCGGAACTGGCCGAAGAGCCGTTCAAGCTCGAATTGGTCGCCCTGAAGGGCAACGCCTCCGACGACGACGGCTCGTCGGTGGAGGTGGGCGCCGGCGAGCTCACCATCTACGACAACGTTCGTCGTGACGGCAGCGTGGCGTGGAAGGATCTGTGCCGTGGCCCCCATGTGCCCCACACCGGATACATCCAGGCGGTGGCGTTGACCAAAGTGTCCGCCGCCTACTGGCGCGGAGATCAGCGCAACGCCACCCTGCAACGGGTGTACGGGACAGCATGGGCCACACGCGAGGACCTGAAGGCCTACCAGACCCGTATGGCCGAGGCCGCCAAGCGCGACCACCGCAAACTCGGTGCCGAACTGGACCTCTTCAGCTTTCCCGATGAGATTGGCTCCGGCCTGGCGGTGTTCCATCCCAAGGGCGCCATGATCCGCATGGAGATGGAGGAGTACTCGCGCCGTCGCCACATTGCGGAGAACTACTCTTTCGTCACCACGCCGCACCTCACGAAGTCGAAGTTGTTCGAGACCTCCGGACACCTGGAGTGGTATGCCGACGGCATGTACCCGCCCATGCGCATGGATGCCGAGTACGACGCTGACGGCAACCTCACCAAGCAGGGCGCGGACTACTACCTGAAGCCCATGAACTGCCCCATGCACAACCTGATCTTCGCGTCGCGGGGACGCTCGTACCGTGAACTTCCATTGCGGCTGTTCGAGTTCGGGACTGTGTACCGCAACGAGAAGTCGGGTGTGGTCCACGGCCTCACCCGTGCCCGTGGCTTCACGCAGGACGACGCCCACATTTATTGCACACGCGAACAGATGCGCGACGAACTCGCGGGGCTGCTGCAGTTCGTGCTCGAACTGCTCAAGGACTACGGCCTGGACGATTTCTATCTGGAGGTCTCCAGCAAGAACCCCGAAAAGTTCGTGGGTGACGACGCCACGTGGGACGAGGCCACCGACACACTGCGCGAGGTAGCCACGGCCTCCGGCCTGGAACTCGTGGAGGACCCCGGCGGCGCCGCCTTCTACGGACCAAAAATCTCCGTCCAGGCCAAGGACGCCATAGGTCGCACGTGGCAGATGTCCACGATCCAGCTCGACTTCAACCTCCCTGAGCTTTTCGAGCTTGAGTACCAGGCATCCGACGGCACCCGCCAGCGCCCCGTGATGATCCACCGCGCGCTCTTCGGCTCGATCGAACGGTTCTTCGGCGTACTCACCGAGCACTACGCGGGCGCTTTCCCGGCGTGGCTGGCCCCCGTCCAAGTGCTGGGCATTCCCGTCGCCGCGGAATTCGACGGCTATCTCGAAGGCATTCTTGCGCGACTGCACCACCAGGGGATCCGCACGGAGTTGGACACCTCTGACGACCGCTTCGGCAAGAAGATCCGCAACGCGCAGAAGCAGAAGGTTCCCTTCATGCTGATTGCTGGTGGCGAGGACCGGGACGCAGGCTGTGTGTCCTTCCGCTACCGTGACGGCTCGCAACGCAATGGTGTGCCGGTCGACGCAGCGATCGAGGAGATCACTGCCTTCATCGCTTCGCGCGCCAACGAGGGGCCCAGTGCCGATGCGTGAACACGACGTGGAGGACCCGGCGAAACTGGCTGGCGCGCCGGATGCGTTCCAACGATTGTGGACGCCCCACCGAATGGTCTACATCCATGGCGAGGGCAAGCCGAAGGATGCCGGCCAGTGTCCTTTCTGCACCTCACCCGCCAAGGGTGATGCCGAAGGGTTGGTGGTCGCCCGGGGGGAGCATGCCTATGTGGTGATGAACCTCTTCCCCTACTCGCCGGGTCACCTGTTGGTCTGTCCCTACCGGCATGTGGCCGACTACACGGAGCTCACGGTGGATGAGACCCGGGAGGTGGCGGAACTGACACAGGAAGCCATGCGCGTGCTGCGGCACGTCAGCAACCCTGCCGGGTTCAACCTTGGCATGAACCAGGGAGCCGTTGCAGGGGCGGGGATAGCCGCCCACCTGCACCAGCACGTCGTCCCTCGCTGGGGTGGTGACATGAACTTCCTGCCGGTCATCGCCCAGACCCGGGCCCTGCCGCAGCTGCTCGGTGATGCGCGGCAACAACTCGCAGACGCCTGGAACTCCTCCAGCACATGAGGCTCGCCACGCGCGTCCAGCCCGCACTGACGACCGTGATGTGGACGGTGGGCTCGCGCCTTCCGCACTGGGTCAGGCGAGTTCTCTGTCATCTTCTGCCCTGGCCGATCGCCGCGCTTCGACCCGTCGGTCTGCGCCAGTGGGAGCACAACGTGTACACAGCGCTGGAGCGGTGGCCAACGGCGAGCGAACGACGCGCGCTGGTTTCGTCGTGGCTTCGCAACAATTTGATGTCGCTGTCGTTGGCGCGCTGGAGCGATTCTGACATCCTCAGCCGCGTCATCATCAGTACCGACGACCTGGGCAAGCTCCGCAGGTCACTTGACGGGCCAGGGCTGGTTCTGGCTCTGCCACACATGGGCAGTTGGGACTTCGCCGGTGCCTGGGCCGCGCGGGCAGGCATCAAGGTGACGAGCGTTGCAGAAAGACTGCCGCGAGGGCTGTACGAACGGTTTCGGGACGCGCGCGCCGGCATGGGCATGGACATTCTGCCTGTCGGAGAACCTGATCTCATGCGTCACCTCGTTGCATCGGTTCGTCGAGGAGAAGCCGTTTGTCTCCTGAGTGATCGTGACCTCTCCGGTCGGGGTATTCAGGCAGTCTGGCCCCCGTCCAATCACACCGTCCACGTTCCCGCCGGACCCGCGCTGCTCGCACGGATCACCGGATGCGACATGCGTGTGGTCATCACCCGCTTTGAGGGCGATCGCGTGCAGTTGCTGATCGGGGACGTCATCCCCATCGCTTCGCCTGCTGTGATGATGGGTCAAGCCGTGGAGCAATTCGCCGAAGCCGCCCGGGAGTCGCCCACGGATTGGCTCATGCTGCAGCCATTCTTCCAAGGAATCTGAGCAGCAGATGCACATAGCCCTGCTCTGTCCCTACTCACTCGACGCCCCGGGCGGTGTCGCCACTCACGTCCTGGGACTGGCCACATGGCTGGCGTCACATGGCGATGAGGTGACGGTGGTAGCGCCCGGAACCCGCTCCCAGAGGGTGCCCGACGGTGTCGCACTGCATCTGGTGGGTCGTTCCGTGAACCTGCCTTTCAATGGCTCCGTGGCACAACTCGCCGTGCGACGCCATCAGTGCACCGATGCGCAGCACGCCGTTCGTCACGCCGACGTGGTTCATGTCCATGAGCCACTCACGCCAGGAATCGGGTATGCAGTGGCACGCGACAGTTCCAGGCTCGTGGTCACCCATCACGCGAGTTTCAGCCCGTCCCGGCTCCTGACCGCTGTCCTGCGCCGCCGAGCGGCGGTATTGAGCCCTCGGGCGTCCATTGCAGTGTCCCGCGCTGCTCAACAGAGTGCACACATTGCGACCGGCATCAGAGCCGACATCATCGGTAATGGTGTGCTGCTGCCTGAGCCCCCACCGGAGCGTCGGGGTTGGCGCGGGGGAGTGCGACCGCGCATCGGTTTCCTGGGCAGACTCGAAGAGCCACGCAAAGGATTCCCTGTTTTCCGTGAAGTGGCCGACCGCGCCCAGGCCGAGGGCTTCGACGCCGAATTCGTGGCGCTGGGGCCGGGGAGGACGGACCCCGGATCCGTTCGGGTGCTGGGGGTCATTGATGACACCGAACGCAATGCTGCCCTGCAGCAGGTGGACGTCCTGCTGGCTCCCAACATGTTCGGGGAGAGCTTCGGACTCGTCCTCGTGGAGGCGTTGGCCGCAGGGTGCTCAGTAGTGGCCAGTGACCTGCCGGGCTTCCTTGACGTACTGGCGGAATCCGGAACCGGACGCACGTTTCCCACCGGTGATGCCGGCGCGGCGCTCGCTGCGCTGGGAGCGGTGGTGCGGATGCCGGAGGATCCCGTCATGCTGCACGCGTCTGCTCAGCCATGGAGTTGGAATCGCCTCGGTCCGCGCGTGCGCGAGCAGTACACGGCAGCATTCGGCGGACGCTGACCCCCGCAGTGCACGGCGGGAGCGCCTTGATGATGGCCTAGGCTGGCCAGCGTGAACACCGTCGAGGCGACGTCCCAGTGGGACACCGATCGTGTCATCACTGTGCCCAATGTTCTTTCTTTCGTCCGCCTGCTCGCCGTCGGTCTTTTCGGGTGGCTCATCCTGGACGGTCAGGATGTGGCGGCTGTCATTCTGCTGGCCATCTCCGGTGCCACCGACTGGCTGGACGGGTTCCTCGCACGCGCTCTGAAGCAGCGCAGCGCTCTCGGAGCCAAGTTGGATCCGGTGGCCGACAGGCTCTACATCCTGATGGCCATGGTTGCCCTCACTGCTCGCGGCATCATGCCGTGGTGGCTGCTGGCCATCCTCGTCGCCCGCGACGTGATGCTGGTCCTCCTGATCCCGTCTCTGCGTCGAAGCGGTGTTCTGGCGCTGCCGGTCAACTTCGTTGGCAAAGCAGCCACCATGTCTCTGCTCCTGGCCCTGCCGCTGATTCTTCTGGCAGCCACTCCGATGCTCGATGCCGCATTCGTCGGATGGGTCGGGTGGCCCCTGGCGATTCTGGGTGCAGTGCTGTACTGGTGGGCGGGCGGTATCTACCTCCAACAGACCATCGCCCTGTCCCAAGTTCGACGCAGGATGCCCGATGTCCAGGCCTGATCAGAGCATGAGCCTGCTGACGGATGTCCAGGGGAATGCCCTGGAACCCGAGTATCTGATCTCGGGCACACGACAACACGTCTCACCACTGATTTTTGGCGCGACTCTAACTGTTCTGGCCGCCCTCATCGCCATCGCCGTCCTCACGACGACGCGATCCTCTCAGGAGGTGGACAGCGAGCGTCGAGACCTACTGGAGCGCATCAGCCAAACCTCGGGGCGCGTGGAGGCGCAGGAGGCGGAGGCAGCTGATCTCGAGGCGGAGATTCGCGAGCTTGGCGCCGCCCAGGTCAATGATCCTTCGCTCACCGCCGCACGAAACGCTCTGGACCCGGTAGTAGGAACCATTCCTGTGACCGGCCCGGGGATCGTCGTGGAGGTGAGTGACGCCGCAGACTCCTCGGGCTCCGAGGGCGTGGTCTATGACACGGACCTGTCACGGCTCGTCAACGGTCTGCGCCACGCGGGTGCGGAAGCCGTGGCCATCAACGGGCGTCGCATCACAGCGCTGACACCGATCAGGACGGCCGGCTCGGCCATTACCGTTGACTACGTGTCCCTCTCGCCCCCTTATCGTGTGAAGGCCATTGGCGATCCTGCAACGATGCCCGCGAGGTTCGCCCGCACTCGCGCAGCTGCGTGGTGGAAATACATCAGTGACAACTTTGGCATCGGGTTCTCCATACGGGAGGCCAACGATGACCTGACTCTGCCCGCTGACCCGGGTATGCAACTCAGAGCCGCGCAAAAATGACAGATGGGATGAGGTGGGGATGTTCGCCGTTCTTGGACTGATACTGGGTATTGTGATCGGTCTGCTCATCGAGCCGTCGCTGCCAACGGTACTGCAGCCGTACCTTCCCATCGCGATCGTCGCAGCGATGGACGCCATACTTGGAGGCACCCGCGCCTACTTGGAAGGTGTTTTTTCTGACAGGGTCTTTGCGGTGTCATTTTTGTCCAACGTCGTGATCGCTGGGCTCATCGTTTTTGTGGGAGACCAGATCGGCGTGGGATCGCAGCTCTCCACCGGCGTCGTCGTGGTGTTGGGCATCCGAATCTTCACCAACGCGGCAGCCATCCGCAGAGCGGTGCTCCATGCCTGAGCTCAACGATGACGCTGAGGAGCCGGTCACAGCTCGCAGGGGTGTGGAAGAGGAAACGCCCACCCCGGAGCGCCCAGAGCCTCACCGCATACTGCGCGATTTTCTCCGGCCGGGCAGGGGACAGTTGACCGTTGCCCTGATCCTGATGCTGACCGCCGTCATGATTGTGCTCACGCTGAGATCCCAGGCGCAGGAGCCAACGTATTCCAACCTGCGGCGTACAGAGTTGATTCAGTTGCTGGACAATCTCTCCTCGGAGACCCGGCGTCTGGAGGCAGACATCAGGAATCTTCAGGCAACCCGAGATGAGTTGGCGTCCGGGGCCGAGGGCGTCGATGCTGCTCGCGCGGAAGCCAATCGCCGCCTCGATGAGCTGGAGATCATTGCGGGAACCGTGCCTGTCCACGGCACGGGAATCCGGATCAGGATTGCGGATCCCGAGAACAAGATCAGCCCTGAACTCCTCCTCGACGGCCTCGAGGAGCTGCGCGACGCTGGCGCAGAAGTGATTGAAATCAATGATCGTGTCCGGGTGACCGCATCAACGTGGCTCGGACTGGATTCGCAGGGCCGGCTCATCGCCAACGATCAGGTGATTGAGGCCCCCTTCACACTGGACGTCATAGGAGATCCAGCCACGCTGGAAGCTGGCGCTCGCTTCCGCGGCGGACTGGTCAGCGAGATTGAGGGAGCGCGTGTGGGAGGCAGGGTCACGATCGAGCAGATGGACCGTGTGGACATCGACTCCACCGTTGTCCTGACGGAGAACGAATTCGCCCGCCCCAATTGATCACCATCTGGTGTTGTGAACCCGGCTGGCACCGATAGGGTGGGGCTCACCGAGTTCGTCCATCACCACGCGCGATGGGGCGTACTTCGGCCGATGTGCCAACGGGAGAGGGGCCCAGCAAATGAAATGCCGTCACTGTGGACGCAACAACCGGATTGACTCGAAGTTCTGCAGCGCCTGCGGAGCCCCCCTGTATGAGTCCACCGGCGACACCACGACGACCCTGACCGCAATCTCCGACGACAAGATCGGTGAGCTGAGTGACTCCGAGCTCGACGCAGCGCGGCAACTGAGCCCCGGGGATGCACTGTTGATCATCCGCAGTGGCGGCAGCGAGGGATCGCGGTTCCTGATTGACACGGACGTCACCTCGGTCGGGAGGCACCCGGCGTCGGATATCTTTCTCGACGACATCACGGTATCGCGACATCATGCACGCTTCGTCCGCGCTGATGGCCACCTGAAGGTGGAGGATCAGGGGAGCCTGAACGGAACCTACGTGAACCGCAAGATCGTTCAGGAACCGGTGGCGCTTCGCCAGGGCGACGAGATTCAGATCGGCAAGTTCCGGGCCACCATCAGTCTGAGCGAGCCCAGCGGGAACTGATGGCGAGCCCCCCACGAACGATTGGAGCGGTCCTCGAAGCCATCCGAGGGGAGTTTCCTGATATCTCAGTATCGAAGCTTCGATATCTCGAGTCCGAGGGTCTGATCTCCCCGGAAAGGGATCAGCCCTCAGGCTACCGACGTTTCCGGCAAGTCGATATCGACAGGCTGCTGTTCGTGCTGCGAGCGCAACGGGACAAGTACCTTCCCCTGAAGGTCATCCGGGAGCAGCTGGATGCCCTGGATCGTGGTGAGGAACTTCCCAGCGAGAGCGCTGTGTCCGTCTCCGATGAGCCCGTGGCATCCACAAGCCGACCACGCACAGCCGCGGCGGCCGCCCGCCTCGTCACCCGACGCCAGGTGCTTGCCGAATCTGGCCTGGGCGAAGGCACTTTCATCGAATTGGAGCGTCTCAAGCTCATTACGGTGCGGCGCGGCACGCACCTCTACGGTCGGGAAGCCGTCGCGATCGCCGCCGCGGCCAAGCGTCTGAGCGGCTTTGGCGTGGATCCTCGGCAATTGCGTGTTGTGCAACAGGCGGCAGCCACCGAAGCAGCGCTCGTGGAGCAGGCACTGGCGCCGTACCAACGTCGATCCGGTATTCCGCGAGAAGTCATTGCCGATGTCTACCGCGTGATCCTCCAGGCACACGCCGCACTTCTCCACAGCCAGATCAACCAGTAATAGGCTGGGCTCCATGATCGACCTAGATGTCATCGGAATCCGCCTCGCGTCCCCGGAGGACACACCAGTCCTGCTCCTCAGAGAGAGTGAGGGCACTCGGCTCCTGCCCATTTGGATTTCCACGGTGGACGCAGCAGCAATCGCCATCGCGCTGGATGACAGTACAGAGTTCCACCGACCCATGACCCACGATCTCCTGGCCAACGTCCTTGACGAAGTCTGCGAGGGCACACCCGGAGTCATCAATATCGCGGAGATGCGTGATGGCGTGTTCTACGCCTCCATCACGGCGGGGAGTTTCGTCTTCGACGCAAGGCCGAGCGACGCCATTGCTGCTGCGCTGCGATTGGCCTGGAGTATCGAATGTCCCGAACAGCTGATGGACCAGGTGGGTGTTGAGGTGGACCAGAGCGAGACCGATCAGGTGGAGAAGTTCAGAGAATTCCTGGACACCGTGACACCTGATGACTTTGAGAACGAAGAGTAGGGTGGCCTGAATCGATGGATCGTCCCTCAAAAGCCGAGTTCAGGCAATGGATGAAGTGCAGCTTGAGGCTTGTGTCCAACGTCGAGGAGCAATGACTGGCATGTCAGACAGGCAAAGTACCTTGTCAAAGACTACTTCGGGGCTTTTCTGGTCTTCGCGGTTCTGGATGGGGCGGCCTGTGCATGATGAGCGCAGCCGTGGCATGGGCGTGTCGTGGACCATGGTGGCGCGTGAGGGCTACCGTCGTAGCTGTCGGTCATTTCCACAGCCGACTGTCAATCCCGGCAGAGTGAGGTAGAGGTGACGGACGAGACCGAGAGCACAACACCGGCGCAGCCTGCGCTGCAGGATTTGCTGTTCGACGGCGACTTCTCGCCCCTGCCCGTGGACATGGGTTTTCGTGGACCTGTGGCGCACCGTGTTGCCGGGATCACGTATCGCCAGCTTGACTACTGGGCGCGCACGGGTCTGGTGGTCCCAGAAATCCGGAAGGCTGGGGGATCGGGCACTCAGCGTCTCTACTCCTTCCGTGACATCCTGCTCCTTCGCGTCGTCAAGCGCTTCCTGGACGTCGGCATCTCCCTGCAGCAGATCCGGGTGGCCATCGATCATCTGCGCGCTCGCGGCGTGGAGGACCTGACGGAAATCACGCTGCTCTCCGATGGTTTCAGCGTGTATGAATGCACCACCGCGAACGAACTGTTTGACCTGTCCAAAGGAGGACAAGGTATGTTCCTCATTTCCGTCTCGAGCGTGTGGAAAGAGATTGAGGGCACACTCAGCTCACTGCCGTCGGAACGCGCCGGTTACACAATCGCGGTGGACTCCACCGACGAGCTGGCCGCGCGCCGCCGCGACAGTGCTGTCTGAGATACCCGCGTCGCTGTCCACTCCTGAGGTCAGGACAGCTACAGTTCTGCCGTGAAGGAAACCATCGCGCGGCTCCTGCGTAAACCGTGGATAGCCCACATCATCGCTGCCGTCGATCGGTTCCTGCAACGGCTCGGTCCTCAGTTCGCTGGCTCTGTCACGTACTTCTCCATCCTGTCGATGATTCCCATGATGATGTTGGCGGTGGCCCTGCTGGGCTTGATCGTCACAGTTGTGCGTCCTGATCTGCAGATGGAAGTGCAGAACTTCCTGAGAATGCAGCTGGGATCAACAGTCGATGTTGGTGGAGCGGATCAGGAAACGCAGGATTTCGCCAAAAGTATCACTGACTTCGTCATGACCACGTTCAGAAGCTGGCGAGGGGTCTTTCTGGTCGCTCTCGTGACCGGGGCCTACGCCGGTTCCAGATGGGTCAAGCACCTGAAGCATGCAGTTCGTGCCATGTGGAAGGACACGTTTGCCGAAGCGACGCCTCAGGGCAACTTTTTTGGGGATCTGATCGGCAACCTCGTTATCTTCTTTGGGCTCTTGTTGTCGATCGCAGTTGCCGTGGGGGTCACCACCGCTGGACAGGCATTCCCGGAAGAGATCATCAGCTGGTTGGGTATCCAGGACGTGCCCGGTGTCGACGCGTTGTTGCAAATCGTCAGTTTGGTCGTTAGTCTCCTCGCAAGCTGGCTGCTCTTCGCCTTTCTCTTCGTCGTGCTCCCCGGAGAACGGACCCGTCCCTTGGTCTTCCTGAAGGGAACCATTGCGGGTGCGGTCCTGATCACGGCTCTGCAGCGGCTGGCCGGTGAGTTGGTGGAGATATTCGCACGGAATCGATCGATCAGCGTGTTTGGGCCCATCATCATACTCATGCTTGTTTTCAATGTGCTGTCCATGATCATTCTGATGATCTCCGCCTGGGTCGGTACCGCTGAAACTTGGGAAGCGGATCGCGTGAAGAAAGAGGCGCGAGCGGCGGCCGGCGTTGATCCCGAGGACGAGACAGGTATTGACAGTAAGGGCGCCACTCCAATGGAGCTTGTGGCTGTTACAGCACCCACGATCACCGCTCGTCGGCGTGCTGAACGCTGGGCGGCTGAGCTTGATCCTGACGGACTGCGCGCCGACAACTATGATCCCGCGACGGTGCGCGTCGAGGATCCCGAGGCGTTGGTCAAGCAGGCAGTGGCCGCCAAGACTGTGCGTGTGGGCACGCGCGTTGGGTACGGCGTCGGCACCGCCACTGGGGTCGGCCTGGGGGCCATCGTCGCTGCTCTGGTAGGAAGGTTCTCCCGCCGCTGATCTGTTACGCCTGGCACCACCTGGTTTTGGTTCGAAACCCCGGGCTGACGCGTCACGGAGGCATCGGCAGCGCGAGTTGCCGATCAAAACCAGCGCGGACTGGTAGGACCGTCGACGCGAAGGGCCGGATCCGTCATGGATCCGGCCCTTCGCGGTGGCGTGAATCAGTGAGTGGGAGCAGCCTCGGGCGTGCCCTGTCCGGTTTCGTGCAGCATCTCCACGAACCAGTCGGTGGTGATGTCGAAGACCTTGCCTCCGGCGATCCGATTGAAGGCGATAGCGGACAGTTTGTTGTCGTTCTCCTCGTCCTCACCAATGACGCCGGATTCTCCGCGGAGGGCACAGTCCACGGCCATGTCGGTGAAGCGCTTGATCAGGGCCAGATCCTCTGCATTGGCGGCAGCGGAGCGGGCGAAGTACCCGGACTTCTGCACCATCACCTTCTCCGCCTCCAGGCGATCAGCGAACTTGCTGGCATACCATTTGCCCGGATTGAGTTTGTCGAGCCTCACGTGACCGAAGGGATCACGTGGGACTTTCTCACCGGAGGCCTCAGTCTCCGCAACAATGGTGTCCAAGCCGGCCCCCTCGGACAGGAAGATGGTGACATTGCCCACCTCATCCATGATCTTCTTCAGACGATCGCCTTCGGCCTTGATGTCGATGACTGCCTCCGGCACATACACGGCGTGCACATCCCAGGCCTCTTGGCTGAGCCCGATCTCCGGAGCCCAGTCCTGGGCCTTGAGCCACTTCCGGTACTCGGCTGCGGTGGCGGCCGTCAGCCAGCCACAGTGGCGGCCCATGACCTCATGGATGATGAGCATGCGTGACCCCGAGTTGTGCTCGGCCACGATGTTCTCGGCAAAGACCGAGCCCTGTTCGGCCGCAGTCCAGGCACCCAGCGACTGACGAATGGGAATGACGTCGTTGTCGATGGTCTTGGGGAGACCGACGACCGTGAGGGGGTAGTCGTGATCGGCAAGAAACGCTGCGAGATCGGCGGCGGTGGTGTTGGTGTCGTCGCCGCCGATGGTGTGGAGGACATCAACGCCGTCAGCCTCGAGACGGTCAGCTGCCACCTTCAGCGGGTCGGCACCCTCCTCGACCAAGCCGCGCTTGACCAGGTCTTTGACATTGGTCAGTTTCACGCGCGAGTTGCCGACAGGGGAACCGCCGAACTTGTGCAGGAGCCCTGCCTTTTGGCGCACCATATCGGTGACCTCAAGAAAGTCTCCCTGCAACAGCCCCTGATAGCCGTGTCGGTAGGCAATGATCTCCACTTCCGGAGCGATTTCGCTGTAGCGCTCGATCAGCCCGCCGATGGCGGACGAGAGGCACGGTGCGAAGCCACCCGCTGTGAGGATGGCGACCTTCTTGACCATTGGATACCTTTCCTAGGAAATTGTTCTCAACTCAAGACTATTGCACCACGCCGCTGAGCAGTGGTGCGGGGGTGAGCGGGACGAGACCAAGTTGTCCACAACTTCCGCACGGTCCCTTCACCTGTGTCGGTGGAGGTGGCAGCATGGGACGATGCGTGACCAGCGAGGGCTCAGCAACGGTGTGCAGGTGACGCTGTTGTTCCCCGTCGCCTTCGGGATGCTCCTCCTCACGCTGCAATGGGCTCTGGTGGCGTGGGCCGACGCCTCCGCCCTGGCTGCCGCGCAGGATGGTGCACGCGTGTCCGCGGTGATGAAGGGATCTGAAGCAGCGGGGGAGTCCGTCGCTAGAGAGGCTGCCACCAATGGTTCTTTGGACAACATTGAGGTCCTCGTATCCCGGGGAGCCGTTCTCACCACGGTGACAGTACGCGGCACTTCTCAGGCACTGCTGCCCGGAATCACGCCCGCGGTGAGCAAGACCGCCGAGGTACCCACCGAACGATTGACGCGCTCATGATGCGCCATGGCGGCGGACCACGCCGGATATCACCTCGTGACAGAGGACATGCCGCGGCAATCGAGGCCACCATCATCATTCCGGCGCTGGTCCTCTTCGTCGCGCTGGTGCTTGTCCTGGCGCGCGACGCACTGGCCCAACAGGCAGTCGGCGCTTCAGCGTCGCAGGCTGCACGGGCAGCATCTCTCGAGAGATCACCCGGCAGCGCTCGTACGGCTGCAGAATCTGCGGCTGGTCTGGCGCTCCAAGACGCTGGCGTCTCCTGCAGGAGTCAGTGGATCACCGTCGACACATCCGCGCTGAGCGCGGCGCTGGGGGTTCCCGCAGCAATCTCGGTCACCGTCACGTGCGTCGTGGAACACGATGTGGTGCTGCCGGGATTTCCACAACAACGTCAGATCTCAGAGATGCGGACATCACCTGTTGACACGTATCGGGGACGATGACGTGGTCGATGAAAGGGGTTCGCTCGCAGTCTGGACTGCACTCGTCATGCCTGCTTTCATCCTGAGCATCGGTCTGGGAGTGGATCTTTCAGGACACGCAGCCGCCGAACAGGAGGCGCGTGCCGTGGCGCAGGAGGCAGCTCGTGCCGGAGGGCAGTACCTCGTGGTGGTGGAGGGACGAGCGAGACCAGATGTGGTCCGGGCCGAACAAGCTGCCAACGGCTATGTGGCTGCAACATCGCTTTCAAGTACAGCATCGGCCGAGCCGAACGGGTTGATCACAGTGAGTGTCACTGGAGAACATTCCACCCGGTTCCTCAGCATGATTGGGATCAACACCTTGCCGCTCTCGGCAACCGGAACCGCACAGGTTGTCTCAGTCATTGCCGGCAACGAGGAGTGAACAACCACCCAAGCACCTAGTCTGGACTCATGGCTCAGTACTACGACGTGCATCCACAGAATCCACAACCGCGCAGCATCAGACAGATTGTGCGCATCCTCACCGACGGAGGCCTTGTGGCATATCCCACGGATTCCGGTTACGCCTTGGGCTGCGTGCTCGGCAATGCTGAAGGGATCGCACGCATCAAACGGATCAGACAGTTGGACGACAAACACCACTTCACGCTCGTGGTGGATGAGTTCGCGAAATTGGGCGCATACGTGGACATGGACAACTGGGTGTTCCGATCCATCAAATCTGTCACGCCCGGCAGTTACACCTTCATTCTTCCTGCCACCCGCGAGGTCCCGAAGATGATGCAGCATCCGAAGAAGCGCTCTGTCGGTGTGCGCATACCTCAACATCGCACCGTGCAGGCTCTGCTGGAAGCACTGGGGGAGCCCATGTTGAGCTCCACCCTGCTGCTTCCTGGAGAGGACGAGTCACCCACGGACGGGTGGGCCATCAAGGAGTTGTTGGATCATGAGGTGGATGCCGTCCTTGACTCCGGCGACGTTGTTTCCGAGCCAACGACGGTGGTGGACATGACAGGGGATGAGCCAGTCGTGCTGCGGCAGGGAGCAGGAGATCCTTCTCCTTTTGAGTGATGCGCACAACATCAATCAGCAGTGGACCTCTCTCCGATTGATGTTCCACCATGACCGGACTGCCTGCTGAATTGCCTGAGCTCAACCCGACGGAGATCCTCCGAACCTTCTATGTGGAGCGTTCGTCGTCGTTCTCCGGTTGCGGATCCCCCGGCTCGATGGGATCGTCGTCCTCCGGCACATCCGGCGGAACAGTGGTGCCGGTGAGCTCCTCAACGAGGCGCTGTTCGGAGACGTTCTGATTGATGGGCATCTGGTCGGTCATGGCTGTTCTTCTCTCTTGGCTGGAATGACGAATGTGGCCGATGTCCCTACTGTTGCGGAGGGATCTGCTGCGAGTTGGACGTCTTCCCGCTGATCGCTCCACCTTCGCGCCAGAAGCCATCCGATCCACCGGTTGGATCGGCATCCTCCTGCTCCAGAAGGGGAGAGGCATCCGGCGCACTGGCGTGGCCTGCTGGCTCATCCGTGGCGGGCTCTGTGGAAGTCGGGACCTTCCATTCCGCGGACGTCGAGGTTGCGGAGCCGGGCTCCGTTGCGGGCTCGTCGGGATTGCCCTCGACTCCGTGATTCATGGGGCCGTTCTCGTCGTTGGTGCTTTTGTGACGTTGTGATCGCATGACATTGCTCTTTTCGGTGGAGACCATTGTCCGGCTACGGCGTCGATTCAGTACGACGTTGTCGGTTTGCCATCCTATCCGGATACGGCGTCAGCGGTTTCGTGCGTGACGACTCCAGCAACAACGGTCATCCGGGAGTCATGGGACAAGAAGTCTCCTCGGCTGAACGCGGAAGGTGTCATTGAGGTGAGGACGAGATCTGCCGACGCTCCGACGGCTACCCGGTTCCGTGTGCTGGCTGCGAGCGCTTCGTGTGGCGTCAACGCCTGCTCGGCTCGATGCGGCTGGTTGACAGCCACATGCATCGCCAACCACGGGTTGAGGGGAGATACGGGTGCGTCCGATCCTAACCGGAGTTGCGCCCCCGCATCGAGCAGGGTTCGGAGCGCGAAGGCCCGATCCGTGGATGTGGGCCAGACCTCATCCAGCACAGCTTCGTCCTCGATCAGGTGTGCTGGCTGGACACTTGCGCCCACGCCGAGTGTTGCGAACCGGTGCAGATCTTCCGGGTGGACGAGTTGCGCATGTTCGACCGTCCCTGCGGCGCCCACCGCCTCAAACGCATCCAGGGCGTCACGACACGCACGGTCCCCAATCGCGTGGATGGCGCACTCAATGCCATTGCCGGTTGCCCGGGCCAGCAGCGACACAATCTCCTGTGGTGAATGGTTGGCGAGACCATGGGGAGAACCGTCGATGGGATGAGGGTAGGGAGAAATACAATGCGCCGTCCGCGAGCTCAGCGAGCCGTCCGAAATGATCTTGAGTGGCCCCACGCTCAGCCGCTCGCCCAGAAGATCACCAGTACGCAGACCCAGCGCTATGAGTCGGTCAAGATCATCGGGATAGGTGGCCACTTCCACGCGCTGGAGCGATGGTGAGGAGGCAGCCCGACGCTGCCAGGTACCCACACCCCAGGACATTTCCATGTCCACCACACCCACGACACCCAGCGCAGCCGCACGCCGTTGGGCGCCACGCACGAGAGCATCCACATGGCCCGTCTCGGTCGCCATGAGATGCAGCATTGCGGTGAAGGCCTCTTCTTCCCTCAGCAGTCCCGTCGCATGTTCGGGGGCTCCGACGGCCACCAGACCGGACGAATTGCACCACACGGAATGCAAATCGCTGGCGACGAGGATGATCGGTTGCATAGACAAGTCATCAAGGACTGCCGCGGTGGGTTCCTCGGGCCAGGTGGCGCTGCGGTATCCGAATCCCACCAGAAGACCGCCGGCCTCCCGAAGAGCCAGTTCTTTCCGCACACGACCGAGGATCTCGGTCCGAGCATCCTCGGCAGGCAACTGGAGACATTCGGCCAGCAGCGCATGGGTGCTGAAGTGGACATGAGCGTCCCACAGGCCTGGCAGAAGCACCGCTCCATCCGCATCAATGGCGCCCGCACGCATTCGCTGATGTGGTGAAATGCTGGTGATGACTCCGCCTTGCACAGTGACATCCACCAGCTCGGACGCCACAGGATCCGAAAATTGGGGGACGAGCCGCGCCCGGCAGATCATCATGTCAGTCATCACCTGGTTCTCCGTCCCACGTCGACTCGTAGCCTATTGGGCAGCAGAGGCACCCCACACCGCGAGCAGCGCTGGAACGGGCACCGATGTCGCGTGAGCACCGTCGAAGGTTGTAATTACCCGGGCTCGAACGGCACAGAGCTGGGGGGCTGATGCTCAGCGTGGTGTCACGGCCGGCTGCGATGACGCAGTGCAAAGGCGAAGTTCACGAGCACGATGCCTGTCCACGTCACGACCGCCATCCATGCAAACCCTGTCCCCAGCGCGATTCCTGTCAAGGGGATCGCCATCACCAGGGACACGATGGCCAGGGTGAGCTGCGCGCCGGTGCTGGCTTTGCCGCCGGCCTCGGCATGCACCGCAGCCTGTCGTTCCTCATGTGTTTGGCGCCGCACCTCCGCGATGATCTTGTCCGCGAAGGAATCCACCAGGGCAGGTTCCATCGCGGGGCCCAACTCCTGGCGCGCGGCGAGCAGGGATTCCATCTCGTCGCGTTCCGTCGGGTCCTGGCTCATGCGCTACAGGCTACATCCGATACTTCCTCGAAGTTGACTCAATGGTGTAGTCATGGAGCATGAGTTCTGTCGCATCCAATCTCGCCGTCATTGAGCGGAGGATGGCCGAGGCGGCTGCTCGCGTCGACCGTCGGGCCGACGAGATTCGTCTCCTGCCCGTGTCAAAGACGAAGACCCCCGAAACGGTCCTGGAGGCTCATGCCGCGGGCTACAGGCGCTTCGGTGAGAACAAGGTGCAGGAGGCATCAGCCAAGGCGGAGGTGCTCTCCGGGGTAGAGGACATCGAGTGGGCTGTCATCGGTCACCTGCAGACCAACAAGGCCCGAGACGTTGCGCGCTTCGCCAGCGAGTTCCAAGCGTTGGACTCGCTGCGCGTGGCCAGGGAACTGGACAAACGTCTTCAGCGGGAGGGCAGACGTCTCGAGGTTCTCGTGCAGATCAACTCATCCGACGAGGATCAGAAATTTGGGCTACCGCCGGGCGAGATGACGACGTTCACACGCGAACTCTTGTCCTTCGACGCGCTGGATGTCCGTGGCCTCATGACACTCGCGTTGTTCACGGATGATCACGTGCGCGTCGCCGCTTGTTTCGACGTGATGCGCGACGTACAGCGTGAACTCCAGGACGCCGACGGTGGGGGATGGGAGGAACTCTCCATGGGGATGTCAGGGGACTTCGAACTGGCCATTGAACACGGCGCCACCTGTGTGCGAGTGGGCCAAGCCATCTTTGGCGACAGGCTGGACCCGAATGACTACTGGCCCGGCATCACCGGCTGACGGAGGCAGGCATGCTTTACACGATCGGACACTCGACTCACCCGTTGGACGAATTCGTCGCGTTGCTGCAGTCCCACGGGGTGGACTGCCTCATGGACATTCGCACCGTGCCGCGGTCGCGAACGAACCCGCAGTACAACGTGGACTCGCTGCCCGGGTCTCTGGCGCCGTTCGGTATCGACCACGACTACAACAAGGGGCTCGGTGGTTTGCGGCACACACGTGGTGATTCGCCCAACATGGGATGGCGCAACGCGTCGTTTCGCGGCTACGCCGACTACATGCAGACACCCGAGTTCAACGAGGCCCTACAGCTGCTCATCGACCGTACCGGTGACAATACCGTGGCCATCATGTGCGCCGAGGCCGTGTGGTGGAGGTGTCACCGCTCCATGGTGGCGGAAGCAATGATCGTACGGGGCCACGAGGTACAGCACATCATGCCGGATGGCCGACTCAATGAAGCGACGTTGCGCCCCTTCGCCGTCGTCGACGGAACGCGTCTCACTTACCCGCCCACGGAGTGATCAGGTTCTGGCGGTGGCCAGCCTCTCAGAACCAGCCTGGTCCAGCAGTATGGTGCTGCGCCGCGAACTTGCCTCTACCAGGCCTGTCTTTCCAACGCAGCGCCGAGGGGAACTCGATCCCCCTCACAACACCGCCCGGGTGACACGGGCGCATCCGGGGAAATAGGCTCAGTGGCTCAGCCGCCGGATGTGGGAGCGGGCATGTTCGGTTGCTTCGTCGAGGGTCTCGAACAAGTGTTCCTGGACGCGGAGCGAGGCCACGACCCCAATTTTTGTGGCGAGCTGAAGGTGCCTGTCGCGCAGTCCCTTCACGAGTACCGTGACGCCGCGGGCCTCCAGTGCTGTGATGACCTCGGTGAAATGCTCGGCCCCTGTGCTGTCCAAAAGGTGCAGTCCCGACATCCGGATGATGACCACGTCGATGTCATGCACGTCACCCACGGCCTGCAGCATCCGTTCCGCAGCACCGAAGAACAGCGCCCCCTCCAGCGCGAACTGGGCGATCCGCTCGTCCCCAGGCTGTGGTTCCCCCGTGAGCCTCTCGCGCGTCACACCGCTGGTACGGGCGACCGCTCGCAGGGCAAAGAACGCCGCAGCGACGATGCCGATCCCCACGGCGTAGATGAGGTCAAAGCTGACGGTGATGGCGGCGGTGATGACAAAAATCCATGCTTCGGAGCGGCTGGTCCGCAGAATGTGGCGCACACGTCCCAGCGACACCATGCGGACCGCTGTGACCATGAGGACACCGGCGAGTGCCGCGAGCGGAATTTGGCTGACGATCGCGGCGCCAATCGACACCACGGCCAGAAGCACGAAGGCGTGGGTGATGGCGGCGACGCGTGTCCGGGCGCCGGAGCGAACATTGACGGCGGTACGCGCGATGGCTCCCGTTGCTGGCATGCCACCGAAGAATCCGGCGGCGAGTGAGGCCAAGCCCTGCCCCACAAGCTCCCGGTCCGGGAGGTAGTTGCCCGCATCAGACATGGTGGCTGCAACACGTACCGACAGCAGGGATTCGATGGCGGCAAGGATGGCCACCGCTACGGCTGGCCCTAGCAGGCTCATGGCAATCTCCGGGTCGATTCCGGGCAGTGTCGGCGCGGGCAGACCCGCGGGCAGTGCGCCGATGGTCGCCACCGGAAGGTCCACGAGCACAGCTGCAACGCTGGCCACGACGATGGCCACGAGGGAAGCTGGGATCTGCGCCGATAGGCGGGGGAGTAGCACCATGAGCACGGCCACTGCTGCGACGAGTGCCAGTGAGGACAGCAACGTGGCGTCGATCGAACTGGGCAATGATTGGATGGCGGAGATGACCGCGTTGTTGCTGGGACCGGCTTCTGACCCGAGTGCGGATGGCACCTGTTGGAGGAAGATGATGACGGCAATTCCAAGCGTGAAGCCCTCAATGACGGGGCGGGGGATCACCGAGACCAGGCCCCCGAGCCGGAACAGTCCTGCAAGGACAACCATCACGCCTGCCATGAGGCAGACGACGGCGAGGGCTCCTGCACCGTACAGAGCCACGATGGGTCCGAGCACCACAACCATGGCGCCCGTGGGTCCGGACACCTGGACATGGGAACCACCGAAGACGGCGGCGACGAAGCCGGCGACGATGGCAGTGATGAGACCAGCCTCTGCTCCCGCACCTGAGCTCACCCCGAAGGCCAGCGCCAGAGGCAGTGCGACGATGCCGACGGTGAAGCCTGCGGCCATGTCACGTTTCCAGCTGCGGGGCAGTGAGCGATAGTCGTCCTTGGTGGGCAGTAGACCCCGAAGGTGCTTCAGCCGGTCGCTCCGGGACGACGTGGAGGGAAGAACGCCGGATTCAAGTTTGGGGGATGAAGCACTCTGTTCCGGCTGCGTGGGATCTCCCGCTGTGGACATGGGTTCCTTCGTTCACACAACATCGCACCGCCGTCGGGGGCTGCCGGGGAGCTTCGATGACTGATGACCACCAGCATAAGACACTGCAAACTTCACCGGTGGCCAGGGCCATGCCATACGGAACCTCTGCTTCCAAGCGATCCGTGTCGGGGCGTGGCATTCAGCGGATCTGTGTTTCCTTCTGCCCGCGACGCCACCCGCGGTACCGTATGAAACCGAGATAGAGAATCACCACACCAGCTCCTCCCACGAACAACCCGCCGACGAAGTACTCGAACAGTTGTCCAGTGGACTCCGGATCCGGCGAGCCCGCCATGGACCCGGCCAGCAGCCCGAAGAGTGGGCCCAGAACCGCAATGACGGCTCCCAGGACCATGATCGCGATCCCGGGGGTGCCACCGGAGGGGGCGGAGTCGGTGCGTTCGGAGTCGGTCACGACTGTCTCCTCTCACTCGCGTGATGATTCCTTGTGAAAGCTTCGCTGGAACGGTTCGGGTCCGTGTCCATCGGGGGGTCGGAAGGTTGTGGGGGAGCGGGGGCGGCCGTTGTGCTGTGCTGGCCGTTGGCGAGCTTGGACAGGATCTCTGGCGCGTTGTTCAGGAACGGCCCAATGATGTCGATGGGTAGGGGGAAGACCACCGTCGAGTTCTGGTCTGCGCCCAGCTCGAGTAGCGTTTGCAGGTAGCGGAGCTGGAGCGAGGCTGGGGCCCGGCTGAGCGTCTCCGCAGCCTGCGCAAGTTCCTCGGAAGCTTGCAGTTCGCCGTGCGCATTGATGACTTTCGCCCGCCGTTCCCGCTCAGCCTCAGCCTCGCGGGCCATGGCGCGCTGCATGGCCTGGGGTATCTCCACGTCCTTGATCTCCACGACATTGACCTGTACTCCCCATGGCTGGGTCTGCGCGTCGATGCTGCGTGCAAGATCTTCATTGAGATCGGCTCGGTGCGCCAGCAGGGTGTCGAGGTCTGCACGCCCGACCACGGATCGCAGGGTGGTTTGCGCGATCTGGGACGTCGCCACGGCGTGGTTTTCCACGGCCATCACCGATTGCACGGGGTCTGTGACCTGAAAGAGGACAACTGCGTTGACCCGGGCGGGCACGTTGTCCTTGGTGATCACCTCCTGCGGGGGGATGGTCAGTGTCACGACCCGCAGATCCACCCTCACAAGTGAGTCGAGGACAGGAACCAGCAGACGCAGTCCTGGTTGCAGGGGTTCCCGCAATCGTCCGAGTCGAAACGCCACGCCCCGCTCGTACTCCTTGAGTACCCGGATCGACGCCATGAGAAGGACGATCAGGAGCAGCCCCACTGTGATGGCTGCGATGGTGAACGCACTCATGGGTTGCTCCTCGAGTCTGGGTTCGGCCGGACCGGGAACCCTGGCTGATATGTCTCCATAGGTTTGGAATGGGCGTCGCTGGCGTAACGGAGGCGTGGCATCGGCAGGGGAGTGGAAAGTTGAGCATCCCTGTCTGTGACGGTGGAGTCGCTCGCATAGGTTGAGCGACGCTGATGCACCGTGCGGGCGAGAGCTTCTTGTTGGGTGACGCTCTCGTCGAGATCCAGCAGTGGGACATGGATAGGGAAATCGGCCCGGCTGCGGCGCAGGTGGGACCAGAGTGGCGCGCTGGTCAACCCGACCACGACAAGCACCCCGGCCAGCATCAGCCTTTCTGTGGTGGTGGTCGCAGTGAGGAAAGTGATGGCGGGCCACAGCATCGCAAGCACAGCAACGCAGCAGGCAATCCCACGGTGGAAGCGCTCTGCCTCCGAGCTGGGCCATGGGTCAACGTTGCGACTCACCTCCCTGCCGGTGTCCGACGCGGTGCAGGTGTCTTTCACCGGACACGAGTTGCACACCGTGGGGCTGGCCCGGTAGCGCATGACACGGTTGCCGGGGTCGAAGGACTGGGGCCACAACCACTGGTCCTCGGGACAGAGCCAAGCGTCGTGGTCCTCGTGGTAGGTGAATGCGCCGGAACGCCAGGCGGTGGTGCGTTGCGCAGCTCGGCGTGCCGCAAAGTCGATTCCCCAAGCGACAGCAAGCAGCAGGAGTCCGTAGCCGGCCGCGAGCCAGACCATGATGTCGACGCCAGCCATCAGTCGGCATCCATTGATCGGTGATCTGATCCGTAGGGGGAGCGTTCATCAGCATCCGGGTTTCGAGTGGGCTCGTAGCTGGCTTCGCCGGTCGAGCCGCCCACCACGGCGGACTGCTCCACCACGAACAGCTGTTCCCTCGGCACATCGTGTGTCGTGGCGGGGATGGCGTACCGAATGCCGAGCCATGCAATCCACAGGAATGCGACGGCACCACTGATGAGAGCCACGTCACCGGGCAACCGCAGCCATTCGAGGATGGCATTGCCCGGCTCCATGATGTAGCCCAAGGTGCGCGACTCGAAGTAGCCGCTGTTCACCGAGTGATACAGCTGGAGCACACCCAACGGCAGCAGCGTCGCGAAGCTCATCCAGGCCAGTCCGATGTTCGTGCTCCAGAAGCAGAACTTGGCAGCCTTCTCGGGCCAGCGTCCCGCCGGGATGATGTAGCGGAGCGCGAAGAGCGCCAGGCCGATGGCAAGCATCCCGTACACGCCCATCATGGCTGCGTGGGCGTGATTGGCGGTCAGGGCGGTGCCGATCTGGTAGTACGACACGATTGGCAGGTTGATGAGGAAGCCGAACACGCCCGCGCCGACAAAGTTCCAGAACCCCACCGCGACGAGGAACATCACGGCCCACCGGTGCGGGAACGGTGCCGAGGAGCGCGACTCCTGGCGTGACCCCAACTGGAGGAACGTCCATGCTTCGATCGTCAGGAAGGTGAGTGGAATGATCTCCAGAGCCGAGAAGACTGCGCCCAGTGCCATGTGCTCAACTGGGGTGCCGGAGAAATACAGGTGATGCATGGTGCCGATGACGCCTCCGACGGAGTACAGGATGACGTCGAGGAAAATGATGGCCATGGCAATCTGGCGACGCACAACTCCCAACATGACGAAGATGTAGGCCACCATGACGGTGGTGAAGAGCTCCAGGAAGTCCTCCACCCACAGGTGGACCACCCAGAACCGCCAGAACTCCGCGACGGTGAGGTGGGTTTCGGGTTTGGCCAACATACCGACGGCGTAGAAACCCGGGATGGCGAGTGCCGCGTAGAGAAACAGCCAGGGTAGGTTGCCGCGGTGTTCAGTCTTCAGACGGGCGCGCATACCGCGGAAGAGAATCGCCACCCAGATGAACAGACCCAGCACGAGCAGCCCCTGCCAGAAGCGGGGCAGATCAAGATACTCCCACTGCTGATCGAAGAAGATTGAACCCCTGGCCCACTCAACGCCGAAGATGCTCAGAGCTTCGCCGGTGAACGATCCGAAGACGACGATGACCAGGGCCCCCAGCAAGCCGAAGGCAAGCCAATTCTGACGACGCGGTTCGCGTCCGGAAATGAACGGCACGAGGAAGATTGCTGCAGCCAGGAACGAGGCAGCGGTCCACAGCAGAGCCAGTTGAACATGCCAGGTACGAGCAAGATTGAACGGCAAGATCCGGGCAAGATCGATACCGAAGAAACTGGTCAAGTCAGCGCGGTAGTGCTCGATGGCCGCTCCCAGAAGGGCCTGAGCCACGAACATCCCCGCGACGACAAAGAAGAACCAGGTGGTGGCACGCTGCGCCGGCGTGATCTCCACCTCTCCGGGCTGGGAGAATGACAGTGCAGGTGTTTCATTGCTCTGCCAGCCGATGTTGCGGCTCCACCGTCCGTAGGCCGCGAACAAGATGCCGGTGCCGACCAGCAAGGCACACAGCGAGAGTCCTGACCAGACCAGAATGTCGGCTGTCGGAGCGTTGCTGACAAGGGGTTCCGGCGGCCAGTTGTTGGTGTAGGAGTAGTTGTGGCCCGGGCGATCAGCGGCGGCGGCCCAAGCCGTCCATGCGAAGAATGAGGTCAACTCATGAATGTCCTGGGGATCGGTGATCGCATTGGGAATGAGCCCGTACTGGGTGGTGGGGGAACCGAAGTAGTCCGCGTAATGCTGTTTGAGGAGGTCGAATGCCTCAACCTGGAGGGCGGTGTAGACCAGAATACCGGTCTCCGGGTCGTAGCGGTTCGTCCGCATCTCCTCGATGAGCTGACCCCGGGGATCCTGAACACCGGAGTTGGTCAGGGCCTCCAGAGAAAAGGTTGAAGCCCGTCGGAGATAGTCAGCGGTGTAGTCGGGTCCCAGGTAGCCTCCATGGCCCATGACCGAGCCGTACTGTTGCAAGCCACGTCGCAAAAACGTCTGTTGTCCAGCCGTGATTTCCGCTCCACTGAAGACTTCCGCACCGTCAGCCGCGACGACGGTCGTCGGTTGGGGCATGCCGTCGGTGTAGGTACGGACTGCAAGAAACCCCATGACGAAGAAGCCGAAGATCATCACGAGTGCGACGCCTTGGACCCAGCCTTTCGAAACGAGGAATTCATTCCGCTGTCTTGTGGTGGCCCGTGCTGTTGTGACCATGACTCGCCCTTCTGGAAGACTCCCGACTTGTTGGGTCAACCGTGTCGTGGCTGATCCCGGGTGGAACTGTCCCACCGCAACTGTGCGGTGTGACGTGTTCAGGTTCCGACGCGTTGTGCAGACTGGACGTGAAAGTGAGAATGAAATTATCAGAGTGACCGTGGGGTTTCTGTGAAACGGTGCGGACACTTCCTATCCACACGAAAGCTATCGCTTCCGGCACTGTAAAAACTTGGGATTACGATGAGCTACCTCACAATTGCGACGACAAGAACCGATGTCTGAGGGCAAGATGTCTTGCGAAGCAGCCGCTACAAGGCACGAGACGACCGATGAGATCTGGACGATTGGGCACTGGAAGTGCCCTCCGGATGTCGTGGTCGAAACACTCGGATTCGCTGACATCGAAGCAGTGCTTGACATTCGCAAGGTGCCCGTCTCTCGGCGTAGCCCGCACTTCGAGAAGAGTGAGCTGTGGACGTGGCTGGATGATCTTGGCATCGAATACTTGCATCTGAGCGAACTCGCCGGTCCGCACTCCAGACAGAAAGAGATCGACCACAACGTCAATGCCGGGTGGCGCAGCATGAGCTTCAAGCGCTACGCGGACTACACACTCACTCCCGAGTTCGAAGCTGGCCTGGAGCGTCTCATGGACCTTGCCGCTACACAGCACGTGGCGGTCATGTGTGGTGAGCCGATGCCGTGGCGCTGTCATCGCCTCCTGATTGCAAACACGCTGACGGCACGCGGATGGAAGGTGACGCATCTCATGAACGGGGCCAGGCCGAAGACCCACCAGCTGGGGCAGTGGGGTGCCGCACCAGTGGTGGGCGTTGATGGCAGGATCAGTTATCCACAGTTGGGAGAAACAACATGAGCACGAATTTCCAGGTCGGGGACCACGTCTCCTGGAACTCTGAGGCGGGACACGTCTCTGGAACGATCACCAAGGTCCACACCGCTGATTTCGATTACAAGGGCCACACCCGTCGCGCAAGCGAGGAGAACCCCAGTACGAGATCGCCAGCGACAAGACCGACCATATTGCAGCCCACAAGGGCTCCGCACTGAAGAAATCTGACAAGACGTAGGCGAGCAGCTTTCTTTCTCAGACCAGGGGCCCACAACACGGCCCCGAGCTCCTGGCCCTACTGTCACTGCGGCTTTCCATGCACCACTTGTCGTATGCAGTACTGCTGGTGAGAGGTCAGCTCACTGCCCGCGTCGATCCACCAGGCCGCGTACATAGGCGGCCTGCCCAATGTGTTGTGTTGTGTCGTTGACCACACTGACCAAGCGAACGGCGACGGTGACGGGGGGATCGTAGGAGGTGTCAATGACGCGCGCGTAGTCCTTGTCCGCCAGTTCTGAGAGTATCTCCCGTGTTCTGGAGTGGACCGCCTCGTAGTAGGAGATCAACAGTGATGGATCGGCCACGAAGAACTGCGCCACGGCGTCCGAATCGTGACCGAACCCGATGTCGGATACGTCGTAGTCAAGCCCGAAGCGTTGAACCCAACCGTCCTGTGTCCACCTCTGCTGCGACCCTTTGAGATCAGCAAGATGACTGTCCTCGACGCGTGCGAGGTGCCACAGGAGCCAACCGATGGAGTTGGCCCCCGGGTCCGGACGCCAATTGAGTTGCTCGTCGTCGAGACCCTCAACGACAAAGGGGACGAGCTCGTGGACCCTGCCAAAGGCGTCGAGCAGCAATTGCGCCGGCAGATCTGCGTTTTCGCGCATGTCGTGCTCACGCTGTGCGGAGGCATTCATGGATGGTCCTTTCTGGTTATGGAGATAGTGACTGAATGTAGCGAGGACCCCGGTCAGATGCCGCGACGCTGTGGATGCGTGCGGATGCGTGTGCCACCATGGAGACACTCACAGAGGGGACCACGATGAGCAACGATCGAAATGATCACGTCACCGGCCGAGAGCAGGATCCCGGACCGCAGTTCGATCCGGATCGGACGGAGCGGCATGAGCCCTACGCTGGACAGACTCCTCCTTCGGGCTGGCAGGATCCGAATACTCAGCCGTCGAACAGTCTGCCGCACCACAGCGAGCAGTACGGGTATCCCGCATACGATGAGCGACCTCATCCAGGGCAGCAGTCCTATCCTGGCCAGCAGCCTTATGCAGGTCAGGATGCTTATGCCGGCCAGCGGTCCTATGCAGGGCAGGATCCTTATGCCGGACAGCAGCCCTATGCGGGTCAGCAGTCATGGTCCGTGAACCCGCCGCAAGCCATGCCCCCAGCAGAACGCTCAAGCGCGCTGGGCATCACGGGTCTCGTCCTGGTTGTTCTCGCAACAGGAGCACTCATCGCGGCTGCCTGGGCTTTCGGTTCAGGTCTGGCTGATCTGTTTCTCAATCTGGCAGAGACAGGATTCCCGCGAGACCCCGAGGCACTCATGAATGATCCCAGAACCATCGCCTATGCCGAATCGGCCGTGGGACCCATTGCGGCGGGTGTGCTGTCCTGCCTGGTGGGTTTCATCGGCTGGGTCATCAGTATTGTCGCCACCGCGACACGTCGCGGACGGACGTTCGGAATCGTCGGGATCATAGTGGGGGTCCTTGCCCTGCCCCTGGCCTACGGAGCCGTGAGCTTGGTGCTCAGCCCGGTCATCAACCAGTTGGGCGGCTAAGGAAGCGCTGATCAATGCTGTTCTCGGCGAGGACTTGGCCGGGCGGGATGAGATGGTGTCACTTGCATCTGGT
>CANLSH010000013.1 GCA_947493705.1 uncultured Arachnia sp. | reverse complement strand
ATCTGGGTGTTTCTTCGCTCCACGGTGGGGCGTGAAGTCGTCCTGCTGGTCGAGTGGTCGCTGCTGGTGCTTCGCGGCGACTACTCGATCATCGGAATCTGGGTGTTTCATCGCACCACGGCGCGGCGTGAAGCCGTCCTGCTGATCGACACGTGCCGCGCTCGTACCTCGTCGGGCACTACTCGACCACCAAGTTGTGGAGTACCAGTGCGCTCAGTCTCATTTCAGGAGAACTGCACGATGTTGTTGAAGATCTCCTTGGTGATCCAGCCGTAGCGAACGGGCTCTCCGGGCTTGGCGAGGTTGCCGATCAACCTTGCCGTGGCATAGGAACGACAACCATTGCCCCCCGTGGCGGGTATGTTGCACTCTGTCCTCCACTGGCGGCCGTCAGCAGCGGTCCAGGAGCCTGTTTGGGCCAGTGGGTTTCCCTTCCACACCGACTTCTTGGATGGCAGGTACGTCAGGTTGTTGAATGCCCAGCCTTGTTTCGTGACGAAATTGCCGTTCACCTCGGACACGGTGGTTGCCTGAATGAGCGTGCGGCAACGCTGTGTGACGGAGTACGGCTCACAGCTGGTGAACCAGTCGCGTCCGTTGTATTTGTGGTAACCGGGGGTTGAGTAG
This sequence comes from uncultured Arachnia sp., assembly GCA_947493705.1. Classification (GTDB taxonomy): domain Bacteria; phylum Actinomycetota; class Actinomycetes; order Propionibacteriales; family Propionibacteriaceae; genus Arachnia. Next base: position 87,030 of record CANLSH010000013.1, on the reverse strand, counting down.
ATGGCCTCCGGGTACGACGGCGGCGTGACCACTGGTGGCGTGGTCACTGGTGGAGTAGTCGATGGCGGGGTCGTCGCCGCTGCCTCGACGGTCAGGGATGCCTCGTCCGAGGTCACGGACCCGAGGCTGTTGGCTGCGGTGGCGCGGATCCTGACGCCGTTCTTGGCCACGGTGACATCAGCGAAACTGAGGGTTGCTTCGTTTGCGCCATTGACGGTCGTCCATGTGCCTCCGATTCCCAGTTCCCACGTGTAGGTGGGTTCGGGGTAGCCGTCGGTGGCGACGCTGAAGTTGACGGTATCGCCCACCGTGGCGGTGACAGATGCAGGCTGGGTGGTGAACGTCGGGGCCGAGCAGGTGGGCGTGACCCGCGGGAACTCGAGCGACGCCTTGCCAAGGCTCGTGCCGGCGACGGCGAAGATGCCCTGTGTGGTGGCCATGCCGTTGGCGTTGGTGCCGTTCAGCGTGTTGGACCAGGCGCCGACATCGGTGAGTTCCTGTTGCGCCTGCATGAATGCCTGCGCGCCAGTGATATCGATGTCCACGTCGTAGGTGGCATCAGCTTCGTCAGCCTCAGCCAGGGCCCCGGCGAGGATTCCGGTGGAGTTCGCTGGGGAGAAGGAGGGCCAGTAGTAGCCGCCATCCTGCTGTTCCTGGTTCGCAGGGTCCTGTGCCCATGCAACAGCCTCTTCGATGGCGGCGTCTGCCCCATCCCGCATGGCCTGTTCGTTGTCGCTGTTCTCGCTGGTGCCCACGAGGGCCGAGATGGCGAGCCCGGTGTCGTCGCCGTAGCCAAAGCTGCCATCGTCCTTCTGACGCTTCAACAGGAGGTCGAAGACGTTCTGCGGGACAGGCTGATCCAGACGGTTCAGGGCAATGCTGATGAGGTGCGGACCCCACCATGAATCGAGGTTGTCCCCATCGGCTTCGATGAAAGCATCGAGCTCGCTGGTCAGGTCACGTTCGCAACTCAGAAAGTGCTGGGTGTCCTGACCCGCTGCGTCCAGTGCGATCAACACCTTTGCCAGAGAATCCGGCTTCGTGACGTAGGAGGGTGCTGCTGTCACCATCGCCTCAGCCATCTCGGTGACAGTTTCGGGGTGGGCCTCCGCTGCAGCGAGTGCCAGGATGCCGTCGGCGAGTCCCGCGGCGAACTGCTGTTCGGCTTCGGGGTCCCACTGATCCGCGATCCACTGTGCGGCGGCGCTCGTGCTGTCCGCATTGCGGTACTGGGCCAGCGCCAGATCCGTACGCGGTGGGGGATTGGTGGAGGAGGTCTTGTTCAGAGAAAAGGACCAGCCCTCCCAGTCACCGGGGTCCGGGTCAGTACCGGCTATCCCGAATTGAGAGAAGCTCCATTCCTGCCCTTCGTCAGCAGAGGACCAGTAGGACCAGTAGCCATTGGCTGGCGGGAACTCGGCGCAGTCCTCGGTGTAGGTGGGATTGTCCTCAAGAGGAATGATTTCGTCCGCTGCTGGGCGACCGTTGATGCGACAGACCGCCCCCTCGCTGAATGAGGCCGGGCCTTCGAAGGTGAAACCAGCACCGCGGAGGGCCTCGACGCCGTCTTCGGGGTCGCCAGTGAAGCACCGTACCTCAGCACCGCCTCCAAGCTCCTGGTAGTCGATGACCATGGTGACACCGGTGCCTGCCTCACAAGCGCCCGCATGGTTGGTGGCGTCCGCGGCTGCGTCGTCGGCGTAGCTGATGGCTGGGACCGTGAGCCCCAACAGCAGGGCGGTGGATGCAGCGCCTGCGAGCCATCCTTTGATGCGTGACATGAAATTTCCGTTTCTGTATGAATGATGAAAAGAATGGGGAGAGGTTCAGGAGAACTGCACGATGTTGTTGAAGATCTCCTTGGTGACCCACCGGTACTGGTTGGACTGGCCGGGCCGGGAGATTGTCTCGATCACGTCAGCCTCAGCGAAGGTGCGGCAGCCACCTCGCCCGGTGAGTTTCGTGTCGCACTCGGTGCGCCACTTGCGTCCGTCGGTGGCTGTCCACGACACATTGGCATTGACCTTGCCGTTTCCTCCCAACGGATTGTTCTTCCACAGGGAACGCGGTGATGGGAGGTAAGTCATGTTGTTGAATACATAGTCGTTCTTGACCACGAATCGGCCCCCCACCTGTGTCACTGTCGTTGCCTTGATGGTGGCGGTACAGCGCTTGGTCTGGGAGTACGGCTCGCACGTCGTGCGCCACTCGCGGCCATTGACCACGCGGTAACCGGGCGTGTTGTAGACGGTTTCGGCTGGCTCTGGTGGTTTGGGTGGCGTGGTGCCACAGGTAACCATCTCGGGAACCTGTGTGCTCCGGGCGGTGCCATAGCCCTCGCCGATCACGCCGAGAATGGCCTGTGTGGTGGCCATGACGTTGGAAGTCCTGCCGTTGTGGGAACCCGCCCAGCCGCCGTCGGCTTTCTGCTGGGTTGTGAGGTAGCGAACGGGTGAAGTGATTTCAACGCCCACCTCGCCGAGCGCGCTCGCGAGCATTCCGGTGGAGTTGGTGGAGGAGTAGGTCTCCCAGTAGTAACTGTTGCTGCGCGCATCCTGCTTCTGGGTTTTTGGATCAGCCGACCACGTGGTGGCCTGAGTGATGCTGGCACTGGCTCGCTGTGCGTGTTCTGCATTGGCGGAATTCTGCTCGATGAGATTCATGGCAGAGATGCCAACGGCGGTGTAGTCAGGATCCCCGATGAAATCACCGCTCTCCATGTAGCCGAAACCACCACTGGTCGCGTCCTGGTTCTTCTCCATGTCTGCAATGACCCATTCGGGCACTTCTTCGCCTGCGCGTGTCAGGGCGATCGCTATCAGGTACGGACCCCAGTACTCGGCTCCCGTGGTGGTGGATGTCTTGACCATGTCTTGTAGCTCGGTGACCAGATTTCGGTCGCATCCGAAAAGGGTTCCGGGGTTTTGTCCGGAAGTGTCAGCGGTCAGGATCATCTTCGCCAACCTGGCGGGGTTGTCCTTGGAATAGGCGGGACCGCGCTTCTTGAGGTCCACCAGCATGGATCGGACGGTGTCCGGCTTCTGATTGGCAGCGCTGAGCGCGATGATTCCGTCAGCGGTGGTTCCCGCTGAAAAGAACTGGTTGCGCTTGTTCTGCCAGGCATCTGCGATCCACTGTGAGGCGCTGGTGATGCTCTGAGTGGCGTTGGTTTCGGCGCGAGCCGTTTGGGGGGCCATGAGGCCAAGAGTGAGGAACACAGCGACGAGCATGGCGCCTGTTCGCTTGACGAGGGACAAAGGGACTCCTTGTTCAGGAGGCCTGCTGAAAGCAAGTATGGGCGCATGGTGAGTGCGCCGAACCCATCGCAGACCACGACGATGAAACGGATCGAACCCAGCGCAGGTATCCCGACTTGGATGCATGCTCTCGTGAGAGCCGCACCTTCACGGTTGCGGGTCAGTTCCGGATTCTCACCGGTATTCCCCTACAGCTGAACAGAGCTGACATTACACCGAGACGGCGGGGCGATGCGCCGGGGTCACCAATTGCGTTCACCTGAGCCACCCTCCACGGGTGTATCGCCGCCTCGTTGCTCCTCAGCGCGCTGACGTTCCTCCTGTGCCTGCCGTGCTCGTTCATCCAGTTCGCCAGCCGGGTCCGTGGCGTCGGAGGACTCCTCGGGCGGTGTCCACGTGGCATTTCCCTCGGTCTTCTTGGATTCGACGCGCTGCCTGGCCTCGTCCCATGCGTCGGACAGCGTGCCGCCGCCCGGTGCCGGCTCATCGCTGCAGGTGGTTTCCGCCAGCACGACTTCCGCCTGGGTGTAGCGCACCAACGCCCCCGGTATGTCGTCGGCATCGCGCCGTGCATCGGCACCGGATTCCAGTGCTAACGACCAGTTCAGTCTGACGGTGCACTGCCGCTCTTCCGGGGCCAGAGAGGCTGCCTCCTGGAAGTCCTCGGCAGCTGCGTCCCAGCTGGACTGCTCGAAGCGGGCGACCCCCCGGTTGTGTACGGGGATCCACCTGTTCAGCACCGAGAAGTCCATGGAGCGTGAGTAGTGCCGTTCAGCCCCTGCACTGTCCCGCTCCTGCCAGGCAGAGTTTCCGGCAGCCAGGAACACGAGCTGCAACACCAATGTGCTGGCGGCGAGCACCAGCACAAGCGCCACGGCTGAGGGCAGCACCAACCAGTGGAGGCGACGTGGCGTTCTTCTCATACGGATACCTCCCGGCGGGCATAACGCGTCTTTCTCAGCGTGAACCAGCCGTCGACGGCCAGCACGCCCGCCGCGGCCAGCGCCAGAAGCCAGACAAGCGAATAATCGGGGGTGCCGGTTTCACCGGTGGCTGCGCCGGCGCCGTCGGACCAGAATTCGAGACCTCCGGGGCCGGTGCGGTGCTCGTAGGTGCCGCCGAGATCGTCAGCGATCTGCTGCAGCGCGCCCTCATTGATCATGGAGAGCTGCGGCACGCCGTCCTGTTCGACGAGTTCGTCAGTGTCCGAACGCAGTGTCATCCGGCCGCCCTGTTGGGTGCCGTAGCCCCACACCTTGGCCCCGGTGAGCAGGGGGGCCAGGCTGTCGAAGGAGGCAGGGGTGGCCTCCATGGTCTGTTCACCGTCGCCGAGGTAGACGAGGAAGCGGCGGGCCTGTGGACGGGTTTGCGCCGAGGTGCTCAGCAATTCCTCAGCCAGTGGCTTGCCCACGGAGATGTCGCTGCCGATACCGAATGTCTCCTCACGCCAGCCCATGGTCTGGGCGAAGGTGACCACGGCTGCAGTGTCCGTGGTCCAGGGGACCTCAATACGAGCGTCATTGTCCATCACCACGACGGAGTAGCGGGCGCTGGGCATGGCCGCCACGAGCTCGGCCACGTCAGCGGCCACTCCCTCCATGCGGGGCCGCTTGCCGTTGTAGTCGGCTGCACCCATCGACGTGGTGCGGTCAACCACGAGGACGATGTCCGTGGCAGTGGGGGTGGGAGGGTCCTCACTGCCCACGATCGCTGGTTGCAGGGCGACAGCGCCCAGCAGAAGCAGGACTCCGGCACGCAGCCAGAAGGCGGGTGTGCGGAGCGTCCTGCGCGACGCCCAGACATGCAGTGCCAATACGACGATGACAGCCGCAAAGAGGAACCACAGAGGAGTCAGTGTCATGCTCCGGCCCTTCGTCGGTGGGCCAGTGATGCACCGATGATTCCTAGGAGTGCCAGCCCCGCACCCGGCCAGACGAGCGGAACGGCTTCGCTGCGGGCGCGGCCGTCCATGACGGATTGCTGTGAGGCTTCGACGGCGCGTGTGATTGATGACAGATCGGGTTGCGGACCAAGCAGCAACACGTCGCCGCCGGTGGGTGCCAGGGTGGCGGTCAGGTCCTCGGTGGCCGCAACGCTGTTGTCCGCAGGCACTATGCCGAATACCAGCACGTCGCGCTCCACGGCGCGCTGCGCAGCATCGGCGACGGAGAACAGCGGTGTGCCGGCCACCTGATTGTCCGTGGCCAGAACGACGGTGCGCGAGCGCTGGGTGTCGTCCTGGTCGAAGCGCTGCAGGCAACTCGCCAGGCCGTCGCCGATCAGGGAGGACCCAAGGTCTCCCACCCTTGTACCCGCCACCCGTCCAGTGCCCAAATTTTCGCCGGTCTCCCGCAGGTGTTGTGCGATGTAGGCGGCGTCGTCGGTGAGCGGGAAGATGGTCACGGCAGAGGCGTCGAAGAGGACGAAGCCGATGCGCTCACCGTCGAGTTCCGCAGCGAGGTCCGCGAAGCTGTTGATGACGTCGCGGTCCACCTGGGACATGGAGCCGGACACATCGAGACACAACACGATGTCGCGGTTGCTGCGCTGCTCGTTGATGGTTTCCGCGGAGACCGGCCCGGCTGCCAGGAGAGCCACGCCGCAACCGGCCATGGCCAGCGCGCAGGACTCGATGACGAGCCAGCGCACCCGGGCACGGGCGAGCTGGACGAAGCGGGGGAGTGTACGAATCCGGGCGGCACTCGCCAGTGGCAAAGCGTGTTTCATGCTGGGGCGACGGCGCGGCCACAACCATGCGGCGAGTCCCACGAGTGCGAGGAGGAGGAGCACGGCCACGCCGTACCAGGGCTGTGTCAGCGCCATTGCCGGATCACCTCTTTCGCTGCATCAGCGACGGCGTCGACGTCGGGGCGGGCAGTGGGGGAGAAAGAGTCGTCCTGGACATCTGAGACAAAAGTGGCGACGTCCACCAGCCGGGGATCGCGGCGGGCGGCGGCGTTCAGTTGCGCGGCGGTCTCGTAGTCGGCGTCACCGTCGGAAGCCGTGCCGGCGAACCAGCGGGTGGCACGACTCATCTCCTGCACGGCGTTCTGGGCGTTGATCCCACCGGAGTGATAGGTGGCGGTGGCTGCGCTGATCCGCGACAGCGCGCTTGTGCGAAGCTCCGTCAAAGACACCTCGGGCGATCCATCAAGGTTGCGGCCCAGCGCTCGCCAGCGCTGGATGCCCACGGCCATGATTGCCAGCGCCACGAGTACCAGTGCTGCGGCGATGGCCCACCATCGCCAGTCGAGCCCCACCGGCGGATTGATCTCCAGAAAAACGTCAACGGGCACGGCGATGGCTCCTCACGAGAGTGAGGATGGCGGGCACGAGTCCGTCGGTCCCAGCGAGCTGGAGGTGGGAGATGGCGAGACGTGACAGTGCAGCGGTGCGACTGGCGGCGCGCTCGGTCCGCTCGGCACGGATGGCGTCGCGAAGCTCGGAGTCTGCTCGGAACTCACGCAGGAACTCTCTGTGATCATCGAGGCCCACGATCGCCGAGGTGGCGATGGCGGGATCCGTGGGGTCGAGGTCGGCGATCGTGATCAGGATGACCTCGTGCTGCACCACGAGGCGGCGCAGACGCGCCTCCAGATCAGCGTCGATGTCCACGTCGTCGCACACCACCACGATGATGCCGCGACGCCTCAATGTGGTGGCGGTCACTTCCAGCAGACGTCCCAGGCCGGCCGTCGGAGAGTCCACACCAACGGCGTCCTCGATGTGGCCGAGCATGCGTTCAAGTTCGACGTCCCGTGTGGAGGGTCGCGAGGCGCGAATGTCGTCACCGTCGCACCAGAGGAGACCGACGTAGTCGCCGTGCTGGGTTGCGATGGAGCCGAACACACCGGCCGCTTGGACGGCCACGTCCACCTTCTTCTCGGTGGGCGAGGCCATACCTGCGAAGTCTCTACCGGTGGCCACGGCCACCATCAGTGTGGTGCGGCGCTCGGCGATGTGGCGTTTCACGAGCAGGGGGCCACCGCTGCGGGCCGAGGCCTTCCAGTCGATCTCGGCGATGTCGTCGCCGCGCACGTATTCACGCAGATCGTTGAACTCCATGCTGCGTCCGGCATGCAGCGATGAGTGGGCGCCCTCGTACAGCCCGCCCACCCGGTGCCGGGTGGCGAGCGCGACGGCGCGACGAACTCGTGTCAGACGGGCCATGGGGCTACGGGGTGGGCACTGCGTCGAAGACGGCGTCGATGAGGTGGTCCGCATGCACCTGCTCGGCCATGGCCTCGAAGGTCAGGATGAGGCGGTGGCGGAGGACGGAGTGGCGCATGGAGACCACATCGTCCGGGACCACATGGTTGCGGCCGGCGAGCAGGGCGTTGCTGCGGGCCACCTGGAGGAAGGCGATGGCGCCGCGGGGACTGGCGCCGTACTCGATCCAGCGTGCGTGCTCGCTGCTCAGGAAGTCACCGGGGCGTCGGGTGACGTTGATGATTTCCACGATGTAGCGCTTGATGCTCTCCTTGACGTGGATCCGGCCACAGAGTTCTTGCAGGCGGGTGATGTCGGCGGTGGTGGCGACGGGTGGAGGGGGCTGCTCGAAGGTGCCGCGTTCGATGCGGTTGAGTACCTCGATCTCGTCGGACGGCTTGGGGTAATCCACCACTTCCTTGAGGAGGAAACGGTCCATCTGGGCCTGGGGGAGCACGTAAGTGCCCTCCTCCTCGATGGGGTTCTGCGTCGCCATCACCGTGAACGGTGCAGGTAGTGGATGGCTGGTGCCGCCGATGGTTGTCTGGTGTTCCTGCATCGCCTCCAGCATGGCCGACTGCGTCTTGGCGCTGGAACGGTTGATCTCGTCGAGCAGGACGAAGTGGGCGTGGACGGGGCCGAGTTCGGTGCGAAAGGTGGTGGTGGCGGGGTCATAGACCTCGGTGCCCACGATGTCGCTCGGCAGCAGATCCGGGGTGCACTGGATGCGGGCGAAACTTGCATCGACGGAGCGGGCAAGGGTGCTGGCGGCCAGCGTCTTGGCGAGCCCCGGCACTGATTCCACGAGGATGTGCCCGCGGCTCAACACCGTGGCCAGAAGCGCCCGACGAAGCCGTGGCTGCCCGACGACGGTGGCGTCGAAGTAGCTGGACAAGCTCTGGAGGGTCTCTTCGGCGCCCGCCATCTCGTCGCTCGTCAGGGTATCCCGCGTGTGCGCACCCCTGGCCTGGACGAAGATGTCGTCGTTGGGGAACTCGTCGGTGGATTCTGACATCATTCAATCTCCTGGGTGGTGGTGCTGGGTGTCCAGAGGTGTGTGAGGTTGTTGCTGCGCTCGCGTCGGCGGAGGGCTGCGGGCGTCACGTCCGGTGGTGGTGGCTCGGCGGAGCCAGTGGCGGTTGGGGATTGTGTCCCCGACAGGTGGCGCAGGGCGCTCAGGACCGGCAGACCGATGGCCAGGACGAGGATGGCGTTCACCACGGCCCTCGTGAGGTCGAAGGCCAGCGAGGTGGCCAACGTGTAGTCAAGAAGTCGCTGCAGCGCATCCAGCGGGGGCAGGCCAGGAAGGAAGCCACCGGTGATGGCATCGCGTTCACCCGTCCAGCCCGCGATGTTCAGTGCCAGGCCGGTGAACAGACCGAGCGGGAATGAGATTGCGGCGGCGATCAGCCAGGCGGTGGTGGGGCGTAGTGACCGCAATAGCCCTCCTACGGCGCCCCAGGTTCCCCAGACGAGGATCTGGGAAACCAGAGGGGTGTCGACCAGACCGAGAGCCACCGACGACGCGAGTGCAGCCAGCGCCCCCGTCAGGAAGCCGGCGGGTGCTCCCAGAGCGGCTCCAGCCAGCAGGGGCAGAGCATAGACGGGTTCGATCCCCGCGCCGCCGGGGGACAGCACGAGCCGGAAGATGATGTCCACCGTCGTCACCAGCAGGATGGGTCCGAAGACCGCAGCCCGGCGATTTGCGTCGAGCCAGATGGAGGTGGCCAGCACACCCATGAAGCCCAGCAGGGCGGCCAGCAGGAGGGGGAATTCGGCTTCGAGAGCGTCACGTCCGGGGGCGGTGAAGGAGGACCAGATGGGCCAGCCCAACCAGCCTGTGCCCAGCAGAACGAGCACCCACAGTGCGCTGTGGGAGCGCCAGTTCACGAGGAAGCGAGTCATACCGGAACCTCCGTCCGGGTGCTCTCCAACACATCGGTGAGCCGCAGGTAGCGGGTGGAGCCGACGGCGCGGGAGACCAGGGGGGCCATGGGCAGCAGATCTGCCACGGCACCCGGGGAACCGTCGCCAACAACCCGGCCGTCACGGATGATGATCAGCCGGTGACAGGCTCTGACCAGCAGCTCGACGTCACGGCTGGTGATGAGACGAGTTCCGGCGGGACGACGGCGCAGGTCCTCGGCGAGCGCGTGACGCTCGCGCGGATCCAGCCCGGCTTGAGGGTGCGGCAGCCACAGCGGCGTCTCGACTTCTTCGGCCAGTGCGTGGCGGAAGGCCGCGAATTCGCCCGGGCTGAGATCGGCCAGCAGTGTGCGGGCTTGCAGCATGGGCAGTCGGCTCATGACAGAGCCCATGTTGAGGTGGTGGCGATGTTCCCATGCCCGCGCCGCGGCGCCCAATCTCAAGGTGGGGGGCAGTTGGCTGGGAACCATGTCCCCGCCGGGGAGTTGGCTGACGAGACGTCTGGCGAGGGCCTCCGGCCGTCCGTCAAGTTCGATGATGCCCAGGGTTTCACCGGGGCGGAGTTCGATGCCGGGACCGCTGAGCCCCACGGCGGTGGCGCTGATGACGGTGCCCGTGCCCGTGGGTGCCGTGCCGTGATGGGTGCGCGTCGGAAACAGTGGCAGGGTGATGCGGTACTCCTCCAACGCCTCGCGTGCGTACAGCGGGGTGCGGCAGTCCTTCGGAGGAAGGCTGAGCGCCCGAGCCAGTGTCAGGAGCGTGGGCTCCGGCAGGCTGCTGGGCTGCCATTCCTGTGGGCGCACAGCGGTGACGACGCGACCGTCGATGAGTTCCACCACCTGGTGAGCATGCTCCCAGACGGCATCCAGATCATGTTCGGCCCAGAGAATTGTGGAACCGGCCCGGGCAAGACCACTCAGCAGGGAGCAGAAGCGGGTCCGTGTGGCGGCATCCGCGGCCCCCAGAACACGGTCCACCAGGATCAGGGCTGGCGGGGCGCTCATGTCCTGGGCCATCAGGGTGGCGCAGTGGAGGCGAAGACGCATGTCGATGGGTAGAGAGCTGAACCGACGGGCGAGGTCGTCCTGCAGCCCGAGTTCTTCCGCGGCGGACAGATCGCCCAGCCAGCTGCGCAGGCTCTCGGCGACGGTGCCGCCCGGCAGTGCCGTGTCGGAGATCCAGAGCGCGACACCGGAGAGCTCATCGGGGGTGGCGCCGTCGATCCGGGTGCCGTTCAAGGTGGCGCTGCCGCGGATCCGCGCACCGGGTGGCACCGCGCCCGCCAGTGCAGCCACCAAGGTGCTGCCGCCGGAGCCGGAGCGGCCGACGATGGCTGTGATGGTGCTCGTGGCGGCGACGAAGGTGACGTCGTCGAGCACCGTGCCGCGACCGGGTGTGGAGTAGGTGAAGGCGCTCATCTCAAGCATGGGCGGCCACCACCCTGCGTGGTGCGCGTTGGCCGGAGAGACCGACAGCCAACGGCAGCAACACCACTGCGCCCGCGATGGCCCATGGCAGGGTGAGAGCCGCATCCGGTGCGGGGGTGAGGTTGGAGGAGAGACCAAGGAGGTCGCGCAGGGCCCAGGCTGCGGTGAGGAGCAGTGCAACAGCTGCCTGCGGGATGTCGGAGATGCGCCACGTGCGCAGCAGTGCAGGAGTGCCGGGCAGCACCAGTCCCACAGCTACTGCCAGTAACGCCACGAGCCCGATGATGTCGGTTCCGTAGACATTGTTCGTGACCCACGTTGGCAGCACCCCGAATGCGAGCAGCAGCACGGGGGCGATGGTCAGGACCAGCAGGAGTACCAGCCGGATGAGCTCGACGCTGGGGCGGGGTGCCACAGTTGCCCTGTCGGCGCGAGCGATCTGGCGGCCGGCCAACAGCAGCGACGCCAGCCAGCCGGCGGCGGCGCCGCGGCCCCAGCCCTGGTGTGCGATCCGCTGCCGTGCGTGCAGTGCTTCCACGCTGGCCTCGCCCAGGGTGGCCAGCGGATGTGATGCTGGCGATCCCGCGCCGAGGGTGGAGCGCGACAACGCCAGCCAGCCGCGGGCGCTCACGAGTTGGCCGGACAGGCCGAACAGGAGGATGATCACGACGGCTCGTAATGCGCCAACGAGTCCGATGATGAGCGAGCCGAGGTCCAGCGGGCCGCCGAAAGTGACACCGGGACCGGGCGAGAATGAGGGGAGAACCACCAGCGCGTCGGCCTCGGAACCGCGTGGTAGGACAAGAGTGAGGACAACCCACACCAGCGCCGCCACCACACTTGCTCCCATTGCGGTGACGAAGCTGGCCCGGCGCGGACCTGCGGCGAGGAAGCCGCTGGCCACGAGTGCCGCGCCCATCAGGAGCAGTAGCAGCGGGTTGGTGGTATTGAGGGCAATGGTGGTGCCCACGAGCAGTATCCACAGCCAGACCAGGGGATGGCCGTCGGTCATCGCAGCCCTCCCCGACGTCGCAGACCGATGCCCGCGCCCGCCAGAGTCAACGCAAATGTTGCGACGGCGATGCTTCCTGCAGTGAGCACCACCGTCCGCTCTGGATGTGTGGCTACGAGGTTGGCGCCGGACAGGTCCTCACCCACTGGCGGGGGCTGGAATGGGGTCAGGGGTTCCTGGGGTGTGCCGTCGACGGTGGGGGTGAGGAACCATGGTGGAGAGAGGGCTGAATCGCTGACATTGCGGAGGCGGAACTTGTGGGGCGTGGAGTTCAGGCCGCGCGGCACGGTGTAGTTGAGGGTGGAGGTGTCGTCAGGCCGGGGGGTTGAGGACCCCTCATCCTGCGTATCGGTGTTCTCTTCCGGATCGGCGTCAGAAGTGTCGGTCTCTGCGGAGGTGGCAGCGATCCCGGTGGCGGTCGTTTCCTGCCAGACACCGTCGTCGTCCTGATAGTCGACGGCGAACCGGGTTCCGGGGATGGTGCCGGTGTACTGCAACTCCAGCGTGGCACCCGCCGGCTTCTCCTCGCCGTAGCCGTCGCCGAGAATGCGCGGAACGCGGGTGCCGAAGGGGACGAATTGACCGACGGTCTGCAGAGTGTCGGCACCGTCTTGCATGCCGCCGACACTGACGAGCGCCCAGCCGCTGGCATCACCGGGTGTGCTGAGGGTGGGAATGGCCACTTCGGTGTGGGCGACGCCCGCGGAGTTGGTGATGACCTCGGCTTCAGTGCTGATGGGACGAAGTTCTGCGAGCGCGCCGTCAGCGAGGACTGCCTGGTAGACCACCACCTGGATACGAGCATTGGCATTGCCGATCACGGTGACGGGGAACGTTGCACCCTCACGGAGCCAATCGTTGGTCTCCAGCGCGCAGCCGCGGGGTGATCCTGCGCACAGGGTGGCGGCCTGTGCTGGGGGCTCAGCGGCGGCGGGCTGAACGGCCCACGGACCGGCGAGCAGGAGGGCAGCCAGAGCGAGGGTGGTGCGACGGATCACTCCTCTTCCACCACCGGCGGGGTGGAGGTTTGCAGGCCGCGGGCGAAGGCGGTGCCGAGCCCACCGACGATCACTACTGCGCCTGCCACCGCCGCAAGCTGCGACCATGGTGCCGGAGTATCCGAACGTGTTGCCTCCGAACTCTGACGCGTTGCATCCTCACGACCCCAGACGCGCGACGGCGGGGCCGCTGTCGGAGCGGTTTCATTGCCCGACGGGCCCGCTGGAACGGCCGTCTCGAGGGGCTGCGCGGGGGGCGGATCCGGGAGGTCCGGCACGGGCGGCGCCGGTGGAACGGGTGGGTTCATCGGAGGCTGCGGGCGATCCGTCGGACGCTGAGGCGCAGTGGTTCGTCGCGGTGGACTGTTCGGACGCTGGGTCCGCGTCGGACGCTCAGTGGAGGCTGTGGGCGTGGTATCCGTGGGTGTCGCCGTGGTCGTTGGTGGGCTGGGCGGTGGATCAACTGGGGGCTGCGGGTTGGCAGGTGGGTCGGGATTCACTGGTCCGGGATCGACTGGTTCGGGATCGACTGGTGGATCAGGATTGGCTGGTGGCTCCGGCGCCGGGTCGGGATCTGGGTCAGGGTTTGGCTCCGGATCTGGGTCAGGGTCTGGGTCCGGGTCGGGATCGGGATCGGGGTCCGGGTCGGGGTTGGGATCGGGATCTGGGTCAGGGTCGGGGTCGGGGTCCGGGTCGGGTGGTGGATCCGAAGGATCGAATTGAGGAGATGTTACGGGCAGCCTTGAAGCATCGTCAGTCTTGTCAGTGAGAGTTATTCCTACGACGGTATCGACGCTTGCTTCGGGCTCCCATTCTGGTTTGCCCTCCCACGTGCCTCCGTCCTCATCTCCCACTATCGGAGTTCCAGTAGCCCAATGCCAAGTGAAATCCGTCGTAATCTGGACATCTTCGATAGAGGTGAACACGCCCGCATCATCAGTCTTATAGCTGATTCCCGCGGACTCCAAGGGACTTGTGAGCGGCGGAGCGTCACCTTGTAACGGATATGAAGTCGACCCAACTGCCAGTATTATGCAGCGGATTAGCTGCCGCTCTGCATCTTCCTCCGCAGTGTTTCTCCAGTCAATGACCACGGTCTGGCCCTCGCCCACCCTGCACCAACCTTCGCGCCAACCATCGCCGTCGGCGCGCGCAGTGCTTGGCAATGCGAGCACTGCCGTCGTGGCGATGCCTGCGACGGCCAACATCGCCACGAGGCGCTGGGGGCGGCGAGGGTGTGGCACGGGCTGCTCTCTACTCATTCGGTCCGGCAGCGCAACGTGCAGTCACGCCACGCAGTCCACGACGTGGGGCTTGCGTGGTCCTACCGGGTATCCAGGCTCGTCCGCCAAGAAGTTGACGGCATCGCGGTTGCGGGTCAGCGCCGGATTCCCACCGGCTTCCCTCGTATGAAGGACCACACCCGCTGTTCACGGGCGGTATCAGCATAACCCGGACTCGGCTGGACACAGCATGGCGGTCAGGTCAGAGGTGCGTTTGCACGGCTGAGCCGACGACCAACAGAACCATGGGCTTCGATACGCTGCGTCCACTTTGAGGACGACCGGACACGCCACATCGACTATCCACCGAGACAGTATGTTGCTCCGTGGCTACTGGTTGCGGTGTCCCAGGTCGTGTATCTACGCGCTTGGGACTGGTTGCGGCGTGTCCGGTCAGGGTGGCAGACGTATCGAGTGTGGTGGCGACTGGATGCGAGCACTCTTGTCGTCTTGGTGCAAGGTGGTCGCCATTCGCGGCGTTTCCGGTCAAGGTGGGTAGACCTATTGAGCGTGGTGGCGACTGGCTTCGAGCGCTCTGGTCGTTTCGGTGCGAGGTGATGGCTGAGTGCGGCGTGTCCGGTCGATATGGCCCAGCGGTTCTCCCAAGTCTCAGGTCAATGCTCCTCGCGATTCGACCAGACCTCGCTCGCCCACTGCCATGCGGCGACCGTCGCCGGGAAACCGCGAGTGGTGAGCCCCAACAGGATCACATGCTCGATCGCTTCTCGGCTCAGCCCCGCATCGAGCGACTTGCGGACATTGGAGCGCACCGCCCCCTCTGCCTGAGCGCCGACGGCGAGCCCCAGCTTGACCAGCCGAATCGTCTGCTCATTGAGTGGTCCCGCCGCGTCAACCGCCTCAGCGACCGCGTCGTGGCGTTCGACCACGTCCTCGAAACGGGAACGGAATGACCGGTAGATCTCCGGCAGGTACTTCCTTGTATCGTCCATGCCGAATTGTCCCATGGGAGTGGTGCGGTGATGAGCCCAAGTAAGCATACGTAACCTGTGCCGCGACTGCCCGGTTCAGGTTGCGTATGCCTTCCTGCGCTGGACGCAGCTCGTCCATGCGCGCGGTCGTCGAGGCGGCTAACCTCGAGGCACGCTGCTCAACGTCGGAAAGGGGTGGGGATCATCACTGATCTGCGGTGGTCGAAGAGGCCCGACGAGGCGGATGAGCCTCGCGTCGAGAAAGACGGTGACCTGTGGCGCATCAGGTCACTGGAGGTGGCGCGACAGGTGTTGCGGGCCCGCCACGGGACCACGCAGGCAGGATTCACCGCCGAGGCCATTCCGCAGGGTTTCCTGAAGAACCACCCCATTCTCTTTTCCGACGGCCCCCTCCACGACGAGCAGCGCTCCAAGGTTGCTCGGTTCTTTGCGCCCAAGATCGTGGCCACCCGCTACCAGGATCTGATGGACTCCGCCGCGGAGAACGTGATCTCGGATGCTGAGAAGCTGAACAGCTTCGATCTCGACGAACTCAGCCTGTACTTCACCGTCGAGGTGACGGCCGAGGTGGTGGGACTGACCAATTCCAGGGTCAAGCCCATGGCGCGACGGCTGGTGCGGTTCTTCAACCAGCCCTCCTTCGACATCACCCGCAAAGATCTGGGTCGCACGAACAGGCAGTGGATCCAGGCTGCACTCAATGGGCTGTGGCCGGTGGTCAGGTTCTGGTTCGCCGACGTCTGGCCAGCGATCAGAGCCAGACGAAAGAGCCCTCAGGAGGATGTCATCAGCCACCTCATCAGCGAGGGCTACGGCAACATGGACATTCTTGTGGAGGCCACCACCTATGGCACGGCCGGCATGGTCACCACGCGCGAGTACATCTGCATGGCCGCTTGGCACCTTTTGAACAACGATGCCCTGCGCGCCCGCTACCTGGTCGCGGGTGAGAAGGAGCGCCACGCCATCCTGCACGAGATCATCCGTCTGGAACCCGTCGTTGGGCACATCTACCGTCGCGCCCAGGCTGACATTGAAATCACCGACGGCGACGAATCCTGGACCATCAAAAAGGGTGAACTCATCGACCTCTACATCAGGCACGCCAATGCAGACCCGGAAGCTGTGGGAGACGAACCCCTGAATCTCTGCCCCGGACGAGAACTGCCCAGGGGCGTCAATGAGACCGTCATGAGCTTTGGGGATGGCGCTCACAAGTGCCCCGGCCAACACCTCGCCATCTCCGAGTCCGACGCACTTCTCACGAGGCTGCTGGCCCGTGACGTCACCATTCTCAGCGAACCGGTGATGGCCTGGGACGAGCTCATCTCCGGATACATGCTGCGTGGTTTTGCACTGCGGATCGATACGGGCGCCTGGCGCGGCGGCGAGAACCCCTGAGCGAACGACCCCATCTCCTGGTGGGAACCCCGTCGAAGCGATCAAGGAATCTGCGCGGCTTCCCGCTAAGGTGAGCGCGTGGCTCGACTATTTGGTACTGACGGCGTCCGTGGCGTCGCAAACGTGGATCTGACGGCAGAACTCGCTCTGGACCTGGCGGTGGCTGCGGCGCATGTGCTCGGCGAGGCAGGCGCCTTCGGGCGGCGACAGCCTACGGCGCTCGTGGCCCGCGACCCCCGCGCCTCCGGGGAATTCCTGGAAGCCGCGGTCTGCGCTGGATTGGCAAGCGCCGGGGTGGACGTGATGCGCGTGGGCGTTGTCCCCACTCCTGCGGCCGCCTACCTGGTGAATGAATACCGCACGGACCTGGGGGTCATGATCTCTGCCTCCCACAACGACATGCCGGACAACGGCATCAAATTCTTTTCCCGTGGCGGAGTGAAACTCAGCGATGACCTGGAGGATGCCATTGAGCAGCACTTGGGTGAGAGCTGGCAACGGCCCATCGGTGACAAGGTGGGACGCATCATCTCCGAACCCCAGGCCGTAGATCTGTACGTGACCCATCTTGTGAAGTCGCTGCGCAAGAAGAAGTCGTTGACCGGGCTGACCGTGGTACTCGATTGCGCCAACGGTGCCAGCTATCAGACCGCGATGCGTGCCTTCGAGGAGGCCGGGGCTGCGGTCACCACCATCTTCGCCAAGCCTGACGGCACCAACATCAACGCCGGATGCGGTTCGACCCACCCGGAAACCCTCCAACGCGCCGTCGTCTCCTCCCATGCCGACCTGGGCCTGGCCTTCGACGGTGATGCGGACCGTTGCCTGGCGGTGGATCACGAGGGCAACATCGTGGATGGAGACCAAGTACTCGCCATCCTGGCCCTGTCACTGCAGGAGGATCATCGGCTGGCCTCCAACACCGTGGTCGCCACCGTCATGAGCAACCTCGGGTTCGTCCTGGCCATGAAGGCCAACGACATCCGCGTGGACCAGACCAAAGTGGGCGACCGCTACGTTCTGGAATCGATGAACGCCAACGGCTTCAGCCTGGGCGGCGAGCAGTCAGGCCACGTCATCATGAGTGAGTTCGCCACCACGGGCGACGGCGTGCTCACGGGACTGCACCTCGCCAAGCGGGTGGTGAAGACAGGCAAAACACTCCAGGAACTCGCAGGCGTGATGACCCGTCTGCCCCAGGTGGTCATCAATGTCGCTGACGTGGACAAGTTGCGTGCCGGCATAGATCCGGAGATCAACAGCGCCGTCTCCGACGCCAACCACGAGTTGGGGGAGACAGGTCGCGTGGTGCTTCGGCCGTCAGGAACCGAGCCTGTGGTTCGAGTCATGGTGGAAGCGCCAACCATGGAAAAGGCCGACGAGATCGCCCATCGACTCGCCGACAAGGTCCGCACCCGCCTCGGTAGGTGAGCGCCACACGCGGGAGCGACGCAGCGCGTTTTTGACAGGAAACACCGAACCCCCAGCCGCAAGCCGGGGGGAGGGGCTGCGAACTGGGGGTCCGGTGCTGGGGGTCAGGCGACGCGCACCGCTCCAGCGAAGGGCATCGAGTTCAGCGACGTCGTGTTGACGCCCGTACGGGGGTTGGCGGCGTGGACGATTTTGCCGTTGCCGATGTAGATGCCCACATGGCTGATGGGGCTGTAGTAGAACACGAGGTCACCCGGCTTGAGGTTGCTCTTGGACACCTTCTGACCCGAGGAGAACTGGGTCCGTGAACTACGCGACAGTGTGATGCCAGCTTGACGGTAGGCGTAGCTTGTCAGACCGGAGCAGTCGAAGGAGTTTGGGCCAGACGTGGCGTAAACGTAGCGGCTACCCACCTTGCTGAGGGCTGCCGCGACGGCCTTCTTTGCTGCGGTCTGCTTCGGCGGTGCCTGCTCCTTGGGCACACCCTTCAGAGCGGGTGCTGCTGCGGGGATGCGCTTGACGGCGGGGAGGCTGGAAGTGCTGAACTGCACGAGGTTGTTGACAACCCACTTCGACTTGCTGCCAACCTTCGTCAGGGCGTAGGAGCGGCAGCCATTCCGGCCGGTGGCGGCGGTGTCGCATTCGGTCTTCCACTTGCGGCCATCCGAGGCCGTCCATGATCCCGGCTTGCCGAGGGGATTCTTGGACCAGCTGGCCCGGGAGGAGGGCAGGTAGGTGAGCGTGTTGAATACCCACCCCTTGTACTTGGCGCCCGAAGCGGAACGCTTCTCGCCCCAGATGTTGGTGGTGCAGCGCACGACGGAGGAGGAGTACTTCTCACATGAGGTCTTCCAGTAACGGCCGTTCACAAGGTGGTCACCGGGCTGGGTGTAGACCTTGGAAGCTGAGGAACCGGTGTTGGCCTCGGCCGAAAGAGGAATGAGTCCGAGTGTTGAGCCGAGCAGAGCGGCCAGCAGGAGAGGCAGTATGCGCTTCATCAGTGTCGAGAACCTTCGCTTGGTGGAGTGCGTGCTCACAGACACTAACTGCTTTTTCTGAGGAAACGCAAGGTTGCTCTCAGGTGAACTGTTTGGACTGTTCATTTTGGCTCACGGCGCTGCGGTGAACAGTTCCTTGCGGGCCCTCGGCGGCGCCGTTACTGAGGAATTTGCTGTGTAGTCTCAGTGTTCGATTCGCCACGCCAAGAGGCGCTGCAGATACGAGGCATCTGTGCCCGGACGCGAGTACAGCTCGACGGGGTTGCACCTGACACTGAGCACCGTGCATCCGCCGAAGGTCTCGACCATCGGCAGGGGCGTACGGGTTGGGTCACACCTTGCGGATCGCGATGGTCTCGATGCTGTGGTCCGGACCTTTGTGAAAGATGGCGGTGGCGCGATCTCGAGTGGGGGCGATGTTGAAGCGCAGGTTGGGTCCATTGATGGTGTCCCAGACGTTCGACGCAACATCCCAGGCCTCCTGCTCGCCGAGCGTCGTGAATTGCTTGAAGTAGCTGCGCTCGTCCTGGAAGGCGGTGTCGCGCAACGCCATGAATCTCTCCAGAAACCACCGCTTGATGTCTGTCTGATCGGCGTCGACGAAGACGGAGAAGTCGAAGAAGTCGCTCACTGCGGGACCCGAGGTCCCATCGGCCTCGATCCGGGCCGGCTGGAGGACATTCAATCCCTCAACAATCAAGATGTCCGGCGACTCCACCACGATCGTCTGTGTTGGATCAATATCGTAAATGAGGTGGCTGTAGACCGGCACCTCGACGCGTGGCACTCCCGACTTGACGTCGACGACGAACTTCAGCAGTTCGCGGCGGTTGTAGGACTCGGGAAACCCCTTGCGATCTGCAAGGCCCCGCCTCTCCAACTCGTCGTTGGAGTACAGAAAGCCATCCGTGGTCACCAGATCCACGCGCGGGGAGCCTGGTGCGCGGCGCAGCAGTTCCTGAAGGAGGCGTGACGTGGTGGACTTTCCGACGGCCACTGATCCGGCAACGCCGATCACGAACGGGGTGGGACGTACCTTGAGGCGGAGAAAGTCATTGCTGTCATCGCGCAGTTGGCAGGCATTTGCCATGTAGAGGTGGAGGAGTTGTGTCAGCGGTCGGTAGACCTCGGCCACATCTTCCTGCGATGTGGGATCGCCCAACCCTCGAAGACGATCCAGGGTCGTTTCGTCGACGTCGATCTGTGTGGCGTCGGCCAGTGACGACCACGTGCCTCGACGCACCACCACGAAAGGTCTGGCCACAATCATCTCATTTCGATCGAAGTCTCCAAGCGCGTCCGGCTCCGCCGTGAGTCCTAAAAATACTTTCCGTTGATCGAGTAGTCGCGGCGAGGAACGAGCGGCAACGTGTCGAGATCTCGTGTGGCTGCTCGAGATCTCACCACGCACCGGCTCCCCCGTCGCCGGGCGCTGCTCAACCATCGGAAAACTTGCGTGTCCGGGTCAAGCATGTCAACAAGCCGTGAGGCGGTACAACCCGGACGGAAGAGGGGGTCGGGGGGTTGGGGTGGTGCGCTAGCGTTTTCCCATGTCACCCACCTCCATCCTCTGGTTGCGTCGCGACCTGCGTATGAACGATCTCCCGGCCCTCGGGGCCGCAGCCCAACACGGTGATGTGCTGCCGGTCTTCGTGCTGGATGAACGCCTGCTTTCTGAATCCAGCGTTCGCACCACGTGTCTGCTGCGAGCCCTGCGGTCCGCGCAGGAGTCCTACGACGGTCACATCCTGATCCGCCAGGGAAAAGCCGAGGACGTGTTGCCGGAACTGGCCAAGGAGGTGGGGGCCGAGACCATCCATATTTCGGCGGAGTCCCAGCCGTGGGGCAGGATTCGCGATCAGAGGGTGCGCAATGCGCTGGGTGAGGATGTGGCGCTGGTTGCGACGGGTAGCCCGTACGCCGTCACTCCCGGGACCATCATGAACCAGTCCGGCAAACCCTTCCAAGTGTTCACCCCATTCTCCAAGGCGTGGCGTGCGCATGGCTGGCCCCCTCCTGCCACGATTCCCACAAGCCTGAAGTTCGCCAGGGCAGACGGCAGCCGGGAAATTCCGGAACCGCCCCATGTGGACGTGGACCTGCCCGAGGTTGGGGAGGACGTTGCCATGCAACGTTGGGCGGACTTCCTGGAAGTCATTGATCACTACAAGGAGATGCGGAACTTCCCCGGGGTGGATCGCACTTCCATGATGTCCATGCACCTCAAGTACGGCACTGTGCACCCGCGTACTCTGCTGGCCGATTGCGACGAGCGAAACCCCGGCCACAAACACTTCGTTTCCGAGCTGGGATGGCGGGAGTTCTACGCCGATGTGCTCTGGCACAACCCTGAATCCGAGCATCAGGACCTGAAACCTTCACTGGAGGACATCCCCTATGAGGATCCCATTAACGATGAGGACGTCGCCGGTCAGTTTGAGGCCTGGAAACAGGGACGCACCGGCTATCCGTTCGTGGATGCGGGCATGCGCCAGCTCGCCAGCATCGGGTGGATGCACAACAGGGTGCGGATGGTGACGGCCAGCTTTCTCACCAAAGATCTGCACATCTGGTGGCCACACGGCGCACGGCACTTCATGCAACTGCTGCGCGACGGCGATCCTGCCTCCAACTCCCACGGCTGGCAGTGGACGGCGGGCACCGGAACCGACGCGTCGCCATACTTCAGGGTGTTCAACCCTGTGACGCAGGGTTTGCGCTTCGATCCCGATGGTGACTACGTGCGCCAGTGGATCCCCGAACTCCGCCACCTTGAGGGTAAACGAGCCCACGAACCCTGGGACCAGCTGGATGGATACGGACACGGCTATCCCGAGCGCATCGTCGATCACGCGAGGGAACGCGACGTGGCGTTGGAGCGGTACGGACAGACCCGGAGCTAGTCCTCGCCGAGAACAGCATTGATCAGTGATTCCCCACCGGCGTGGATGTCAAGAAACGTGCACACTTGCTGTACGGTTTCCGACGTGTGTGGAATTGTGGGGTACCTCGGGAACCGTGACGGACGAGACGTAGTGCTCGCTGGCCTCAGGAGGTTGGAGTATCGCGGCTACGACTCGGCCGGCATCGCCGTCGTGGATGGCGGAGCAGTCGATTTCCGAAAGAAGGCTGGCAAGATCGCCAACCTGGCCGCTGATCTGGAGGCGAATCCGCTTCCGGTGTCCAGCACCGCGATCGGTCACACGCGCTGGGCCACGCATGGTCCGCCCACCGACGCCAATTCCCATCCCCACGTGGTGAAGCGGGCCGCCGTCGTCCACAACGGCATCATTGAGAATTTTGCGGTTCTGCGGGCCGGCCTGGAGAAAGAGGGCGAGCAGTTCCTTTCGGAGACGGACTCGGAGGTGGCAGCCCATCTCCTGGAGCGCGAGCTGTCCTCCGGCTCGAATCTGGTACAGGCGATGAGGGACGTCGTCTCACAACTGGAGGGTGCCTTCACCCTCGTCGCCGTCGACGCGCAGGATCCGGACCGGATCGTCGCTGCCCGGCGCAACTCACCGTTGGTGGTGGGAGTGGGCGACGGAGAGTACTTCCTGGCATCTGACGTGGCTGCGTTCATCGAACACACCCGCGACGCCATCGAGCTGGGGCAGGACCAAGTGGTGGAGCTGACACCCGAGGGTGTGCACGTCACGGGATTCGACGGCTCACCGGCAAAGACCCGCGACTTCCACATCGACTGGGATCTGGCGGCAGCAGAGAAGCAGGGCTACGACTGGTTCATGCGCAAGGAAATTTTTGAGCAGCCCAAGGCTGTCTCCGACACGCTGTTGGGACGCCTCAACGAGCGCGGTGAACTGATGTTGGACGAGCTCCACATCAGCCCCGAAGTGCTGCGCCGAGTGAACAAGATCGTCATCGTCGCCTGTGGCACCGCGTTCTATGCGGGGCTCGTCGCCAAGTACGCCATTGAGCACTGGACCCGCATCCCCTGTGAGGTGGAGCTGGCTTCGGAGTTTCGGTACAGGGACCCGATCATCGATCCGATGACACTCGTGGTCACCATCTCCCAATCGGGGGAGACCGCCGACACCCTCATGGCCATCCGCCATGCCCGTGAGCAACAGGCCAAGGTGATCGCGATCTGCAACACCAACGGCGCCACCATCCCGCGCGAATCCGACGCTGTGATCTACACCCACGCGGGCCCCGAGATCGGCGTCGCCTCCACGAAGGGTTTCACCACGCAGGTGGTGGCCTGCTACCTGCTCGGTCTCTACCTCGCGCAGGTGCGGGGCATGAAGTACGGCGACGAGATCGGCGCCATCCTCACCGAACTCGATGCCATGCCCGCACACATGCAGTGGGTGTTGGACAATCGGCAGCCGGTGCTGGACCTGGCCGAGGAGCTGAAGGACGCGCCGTCGGTACTGTTTCTCGGCCGTCACGTGGGCTATCCCGTGGCGTTGGAGGGGGCGCTGAAGCTCAAGGAGTTGGCCTACATCCACGCCGAGGGCTTCGCGGCCGGAGAGTTGAAACACGGCCCCATCGCGCTGGTGTCCAAGGGGTTGCCGATGTTCGTCGTCGTGCCACCGCCGGGCCGCGATCAACTGCGGGACAAGGTGATTTCCAACATCGCCGAGGTCCGTGCCCGTGGTGCGCGCACCATTGTGCTCGCCGAGGCAGGCGACGACGATGCCCGCGCCAACGCCGACACCTTCCTCGAGCTACCCAAGGTCTCCACGCTGTTGCAGCCGCTGGTCTCCACTGTGCCGCTGCAGATCTTCGCCTGCGAACTGGCAACGCTGCTGGGCCACGACGTGGACCAACCCCGCAACCTGGCGAAGTCAGTCACGGTGGAGTGAGGCACCCTGCCTGCCGGAAGGCGGCGCTTCATCCGTTGTGACGCCGCCGCTCATGCTTGTGCTGGGCCCGGTTCCGTTGCGAAAATGCCGACCACAAGCGAGGCGCCCCAAACGAGGAACAGTGGGTCCCACAACCACGCGTGTCCGATCATGCCGGGCCGATCGAAACCTGACGACGGTTGGATCACGCCTGTGAGGACGAGGTTCCCAATGACAGTGTTCAGTCCGCCCCATGTGATCAGCACCAAGGCCCCGGCCCAACATGCTGCGCGGGTGAGCCGCGCTTTCCACCATCCCCGGCGGAGCATCACCAAAGGTGCAACGGCGGCGATGAGCTTCGCGAGGCCCACCAGGTGAAGGACCCACTCCATCCCCTGGAAGGTCTCCAGGAGGCTGCTTCCCAACGACCACAGCAACCATGTTCCACCGCCTGCCCAGAACAGACTGAAACCCGCATGGACGATCCCGAACACCGCAGCCGCGATGAAAGCCGCCAGTCCCAGCCTGATTCGCGACTCGCTGACTTTGGGATACATCTCCCTATCGTCAACTGCGGCCCAAGCGCAGCGCCATCCGGTCCCTCCCCGAGATCACCCTGAACATGCTGTCCCGCGGCGTGGAGTATTCGACCCCTCGTGGTCATCACAACCACGAAGGCCCTATTTCTCCATGCTGGGGGACAACGCTCCCCTGGGAGGAGCTTGGACCTGAATCATCCGGTCATCGTGCCGCAGGGTGGCGTGCGCGGTGCCGCAACTGCCTGCGGCCAGCAGCAGTGCTACTTCGCTACGAGCAGCGTCCGTAGCGTGCCGGAGCCAGATCAACGTCCTCGCCCAGTTCCGTGTATACGAGGATCTCTCCGTCCTCCTGCGTCTCCAGCTTGACCTGCTGCGTGATGGGCTCATCACTGTCGTCCTGGTACACGAACATCCCCAGGATGCTGTCGGCGTCGCTCTCCTCCACTGACTCGAGCTCGGCGATCCACGCGAAGGAGCTGATCGTGGTGGCATCGACCTCGACGATCGTGCCCTCGCCCTCCTGCACATCGGTGCATTCCTGTGTCTTCTCGCCGTCGCCGACGAAGATCCAGCGACCCTGGATGGAGGAGGGAATTTCGTCGGCCGGTGCGGGTTCCTGTGGCTCCGTCGATGGGGATTCTTCCGGCTCTGTCAACGGAGTCTTCGATTGAGTCGCGCTCGCAGCGGGTTCGGGACCGTCGGCCGACGCCGTGGCGGAAGGTTCGTTGATACTGAATGTTTCCATGACCGGTTCGCTGGTGGAGGGAGCCGAACCGTCTTCCGGTGATCCGCCACACGCTGGCAGGACGAACAACAGTCCAAGGCAGCTGAGATGGATGAGCGACTTCTTGATCATGGTGGGAACTCCCTCACATCTGGCGGTGACGTCCCGTGCATTGGTGCACCCGCAGCCACCAACGACGTAGCAATATTTGACCACATCAGATCGTGCAGACGGCGTAGTCGTTCATTGTTCATGGACTTGGGGGCGCGGAAGTGTCGTATTCTCGAACTGCCGCATGGTCATGCGCGAGGCCACCGATTCACGCCTAGGGTGGAACTTATGATCGTCGGAATAGGAACGGACCTGTGCGTCGTTGAGCGCTTCGAGGCGATGCTGCAGCGGCGGCCCGGGCTCAGCGCACGCCTGCTCACGTCGTCGGAGCAGGAGCTGTCTCTGCCGTCCCAGGCAGCAAGGTTCGCGGCCAAGGAGGCCCTTGCCAAAGCGCTCGGATCACCCGGGGGCATGCGTTGGCTGGACTGCCAGGTGGTGAAGTCCGACGTGGGTGTGCCGTCCTTCGAGACCACTGACACCGTTGCGGCGCGCATCGCGGCGTTGGGCATTGCCACGATCCATCTGTCCATCTCCCACGACGGTGGGTATGCAACAGCAATGGTGGTGTGTGAGTCATGAGGCCAGTCGCAACAGCCGACCAACTCCGGGCGGCCGAACGGAGAGCTTTCGCCGAACAACCCGGGATTGATCTGATGGGCACCGCGGCGGCGGACATCGTCTCCGTCGCGCGGGTGCTCGCGCCCAGCGGGCCGGTGGTGGTGGCGGTGGGACCGGGCAACAACGGCGGCGACGGGCTGTACGCCGCGGCAACTCTGGCTGCAGATCGTGAGGTGTTGATCTGGCTCGCCATGGGGAGCGCCCACGAGGAAGGCTTGGCCGAGGCCCACGAAGCAGGGTGTCGCGAAGTGGATGCGGTGGAGGCAGTAGCAACTCTGAACGACGCGGCCTTGGTCATCGACGCCGTTCTGGGGCTCGGGAGTCGTCCGGGACTACCGGGAGTAGTAGCGACGTTCGCCGACGCGGCGGAGGTCCTGGGCGTGCCCGTGCTCGCCGTCGACCTCCCCAGCGGACTCGATGCCGACTCAGGCGACGCACACACCAGCTTCCGAGCCGACTGCACGGTCACGTTCGCAGTACCCAAGCCCTGCCACGTCATCGGTGAAGCGTCCAAGCGTTGCGGCGACGTGGTGGTGGCAGACATTGGCGTGCCGGTTCCGGACATGGGCGTCCGCGTGGCCGAGGAGTCTGATGTTGCGCGGTGGTGGCCGGTACCGGGCCCGAACAGCCACAAATACACCCGTGGTGTGGTGGGACTGGACACCGGCTCCGCTCACTATCCCGGGGCTGCGCTCCTCGGCTGCGCCGGAGCCATCCACTCCGGTCCTGGAATGGTTCGCTACCTGGGCAGCGCATCCCAGGAGCTCATCGTGACTCACTTCCCGAGCATCGTGACCGCCGAGGGCCGGGTTCAAGCCATGGTGCTCGGCTCCGGTTGGGGAGACCTCGACGACGCCCGTCAGCGATTGGACAACGCCATCGAGCGCGGCGTGCCCCTGGTGCTGGACGCGGATGCCCTGATCCTGCTCCCGGCCCCGCTTCCGGAGGGCAGCCTGCTGACACCTCACGCGGGAGAACTTGCCCGAATGCTGGATGTGGACAGGGGACAAGTGGAAACCCACCCCGTCGGCTGCATCCGACGGGCGGCCGCCGAATTCGGAGCGACAGTGTTGCTCAAGGGCGGTACGCAGTACGTCGCGACTCCCTCAGGTGACGTCACCATCACAGTGCGGGGGCCGGCGTGGACCGGCCAGGCGGGATCCGGCGACACACTCGCGGGTGTCTGCGGAACGCTGCTGGCGGCGGGAGTTGGTGCGGAAAGAGCAGCAATTCTGGGTGCCAGCCTTCAGGCCATCACTGCCAGCCGGCATCCGGGCCCGCATCCGCCGGACGTTCTGGCCTCGCTTTTTCCGACGGTTGTCGCCGACCTGTTGGACGTGCCGAATCGCGTGTGACGAGAAGATGCAGCCAAACCCCGGTCACGGGGCCGTGGGGCTCGATCAGAGCAACCCCGCCGCACTTTCTCGTCGTGAGCGAGCAATGTCCAGTCCGCGGAGGAGGGGTGCGAAACCCATGTCGCCTAGACTCCGATGCGTGCGTGTAGCTGTCATTGCGGAATCCTTCCTGCCGCAGATCAACGGAGTGACCAACTCCGTCCTGCGGTTGTTGGAGTACCTGCGCGCAGAAGGACACGAAGCCATGGTCATGGCCCCGCAGGACGGCAACAAAACACCCGAGCACTGCATGGGCTTTCCGGTGGAAACCGTGCCGTCGATCGGCTTGCCCGGCTACGGAATGGTGCGGGTTGTCACAACGCCCACCCACAGCGTGGAACGGATGCTGGCAGGTTTTGCCCCTGACATCATCCATCTGGCGGCGCCATTCCAGATTGGTTTCAAGGCAGCATCGGTGGGCGCCAAAATGGGTCTCCCGATCGTTGCCGTCTACCAGACGGAGGTGCCGTCCTATGCGGTGCGCTACGGCTTCCCACACCTGGAGCCGTTGCTGTGGCATCACGTACGCAAATCGCACATGCTCGCCACTCTGAATCTGGCGCCTTCCACCTTCGCAGCGGAGCAGCTGCGCTCCCAGGGAATTCCCCGGGTACGGGTGTGGGGCAGAGGTGTGGACGCGCAGCGCTTCAATCCGGATCGACGCTCTGTTGTGCTTCGACGCCAAATGGCGCCCGACGGCGAACTCCTGATCGGGTACATGGGACGGCTGGCGAACGAGAAACAGGTGGAGGATCTGAGAGTCCTCTCCGATCTGCCCAACAGCCGGATCGTGATCATCGGTGATGGACCAAACCGGTCCGCCCTCGAGCACCTCATGCCCGGGGCCCAATTCCTGGGGCATCTCGACGGCACCAAGCAGGCAGAAGTGCTCGCCAGCCTTGATGTCTTCGTACACCCCGGAGAACTGGAAACCTTCTGCCAAGCCATCCAGGAAGCCAAGGCCGCGGGGCTTCCAGTGGTGGCACCGCGTCGCGGCGGACCCATCGACCTCATCGACGACGGCGTCACGGGACTGCTCTACGAACCGGGAGATCTCGGTGCCATGCGGCGCCACGTGGAGAGGCTGCTTGGTGACCCGCTGGAGCGGCAGAGGTTGGCCGGATCTGCGCGGAGGTCGATCAGAAACCGGACGTGGGAAGCCGTCTGCGATGAATTGATGGATCACTACGCCGACGCCATCAGGCCCTCTACCCGCCATGGCCTTCCGGTGGCGTGAACCGGGCTCCTACTCGTCGCCGTCGTGTGTGTGATAGGTGTCCTGCTCCTCAGTGAACTCTTTCACCGGAGCAAGGACGTCAATCTCCTGCCCATTGTCGAAGACCAGAGTGCAGGAGATCTCCTCGCCCCCAGCGGGAAGTTCGCGCTGAAGTTTCATCAGCATGATGTGGGGCCCGCCCGGGGCCAGGTGTTCGTGTGATTCCTTGGGGACGACAATGCCGCCTTCGGCCTTTCGCATCACCATCTCGCCATCCACCATCGCCATGTCATGGACCTCCACCATCCCGGCGACGTCGCCGCAATCGGCGGAGGTGAGCGTGATGTCGCTCGAAGTGGGGTTGGTCATGTTCACGAAAACGGCAGTCATGTCCGGGCGCTGCGAATCGTCGGTGGCGCGAACCCAGGGATCTGCAAGAAGGACGCCTGAAGAGTCATCACCAGCGGGCACCTTCCCTTCAGCGGGAACTCCGCATGCACCCACCAGGGCCGCGACGCCTATGACCGGCAGCATCCACATCCTCATGATGGCGACTCTACATCCGCCCTGGTTGGAGCCATCTCAACGGCTTCCTACACTGGAGTCATGTCCGATCCCTCCCCTCTGAAGCGCCGTGCGCTTTTCGGGTACGCCGGCGCGGCGGGTGTGGGGGTCGCCGCCGGAGTTGTGGGCGGACGTGTGAGCGTTGGCTCTGAGATCGGGCCGCACGGACTTCCCGTTGCAGGAGGGGTCGCAGGGCAACGCTACGAGGCGCATGGCACACACCAGTCCGGGATACTGACTCCTGCCCCCGCCGTACATCGACTCCTCGCGTTTGACCTGCTGGGCAAAACGGATGCGCCTGCGTTGGCGCGACTCATGAGGGTGTGGAGCGCGACGGTGGACGCCCTCATGGCCGGGCGCCCCGCGCCGGGCGATGCCACCCCTGACCTGGCGCAGGAGGCCGTGTCGCTCACGATCACAGTCGGTCTTGGTCCCCAGATCTTCACGTTGGCTGGACTGGAGGACAAGCGTCCCGCTGGTTTCCAAACGATTCCGCCCATGGATCACGACGCCCTCCAGGAGCGATGGAGTGGTGGCGACCTCCTGGTCATGGTGCAGGCCGACGACGAAACCACCGTCTCCCATGCCTGCCGACGCATGAGCATCGATGCCCGCCCCTTCGCGCTCCCTCGCTGGAGTCAATCGGGTTTCTGGCGGGGTGTGGATGCTGGCGGGAACCCTGTGACCGGACGCAACCTGTTCGGGCAGCTGGACGGCAGCCGCAACCCTCTCCCCGAGGAATTGGGACAGGCGCTCTGGTCCACCGACGGTTGGCTCGCGAACGGCACCCAGCTGGTGCTGCGTCGCATCGAAATGGACCTTGACGAGTGGGACACGATCATCCGTGACCGGCAGGAGAAGTCCATCGGCCGCAACCTCAAGGATGGAGCACCGCTGACCGGCGGCAGCGAGCGCGACGACATTGATCGTCTGGCCGAGACCGACGGCAGTCTCGTGGTGCCAGTCGACGCCCACGCACGGCGCGCCCACCCAGCCGAGAACAGGGGCCGGCGAATGCTGCGGCGAGGAATCAACTACGCACACATCGATGATGCCGGCCAGGAAACGGCCGGCTTGCTCTTCATCGCCCTGCAGTCCAGCATCGCGGAGCAGTTCATCCCCGTGCAGCAAACACTGGATGCCTCGGACGCGCTCAACGAGTGGACCACAGCCATCGGCTCTGCGGTTTTTGCCGTGCCCCCGGGATTTACTGCCGACCGACATCTGGCTGCGGGACTCTTCGACTGAACAACACAAAGAACTGCTCAGAACCCGACCGCCGTGTGCCACCAGAGGCCTCGACACGACCGCACGCGGCTTTTGACCACCTGAGGATGGCAGTTTTCTCGCACCACGGTGCGGCGGAGTTCGCGGTTGATGCTCGATACACAGTGGTCAACTGAGCATTCGCTTTGGGAAATCCGGCCTCGCCCCGGTAAAGTGGCAAAAGGCCAGATTGGCCCCCCGCGACCGCGCTGCTCCGGTCCGCGTATTTTCACCCGCCGGCCAAGTTCTGGGTCGGTAGCTCCATCGGTACAGCAGCACCATCGAGGCGCGACATTGATCGCATCCTCTGGCCGTCTTGTAATGGGACACCTTTTAGGACGAGACGAGCCACTGCCGGGCGCAAACCGCCGCCGGGCTCGTCAACAATCCATTTGAGGAATCACCATGACCATGTCAAACAAGAAAGCGCCCAAGTCGCGCAAGGCGGACGGTACGCCCAAGAAGCGCTGGAGCGCCGCCGACCGTGCAGCCAAGGGCGCGAAGCCCAAGAAGAGCGGCGGTTTCCGCCCCTACGAAGGCTCCCGCCCCTACGTCGCTCGCAAGGATCGCAACTCCAGCGACGATCATGCAGCCCGCTCTGAGTCCAACCGTGACGAGCGTGGGGTCCGCGCTGTCTCCGGTGGCGATGACCGCCGTTCCTCTGACCGTCGCGATTCTGGTTTCAACGGCCGGTCCTTCGATCGTCGTGATTCGGGCTCATCGGATCGTCGTTCCTTCGAGCGTCGCGATTCTGGTCCATCCAACGGTCGTTCGTTTGACCGTCGCGATTCGCGTCCGTCCGGCGGACGTTCTTTCGATCGTCGTGACTCTGGTTCAGGCGGTGGTTCGTATGATCGTCGTGGCTCGGGCGGCTCCGATCGCCCTTCGTATGACCGTCGCGACTCCGGATCCAACTCTTTCAACGACCGTCGCCCCGCTGAGCGCAGCAGGCCCGCTCACGGCCGAGGTGGATTCAATGACCGTGGCGGCTTCAACGACCGTGGGCGCAATGAGCGCGGAGGCGACGATCGTGGCCGCGGAGGTGTCGACCGCTCCCGCAATGCCGACCGCAATGGTGGAGATCGACCCCGTTACCAGGACCGCAGCGACTCCCGCGACCGCGGATATCAGGGCAGGTCACGCGATGATCGCGGTGGCCGCTCCTTCGACGACCGCGGTCCCCGTCGTTTCGAGGAGAGCAATGGCCGCGGAGGTGAACGGGACAATCGTCGCAACTTCGGTGGCGACACAAGCCGTCGTGGGCCCTCCAGTGACTATCGGGACCGCTCCCACCAGCCACGCCACAACAGCCGTCAGGACTACGACCAGGATTTGGGCAATCCCGAGACCGACCAGATGAGTTGGTCGGAAGGAGAAGTCGCCGACGTTCAGGTTTCCGATGCTCACCAGGCCTCCGGATTCGCCGAACTCGGCGTCGGTCTGCCGCTCGTGGCGCAACTCGAGGCCCGTGGCATCACGGAACCCTTCCCCATCCAGCAGGCAACCATCGTCGACGGCATCGCCGGCCGCGATGTGCTCGGTCGCGGCCGCACAGGCTCCGGCAAAACCTTGGCCTTCGGACTTTCTCTGCTCACCCGGCTGGCCGACGGGCGCCCCTCCGGCACCCCCCGCGCCATGATCATCACCCCCACCCGCGAGCTGGCGCTCCAGATTGCCGACGACCTCTCGCCACTGGCGAGCACCGTCGGACTGAAGCTGACGCTGATCACGGGTGGCATGCCCTACCCGCCGCAGGTCCGTGCCTTCGAGCGCGGCGTTGACATTGTTGTGGCCACCCCGGGTCGCCTCATTGACCTGCTGGAGCAGGGCACCGCCGATCTTTCGCAGGTGGAAGTCACCGTCCTCGACGAAGCTGATCACATGAGTGATCTCGGCTTCATGCCCGCCGTCACGACGCTGCTTGAATCCGTCCCGGACAACGGGCAGCGCATGCTGTTCTCCGCCACGCTGGACCACGCTGTGGATCGCCTGGTGCGCAAGTACCTGCACGATCCTGTGACACATGAGGTGGATTCGTCCAAGAACTCCGTCACAACGCTGGCGCATCACCTGCTGCAGATGGCGCCACACCATAAGAACCCCATCACCGCCGAGATCGCGAACCGTGAGGGCAAGACGGTGATCTTCGCGCGTACCCAGATGGGTGTGGAGCGCATCTCCGGACAGCTCCGCGAGGCAGGCGTCATGGCCGGCGGTCTGCACGGCGGACTGACCCAGGGCGCCCGCGCTCGTATTCTCGCAGCCTTCAAGGGCGAGGAGCTCCCTGTCCTGGTGGCCACTGACGTCGCAGCCCGCGGCATCCATGTTGATGATGTCTCCCTGGTGCTGCAGGTGGATCCACCCATGAACTCGAAGGACTACCTGCACCGTGCCGGGCGCACAGCTCGCGCGGGTGAATCGGGTGCAGTCGTCAGTATCGTGCTGCCGCACCAGCGCAAGGAGATGCGTCGCATCTCCGGCCAGGCGGGCGTCAATGTGTCGCCCACCGACGTTGCCCCTGGCAGCGATGAGCTGCACGAGGCCACCGGTGCACAGGTTCCCATGGGAGCCCCCATCGGTGACTCCGAGTACCAGCGGCTGATCGCTCCCAAACAGCAGCCCCGTCGCCCCCAGAACCGTGGCGGCGGCGGTGGCTTCCGCAAACGCGGCGGTGGCGGTGGCGGCGGACGCAACCGCAACTGGAAGTAGGACGTTGCGGCACTAGAATCGCCGAGGAAATGAACTTCTTCCCACAGGTTTCGCTCCGGCTGGCGACCCCCGAGGATGCTCCCGCCATGCTGCGGGTCATCCATGAGGCCTTCGCCCACCGACGGCATGTCGACCCACCGCCCGCGGCGCTGGCCGACACCGTCACCGACATCGAGCACGCGCTCGAAGTGGGTCACGGTGTCTGTGCTGTCGTCGACGGCGAGGTTGTCGCCTGCTTGTTGGTGGAGCTTCACGGACCCGTCGCCACCCTGCGGCGGGTCAGTGTGTCACCCGGTGCCGCGGGCGGCGGTCTCGCCCGGGCTCTGGCAGAGGCCGCCGGAGAACTGGCGGCCACCCTGGGAGGACGGCGCGTTGAGCTTCTGACGCGTCGCGAGTTCCCCGAACTGGTGACGTGGTGGCAGCGCCACGGTTTCACTGTGGTGAGGGAGGAGCCGGACGGATACATCCTGGGCCGGGACCTCCCCGTCGTAGTGGATATTCTGACAACTGAGTTCATGCAGGAGTTGGGCGAGCGCATCGCCGAAGTGCTCCGCCCCGGGGACGTGCTCGTGGTCGACGGCGAACTTGGTGCCGGGAAGACCACTCTTGCGCAGGGCCTGGGCAGGGGACTGGGCATCACAGGACCCGTGATCTCGCCCACGTTCGTCATCTCGCGAGTGCACCGAAGCCTGGACGCTGGTCCACATCTCGTGCACGTCGACGCCTACCGCCTGGGCGACGCAGCCGAACTCTCCGACATCGATCTCGACGCCTCGCTGGCGGACTCCGTGACCTACATCGAATGGGGACGGGGAAAGGCCGAATGGCTGGCGGAGGACCGGTTGGAAATAGACATTCTTCGCAGTACCGATCCCACGACAGAACTGCGCACCGTGCGACTGACCGGCGTCGGGCAACGCTGGGAAGGCGCACTGGAAACTCTTCGGGAGCACACATGACCTGGACTCTTGTCATTGACACCTCGCACCATGTTGCAACGGGATTGGCGCGCGACGGCGTCCCCGTTGACGTCGAGGTGGTGACCGACACCCGTGCCCATGGCGAATCGCTGATGCCCTGCGTGGTGGAGGTGTGCCGCCGCAATGGCCTGTCCGTGGCAGACGCGGACGAGTTCGTCGTGGGCATGGGTCCCGGTCCGTTCACCGGACTGCGCGTTGGAATCGCCGCCGCAGCCACGCTCGCTCATCTGGCCAGCAGGGAACTGCACCGTGTCTGTTCCCTCGATGTTCTCGCACTGCAGTGGCAGGTCACTGGTGCGCCGACAGAATTCGTCGTGGCCTCGGATGCCCGTCGCAAGGAGCTCTACTGGGCGCATCACCGCAACGGTGCCCGTGTGGGGGAGCCTCAGGTGGGCGCCCCTGAAACACTGCCACCAGTGCCCGTCGGGGGACCGGTGCCTGAGACCATGCGGGATCGAGTGCGCTTTGACGCGAGCGGTCCGAACAGCATCGATACCGCGTTGTTGGCTGCGCGCTGGCGCGAACTGCCAGCGGCGCCGTCGGAACCCTATTACCTGCGCCCGGCCGATGCAACGGTGGGTGGACCGCCCAAGTCCGCGCTGCCCCGGTTGAGGATCCGGTGAGCGCTGTGACCGACGATTCCGTGTCGGTCGCGGGCCAAGTTGTGTCCGCCGCGACGACGGCGGACCTGTCAGGCCTCATGGCGCTGGAGGCCTCCTTCCCGGAGGGCCAGCGATGGAGCGAGGAATCCTGGAGGGGGGAACTGGCTGCAGAGAACCGTCGCGTCATTGTGTGTCGGAATCAGTCGGGAGCGGTGGAAGCCGCTGCCACATTCGCCATGTCTGCCGATGTCGTTGACCTCCACCGCATCGTGACATCACCGACCGCACGACGATCTGGGCTTGCACGTCAGCTGATGGACGTCGGCATCGCGTGGGCCCAGGAGGTGGGCGCGAGCCGCATGTTGTTGGAGGTTGAGGCCACCAATGCGGCCGCGCTGTCGCTGTACGACGCAGTGGGTTTTCGGTGGATCTCCGAGCGCAGCGATTACTACGGTCCCGGTGCCCACGCCGTGATCCTGGAACGAGATATTGCAGCCGTTGACGAAGGAGAATCATCGTGACTGAACCCCTGGTGCTCGGTATCGAATCCTCCTGCGACGAGACCGGCGTCGGCATCGTCCGCGGCCGCGAACTGCTCGCCAATGAGGTGGCCAGTTCCGTGGATCTGCACGCCCGGTTCGGGGGAGTGGTGCCGGAAGTCGCCAGCCGGGCGCACCTCTCGGCCATGCTCCCAACGCTTGAGCGTGCAGTTGAGGTGGCCGGGATAGACCTCACCGACCTCGACGGCATCGCCGTAACAGCCGGACCGGGGCTGATGGGTGCCCTGCTGGTGGGAATCTCCTCGGCAAAAGCCCTTGCCACATACTTGAACAAGCCGCTGTACGGCGTCAACCACCTGGTGGGTCACGTTGCCGTCGACCTGTTGGACCATGGCGAGCTCCCCATGCCCAGCGTCGCGCTGCTGGTCTCCGGGGGACACACTTCCCTTCTGCACGTGACTGACATGACGCGTTCCATCACAGAGGTGGGCTTCACCATCGACGATGCAGCCGGCGAGGCATACGACAAGGTCGCGCGACTGCTCGGCCTGGCCTACCCCGGCGGACCGGTCATCGACAAGCTGGCCGCCGATGGCGATCCGCATGCCATCGCGTTTCCCCGCGGCCTCACGGCTCGCCACGACATGGTCAGGCACCGCTTCGATTTCTCGTTCTCCGGCCTGAAGACTGCCGTTGCCCGCTGGGTGGAGCTGCGGCGCCTGGAAGGCAAGGACGTTCCGGTGGCCGACGTGTGTGCCAGCTTCCAGGAGGCCGTCTGTGACGTACTCACGAGGAAAGCCGTTGACGCCGCGCGCCACTTCGAGGTTGACACGATGTTGCTGGGTGGGGGAGTGGCCGCCAATTCGCGACTGCGGAGATTGCTGGAGGAGCGGACCGCAGCGGCCGGTGTCGAGTTGCGCAGACCCCGGCCAGCGCTCTGCACTGACAACGGAGCCATGATCGCAGCCGTGGGCTCCGAGGTGGTCCGAGCCGGACTGTCGCCGTCGGCTCTGGACTTCAGTGCCGATCCCGGTCTGCCGGTCTCGACGGTCGTCGTGTGAACGCGTCGTCGCACATCCCGCTGTACGCCGACGAGTCGTAGTAGACCCCCGCGGGGCGTAGCATCGGAACCAGATCAGGGCTGGTGTCTCTGACCCGAAATCTGCAGGTCTCATCGGCTCTGACCAGTGAGGAGAGCATGATGAAGGCAGTTCTGTACTACGGCAAGGAAGACCTCCGCATCGAGGACATCGAGGAACCGCAGGTGCGGCCGGGCACAGTGAAGATCTCGCCCTCTTTCAATGGCATCTGTGGCAGTGACCTCCATCTCTACCAGGACGGGCCGATTCCGCCCGCACCGACCGCGGACGAACCCCACCCCATCTCCGGCGAAACCCTGCCCGTCGTGCTGGGCCATGAGTTCTCAGGTGTGGTCGAGGAGATCGGAGAGGGTGTCGACGGATTCTCGGTCGGGGACTCCGTCGTAGTGGAACCACTCATGGTGGATGGCACCTGTCCGGCCTGCGAGAAGGGTGCGTACAACCTGTGCGAGAAGATGGGATTCATCGGCATCTCGGGACGCGGCGGTGGACTCAGCGAGCACATCGTGGTGGAGAAGCGATGGGTGCACCCGGTGGGAGACATGCCCTTGGATCAGGCGGCGATGATCGAGCCCCTTGCCGTGGCAGTCCATGCGGTGAAGCACGCCAAGGCGGAGGCCGGACAGACAGCAGTCGTTGGCGGGGCGGGCCCCATCGGGCTTCTCGTCGCGGCGGTGCTGAAGGCATACGGAGTGAAGACGATCGTCAGTGAGGTCTCCAGAAAGCGCCGGGAACTGGCCGCATCCACAGCTGTTGCGGACGTGGTGGTGGATCCCATGAATGAGGACCTGAACGAAATCGTGGCAGCGCAGACAGGCGGTGCCGGCGCCGAACTCGCTTTCGATGCAGCCGGTGTTCCCGTCGTGGTGGAGCAGTTGCTGGGCGTTCTTGGTGCGGGTGGTCGCCTGGAGGTGGTCGCGCTTCACTCGCAGCCCATTGAGCTCGACATCTCGAAGTACCTCACGATGCAGGATCGCGAGATGGGCAGTTGCATCGGCTATGCGAATGACCATGCGGATGCAATTGAATTGGTGCAGAGCGGGCAGATTGACCTCGAACCATTCATCACGGGTCGTATCGGGCCGGATGAGATCGTTGAGCAGGGCTTCAATCGTCTTCTTCAGGACAGGGACAGCGAGGTCAAGATCCTCGTCTCGATGAAGTGATCGCTGCATCGCCCGGAAGGATCGTCGCCGGGGATCTACGGGCGGACATCACCCGCTCGTTCCGCTCACGGTCGACGAGCGGCGCCACGCCTTCGTGAAACTACTCGGCGGTGTCACGCCAGGGCTCGTCGCGCCCGATTAGGTGGTCGATCTTGCGGCGGTCGCGCTTGGTGGGGCGACCGGCGCCCCGGTCGCGCCGTCCCATCGGGACTGACAGGTGCGTCGGCCTCTCCGGTGAATGATCCACATATGCCTCGATGGCGACGGTGTGGCCGACACGTTTCGTGAGGAGTTGCTTCACCTCGAACTCGCGCGTCCAGCCGGGTTCCTTCACGCTCACCCTGTCGCCGGGTTTGACGATGCGGGCCGGTTTGACCGGATCTCCGTTCAACCGAACGTGTCCGCCGCGCACAGCATTGGTGGCCATCGAACGGGTCTTGTAGATCCGCACTGACCACAGCCACACATCCAGCCGCGCCATCTGTTCCCCCGATCCTGGTTGGACCCGAGCCTACGTCCGCGGTGACGCAACCTGAAGACATCCGTAATCTGAGCCGCGACTACGCGGCTCAGATTACGGATGCTTCGGCAAGGAACGCGGTGACGCCTCAGCCAATCCGGCCACCCCATACCGAGCGTCTGTAGGTTTGGTCCGTGGACATCCTCTCCGACCAGGGCCGTGCAGCGCTGGCCGCCGCCAGCCTGGAAGCGGACCCCGCATCGCTCGGCGCCGCCAGCCGGATGCGGAAGCAGTTCTCGCCGGAGTTGTCGGCCGCCGCTCTTGCTCAGGTGGCGTTGAGGCGGAAATCCATCGTGAAATTCCCGAGGGGTGAGGAGATGTTCTTCACATCCGACGGGTTGGAACAAGCCACTCGCCACCAGGTGGCGGCGTGGCGCGCCCACAAGTTCAAAGAGGCGGGTGTGCAGGAGGTCTTCGACCTCGGGTGCGGCATGGGCGCCGATTCGATGGCCTTTCTGGAGGCTGGGCTCAGGGTGCATGCCGTCGAGGCAGATGCTGACACCGCCGCGCTGGCAAGCGCGAACCTTGCATTGCTGGGTGGCGACCCTGCACGGGTGGCCCTCGCCGAGGAGGTGGAGGTCCCCGCTGGCGCAGGCGTGTTCCTCGACCCTGCCCGCCGCGGCCATCGCGGGCGCACGTGGCAGATGGCAGATTTCTCGCCGCCCTGGTCGCTCGTGGTGCAGCACCTCTCCAGCCCCCACTTCACCTGTGTCAAGATGGGGCCCGGTCTCCCCAGGGAACTCATTCCCGACGATGTGCGCGCCACATGGGTTTCCCATCGCGGCGACGTGGTGGAGGCCTCCCTGTGGAACGACCCCGGTCCTGCGAGGGCAGCGGTAGTTTTTCCCCGCGACGGGTCGAAGCCCATAGAGCTCAGCGTTGATCGGCCCCGCGAGCTCCCGGCCAAGCCTCCCGGCCGATTCATCATTGAGCCCGACAATGCGGTGATCAGGGCCGGTATGGTCACGGAGATCGCGCCGCAGATGGACCTCTGGCTTCTGAATGAACACACCGCATATCTCTCTTCTGACGAACCCTCCGCCACACCCCTGGCGGAGTGTTTTGAGGTGCTGGAGGTTCTCGACTTTGACAACTCCGTGCTGCGCGCCTACGTGGCGCAACATCGCATAGGTACCCTTGAAATCAAGAAGCGTGCAATCGACGTCGACCCCGCTGTGCTTCGCAGACAGCTGCGGCTCAAGGGTCCGAACCAGGCAACGCTGATTCTCGCCCGTGGTTCACAGGGCGCAGTAGCGCTCGTCGCACGGCGATTGCCCAGCGTCCAGGCCAACGGCGACAGCTGATCCTTCCTCGTTTCGAGGAGAGTGCACTATTTCCTCCTTTGTGAGACCCATCCTTGGCCTCGGCATTCGAACCCGCCTGCATGGTCAACCCCGGGTTCCAAGGAATCACTGATCAATCATGTCCTGGCTGCGGCGCACCGGATCGGGCGATCTGGTGCCCCTACATCTGGATATGGACATCCAGTACACGCACCAGATGTAAGTGACACCATCTCATCCCGCCCGGCCAAGTCCTCGCCGAGAACAGCATTGATCAGCGCTTCCTAACGAACGTGATATCCAAGACCCAAGGCCAAGCGTGGGAGCGAATATTGGGTAACGAAATGGTCTCACCGCCGTGTAAGGGTTCCCAATGCCCGGTTGTGTGGATAGTCTCCCCACCATTGATCCCCACAACGGGGAGACGTCGGCGTCGACAAGGAGAAGACATGAAGTTGAGATCAAAGGGCGGAGCAACGCTCGGCCTGGTGCTGAGCGGTGCGCTCGTGCTGGGTGCCTGCACGAGCGAGGATCCGGGTACCACCACGGACCCCGCGGGTACCGAGGACACCGCCACGATGGAGGCCACTGAGACCGGCCAGATGGAGGAGGGCGATGCCTGCCGACAGGATGTCGGCATCACCGAAACCTCGGATGGTGAAGTGAGCTACTCCGCCGGACCGGGCCCTTGGAACGGCTACAACTCCTACACCAACAGAACTTATTCCACCTACAACAGCGTGATCGCTCAGCAGATGTTCTCCGGATTCGTCTACTTCGGTACGGACGGCACCATCTGTGACAACACTGAGTTCGGCACCGTCGAGGTGATCTCTGAGGATCCGCTCGAAGTTCAGTACACGATTGCCGAGGATGCCGCATGGTCGGACGGAACCCCCGTCACCATCAATGACTATCTCCTCGAGTTCGCCAGCCAGAACCCGGAATGGCTCGTCCCGGGCTACGCGAGCCAAGAAGATCCCGAGGCCGAAGCTGTGTTCGACAACGTGAGTGCGTCCTTCGCGGCTGACGCCACGGGGGGTCCCCAGGGGGAGGTTGGCAGCAAGGAGTTCACTGTCACCTTCGACACCAAGAACCCTGACTGGAAGCTCATGGTGGGCAGCTACACGTTGCCCTCGCACATCGTGGCGCAGGAGTCTGGCTTGGAACCTGACGCCCTGGCGCAGGCCATCCTGGACCAGGATGCAGCGACGGTGGAGCAGGCCGCTGACTTCTGGAATGATGGCTGGACCTTTAATCCGGGCGAACTGCCCGACCCCTCAATGACACCTTCCATGGGCCGTTACATGCTGACCGGAAGCGGCTGGAGCGATACCGCCCTCACCCTGGAGGCCAACGACCAGTACTGGGGCACTCCCGCCGCCACCAGGAACTGGATCTACCGCTTCCTGGAGGATGCGGCCATGCCGCAGGCTCTGCAGAACAGTGACGTCAATATCATTGAGCCGCAGGCCACCGTCGACGCAGTTGCGCAGCTGGAGAACATCGGCGACTCCGTCACCGTGGCCACTGAGCCGACCCTCACCTGGGAGCACGTTGACTTCAACTTCCGCGACAACAACGTCTTCTCCGACGCCCAAGGCGGACTGGCGCTGCGCGAGGCCTTCGCACTGTGCTTGCCGCGTCAACGCATCCTCGATTCCCTGATCAAGCCCATCAGCGAGGACGCCGTCCTCATGAACGCGCGCGAGATCTTCCCCTTCCAGGACGGCTACGACGAAGTTGTCTCAGAAGCCTATGACGGTCGCTATGACGAAGTGGACATTGAAGCAGCGCAGGAGAAGGTCGCCGAATCAGGCGTCGCCACTCCCATTGACGTCCGCATTGGCTACCGCGCTCCGAACCAGCGCCGCACCGAAACAGTTGCCGCCATCCAGGCATCCTGTGCCGACGCTGGCTTCAACGTCACCGATGTCGGCTCGGAAAATTTCTTCTCCGAGGATCTCGTGAACGGCGACTACGAGGTGGCGCTGTTTGCTTGGTCAGGTTCCGGTCAGATTGCTTCGGGCCAGAACATCTACTCCACCGGCCTGCCGCAGAACTTCGGGGAGTACAGCAACGAGGAGGTCGACGCAGCTTGGGACACTCTTGCAAGTTCGCTCGATCCTGAGGTGCACGATGAGCAGACTGTGATCATCGAGGAGTTGCTGTGGGACACGCTGTACGGCATCCCGCTGTATGCCCATCCCGGTCTGGTGGCCTATGACTCCGCCATCGAAAACGTCAGGCCCACCGCAACGCAGGACGGCGTGAGCTGGAATGCCGGCCAGTGGGTAGTTGAATGATGTCAGCGTGAGGCTTCGCTGACCTGAATCGAGACGGGGCAGGAGTAATCCATGGCGGACCTCCTGCCCCGCTTCTCCGTCCAGATACTCCGCCAGCCGACATGAACGCATCTGAGCAAAGTAGGCTTCCCCCAGTTGTCACAAGCTGCGGCTCACCGGCCAGCCGTAGGTGGCGGCCGAACCGAAACATGAGAAGGACTGACCGTGATCAAGTTCATTGCCAAACGGCTGGGTATTTCTTTGATGGTCCTCGTACTGGGATCAGCGCTGCTCTACGTCCTGACCATCAACTCGGGGGACCCATTGGGAGACCTGCGTGAATCGAGTGCCGACAACCGGGAAAGCTTGATCCAGCAGCGCATCATCAACATGCGGTTGGATCTGCCCTGGTACACGCGGTATTTCACGTGGCTCGCAGGCGCGTCCAAGTGCCTGATTGGCGCCTGTAATCTCGGTACGAATGCGGCGGGCCAGGACGTGAACAGCCTGGTTGTCACCGCAGCAGGTTCGACATTGCGCCTGGTGGTCCTGGCCACCGTGCTCGCCATCGTGATCGGCGTCACGTTGGGCATCCTCACCGCTGTGCGGCAGTACAGCGGATTTGACTACGCCACCACCCTGATGGCCTTCGTGTTCTACTCCCTGCCCGTCTTCTGGGCCGCCGTGCTGCTCAAGCACTACGCCGCCATCGAGTTCAACAACTGGCTTGTGGACCCATCGTGGACCGTGGTGACGGTCATCGTGATTGCACTGATTCTCGCTTTCGTGGTGCAGGCTGCGCTGGGCGGCGACGTCAAGCGCCGACTCATGACGTTCGGTGCATTGGCGGTCGTCTTCGCCGGCACCATGTTCTACTTCGAAGCGGTGAACTGGGTCAGGAGACCGGCCATCGGGTTGCCGATCTACATTCTGGGAGTCATCGGTGCCGCTGTCCTCATTCTTTACTTGGGGGCGGGGTTGACGAACAAAAAGGTGCGCAACGCCATGCTGGCGACGGGCGCCGTGGCCATCATTGGATACGCGGTCATGCGTGGCGTGTTGCTGAATGAGCCCAACACGTGGGTGCTGCTCGCTTGCTTCGTCGCGGGTGTAGCGGCCGCAGTCGTGGCAGGGC
Organism: uncultured Arachnia sp.; assembly: GCA_947493705.1. Taxonomy (GTDB): domain Bacteria; phylum Actinomycetota; class Actinomycetes; order Propionibacteriales; family Propionibacteriaceae; genus Arachnia. The sequence continues at coordinate 44,621 of CANLSH010000013.1, read as the reverse complement.
TCCTGCTCGGTGGTTTCTCCCGGAAGAGGGCGATCATCGGATCAGTGGTGTTGGCCATCGTGTCCGCCTTCATTGCACTGGTGGATCTGCTTCTGAGCAACTGGAATGCGTACCTCCAGATTCAGTCTCGCCCCATCCCCACCGTCGGGTCACAGACCCCCAACTTGGACGCCGGGTACTGGGGTGAGGCACTCGATGCACTCACGGCCCTGATTTTGCCGACGATCGTGTTGACCCTGATATCGATCGCCAGCTACACCCGCTACACGAGAGCTTCGATGCTGGAAGTCCTGAACCAGGACTACATCCGCACAGCTCGCTCCAAGGGGATCTCCGAACGCAATGTGATCATGCGGCACGCGCTGCGGAATTCCCTGATCCCGCTCGCCACCATCGTCGCGTTCGATTTTGCTGGCCTCATTGGCGGTGCGGTGATCACCGAGACGGTCTTCGGTTGGCAAGGGATGGGGAACCTCTTCCGTACCGGCTTGCAGGCTGTGGACCCCAACCCCGTAATGGGATTCTTCCTGGTGACGGGTACGGCCGCCGTCGTGATGAACATGATCGCCGACATCGCGTATGCCTTCCTTGATCCGAGGATCGCACGATGAGCAACGACGATCAGCGCCGAGGGACGGAGCCCGCCATGCCCGAAAAGACTGATGACTCCATGCCGGAGAAGACGGAACCGCTGGATTCCATGCTGTCGGTGGAGGAGGACTTGGAGGGCAAGACAGAGAAGTCCTACTCCCAGGGCGCGCTGGTGCGACGTCGCTTCCTGCGGCACCGAGCCGCGATGGTTGCGCTGGCCGTTCTCCTGTTTGTGGTTTTGCTCGCTTACACCTCGATCGGCGTCGGGCCGATTCCCGGTTGGTGGGACAAGAACTTCAATGATCTCTACCCACCGGTCAATGGGGGCGCCCCCACTGTGACGTTCTGGCCACCGTCCGTCGGAGAACACCCCTTCGGGCAGGACACGATCGGCAAGGACTATTTTGCGCTCGTGATGCGCGGCACCCAGATCTCGCTCTTCATTGCCTTCGCGGTGGGCCTCCTCGCCACGATCATCGGCACCGTGGTCGGCGCGGCCGCGGGCTACCTGCGCGGGCTGGTGGAGGCATTCCTCATGCGCACCACCGACCTCTTCATCATCATCCCGCTCCTCGTCCTGGCTGCCGTGCTCGGACAGATCGCATCCGACGCAGGGGTTCTCGGGCTGGCATTGGTGTTGGGGCTGGTGATTTGGACGGGCCTGGCCCGTCTGGTCCGCGCCGAGGTGCTCTCGCTCCGCGAACGAGAATTCGTTGCGGCTGCGCGCGCCATCGGCACCCCGACTCCCCGCATCATCGTGCGCCACATCCTGCCCAACACACTCGGGACCATCATCGTCAACGCCACATTGCTGATCTCGGCGGCCATCCTGCTGGAGACGGCACTGTCCTTTTTGGGCTTTGGGGTACGGCCGCCGGACACCTCGCTCGGGCTGTTGATCTCCGATTATCAGAATGCACTGACCACGCGGCCCTGGCTGTTCTGGTGGCCCGGTGTCTTCATCCTGATCATCGCCCTGACCGTCAACTTCATTGGTGACGGACTACGCGATGCTTTTGACCCACGCCAGCAGATGGACTGAGGAACTTGCACCATGAGCACCAGCTATTCTGAAAGCCAATCGTCCGCGGCCTACAACGCCGTCACGGATCCCGTGCTGAAGTTCACCGAGTTGGACGTCAATTTCAAGACCGAGTTCGGACGCGTCCATGCCGTCAAGGGACTGGATCTTGCGGTGATGCCGGGTGAAGTGGTTGCACTGGTCGGTGAATCAGGTTCCGGCAAGTCGGTCACCGCCACCACCGCCCTCGGACTGCTGCCCAAATCAGCGCGCATCGGGGGCAAAACCCAGGTGGCCGACAACGTCATCAGTGAGATGTCGACCCGTGCGCTGCGCTCTATCCGGGGCCGCCGCGTCGCCATGGTTTTCCAGGAACCCATGACAGCGCTCAACCCCGTGATCAAGATCGGTGAGCAGCTGACGGAGTCCATGGAGGTGCACGACATCGCCCACGGCAGACAGGCGTGGGACCGTGCCGTGCAGTTGTTGGACTCAGTGGGCATCCCTGCCGCCGAGCGGAGGGCGAACGAGTACCCGCATGAGCTCTCGGGAGGTATGCGTCAACGTGTCGTCATTGCCATGGCACTCACCTGCGACCCGGAAATCATCATCGCCGACGAACCCACCACCGCGCTGGACGTCACGGTGCAGGCAGACATCCTGGACCTGCTGCGCTCCCTGAAGGACAAGCTCAACACGGGCATCCTGCTCATCACCCACAACATGGGTGTTGTGGCTGACATGGCGGATCGTGTTGCCGTCATGTTCAAGGGCGACATCGTCGAGCGCGGAACAGCGGAAGAGGTGCTGATGAACCCACAGCACCCCTACACCCGGCGACTCCTCAGCGCCGTCCCCCACCTGGGCGAAGGACATGGCCAGTTCGGCACGGCCCCCAACCCCGTGGCGCCGGATGCTGGCATGGCACTCGAGGTCAAGGACCTCGTCGTCGACTACAAAAGGGAGGGCAAGAAACCCTTCCGAGCCGTGGACGGGGTGTCGCTCGACGTGAAACGAGGGGAGATCGTCGGGCTCGTCGGGGAGTCCGGATCCGGCAAATCCACTATCGGACGAGCGCTACTTGGTCTGATCCCCTCCACCAGTGGTGAGGTGAGGGTCCTGGGCACCGAGGCGCTCAGTACCAAGGGCAAAGCGGCCAATGAGCTGCGCAAACGCATCGGCGTGATCTTTCAGGATCCAGCCGCATCATTGAACCCCCGCCTCCCAGTGGGCGATGTCATTGCCGAGCCCATGAGCGTGCACAAGGTGGCCAAGGGCAAAGAGCGGGAACAGAAGGTCCTGGACCTGCTGGAAGCCGTGCACCTTCCCAGAAGTGCCTACAACCGCTACCCGCACGAACTCTCCGGCGGCCAGCGCCAGCGCGTCTCCATCGCACGGGCGCTGTCCCTGCAGCCGGACCTGCTGATCGCAGACGAACCCACCTCAGCGCTGGACGTGTCCGTGCAGGCCTCGGTGCTGGCAATGCTGATCGAGTTGCAGACCCAGTTCGGATTTGCGTGCCTGTTCATCAGCCACGATCTGGCCGTCATTGACTCCCTGGCACACCGTGTCGTGGTGATGCAGTACGGAAAGGTGGTTGAGCGCGGCGACCGTGAGCAGGTATTGATGTACCCGCGGGAGGAGTACACCAAGCGGCTGATTGCGGCCGCTCCGGTGCCCGACCCAATCGAACAGAGACGCCGTCGCGAGGCCCGACATGCCTTGTTGGCAGAACTGGGCGACGAGATCGTGGAGTTCGATACACGAGAGCGATCGCTGTAGCCCCCCAGGCAGTGCTTCCTGGCGCCTCCTCCTCACGCAGGGAGCTGCACGGAACCCGAGTCCGCCCCGGCCCTCGAGCCGCTCTCATCTGGCACTCGGGTTGAGCGAGTGCTAAGTCCGGTGTAGTTTGTCCATTGGCACTTGGACTCTCCGGGTGCCAGCGTGATGGGACGGACCGCGACGACGTTTCCATTCACGTGGCAGTACCCATAAACCCAGAACATCACCGGCTCAGCCGGAGAACTACAGAAAGGGGTTTGACGTGGCAACCACGATCAAGCCGCTCGAGGACCGTGTCCTCGTTGCTCCCCTCGAAGCCGAGCAGACCACCGCTTCAGGGCTTGTCATCCCGGACACCGCCAAGGAGAAGCCGCAGGAAGGCCGCGTTGCGGCCATCGGTCCCGGCCGCACCGATGACAAGGGCAAGCGTGTGCCCATGGATGTCGCCGAGGGCGACGTCGTCATCTTCTCCAAGTACGGCGGCACCGAGGTTAAGTATGACGGCCAGGAGTACCTGCTCCTGAATGCCCGCGACATCCTCGCCGTCGTCTCGAAGTAGGGGGCAATCCATATGGCAAAGATTTTGCAGTTCAATGAGGAGGCGCGCCGCTCACTCGAGCGTGGCGTCGACACCCTCGCCAACACAGTCAAGGTGACACTCGGCCCCAAGGGTCGCTACGTCGTCCTCGACAAGAAGTGGGGCGCACCCACCATCACCAACGACGGCGTCACCGTTGCCAAAGAGGTGGAGCTCGACGATCCTTACGAGGATCTCGGCGCTCAGCTCGCCAAGGAAGTGGCCACCAAGACCAACGATGTTGCCGGTGACGGCACCACCACCGCCACGGTCCTGGCCCAGTCGCTCGTGCACGAGGGCCTCCGCGCCGTCGCTGCTGGCGCCAACCCCGTCGGCCTGAAGCGTGGCATCGACCAGGCCGTGGAGGCCGTCGTCGAACGCCTTCGCGTCAATTCCCGCCAGGTGGACACCACCGACGACATGGCATCGGTAGCCACCATCTCCTCGCGCGACGAGCAGATTGGTTCGCTGATCGCCGACGCGTTCGACAAGGTGGGCAAGGACGGCGTCATCACCGTCGACGAGTCCCAGACCTTCGGCACCGAGCTGGAGTTCACCGAGGGCATGCAGTTCGACAAGGGCTACCTGTCCCCGTACATGGTGACCGACACCGAGCGCATGGAGGCCGTCCTGGACGATCCCTACATCCTGATTCACTCGGGCAAGATCTCCTCGATGAATGATCTCCTCCCGCTGCTGGAGAAGGTCATCGCCGCCAAGGGCACGCTGTTCATCGTGGCCGAGGACGTCGACGGCGAGGCACTCTCCACGCTGGTGGTCAACAAGATCCGTGGCACGTTCACCTCCGTGGCCGTCAAGGCCCCGGCTTTCGGTGACCGCCGCAAGGCCATGCTCGAAGACATTGCCACCCTCACCGGTGGCCAGGTCGTCGCAGCCGAGGTGGGGCTCAAGCTCGACCAGGTGGGTCTTGAAGTGCTGGGCCGCGCCCGTCGCGTGCTCGTCACCAAGGACGACACCACCATCGTTGACGGCGCTGGCAGCCACGATGAGGTCTCCGGTCGCGTCGCGCAGTTGCGCGCCGAGATCGAGCGCACCGACTCCGACTGGGATCGCGAGAAGCTCCAGGAGCGTGTCGCGAAGCTCGCCGGTGGCGTCTGCGTCATCAAGGTGGGTGCCGCCACAGAGGTGGAGCTCAAGGAGAAGAAGCACCGCATCGAGGACGCTGTCTCCGCGACGCGCGCCGCGATCGAGGAGGGCATCGTCGCCGGCGGCGGCTCAGCCCTCATCCACGCCGGTAAGGCGCTGGAGAATGACCTCGGACTCACGGGCGACGAGAAGACGGGCGTCAACATCGTCCGCAAGTCGCTGGTGGAGCCGCTGCGCTGGATCGCCGAGAATGGTGGCGAAGCTGGCTATGTCATCACCACCAGGGTCGCCGACATGGAGGTTGGTCACGGCTACAACGCCAGGACCAGCGAGTACCAGAACCTCGTCGAGCACGGTGTCATTGACCCGGTGAAGGTGACGCGTTCCGCGCTCGCCAACGCCGCGTCCATCGCCGCCCTGCTGCTCACCACCGAAACCCTCGTGGTGGACAAGCCGGAGGACGACGACAACTGAGTCAGCGCAGCTGACACCGACGCAGAACAAGTGGACCCCGGGGCTTGAAGCCCCGGGGTCCGCTCGTCTGCTCCGCGGCCCCCGATGGTCGAGTAGGAGCGCCAGCGACGTGTCGAGACCTCATCTGCCCGACAACGGTCTCGACACGCAGCAGACTCGTTCCTCGTCGGCTGCTACTCGACCAGCGGGAAGGGTGGCGTTGCCACATTGGCCCCGTAAGACACCTCCGTGTCAGGTGTGGTCGGTATGGTCGCCGACATGCGGATCAACAAGCAGCCGGTGCGACGTGTAGAAGCAGTCGCGGAAGAAACGCCCTCGTCCAGTGCCTGGCCCTTCACCATCCCAGCGGTGCGACATCTCCTGACCGACGGGCTGGATCTTGAGAATCTGACGGTTCTCGTCGGCGAGAATGGGGCAGGCAAGTCCACTCTTGTGGAGGGCATCGCCATGGCCTACGGGATGAACGCCGAGGGAGGCTCAACCGGCGCCATGCACCGCACCGCCGAGACCGAGTCACCACTGCACGAGCATTTGCAGATCGTGCGCGGACTTGGCCCGAAATGGGGGTACTTCATCCGGGGTGAAACGCTGCACGGGCTCTGGACATACCTGTCGCATCCAGAGGATCCGGTCACTCCTCGTCGAGATGACTTCCATGCCATGAGCCACGGTCAGAGCCTCATCCACCTCCTCACGGACGGGAGCAGATTCGGCCCCGAGCACCCGGGATTCATCGTGCTCGATGAGCCGGAATCCGGACTGTCCTACACATCGCAGCTGGCCGTCTGTGAGCTGTTGACAGATTTTGTCGCGACTGGATCCCAGGTTTTGATGGCCACGCACTCACCGATCCTTGCGGGGATTCAGGGTGCCAGCATTTGGCAGCTCGATGACGACGGAATGTCTCGCGCCGAGTGGCAGGATCTTGACGTCGTACGCCTCCACCGTCGCTACCTCGAGTGGCGAGCCGAGCACTGAGCGAAGCCACTGCCACACAACCGCTAGACTCATTCAGTCCGACCGACAGGAGTCACCCGCCTTGTCCGCTCTCACTGGTTCCGGCGTACCCGGCCCCTTCGAGGCCCTCGGCCTCACCTACGACGACGTCCTCCTCCAGCCCAACGAGTCCGACGTCATCCCGTCGGAAGCACGCACGGCCACGCAGTTCACGAAGCGCATCACACTGAACATTCCCCTGGCCAGTGCAGCCATGGATACTGTCACCGAGGCGCGCATGGCCATCGCCATGGCACGCGAGGGGGGCATTGGCATCCTGCACCGCAACCTGTCCATCGAGGAACAGGCGCACATGGTGGATCAGGTGAAGCGCTCCGAGGCCGGCATGGTCACTGAACCCGTCACCATCGCTGCGTCCGCGACGCTGCGAGAGGTCGATGAACTCTGCGCCAGTTATCGGATCTCCGGGGTCCCGGTGGTGGACGACGATCGCATGCTTGTTGGCATCATCACCAACCGCGATCTGCGTTTCGAAAATGACCCCTCCAAGCTGGTGGGCGATGTGATGACCCGCATGCCGCTCATCACTGCGCCACAAGGTGTCTCCAACGCAGATGCCATGACCTGGCTGGCCCGGCACAAAGTGGAGAAACTTCCCATTGTCGACGAGGACGGCAGACTGACTGGCCTCATCACATTGAAGGATTTCGTCAAGGCTGACCAATATCCCGACGCAGCCAAGGACGAGGCGGGCCGCCTCCGGGTGGGTGCTGCCGTGGGATTCTTCGGCGATTCATGGGAGCGCGCCATGGCGCTGGTGGATCGAGGGGTTGACGCGATCATCGTCGACACCGCACACGGCCACAGCCGTGGTGTGGTGGACATGATCCGCAGACTCAAGGCCGAGCCATGCGCTGAGGGTGTCGACATCATCGGTGGCAACGTGGCAACGTATGCGGGTGCCAAGGCAATCGTCGAGGCCGGTGCCGACGGCGTGAAGGTGGGCGTGGGTCCCGGTTCCATCTGCACCACCCGTGTCGTGGCCGGGGTGGGCGTACCCCAGGTGACCGCAATCCATGACGCTGCCCGCGCATGCAGGCCGGCGGGTGTGCCGGTGATCGGCGACGGTGGACTCCAGTATTCAGGCGACATCGCCAAGGCTCTCGTGGCCGGTGCCAACAGCGTCATGCTGGGGTCGTTGCTCGCTGGCTGTGACGAAAGTCCCGGTGAGCTGGTGTTCATCAACGGTAAGCAATTCAAGTCCTATCGCGGCATGGGATCCATGGGAGCGATGGCCAGCCGGGGCCGCTCGGCGTCGTACTCCAAGGACCGCTACTTCCAGGGAGATGTGACCTCGGATGACAAGCTCGTGGCAGAAGGCATCGAGGGACAGGTGGCCTACCGCGGCCCCCTGGCTGCGGTGGCCTACCAACTGGTCGGAGGGCTTCGGCAGTCCATGTTCTACTCCGGTGCCCGTGACGTTCCGGAACTCCAGGACCGGGGCCGGTTCGTACGCATCACCGCCGCTGGCCTGCGCGAGTCCCACCCCCACGACATCCAACTGACAGCAGAAGCACCCAACTACTGGGCTCACTGAGCGCCCGGGCTAGGAGCACCATCATGTACGAGCTCGGACGCAGCAAGCGCGCCACCAGCGCCCATTCCTTCGACGACGTCGCCATCGCGCCGACGCGCCGCACACGCAGCGAACACGAGGTGGATCTGTCCTGGAAGATCGATGCGCTGACCTTTGCGACTCCCATCGTCGCCGCACCCATGGATTCGGTCATGTCGCCAGCCACCGCCATCCGGATGGGCCAGCTCGGCGGCCTGGGTGTGCTCAACCTGGAGGGCCTGTGGACCCGGTACGAGGACCCCTCCAGTCAGTACGAGCAGCTCACGGAGCCGATGGACCAGGTGACGGCCACTCGCCGGATGCAACACATCTATGCGGAGCCCGTCAAGGGCGAGTTGATTGCCCAACGTCTCCAGGAGATCCGCGATGCAGGGGTGCCCGTGGCGGGCGCGCTCACGCCCGCGAACACTCTGAGGTTTGCCTCGGTCATCGAGAAGGCGGGCCTTGACTTCTTCATGGTGCGCGGCACCACGGTATCCGCCGAGCATGTTGATGGTTCGGATGAGGTGCTGAACCTCAAGGAGTTCATTTACGGATTCGAGACACCCGTCATCGTGGGCGGGTGTGCCACCTACAGGACGGCGCTGCATCTGATGCGTGCAGGTGCGGCCGGGGTTCTTGTCGGGTTCGGCGGCGGCGCCGCCCACACAACGGCCTCTGTGCTCGGCATCGAGGTGCCGATGGCCTCGGCCGTGGCGGATGTGGCGGAGGCTCGCCGCGATTATCTGGAGGAATCGGGTGGCCGCTACGTCCACCTCATTGCCGACGGCGCCGTCGGCCGTTCCGGGGATGTCGCCAAGGCCATTGCCTGCGGCGCTGACGCGGTGATGGTGGGCTCGCCCCTGGCTCGCGCCACCGAGGCGCCGGGCCGTGGCTGGCACTGGGGTCCTGAGGCCTGGCACGCCACACTTCCTCGCGGCGAACGTGTCTTCTTTGACCAGGTGGGCTCTCTGGAGGAAGTCGTGAACGGTCCCTCTCACGTGCCGGATGGCACTATGAATCTGGCGGGCGGGCTACGCAAGGCCATGGCATTGACGGGCTACACCGACGTCAAGTCCTTCCAGCGCATCGACCTGATTCTTCACTGACATGGATCCGGATCAGGCACGCGCCGAGCTGGAGCGCCTCCGCGGCAGCATAGACAACATGGATTCTGCCCTCGTGCACCTCTTGGCCGAACGCTTCAAGGTGACTCAGCATGTGGGCGAACTGAAAGCCGCCGCTGGTCTGCCACCTGCGGATCCTGCCCGGGAGGCGGCCCAGATTCAGCGACTTCGAGCGCTGGCGGTCGACGCACAGCTGGATCCGGAACTGGCGGAGAAGTTCCTCAACTTCATCGTCGCCGAGGTGGTACGCCACCATGAACGCATCAGGGCCGAGAACAACTGAGAAGCTCAACAACGCCACGCAAAGGATCAACAACATGCATGCACTGGTCATTGGAGCAGGACTTTCCGGGTTACGCGCTGCCGGGCTGCTGGTGGAACAGGGCTGGGACGTCGAGGTGCTGGAGGCCTCGTCGCAGCCCGGCGGGCGGGTAGCCACGGATGTGGTGGACGGATTTCGTTGTGACAGGGGCTTCCAGCTCCTCAATCCCAGCTACCCGGAGGCGAGGAAGGCGCTGAACCTCAAAGCCCTTGACCTGCACTCGTGGGATCGCGGCGTGGCGGTGCGTGATTCTCAGGGTCTGGAGGTGTTGGCCGATCCGAGTCATCATCCCGCCCGAATTCTGGGGTTGCTGCGCGGCACCATCACCATCAGCGACCTCAAGGCCGCCTACGCCTGGCTCCGACTCTCGAAGGACGAGACTCTGACGCTGGCGGCCAGCCTCAAGAAGGCGGGCTTCAGCGCAACGCTGCGCCGAGTCATCGAGAGGTTCTTCCAGGGCGTGGTGGGGGACAGGGACTTGGGTGTTTCCGCCCCGTTCGCCCGTCAGCTTGCCTGGTACTTCGCCAAGGGATCGCCGTCGCTGCCTGCGCAGGGCATGGCAGCGATCGCGCACCAATTGGCCGAGCCGCTCAACGGCAGGATCCGCTACGACACGGAGGTGGTTGCGCTGCAGAACGACGGGGACGATCAGGTGGCCGTGACCTCCGGTGGGGAGCGCCACGCCGCCGACCAGATCATCCTTGCTGCTGGCCCCCGCACGACAGCTCGTCTGCTGGGACACCCGGAGCCGAGGATGCACTCTCTCACCACATGGTGGTTTGCAGCGCAGCGTCGTCCCAGCGAAAGCAAGTTTCTGTTCGTCGACATCCGCGACGATGCGTTGATCACCAACACGAGCGTCATCACAGAAGTGTGTCCCTCCTACGCCCCGGCCGGACAACACCTGGTGCAAGTCACAGCCGTCGGCGACCACGGGCTCACTGACGACGAAGCACGCACTGGTGGTGCCGACATCATGGGTGTCGATGATCCTGCGTGGCGCCTCCTGGTTCGTCACGACATTCACGACGCCCTGCCCCACATCGCACCAGGCAGTACACCCCTCACCAGCGATCAGCCCGGCATTGTTGTCGCCGGAGACACGGGGGAGGCTTCCATTCAAGGAGCCATGGCCAGTGGTGCTGCGGCAGCCCGTTCTGTCGCTGCGGGACAACCAAACACCTGGAAGACTCGGCGATGAGCGACACCTTTGAGGTCCGACTGCATGTTCCTGCAAGCGCCCACGTGGTGTGGGCGCGCCTCGTGGACCTGGATGCGCACTCCGCAGCCATTCCCCTGACTCGGGTGACGCCCGTGCGGGAGAGCATGCGGCGGGGACTGCGGTTCGTCGGCGAAACCTCGCTTGGCCCCCTGCACATCAACGACCGCATGCTCGTGGCCCGGGCCGACGCCCCCACCCGTAATCGTCCGGGTCGCTTGGTGGTGGAGAAGTTCGGACCCGTCGCAGGGCTTGTAGAGGCCTCCGTCGAGCAGGTGGCCACCGGCACGCTGGTGGTCTGGCGGCAGAGTCTCCGTCCGTCGTGGCTGCCCGCGATCCTGCGGCCGGCCGGTGCAATCGTCGCCAAGATCGCCTACTCGATAGGGCTGCGCCAGATCGTTGGCTGACGCCTGTGCCGCATTCGAACTCTGAGGTCACACTTTTGTGGAAGGCACGCCTGCCCTACGATTGGTCAGCCTGCACCGCGCGGGCGGCAGGGGGACAACAGTCCAATGACATTCGTGTCGGCGCATCAGCTGAAGAAGACCTACAAGGCAAAGTCAGGTCCGGTCCACGCATTGGACGGGTTGGACATCGAGATTGAACAGGGCACGGTGCGAGGGCTTCTGGGTCCCAATGGTGCGGGTAAGACCACCGCTGTGAAAGTGCTCAGCACGCTCCTGCGGCCGGACAGCGGCGAAGCTCACGTGGCTGGTGTGGACGTGCTCGCAGACCCCGCTGAGGTGCGCCGTCGCATCGGCGCATCCGGCCAGTACGCCGCCGTGGATGAACGGCTCACGGCACGGGAGAACCTCCTCATGGTGGGACGGTTGTACCACCTCGGCAGTCGTCGCTCCCGGGAGCGGGCAGACGAACTCCTCCAAGCGTTCGACCTCGTCGAAGCTGCTGATCGTCCACTCAAGGGCTTCTCCGGTGGCATGCGCCGACGGGTCGATCTTGCCGGTGCACTCGTCATCAACCCGCCTGTGTTATTCCTCGATGAACCCACCACCGGCCTCGACCCCCAGGCCCGGCTCGGCCTCTGGGACGTCATTCGTGAGCGCGCGACCGAGGGCACGACGGTACTTCTGACCACGCAGTACTTGGAGGAGGCCGACCAGTTGGCTGACCAGATCTCGGTCATCGATCGTGGCAAGGTCATCGCCGAGGGCACAGCGGATGAGTTGAAGGCTTCGGTGGGCGGGCGACGCGTGCAGTTGACCCTCGTGGATGAAGCCGACGCGTCACATGCGGCGGAGATTCTTGAGCGGCACGGCCGCGGCGAGGCTGGCGTGTCAGGCAGAGGTGTCACCATCCAGGTGGAGGATGCCACTCGTGCCCTACGCTCAGCACTTGCCGAGATTGAGGAGGTAGGAATCGAGATCCACGAGGCGGGCGTCCGGCGACCGACCCTCGATGATGTTTTCCTGACCCTCACGGGCCACGGTGCCGAAGATACTGAATTGGAGGCGGCAGAGTGAGCACCACCGACACGCGACCGGCCACCGAACGGCTCACGGCTGATGACGACCGCAGTGCCGTCCAGGACTGGTTCACCGACGTCCACGCCATCACCATGCGCAACCTGACCCGCCTCAAGCGCAGCCCAGATGTCATCGGCTTCGCGCTGCTGCAGCCCATCATGTTCGTTCTGCTGTTCAGCCAGGTTTACGGCGGGGCCATCCAGGTGGAGGGCAGCAATTACACCGAATTCCTCATGGCAGGCATCTTCGCCCAGACCGTGATCTTCGGATCCACCATCTCCGGAAGCTACATGGCCGAGGACATCCGCGACGGCATCATCGACCGGTTCCGGAGCCTTCCCATGTCTCCCAGCGCCGTGCTGGTGGCCCGTTCCATCTCCGACTTCATGCTGAACATCGTCTCCATCACAGTAATGCTCATCACGGGGTTCATCGTCGGCTGGCGTTTCCGTGAGGGCGTGTTCTACTTCCTGCTCGGACTCCTGCTGCTGCTGTTCTTCGCCTGGGCCTTCAGCTGGGTGATGATCTTCATCGGATTGAGTGTGAAATCGCCGGAGACGCTCAACCAGGCCGTCTTCATCATCCTGTTCCCGCTGACGTTCATCTCCAACGCCTTCGTCCCCAGCGACACGCTGCCGACGGTGCTGCGGGTGATAGCGGAATGGAACCCCATCTCGGCACTCGTCCAAGCGGTCCGCACGCTGTTCGGCAACCTCGGTGACATGCCCACTCCTGACGTGTGGCCCATGCAGCACCCCGTCATCACTGTGCTGGTGGGCATGGCCGTCGTTCTCCTGGTGTTCCCGCCCCTGGCGGTCAGAAAGTTCCGCAGTAAAGAGGTGTGACGACTGGATTCAAAGGATACTTCAAGTATCCTTAGTCATATGAGTATCACGACTATCAAGGTGACCACAGATCTGCGCCAACGCGTTCAGACCCATGCCCGGCGTCGTCATCTCAGCCAGGCAGAGGTGTTGGAGCGTGCCTTGGATCTTCTCGACCGAGACGTCTTCTTCGAACAGCTGCGTCGTGATGTGGCCGAGCACCCCGAAACACCGGATGAACGCAGCGAGCGCGAACAGTGGCTCGGTGGTCCGCTGGTTACCGGTGAGAATCAGTGAGACGCGGAGAGATTTACTGGGCGATCCCCGATCCAGGTGTTGGGCATGAACAGTCCGGCCGCAGGCCCGTTTTGATCGTTTCAAGCAGCGCTGCCCTGGACGTCATCCCCAACGTCGTGACCGTCGTACCCCTGACCACACGGTCACAATCATGGGCCAGCCGTATTGAAGTCACTGGCGATACATCATTAACCGTTCCCTCATGGGCCATGTGTGAGCAGGTGCGCACCATTTCCACCGATCGGCTCCGTGCTCGACTCGGCGTCGCAGACGCGAGAACTCTGAGCAGCGTCGACCAAGTCCTTCGCTACGTGCTCGACCTCCCCTGAATCCCGGGAGGGAGTATCACACTCGCCTCGCGTTCTGTGGGCGACCAGTAGATTTCGGGCGTCCTGTACGCGCTCAGAGTTGGACGACGTGACTGCTGCTGTGTCAGCTACGGTCCCCGCGATTCGCTGACACCAACTGGGTAGATCGTCGCCTATTCGATGGGGCGGCGTCGGTAGCCGACGGCCCCAATGGTCAGCAGGAATACTGCGAGCGTGCCGAGCCACAGGAGTTGCGAGGTGTCCCCCTCTTGGGCTGGTCGCGCAGCGACGTGATCAAACGGGGACGTCGCCGCCACCCACTCGGGCCAGTCGAGGAGGTCTGCGAAGTAGAACACCACCAACGCCCAGATCAGTACCAGCCACACGAGTCCCGTCGCACGCGGTGCCCAGCCCACCAACGCCGCCGCAACTGCCACTACCACAGCGATGGCAGGTAGATACTCCAGCCCGGCCAGCACGATGTCGCCCAGCAGGCCGGATTCACTCAAGGAGGAGGCTGCGCTCAGTCCGAACCCGAGACTGACGGCCGAGACGACGATGACCGCGGTGAGAAGCGCAACTACGGTCGCGGCGGTGTACCAGCGAGTCCGGGAGACCGGGCCGGCGAACAGCGGGGCGATACGCCCGGCCACCTCGTCCCTGTGCATACGCGTGATGACCTGCACGGCCGGGACGCACACCAGCATCGCTCCGAGGGCGACCACGATACTGGCGAACAGCAGCACACCACCGGAGGTGGCCGCGTCAGGATTGAAATCCTGGAGTACCGGCATTCGTTCGACGAAGGTCTCGGCCTCCTCCAGCACTGGTCCATAGATGAGCCCGAACAGGAAGAGCGCGAGAGCCCAACCGACGATGATCCCCTTGTTGAGTCGCAGTGCGAGCCCGATCGGGGTTACGAGTAGCGGGGAGGCGCGGCGCCGTCCGCCCCGTCCTGTTGCCAAAGCGGCCCCCAAGTCACGCCGCGTACTGAACCGGGCACCGAGCATCAAGAGGGCGGCGGTCGCAGTGAGACTGAGCATCAGCGGAGCCAGGTCGTTGGCGTCCCAAGGGCGGGTTCGTTGCGACCACCCGAGGGGAGATGCCCAGATCAAGCCGTTGTCAGCAACGTCCCCGGCCCCTCGCAGAAGGAAGGCTGCGCCCACGGTGAGGGCCGAAATGCCACTGGCGGCCCGCGATGTGGGCACGAGTTGACTCACCACAGCCGCAACACCGATGAAGACGAGCCCTGCGGCGGCCGCAGAGGCGGCGAAGGTCGCGGCTCCGATCGTGGTGATCGACGCCTCATCCAGCATTACAAGCGAAATCGTGAGCACCACCCCCGGAACCAACTGGGAGAGGAGAGCCGTGACGACAGCAGCAGTGAGCGGTGCATGGCGCCCAACAGGCGCTGCACGGAGAAGTTCCACACGCCCTGACTCCTCTTCCTCCCTGGTGTGACGTATGCACGTCGAAATGCCCATCAATGCAGCCGCGATGCTCAGCAGGACCATCGTCTGGTGTCCGGTGATGACCCCGAATGTGTAATTCCCAGCACGGTAGATGCGCCCGATGAGAAAGGTGCTGCCCGGGTTGTCGATGATGAGTGCGTAGCCTGCGCGGTCCGTGGCTCTCGGGTAGAGCGCAATGATGCTGGTGACCATGATGAGTGCCACAGCCGTGGTACCCAGTATCCACAGCGGAAGACGAACGCGCTCACGCCGTAGTGCCAGAGCGAGCAGCGTTCCGAGCCCCGCCCACGGGTGCGTACCCGTAGCGCTGAGCTCCTCACCTGGCTTGTTCTGCCGGTCGACGCTGTCAGTGGTCTTCATGCTTGAGCCCTGTCGTGCGAGTAGTGACGCAGGAACAGTTCCTCCAGACTCGGCGGCTGACACTCCAACGACACCAGTTGGGCGCGGTGAAGTAGACCGACGACCTCGTCGAGACGAGCCGCGTCCACGGCGAAGGTCAGCTGTTTGTCTGTCTGTTGTAGATCGTGCACACCTGGATGATCGGCGAGCGACGGCGGCTCACGGCGCGTCGTCGCGCGAACCGTCGTGCGGGTCAGGTGTCGCAGTTCCGCCAGGGTGCCTGACTCGACAAGCCTCCCCGCGCGGATGATCGAGATCCGGTCACACAGGCGCTCCACTTGCGCCAACGTATGGCTGGAGAGCAGCACACTTCGGCCCCGAGTTCGCTCTTCGTCAATGCACTCCGTGAAAACTGCTTCCATCAGTGGGTCCAGGCCACCGGAGGGCTCATCGAGAATCAGGAGGTCAACATCACTGGCGAGCGCGGCGATGATCGCCACCTTCTGCCGGTTGCCCTTTGAGTAGGTCCCACCCCTCTTGGACGTATCGAGGTCGAATCGATCAATGAGTTCGTCGCGTCGGGACGCATCAAACCTTCCGCGCAGCCGGGCAAATAGGTCAATTGCCTCGCCGCCGGTGAGGTTGGGCCACAACGCCACATCGCCAGGTACGTAGGCGACGTGACGGTGCAGCGTGACCGCATTGCGCCAAGGATCGGCACCGAAGACGCTGGCGTTACCGCTATCGGCTCGGAGCAGACCCAACAGAATGCGAATGGTGGTGGACTTGCCTGCTCCGTTGGGCCCGAGGAATCCATGCACCTCCCCGTCGTGGACTTGCAGGTTCACGCCGTTGAGCGCGTGCACGCGCCCAAATGTCTTCCTCAATTCTGTGACATCAATGACCGGTGGAGGCATGGCATTCCTTTCACTGCGACGATCGTCGCAATTGCGACGCTCGTCGCAGACGTTACCATTCCGGTATGCATGCCCTCGACAGCACCCCGCAGAGGGTGCTCGCTGCCGCCTTGGAGCTGATCAAGTCCGACGGCCTCCAAGCCATCTCGCACCGCACCGTTGAGGAACAAGCCAAGGTCGCGAGAGGATCCACGCGATATCACTTCGGTTCACGTGAGGCCCTTCTGGCGGCAGTGCTCGGATATGTCGCTGAGCTCGATCACGCCACGATCACCGCGGTGGCCGAAGAACTGGGAGGCGAAAGCGGCCTGGCGCAAGCTGATCCCAATCTGCAAAATGTCGCGCTCCAACGGATGGCACAGGCGATGCTTGCCGATCCGGCACAGTCACTCGCTCGCTTCGAGCTGTATCTCTACGCGGCGCGGCGCCCGGAACTCAAAGAAGCAATGGCGCACTGGCGGCAGGGGTTTATCGATTTCGGCTCCGCTTTCCTGGAGGCCATGGGGGCACCGCAGCCCGAGGCGGGGACACGCATGATGGCTTCTGCGATGGACGGGCTTCTGCTGCACTCTCTGTCATCTCCGCACGGCGATTACGAGACTTGGGCGGCGGAGTGGATCGGACGTATCGGCGTCGAGGGCTCCGAACTGGGGGGCAGCTTCGACCCAGGCACCCTTGGTGAGGCGTTTGGGTGACGGACCTCCCCGCCCACAATGGGAATGTGGGTACACTGTGACTATGACGACCATTGTGGAAACCGACGACCGGAGCCGGGTAGTACTGCCCGGGCGCCCGAATCAGCGATATGTAGTGCGTGAGAACGAGGACGGGAGTCTCCTGCTGCAACCTGCACGGGTGGTGACGGATGCCCAGCAGGAGTACGACAACGACCCAGAGCTTCGTGAACTGCTGGATCGAGCGACCGCGTCGACCACTGTTCACCGCGCGCGCCAGCGACGCATTGCATGACCGCTGATGGCGCCTACTCCGAGGTCGCGGATGAGCAACTGGACGCGCTGGAGGCTGAACCCGACATGGAGCTGTACAACGCTGTACTGGATGCCTGCGAACTGATCTTCCGCATGCCTGAGCGCGCCCAGTCTCTGTCAACGGCCATCACCACCAACGATGGCATCCGCCTGCGTCTACCCGTCGCTGGTCACGCTCCGTACAAGATCTTCTGGTCAACCCAGGGGCCACGCATCGAGGCGGTCTTCCCTCATCCTTGAACGGGGCTGGCGCCAAGTGCATCGAGCCATCCCCATGGGGTAGCGAAGCTCCGTCAGGGCACCACTCTCGATCAGCAATCACGATGGGTCGATTCGATTCAGATGGGCTGCGCGTTCGCCGGGTCCGCGATCAGAGGTCAATGCGTCACGCATCGCGCCGAAGGACTCTTCGATCACGGTGAGGTCTGCGCCGGTGTCGGCAGGAGAATCACTGATGGCTCGATCAACGAGCCGCTGCACTGCGTCGGCGCGGGAGACGCCCTGACGACTCGCCATCGCGTCGAGCGCGACGATCTGCGCGTCGTTGAGATGCACGCCAAACCGCCCCAGGGGCGTCGACGATATCCCGGCCGTTTGCCAGTTTCTTCCGATGCATCCAGTCACGGTCCTATACAGACGTGCAACATGTAGTACACTCGTATCATGGTGGATGACAGGACAGCGCGAGCAAGGCTGCGGGATGCGGCCATCGCGCTCGTCGCGGAGCGTGGGTCCTCGGCCCTGACGGCGCGGGCGGTGGCGGAGCGAGCAGAGCTTTCGGCTGGTCTGATCCGGCACCACTTCGGCTCCATGGCCGAGCTGGAGCAAGCCTGCGATGAGCACGTCGTGGCGTTGATCCGCGAGCAGAAGACCAGCGCCATGGCTCAGGGAACCGGCTTCGACATGCTGCAGGGATTGCGGGACAGCAACAACGGGGAGGCCATCCGTTACCTCTCGCACCGGCTCATCGAGAACTCGGGAGCAATGGATCACCTCGTCGACATGATCGTCGAGGATGCCGAACGCTACCTTGAGGTCGGCGTGGAGCACGGCGTCATCCACCCCTCTGCTCAGCCTCGAACACGCGCGGTCATGCTCTCGCTGTTCTCGCTGGGAAGCCTGGTGCTGAACCGACATTCCGAACGACTGCTGGATCTGGACCTCGGGTCCACGGACCTGCAATCCGAACCCGGCATCGTCGACTACGTGAATGCCACCATCGAGTTGTTCACCCAGGGGCTGCTCACCGACGAGGCAGCCACAGCGTATGAAGCAAGCCTGAATGCGGAAGAAGGTCACCAGCAATGAGCATTGAGCCAGCCATCCATACCAAGGGTCTCTGCAAGAGTTACGGGAGTTTTCCTGCTTTGGTGGACCTCGACCTCACCATCTACCCCGGTGAGATCTTCGGTTTCCTGGGCCCGAATGGCGCAGGTAAATCGACAACAATCCGCACACTGATGGACGAAATCCGCGCCACTTCAGGCTCAGCCACCATGTTGGGCCTCGACGTGCACCGCGATGCCGTGGATCTCCACGGACGCCTCGGATACCTCCCCTCTGATGTCTCGCTGTATCCCAAGCTCACGGGACGGGAAACCTTCACCTTCTTCGCGAACCTCCGCGGTGGCCACTCGCTTGACTACGCCATGGAACTGGCCGAGCGCCTGGATGCGGACCTGGACAAGCGCGTAGGTGAACTTTCCACGGGCAACCGGCAGAAGATCGGGCTCGTGGTGACCTTCATGCACCGCCCTGAACTGTTGATCATGGACGAGCCCAACGCTGGCCTGGATCCTCTGGTGCAGCACGAGTTCCACTCGCTGCTGCGGGAAACCGCCGCCGAGGGTCGTACCGTCTTCCTCTCCAGCCACACGCTCAGCGAGGTGGAGCGTGTGGCCGACCGGGTGGGCATCATTCGCAAAGCACACCTCGCAGCGGTGGAGGACGTTGCCGCACTGCGCGCCAAGATGATCCGACGCATCGACCTCGTACTCGGGGACCAGCCACAGGCTGCGGAGTTCGAACAGGTGCCCGGCGCCCGTGACGTCACCGTCGAGGACAACCGAGTGTCGCTGTCCTTTGACGGCAACATGGAGGAACTCCTGGCGGTTGTCATGAAGCGCCATGAGTTGCACGACATCGCAACACAGGAAGCCGATCTCGAAGAGGTCTTCCTGGCGTTCTACCACGATGAGGCAGTGGCATGAGCAGCGCGACGATAGCTGGTCGCGAGCTAGCGGCCAGCTGGCGCGGCCCGCTGATCGCCGTGGTCTCGATCTTCGCCACGCTGCTGCTGGGCATGGCGGTCTATGCCCAGATGGATGTCGGGATCTTTGACACGCTTCCCGAAGTGGCCAGAAATCTCATGGGGGTCCCCGAGGGCGCCGGGGTTGAGACGTTGGCCTACAGCTACATGCTCGACACATTGGGGTCCATGGTGTTGGGAGGCATCGCCATCGCCATCGGGGCACGTGCAGTGGCGGGGGAGGAGTCCGACGGGACGTTGTCGCTGGTGCTGGGTGCCGGGTCCTCCAGAGTGCGGTTCGCTGCCTGGAAGGGTCTGGCACTGGCGCTGCTGGTGACTCTCTCCGGCGTGTTCATGTGGGCCTCCGCCGAGCTTGCCCCGGTTGTGCTGGGCATCGAGAAGGGGGATGCGATGCTCGCTGCGTCGTTGACCCATCTCACTGCCAACGCGCTGCTGCACGGCTTCCTGGCGTTCGCCATCGGCGCGGCGACGGGGCGCAGAGGCCTCGCGGTGGCTATTTCGGCTGCCGTCATGGTTCTCGGATGGTTGCTGGCCGGGCTGCTGCCACTGTTCGATGAGACGACGGAGCTCGCCAAGTTCGTTCCCTGGACCTGGTTCAACGGCAGCCAGCCGCTGCTCAACGGGATCGACGCTGGACACCTGGCTCTGCAGCTGGGCTCCGTTCTCCTGTTCTTCGGCATCGGTGTGGTGGGCTTCACGCGTCGGGACCTGCGGATCGCCACGTCGACGGCGCTGCTGAAGCGACTGCGCTCGCTACCAGCACTGGGGGCTCTGAGCGAGCGATTCGCCATTTCGGCCAGATCGCGCGGGTTGTTTGCGCTGCTCTTCTCGCAGAGATTGGCGCTGGTGGTCATCATGTCGATCGGCATGTTCGCTCTGATGGGTGTGGTCATGGGTCCGCTCTATTCCGTGATGGCCGACCAACTCGGCGAACTCACCGCGAGCCTGCCCATCGAGTTGATGGCCATGATGGGCGCCGGGGACATGTCCACCGCCGAGGGCTTCTACTGGGGCGAGACCATGGGGTTGATGGCTCCTGTTGCCGTCATCGTGGTGGGCGTCGCGGCCGCTTCCGGTGGTATCGCGGGCCAGGAAAAAGCTCGTCATCTCTCGCTGGTCCTGGCAGCTCCGGTGGCGCGCTGGCGAGTCGTGGCCAGTTCAGCGGCAGTCATGGCCGTCTACATTGCCATGGTCAGCATCGCCACCGTGGCGGGAATCTGGGCTGGCTCCGCTCTGGCCAGCCTCGGGATGGACCCGGTGGCGCTCGCTGGGGCCGGGCTGCAGCTCTTCCTGCTGGGATGTGTCTACGCAGCGGTGGCGCTGGTGGTGGCCGCTGCGACGGGCCGCCCCGGTGCGGCGCTGTGGAGCAGTGCCGGCCTCGCGGTCGTGGGACATTTCACGAGCGCCTATCTGGGTCTGTCCGAGAACACCGAGGCGTGGGCCGTGATCTCGCCGTTCCATTTCTACGCGCTGGACGATCCCCTGATCAACGGAGCAAGCTGGGAATCGGTGGTGGTCCTGAGTGCCCTGACCCTGGTGCTGGTAGTCGCGTCATTCCCGCTGTTCCAGCGACGGGACCTGCACATCAACTGAGCGCCGTGGAGCAAGCCCGCGTCGCTTGTCATTCGGTGTGAGTTCCACTTCACGGATATGGCGGAGATCAAACGGGGATGTTGCATCCCGAGGCTGACCGACAAGCAGGCAGGGGATAGCCTGAGGGCCAATCGCATCGCTGCGTCAGACCACCGTAATTCCAGGCTTGGGTGAAGGCCGATTGCACAGTGGTCCACGCAGCGTTGACCTGCTCCAGATTGATCACCGAGAGGATTCGACGTGAATACCACTACTCAGCCCCCGGACCCCGACCCGCAGCGCAATCTCGCTCTCGAACTCGTACGTGCAACCGAGGCAGCCGCCATCAACTGCTCCCGATACCTCGGCTACGGCGACGCCAACCGAGTTGATGCCGCCGCCGTTGACGCCATGCGGCCTGTCCTCGGGACCGTCCACATGAACGGCATCGTTGTCATCGGCGAGGGTGAGAAGGATGAGGCCCCGATGCTCTACAACGGTGAACGCGTTGGTGATGGCGTCGGAGAAGAATGGGACATCGCCGTCGACCCCGTTGATGGCACTGCTCTGACTGCCAAGAGCTTGCCCGATGCTGTCAGTATCATCGGCGTGGCTCCCCGCGGCACCATGTACAGTCCCGGACCAGCTGTCTACATGCGCAAGCTCGTCGTGGCGGAGCACCTCGCCACGGGGATAGAACTCAATGCGCCCATCGCGGACACTCTGCACAAGATTGCCGCAGCGACCGACCGGACTGTCTCCGAACTCACGGTCGCTGTCCTCGACCGTCCTCGCCACGATCAACTCGTCGCCGAGATCCGGGCTGCTGGCGCACGCATCCGATTCCTTCTTGACGGCGACGTCGTGGGCGCCATCATGGCCGTCACACCCGGCACGGGCGTCGATCTGCTCGTCGGCACAGGAGGCACTCCCGAGGGTGTCCTCGCAGCCTGCGCCCTGCGTTGCCTCGGAGGCAAGTTCCTCGGGCAGCTGATTGCACGCGATGACGAGGAAGAACGGGCCATTCTCAACGCTGGCTACAGCCTTGAGCGGATCCTGACCACCACTGATCTCGTCTCCGGAGACAACGTGTTCTTCGCCGCCACGGGTGTCACGGATGGTTCCCTGCTGAAGGGCGTCAGGTTTGAGTCGCATCGCATCATCACAGATTCGTTGTCCATGAGGTCGCGGTCCGGAACGGTGCGCCGGATCGAAAGCCGTCACGACCCCGAGCGATCCACCCTGGTGAATTTCTGAATGGCATTCATCGTCGGGGGTTGCATGCCTGGATCGCGCCGGCCACGACCGCGATGGCTACCCAATGTCTTTGCATCTGAGGTGCTCCGGCGGCTCACGAGACAAGGGCACCACTAAAGCGACCCGACACACACCATCCAGCGGTCGCGGAGGCCTATATCAGCTCGGTGCACACTCGATCTGGCGTGTCCGGTCTTCGGTTGCGCGCGCAAACCTCCGCAAGCGGCTGGACCACGTGGTTCAGGCGATGACGTCGCCCTCACGGATGTCGCTGGGGGTGCCGACAACGGCGCCGTGCGAGGGCACGTCCTTCACCACCAGGGCGTTGGCGCCAATCTTGGCGTCGTTTCCGACGGTGATATTGCCGATGACCTTGGCACCGGCACCGATCAAAACCCGATCGCCGATGGTGGGGTGGCGCTTGAAGCGACCACGCGCCCGGCCGCCGAGCGTCACCTGGTGGTACATGAGTACGTCGTCGCCCACGACGGCGGTCTCGCCGATCACCACGCCCATGCCATGGTCGATGAAGAACCTGCGGCCGATGCACGCGCCCGGATGAATCTCGATACCCGTGGCGAAGCGCGCGCACTGACTGATCATTCTCGCCAGTGGCTGCAGGGCAGGGGAGCGGCGCCACAACTTGTGCGCCACCCTGTGCAGCCAGATGGCATGCATACCGGGATAGGCGATCGCCACCTCCAGCTTGCTCCGCGCAGCCGGGTCCTCACGCATGGCAGCTTCGAGGTCCTCTGACATGCGAGTGGAAACCTGCTTGAGGCGGGACAGCATCACTGGTCTATCAGCCCATCAAACAGCACCGTGGAAAGGTAGCGCTCACCGAAGGACGGGATAATCACGACGATCGTCTTGCCCGCGTTTTCCGGGCGGCCTGCCACCTCGGCTGCGGCGGATACCGCAGCACCGGACGAAAGACCGACGAGGAGCCCCTCCTCACGAGCGGCCCGACGTGCCCACTCCACTGACTGGTCGATGTTGCGCGGGAGAACCTCATCAATGATGCTGCGGTCCAGAATTTCGGGGATGAAGTTGGCTCCGATGCCCTGAATTTTGTGCGGGCCGGGCTTGTTGCCGGACAAAATGGCGGACTCTTCGGGCTCCACTGCGATCATCTGCACCTCAGGCTTGCGCTCCTTGAGCGCTTGGCCAACACCGGAAATGGTGCCGCCCGTACCGATGCCTGCCACGACGATGTCCACGGTGCCGTCGGTGTCGTCCCAAATTTCCTCGGCGGTGGTGCGACGGTGAATGTCCACGTTGGCCTGGTTGGCGAACTGGCGAGCCAGGATGCCGCCACGCTCGGCGGCGATCTCCACGGAGGAGTCAACAGCACCCTTCATGCCGAGCGGGCCGGGGGTGAGAACGAGCTCAGCGCCGAAAGCGCGTAGCAGTGCGCGTCGCTCGGTTGACATCGTCTCGGGCATGGCGAGGACCACCTTGTATCCCTTCGCCGCCCCCACCATGGCCAGCGCGATGCCGGTGTTGCCGCTGGTGGCCTCCACGATGGTGCCGCCCGGCTGCAGTGCTCCTGCTGCTTCGGCCGCCTCGACGATGGCCACGCCGATGCGATCCTTCACAGAGCTCGCAGGATTGTAGAACTCGAGCTTCGCCAGAACGGTGCTGTCCCCGTCCACAATGCGGTTCAGCTTCACGAGCGGGGTGCGGCCAACGGCGGCTGTGACGTCAGGGTAAATGTTCATGTTCACGGCAACGCATAGATGCCCGTGAGTATTCCCGCGCATGCGGGCAGCTTTCCGTCTCCCGCCCGGTGAGCCCTAGACTGCGAGACATGATCGCTGAGCATGACACCGTTCTGGTGGTCGACTACGGAGCACAGTACGCACAACTGATCGCTCGCCGCGTGCGGGAGGCTTCCGTGTATTCGGAGATCGTTCCATCGCAGATGTCGGTGGCCGAGATCATGGAGAAGCGGCCTGCTGCCATCATTCTTTCCGGCGGGCCCGCCTCGGTGTACGCCGAGGATGCCCCGCGAGTCGACCCCGCACTCTTCGAGGCCGGAGTGCCCGTTCTGGGTATTTGCTACGGCTTCCAGGCGATGGCGCAGGTTCTGGGTGGCACCGTCACCAAGACCGGACAGAGGGAGTACGGCCGCACACCGCTATCGATCTCCAACAGCGGGTGCCTGCTGAACGACGTGCCCAACACCATCAACGTGTGGATGAGCCACGGTGATTCGGTCTCCAAGGCCCCGCCTGGTTTCAGGGTGCTGGCGCGTACTGCCGGGGCGCCGGTGGCTGCCTTCGAGGACAGGGACCGCAAGCTCGCTGGCATCCAGTGGCATCCAGAGGTCAAACACTCCCAGTGGGGCCAGCAGATTCTGCAACACTTCCTGTTCAACATCGCGAACCTCACGGCGGACTGGACTCCGGAGAATCTTGTCAGCGAGAGCATAGAGGGCATCCGAGACACCGTTGGTGACCGCCGTGTGCTGTGCGCGCTCTCAGGAGGTGTGGACTCGGCTGTGGCAGCCGCTCTGGTGCAGCGGGCCATCGGTTCTCAACTCACCTGCGTCTTCGTGGATCATGGTCTGCTCCGTGAAGGCGAAGCGGATCAGGTGAAGAAGGACTTCGTGGATGTAACCGGGGTGGATCTCGTCGTCGCAGACGAGCGGGAACGCTTCCTCAGTGCGCTGACGGGAGTGAGCGATCCTGAGGAGAAACGCAAGATCATTGGACGCGAATTCATCCGCACATTTGAGGCCACGGCCGGCACGCTCGCAGGTGAGCGCGGCATCGATTTCCTCGTCCAGGGCACCCTGTATCCCGATGTCGTCGAGTCAGGCGGAGGGGGCAGCGCAAACATCAAGAGCCACCACAACGTCGGCGGTCTGCCGGAGGACCTGCAGTTCACACTCATCGAACCGCTGCGCACCATGTTCAAGGATGAGGTGCGGGCTGTCGGCAGCCAGCTGGGGCTGCCGGACTCGCTCGTGTGGCGTCACCCCTTCCCCGGTCCCGGACTGGGAATCCGCATCATCGGGGAGGTCACCGGAGAGCGACTGGACATTCTGCGTCGTGCCGACGCCATCGCCCGCGCGGAGTTGGCCGCGGCGAAGCTGGAGCGCGACATCTGGCAGTTCCCGGTGGTGCTGCTCGCGGACGTGCGATCGGTGGGTGTGCAGGGGGATGGACGCAGCTACGGCCATCCCATCGTGCTGCGTCCTGTGACGAGCGATGATGCGATGACCGCAGACTGGGCGAAGCTGCCCCATGATCTCCTGGAGCGGATATCCACCCGGATCACCAATGAGTGCCCGGAGGTCAATCGTGTGGTGGTGGACATCACCAGCAAGCCCCCGGGCACCATTGAGTGGGAGTAGGAGATCGCGCGATCTCCCACTCCGAGCAGGCTCAGATGGTGAAGTCGGAGCCGTCGCCCGGCTTCTTCCCCTTGCGGTCAGTGTTCCATTGCTTGGCCTTGGAGATGCCGTCCTCTGCGACGGTGCCGCCGGTGGGGCGCGGCATGACTGCCCACAGCACCACGTACAAAAGGACTCCGCCTCCCCAGAAGATGCTGGTGACGGCAAAGATGATGCGGACGATGGTGGAGTCAATACCGAGCGATTCGGCGACGCCTCCTGCCACTCCGGCGATCCACTTGTCATCCGCTGAGCGAGTGAGGTTCATGATGGGTTCCTTTCCATTCCTGTCACGACGGTCGTCATGCAGTAGTTGTTGGTGTGTTGTTAGTTGTTGGTGTGTAGTTGTTCTTGCGATGTGGCGTGGGCCCCGACCCGGGTGATTCCATCGCCACGCTGGTCACCGTCTCGAGGCCCTGAGACTGATGATCAGGCCGATGATGCCTGCGGTGATCAGGACGGTGGCGAACCACATGGCGGGTGGTCCGACGACGCCATTGCCCACGAGGAGCCAGGCACTGATGGAAGCAAAACCTAGCAGGATCAGTCCGGTGACGAGTGCCGGTACATCAACGCTGCGTCTCATGGCTCCACCGTCACTTCCACGACACTGAAGTCGCCGTCCAGCACCAGGGTCAGATCTCCCACCTCGATATTGCTTTGTGGATAGTTCGTCTCCACCTCAATGGTTTCACTGAGGATGTCAATGTCCTGGGGAATCTCCCTCAGCCGAACCCTCACCACGGAGGCAGTGGCATCAATGAACACCATGGCGGGCTGGCCGTCCCTCTCAGTGAGGTCCACGTCCACGGGCACCTCACCGACGAATGCGTAGCTGGGGTCCGCTCCCGCAACCTCGGTCTCGGGGACAGGAAGGTCTGCATGGGCCGTCGCCAGAAACCCTGTGCCCGCACCAGCGAGGAGCGCGACAACAAGCAGCATGTGGGGAAGACGCCGCCGCCTGGCCCCCAGAGCCCACCCCAGGATGAGGACCGTTGCTGTCCCCGTCGCGGCGAACAACGCCAAAATGAGAGACGGGGTGAGGCCCATGAGAAACGGGATCGCCCCGGCAATCAGGGAGAGCAGGACGATGACAAGGGCCGCCCACCAGCTGGTGGATCGGGAGGAGCGCTGAGGGGCAGGACCCCGCGGCGGGACAGCGGGCTCGGGTGCGTAGAGGTCCACGGCTGGAAGAGGCGCACCCGTGTGGGGCGACAGCCGGGCACGCCACTGTTCCACGCTCTCATCTGGGCCCCGGGCCCCGGTGGGCCGCTCGGGTGCCAGGGAAGGGACGCCCGGTGGGGAATCGGAGGAGTCGGCAGCGCTGCGACGTCGTCGGGCCATTGCCCACGCGAGTGCACCCACAACGATGACTGGCCCCCACGCAACACCAGTCTGTCGGGCGAGAGTCAGGACGAGCACCAGTGAGGACGCCGCGACGATGATCGCCTGGGTGTTTCTGGGCCACCCACCGAAGGCGGGCAGCCACCGCAGGATCGGGGGCATCTCACCCACCCGAGGAGTCAGCAGCCAACCCCATGCATAAAGCGCGATCCCCACTCCACCGGCAAAGGTCAGTGCCAGCATCACCAGTCGCACGATGATGGGGTCCACCTGCCAGCGCTCTGCCAGCGCTCGACACAGGCCTGCGGTGAGACCGGTACCGTGCGGACGCTCAAGATTCGCGAGTCGCGGATCGAGCTGGGCGGGATGGACAAGTTCGGGCATGTCTCCAGTGTGTCCTGCCGGGGGCGCCCATTGCATCAGGTGAACCCCTGATCTGGGCCTGAGTTGACCCCGGAAACCTCAGTGTGGGGCTGTCAAAGACAGCTCGGGGGTGTCAAGCTGGGACAACGATGACAACGTTGCCGGAAATCACTCCGCCTTCGGCGCCCGCCCCGGAACTCCGTCGGGACCAGGCCGGGAAGGCGATAGCTGGCGTCGCCAGTGGGCTGGCGGCGCATCTCGGCATGCCTGTTGGTTGGGTGCGCGTCGCCTTCGTGGCACTCGTGTTCCTCGACGGACTCGGCGTGCTGCTGTATGCCGCATTGTGGCTGATTGTCCCCGCAGGGACGGAGCAGCAAGCAGCTGGCCTGGAGGCCGCGAACCGTCAGGGGCTGCGCCCCCGGCAACGTTCCGCCAGCGTGGACGCAGGCATCATCTTCTCCATCGGAGCGCTCGTGGTGGGCATCTTCTGGGTGGTGGTGACCGGGGGAGTGTGGGTACCCTCGCGCGTCTTCTGGCCCATCGTCCTTGGTGGTGTCGGCGTCGTCCTGGTGTGGCTGCAGGTGGATGGCTCGGCTGAGTCGGGGACCCGTGTCGCTGACGCGAGCTGGCGTCAGCGACTCACCGCCGGTTCCGGTTCCGCAAGTGTCCTGCGACTACTGGGAGGTCTTCTGCTCGTGGGAGTGGGCGTGTCATGGATCCTGGCCACCCAGGTGGGTATGGCCCAGCTTCCACAAGTGTTGGGCGCCGCCACACTGCTGCTGGCCGGAGTGGTGGTGGTGATGGCGCCGTGGTTGTACCAGACCCGTCGTCGGCTGCGCTCCGCCGAACAGGAGCGCATGCGGGCTGAGACGCGGGAGGACATGGCCGCGCATCTGCATGATTCCGTCCTGCAGACTTTGGCACTCATCCAGCGGCAGAGCTCGGATGCGACGCAGGTTGCCCTGCTGGCCCGTCGGCAGGAGAGGGAGCTGCGCACGTGGCTCTACGGTGACATCCCGGCCGCCAGCACCCTGCGTGCAGCGCTCGAGGACATTCGCAGCGAGACCGAGGCCAACTTCCCCATCGTCGTGGAGGTCGTCTGCGTGGGTGAGACGGAAATGGATGAGTCCTTGAACGCCATGCTCCAGGCGGCACGCGAAGCGGTCACCAACGCGGCGAAGCACTCGGGAGCGGATCGGGTGGATGTGTTCGTGGAGGTCGACACCGAGCTCGTGGAAATATTCATCCGGGATCGCGGTCAGGGCTTCGAACCGGAGGATGTGCCCGCGGACAGGATGGGCGTGAGACAATCCATCCGAGCCCGCATGGAACGTCACGGGGGCTCGGTCCGGATTCGCACCGCGCCGGGCCAGGGCACGGAAGTGACTTTGGGGATGAACCGATGAGCGATCAGGATACCGACATCAACGACGAGCTGACCGTTGTGCTGGTGGATGACCACGCAATGTTTCGCGCGGGAGTCCGCCACGAGATCGGCGAACTCTGCCGGATTGTGGGCGAGGGCCATGACGTCGCCAGCGCCGTGGCTGTCATCTGTTCCACTTTTCCGGACGTCGTCCTTCTCGACGTGCACCTACCCGGTGGCGGCGGTGCGGAAGTGATCAAGCAGGTCCTGGCCAAGGCGCCGGACGTCAAGTTTTTGGCTCTGTCGGTGTCCGACGCCGCCGAGGATGTCATCGGCGTCATTCGCGCCGGTGCCCGTGGCTACGTCACCAAATCGATCTCATCGGAGGAGCTGGTGGAGGGCATGCGACGAGTCGCGTCCGGCGACGCCGTCTTCTCACCCCGGCTCGCGGGTTTTGTCCTTGATGCCTTTTCCGGCAGCGTCGACATGGCCTCCGTCGATGAGGAACTGGACCGACTGAGCGTCCGAGAGCGTGAAGTGATGAAGCTGATCGCACGGGGTTACGCCTACAAGGAAGTGGCCAAAGAGCTGTTCATCTCCATCAAGACCGTGGAGACCCACGTTTCCAGCGTGCTGCGCAAACTGCAGCTCAGCAACCGCCACCAGCTGACGAAGTGGGCCACGGACCGGCACCTGGTCTGAGACTCTCGCTTCTGGGGGCAGCATTGGTGATCTGAGCCGCGTTGTCGCGGTTCAGATCACGGATACCCCGTCGGCCGACCCCACGTATACGACGAGGGCCGCCCGCAGATGCGGACGGCCCTCGGTGATGTTGCAGGAAAGGCTCACGCCTTCTTCTTCACGATGAGGCCGTAGATGAAGAGGATGAGCAGCGCGCCGAGCACCGAGAACAGCAACCCTGTGATGGAGAAGATGCCACTGTAGGAGGAGTCAAAGAGCGCCTGGCCCAACCAGCCAGCAAGCAGGGCGCCCACGATGCCGAGGAGCATCGTGACGAGAATGCCGCCGCCCTGCTTGCCCGGAAGGATGGCTTTGGCGATGGCGCCTCCGAGGAGGCCGATGATGATGTAACCAAGAAATGTCCACATGCGTCCATCGTGCACTGTCGCGGGGGTCATTCGCCAATTCTGGCGGGGTCTGCGACGACGATGGGGGGCTTTTCCACCCTTTTGGATAGCCTCAGGGCATGGACATCCTCTACATGATCTTCGTCTTCCTCCATCTCATTGGCTTTGCCTCTCTCTTCGGTGGTGCGTTCACACAGATGAAGGGACCGAAACGTGTGGTGAACGCAGCCATGTTCCACGGCGCAATCCTTCAGCTCATCTCCGGCCTGGGACTCCAGCTCATGCTCGAACTGGGTGATGGAGAGGTTCCGCACATCAAGCTTGGCGTCAAGCTCGCCGTCCTGATAGTGATCGGTACCCTCGTGATCCTGAACCGCAAGAAGCCGAGCGTTACCGATGGTGCGTTCTGGGCCATCTTGGGACTGACCGTGCTGAATGCAGCCCTGGCCGTGTTCTGGACTGTCGGCTAGAGCACGGGCCTCCAGGGGCTGAGTAGCAACTCGGTGCCCTTGGCCACCCAGGATCGGGTGCGCCACCCATCCAGCGACAACTCGTAGGTGTTGCGCTGGTCCACCTCGAAAATCTCCTCCATGCGTTGCGCCAGGCCCTCATCGAGGATTTCGAGGTTGACCTCGTAATTTCCCCGTAGGCTCAACCGATCCAGGTTGGCGGTCCCGATCGTGACCCATGCACCATCGATGGTCGCCGTCTTCGAATGGACCATGGCGCCCTTGTAGAGGAACAGCCGGACGCCGGAGCGCAGAAGTTCGTCGTAGTAGCCGCGCGAGAGCCAGTCAGCCACCACGTGGTTGGACTGCGCGGGAACGATGATGCGAACGTCGACGCCGCGCTCCACCGCGTTGCGCAGGGCGGATACCAGGTCATCGTCGGGTATCAGGTAGGCGTGGGTCAACCAGATGTGCTTGCTGGCCCGGTCCATGGCCTCCAAATACATGTTCCGGATGGGAAACACGCTGAGCTTGGGCAGGTTGCGGTGCAGGCGAACGTTGGACCCCCACCCACGGCGGATGTCGTCGGGCAGCTTGCGCAGTCCGCGTCCACGCACGTGAAGATTCCAGAAATCGATGAAAGCGTTCTCCAGCTCCTTCACGCCGGGACCGACGACCTTGGCATGGGTGTCGCGCCACCCCGTGGCGTAGAGGTCCCCGATGTTGTAGCCGCCGAGGAAGCCGGTGTTGTGGTCCACCACCATCAGCTTCCGATGATTCCGGCCCCAGCTCTTGGGGCTCCACGGCACCGTGATCGCGGGATGACGCATGGCATTGATGTTGGGAGGCATACGGAAGAAGGAGCGCGGGACCACGAGATTGGCGAACTCGTCCCAGACGACGTTGACCTGCACGCCACGGTCCGCAGCGCGGGCGAAAGCATCCTTGAACCGGTTTCCGACGGCGTCGTCCTTCCAGATGAAGGTCTCGAAATGGATGACCTCGCGGGCACCGTCGATGGCCTCCAGCATGTGGGCGAAGAGATCCTCGCCATGGCTGTAGACCGTCACCTCGTCCTGACCCACGTCCACGGGGCTGGCCGGTGTCCAGGGGAACTTGAGAGCCTTTCTGCCCTTCTTGCGGTAGTTCTCCATGGTGAGCAGGGTGGCCACAGCAGCGAACTGGCCAAGAAGCACCGCCACGCCGAGCCGTTGCATCCACGTCCGTAGTGCTCGAACCACCCTTTGCATGGGCGCCAGCCTATCGGGGTGAATACGAAGACGTGCGGCGACGGTAGGCTTGGCAGCCGATATGACTGACTCGCTGTTTCCTGATCTCTACGCCGTCTTCGAGCCCAAAGCCAAGCCCCCGCGCGACGACAGCGAGCGACCCTCCCACCGTCCGGCTGCGCACGCCGTGGGTGAGGACCAGCTTTTGGATGGGCTCAATCCGCCGCAGCGCAAGGCCGTGCTGCATGCCGGATCTCCGGTGCTCGTGGTGGCTGGGGCCGGCTCGGGTAAGACACGGGTACTCACCCGTCGAATCGCCCATCTGGTGGGCATAAGAAACGTGCATCCCGGCGCCATCCTGGCGATTACCTTCACCAACAAGGCCGCCGCGGAGATGCGTGAGCGGGTGGTGCAGCTCGTGGGCAACAGAGCAAAACTGATGTGGGTCTCCACCTTCCACTCGGCGTGTGTGCGTATCCTGCGAAACGACAT
Organism: uncultured Arachnia sp.; assembly: GCA_947493705.1. Lineage (GTDB taxonomy): Bacteria > Actinomycetota > Actinomycetes > Propionibacteriales > Propionibacteriaceae > Arachnia. Next base: position 12,370 of record CANLSH010000013.1, on the reverse strand, counting down.
CGACAGGTTCGGCATCTCCAAGAGCTTCTCGATCTATGACGACGCGGACGCGAAGCGCCTGATGTCGCTGGTGTGTCGGGATCAGGAACTGGATCCCAAGCAGTACCCGATCCGCTCCATCATGTCTGCCGTGAGCAACCACAAGAACGAGCTCGTGGATTTCGAGACCGCTTATGCCCGGGCGGACCAGCCACGGCAGCGGATCGTTGCGGAGGCCTACACCGAATACCAGCGCCGGTTGCGCGCCGCCAATGCGCTGGATTTCGATGACCTCATCATGACGACGGTGCATCTCCTGCAGTCCTTCAGTGACATCCGGGAGAAGTACCGGCGTCGATTCCGGCACGTGCTGGTGGACGAATACCAGGACACCAACCACGCCCAGTATGCGCTGGTGAAGGAGCTGTGTGGACCTAGCAGCGCCTCCCTCGTTGAGGGAACCCCTCTCGTGGATCCCGCGGAGCTCATGGTGGTGGGGGATTCGGATCAGTCGATCTATGCTTTCCGGGGCGCGACGATCCGCAACATTCTGGATTTCGAATCCGATTATCCCGGCGCCGAGACCATCGTGCTCGACCAGAACTACCGTTCCACGCAGAATGTCCTCACAGCCGCGAATGCGGTGATCGCGCGTAACCAGGGCCGTCGCGACAAGCACCTCTGGTCCGATCTGGGTGAGGGCGAGCGGATCATCGGCTACGTCGCAGACACTGAGCACGACGAGGCGCAGTTCGTCGCTGGGGAGATCGACAAGCTCGTCGACGACGATCGGACGCGATACGGCGATGTTGCCGTCTTCTACAGGACCAATGCCCAGTCCCGGGCACTTGAAGAGGTCTTCATCCGGGTGGGTCTGCCCTACAAGGTGGTGGGAGGCGTCAGGTTCTACGAGCGCCGGGAGGTGCGCGATGCGATCGCCTATCTTCGAGCATTGGTGAACCCGGCCGACGATGTCTCGGTGCGTCGGATCCTCAACGTGCCCAAGCGAGGGATCGGTGACCGGGCCGAGGGCGCCATCTCGGCGCTTGCAGCAGCGGAGCGCATCTCGTTCACCGACGCCATGCGTCGCGTCCAGGAGGCGCCCGGCATGGCTGCGCGCTCCCTCAAGCAGGTCACGGCATTCGCCAACATGATGGACGCTCACCGCATCATGGTCGCGGAAGGTGTCAGCGCCGACGAGGTGCTGACTTCGGTGTTGCAGTCATCCGGCTACATCCCCGAGCTCCAGAAGTCCACGGACCCGCAGGACGAGACACGCCTGGAGAATCTGGAAGAACTGGTGAGCGTGGCCGCCGAGTTCGTTGCCAGCGCCAACACGGTGGATCTCGATGAAATTGAGAGCGGCCTGGTGGCGGGGATGCCGGAGCCCGATGATTCGCTGGCTGCCTTCCTCGAGCGGGTGGCCCTTGTGGCCGATTCGGATCAAGTGCCCAGCGGCGACGCGGATGCTGGCGTCGTCACCCTCATGACCCTCCACACCGCCAAGGGCCTCGAGTTCGACACGGTCTTTTTGACGGGCATGGAGGAAGGGGTGTTTCCCCACATGCGCGCCTTCGACAACATCAATGAGTTGGAGGAGGAGCGTCGGCTCGCCTACGTGGGGATCACCCGCGCCCGGAAGCTGCTCCACCTCAGCCGGGCCGCTGTCCGTGTCACGTTCGGGCAGCCGCGTTACAGCCCGGGCTCGCGTTTCCTGGAGGAGATTCCCGAGAACGTGATGGACTGGCGTCGAACAGGGGAGGCCCTCACGACGTGGGCCAACACCTCAGCCACCCGTAATCGGGAGACCAGCGCCACCATGGCCAGCTTTGGTTCCGGCCGGGGACCCGTGAAAACCGTGCCACACGTCGCGGTCGGGGACCGTGTGCTGCACGCCAGCTTCGGTCTGGGGGAGGTGGTTGCTGTTCACGGTTCCGGTGATGCCACCAAGGCGGATGTGGACTTCGGCTCTGCTGGTACCAAACGCCTCAGTCTGCGCCACGCCCCCATGGAGAAACTCTAGGGAACCCAACCAGTGATCAAGCACAAGGGCCGGACCCCGAGTGGGGTCCGGCCCTTGTGCTGTGAAGGTATGTGCAGTGTGGAGCTATCCGGCGCTGACGCCCAGGCTGCGAATGAAAGCCATCGGGTCAGAGGCTTCGTACACCTTGCCCGGTGTGACGCCCGGCTTGTAGTACTCCATGTGCAGGTGGGAGCCGAAGGAGCGGCCGGTGTTTCCGACGTAGCCGATGAGCTGCCCGGCCTTGACAGCCTGACCCGTGTTGGCGACGCGCTTGGACATGTGGGCGTACAGCGTGGATCCGCCACCCGCGTGCTGAATGACGACGTTGGTGCCGGCCCAGCCGCCTGCTGTGGGGCTCAGAACGATGCCGGAGGCGACAGCGTAGATGGGAGTGCCGCTGGGGGCGGGGAAATCCTGACCCGTGTGGTAGCGGGACCATGATCCGGTGGCCTGGAACCGGGCACCGATGCGGTAGTTGGACTTCACGGGCATGGAGCCACCGCTTGCTGAAACCGCGGCGAGATCATCGTCCGAGACGCTGGGGGCGGCTTCGTCAGCCTTTGCTGGTGTGGGTGCATCCGGCGTGGATACATCGGGCTTGGAAGCGCTGGGCGCGGATCCCTTCTTGGCTGTTTCCGCTGCTGCTCTTTCTGCGGCCGCGGCTTTCTCAGCTGCTGCTTCTGCTTCTGCAGCGGCGATGCGCGCCTCTTCGAGTCGACGTGCCGCTTCCTCGGCTTCCTTCTTCAGCTTGGCTTCCTGCGCCTCAACCAGTTCCATATCGGCGGCCATCTGCTCTTCGCGTTCCGAGGCGGAGCCTTCGGCGTTGGCCTTCTGTGCCACTTCAACGGAGGCATCCAGGGCTGCCTCGCGGTCCTTCGCGGCTTCGCCTGCAACAGCTTCGGTCAGGTTCGAGCGAATGGCGGCGCGGGAGGCGGCACGCGAGCGATCCTCGAATCCCTTTTCAACGGACTGGACCGCTGCTTCCGGTATTGCCAGCTCGATGGAGAGCTGTTCTGAGCTCATCTCATCCGATCCGTCGCGCGAGGTGGCAGCCCAACCGAGCACGCCACCCACGGCCAACACGCTTGCAAGCACTCCGGCGACCAGCCCACGGCTGAAGGTGGAGGCGCGGCGTCGGCGGGCAACGCCGGTGGATTCGGTGGTGACTTCGACATCGGAGATGACGAGATCGTCAGCGGCCCTACGAGGGCTCTTGACGGCGCTGAGCTTGTTCAACAGGACTCCAGACAGGTGACTGCGGCTTGATACATTAGAACCTTAGCATTTCTCAGGAAGCTCTCAAATTTGAGGTTCCTGACTGCGCATTCCCCATGATCAGCATCGTGATCGGTCCCGGTTGTATCGTAAGCGGGGACCGCGCAACTCAATGATCGGAGCTGAGGGTGGATCTCCTCGAATACCAAGCACGTGAACTGTTTGAATCTTTTGGTGTGCCGGTGCTGCCGGGTGTGGTTGCGACCACACCAGACGGCGCCCGTGAAGCCTTTGGACAACTTGACTCGGACGTGGCGGTGGTGAAGGCACAGGTCCGGGTGGGTGGCCGCGGCAAGGCAGGTGGCGTGAAGTTGGTCCACAGCGCGGATGAGGCAGAGAGCACAGCCTCCGAGATCCTCGATCTCGTCATCAAGGACCTCCCCGTCGACACCGTGATGCTGAGTCCGGGTGCGGAGATCGAAGCCGAGTACTACTTCTCGATCTTGTTGGACAGGACCGCCGGGACATACCTTGCGATGTGCAGTGTGGAGGGAGGCATCGACATCGAGACACTCGCAGTGGAGCGTCCCGAGGCACTCGTCAAAATAGAGCTGGATCCGGTGCAGGGCATCACCGCCGATGTGGCCAGAGAGATTGTGGAGCAGGCGGGTTTCGAGGAGGGGGATCGCAACGGTGTGGCTGAGGTGCTGCAGAAGCTCTGGACCGTCTTCCGGGACTCCGACGCCACCCTGGTGGAGGTCAACCCACTCGTGAAGGTGGCCTCCGGTGACATCGTGGCTCTCGATGCCAAAATCACCCTCGACGAGAACGCTGAGTTCCGACATGACTCCTGGGACAACTACCACGACACGTCAGCCGCCGTGGATCTGGAGCGGCAGGCACGGGAACTCGATCTCAACTACGTGAAGCTGGACGGCAACGTGGGTGTCATCGGCAACGGCGCTGGTCTGGTGATGAGCACTCTCGACGTGGTGGAGCGAGCGGGTAAGGACCTGCCGGGTCAACCGAAGCCGGCCAATTTTCTCGATATTGGCGGCGGGGCCTCGTCCACGGTCATGGCCAATGGACTACGGATCATCATGAGCGATCCCCAGGTGCGTGCAGTGCTGGTCAACGTTTTCGGCGGCATCACAGCGTGCAGCGACGTCGCCCAGGGAATCGTGAGCGCCCTGAAGGTGCTGGGGGATGAGGCCAAGCAGCCGATCGTTGTGCGCCTCGACGGCAACTCGGTGGACGTGGGCAAGGCCATCCTGACCGAGGCCGAGCATCCACTCATCCAGGTGGAATCCACCATGGACGGCGCAGCTGCGGCCGTCGCCAAGCTGGCAAGCGAAAGGAGCTGAGGCAGACTCATGGCCATTTTCATTGATGAGAGTTCACGAATCCTCGTGCAGGGCATGACCGGCAGGGAGGGACGCAAGCACACCCAACGGATGGTCATGTCCGGATCACGCATCGTGGGCGGTGTCACCCCCGGGAAGGGTGGGGAATCGGTGGTCTTCGAGGAGGATCCGGTACCGGTCTTCAGTTCTGTGTCCGAAGGCATGGACGCGACCGGGGCGAACGTTTCCGTGGTCTTCGTTCCGCCCCGCTTCGCCCGCGACGCTGTTCTGGAAGCGGTTGAGGCCGAGATCCCGCTGTGCGTGGTGATTACCGAGGGAATTCCGGTACGCGATGCGATCGAATTCCAGTCCGCCGCTGCTTCCAGCTCCACCCGGATCATTGGACCGAACTGCCCGGGCCTGATTTCACCGGGCAAGTCCAATGTGGGAATCATCCCGGCCCACATTGCAGGCCGGGGCAATATCGGACTGGTCTCCAAATCAGGAACACTGACCTATCAGATGATGTTCGAACTGCGGGACCACGGTTTCTCGACTGCTGTGGGCATCGGGGGTGACCCCGTCATCGGGACCTCCCACATCGATGTCCTGCAGGCTTTTGAGGACGACGACGACACAGACGTCATCGTGATGATCGGCGAGATTGGTGGTGACGCCGAGGAAAGGGCGGGCGCCTTCATCGCCGAGAACATCACCAAGCCCGTGATTGGTTACGTGGCTGGCTTCACAGCACCACCGGGAAAGACGATGGGCCACGCCGGGGCCATCATCACTGGCAGCGGTGGCACCGCTGCAGCGAAGAAGAAGGCGTTGGAGAGTGCCGGCGTCATGGTGGGTGAGACCCCGAGTCAAACCGCGTCGCTGGCCCGCGACGCCATGGGAGACATCCGGCAGAAGAGCGCCTGACGTTGACGAAAGAAGAACAGCCCCACCCGGTTGCCGGGTGGGGCTGTTCTTCGTGTTCCAGCCTTCTTGATACGGAGGTAGGGCTCAGCCCTGGCTGTTGCGCTGTGCCATCCGCAAGGAGAGTTCATGCTGAGCGTTCTTGGTGAACCGGTAGTCCTCCGTGACGCTGGTCAACAGATAGCTCACACGTGTATCAGCGATTGCCACGGCCAGTTGGTACTTCACCGCGGAATCATCGGAAATTGCCTGATCGATGACGATCATTCGGGCTGACACCGCCACGCCGTCCGCCCCTGTGCCGTTGATGGCACCCAGATCCGTGACCTGGGCGGTTGCGTTGCGGTCCTCGCAGGAGAGCAGGGAGTCGATCAACTTGTTGGTGAAGACGCGTGCCGCCACGTTGTCGTCGAAATCGAAGACCATCTCGTCGATGCCGAATGTTGTGGGCGTCTCCTCGTCCTGGGTCAGAAGATACGTGCGCTGCTGGCGCTGCGTCGGTCCCGGCTCGGTGGCCAACGTCATGTTCTCGCATCCCATACCTTTGGACGTGATGTCGACTGGCTGATCCTCATTGGTGATCCACTGGCCGAATCCAGGACGAATGCGCGGCAGGTCAGAGGTGATGAGCCAGCCCTCCGGGTCCACCGGCGGTGGAACAGTCGGGGCGGCAGCCGGATCCGTGGGGCATGTGCCATCCACGCGTTCACAAATGTCACCGAGTGAACGCACCATTCCCGCCATGGCGTCCTCCGGGGGTACCACCTCGTCGTTGCGAGTGACATCGAGCATGCTCAGAGCGCGCCCGGTGCGCACCAGCAGTACCGAATGGAGGACTTCCGAGGCTCCGTCTTCGGGATCCCCCTGGAACGCGACGGTCAGCTGCGTTGCCTCGTCACCAAGTCCCGTGACGGTTGAGGCGCCGACGATGAACGCCGGAACATCATCACATGCAGCAAGGTTCGTCGCTCGTTCTGATTGCACCTGCTGAGCGGCATCGACGGTGGCGTAGAGATCCACCTGGTGAAGGGCGGCGAGCATGTCATCGCCGGAGGTGCCGACGGCCCGCTGGAACGTGTCAGTGGGGTTGACGTCAGCGATGTCGGATCCCAGACACGCGGGCCTGGCTTGCGCCTCCTCACGGGTCTCGGCTGTTTGGGCGATGCTCCAGGTTGCCCCCGCCACGATGGCTTCGGCGTCCTCCAGTGTGAGGAGATCGTCAACGCTCACCGGTGGTACCGCGCTGACCGAGGTGCTGGGACTCGGGCTCGTGGAGGCGATGGGAGCCGGTGGGGCCTGTGTGCTGCGTCCTGCCCAGAAGGATCCGAGCATGACGAGCAGGGCGACCACCAGGGCACCGATGAGGAAAAGGAGCAGTGTCTTTCTGTGGTGACGTATCCACGATTGCGATTGAACAGGTGGGGTGACCGGCTCGTCAGAATCCGGGGGAGTGGCTGCGCTCACCGACGAACCTCCGGATTCCGACGCAGGGCTCGCCCCGGTGCGCTTCACATCCTCGGAGGCCGAGGCCGGCGCTTCAGGTGAGGGCGCGGGTACCAGAGGGCCGTAGGCGGGTACCTCGCTGGTGGCAGCTTCACTGCCCGGGCGCGCAAACGGATTGGACGGCCGTGGCGATTCAGAACCCGTGGCATCCTTGGGCGAATCAGTGGCTTCAGGATCCTGCCCGCGTCGTGCGGCCGAGGTGGCTGAGACTGGGGTATCGTCATCCGCGATCGGCTTTTTGGAGTCGGTGTCATGGGCGAACGCTCGCCGGGGACGCTGAAACCCGGACTCTGACATCAATCACCTCCAGATAGAACTGATGAATGTCCTTCGTGAGGGGCATTCCCGGGACAGGTTACCCGGTGCAGTTGGTGCACCACAGAATCGATGGGAGTCGCCCATGACCGACCGCCCCGCCAAGCATCGCACGGTGGCAGTGGATGTGGATGCCGTTCCCACCGCAGAACCGAGAGTTTTTCCGTGGCCGTGGTACGCCGTCGCCATCCTCGGGACCATTGCTGCCGTTGCCGCCGGTTGGCTGATGTTGGCCGGCGCCACTGCTCTGGGATGGCTGACCTCCCCCGATGCAGAGCTGAACGCCTCACTGTTCCTGGCCACGGACATCCTCCTCCTGGCGCATGGTGTTCCCGTCATGGTGGGTGAACAGCTGGTGACGCTCATCCCCCTGGGGCTCACGCTCATCCTCATTGTTCTCGCTCAGCCGGTGGCAGGGCTTGCTGCGCGCCAGGCAATTGGTGCCCTGAACACTGCTGAGGACACCGGCCGCATCTGGGTGGACGGCGAATCGGTGGTGTTGCGCGTGGCGGGGACTATCGCAGCCACCCACGGCATTCTTGTCGCTGGTCTGACGGCTGCACTGGATGCCCCGGGTGGCATCCTGACCGGTCTCCTCGGGGGTGTGGTGCTGGGTGCGGTTTCCGGATTGTGGGGCGCGAGCAGGGCTCTTGGCTTCGATCCTCGGCGTACGTGGCCTGCGTGGTTGCGTTCGGTGCCATCAGCTATGGGTTACGGGTTGCTGGTGTGCCTGGCGGGTGGGGTGGTAGTCCTGAGTGTCGCGCTGATCGCCCATCGCGAGGGGATCCTGCTCATTCATGAAGCCCTGAACCCCGGTATCGCCGGAACAATCCTGCTCGTGCTCATCCAGCTCCTGTATCTGCCCAATCTCATCCTGTGGGCCACCTCCTGGGCACTGGGCGCCGGGGTGACGCTGGGGGATGAATCCCTGCTGAGCATGTCCGTGACTGACGTCGGTTTCCTGCCATCCATCCCCGTCCTGGGAGCCGTGGGGGAGCCCGGTCTGGCTGGCGGTGCCATGTTCTGGTGGCTGGTGGTGGGAGTTGCGGCCGGTCTCATTGCCGCGCTGATCGTCGTTCTCGCCCGTCCCAGAGCGCGGTTCGACGAGACAGCGTTGGTGGGAGCACTTTCCGGTGTGGCAACCGGCCTCCTGGCAACCCTGTTGTGTTCATTGGCCAGTGGTGGTCTGGGCGAGGAACGTCTGGCACACTTCGGGGCAACCATTGATCAGCTGATCATCGTGGCGCCGGTGCTCCTCGGACTCTCCGGACTCGTCGGGGGAGCCGCTCTCGGATTGCTACGACGACCACCCCGCGTCGAAGGTTCGACGTCCCCCGAAAAGATGCCGCCTTCCCCGGTTGAGGAAACAGAAGAGGACATGCGACCTCTAGGATCATGAATGTGACACTGGATGTGGTGGTGCTGGTCTCGGGTACGGGAACCCTGCTGCAGTCCCTCATCGACGCCACAGAAGCCGGTGAAGTCAATGCGCGTGTGGTGGCCGTGGTCTCAGATCAGGAGGCTGCGCCCGCTCTGATGCGTGCCCGTCGCCACGGCATCGAGGCCATCGCCCATCCTTATCGCCGAGGCACGGATCGGGCGGGCTGGGATGCACAACTCACTGACATCGTTGCTGCCTTCGAGCCGGATCTCGTGGCGTCGGCTGGATTCATGAAACTGCTGGGTGAGGCGTTCCTAGCCCGGTTCGGCGGGCGCACCATCAACACCCACCCCTCCCTGTTGCCCAGTTTTCCCGGGATGCGCGCTGCCCATGATGCACTTGCCGCCGGCGTCAAGGTGACCGGCGCCACCGTCTTCCTCGTGGACGAAGGCGTTGACACCGGTAGGATTCTTGTTCAGGCCGCCGTCGAAGTCCTGGATGGTGATGACGCCGAGGTGCTGCATGAACGCATCAAAATCGCCGAAAGAGAACTGCTCGTACGCGCTGTGCGGGACTGGAGACCAGGAGAAGCATGAGCGAAAGCACCGGATCGGACCACCAGAACCCACAGCGTGACGACGCTGTTCGGAGCGGCGTACGACGGGCGCTTGTCTCGGTCTACGACAAGGCCGGCCTGGAGGAACTGGGCCATGTGCTGGAGGCGGCCGGAGTGGAAATCGTGTCGACGGGCTCCACCGCTGCCCGCCTGTCAGAGGCCGGAGTCGCCGTCACCCCTGTCGAGGCCGTGACAGACTTTCCTGAATGCCTCGACGGGCGGGTCAAGACGCTGCACCCCTTCGTGCATGCAGGCATCCTCGCCGACAGGCGGCTGCCCGCCCATGTTCGCCAGTTGGACGACATGGGAATCGCCCCGTTCGATCTCGTGGTGGTCAATCTTTATCCCTTCACCGAAACCGTGGCCTCTGGTGCCAGCGCGGATGAGTGCGTGGAACAGATCGATATTGGCGGCCCCACCATGGTGCGTGCAGCTGCCAAGAATCATTCATCGGTAGCTGTGGTGACCTCGCCCAAGCAGTACGAGAGCGTGCGCACAGCGCTCGATGCTGGCGGATTCACCCTTGCTGAACGCCGGGAGCTGGCCGCGGCCGCCTTCCGACACACGGCGTCCTACGACGTGGCGGTGGCGACCTGGATGACCGAACATGTCGCTGAACAGCCAGCTGATGGGTTCCCTGCCTGGCTGGGGGGCACGTGGCAGAAGGAGACGACGCTGCGCTACGGCGAGAACGCACACCAAGCGGCGGCGCTGTACTCCGACAGTCAGGGGCCCCGAGGCATCACGCAGGCCGAACTGCTGCACGGCAAACCCATGAGCTACAACAACTACACCGATGGGGATGCCGCCCTGCGGGCCGCCTTCGACTTCGAAGAGCCCTGCGTCGCCATCATCAAGCATGCGAACCCGTGCGGGATCGCGGTGGGCCACGACGTCGCAGAAGCGCATCGCAAGGCACATGCCTGTGATCCCGTCTCCGCGTTCGGTGGCGTCATCGCCGCCAACCGTCCGATCTCGGTGGAGATGGCGCGCGCCGTGTCCGAGGTGTTCACCGAAGTGGTCATCGCACCCGGATTCGACGACGGTGTGGTGGAAATCCTCGGCGCGAAGAAGAACATTCGGTTGTTGCGTGCCCCGCTGTTCGAGCACTCCGTTCACACCCTGCATCCCATTGGCGGCGGAGCGCTGGTGCAGCAGCCGGACCAGATCGACGCACCCGGTGACGCGGCGGACCAGTGGCAATTGGCAGCGGGCGAGGCTGTGGACCCATCCACCTTGGCCGACCTGGAGTTCGCCTGGCGAGCCTGTCGTTCCGTCAAATCCAACGCGATTCTGCTCGCCTCCGACGGCGCCTCCGTGGGCGTGGGCATGGGGCAGGTGAACAGGGTGGACTCCTGCACCCTGGCGGTGGAGCGCGCCGGTGATCGGGCCACAGGATCGGTCGCCGCATCCGATGCCTTCTTCCCCTTCGACGACGGTCCGCGGATCCTGATCGAGGCGGGCGTTCAGGCGATTGTCCAGCCGGGCGGATCCATGCGTGATGCGGACACCATTGACCTGTGCCGGGAGCACGGTGTTGCGCTGTATTTGACCGGCACCCGCCACTTCTTCCACTGAATTGAGACAATACATTTCATGACAGCAACGAAAATGGCCGGTGTGCCGGTCGCCAAGGAGATCAAGGCCCAGCTCAAGGAGCGCGTTGCAGGGCTTCTCGCCGCCGGTGTTGTGCCAGGTCTCGCCACCGTGCTCGTGGGCGATGACCCCGGCTCCCACTCCTACGTTGCCGGCAAACACCGCGACTGCGCTGAGGTGGGCATCCGCTCCATTCGCGTCGACATGCCGGCCGACACCTCGGCCGCTGAGCTGGCCGCCCAGCTGGACCAGCTCAACATGGATCCGGCCTGCACCGGCTACATCGTCCAGCTGCCACTACCCAAGCACCTTGATGACAACTGGGCATTGTCTCTAGTGGACCCGGAGAAGGACGCGGACGGGCTCCATCCGGTGAACCTGGGCAGACTCGTCCTCGGGATACCCGGGGCGCTGCCGTGTACCCCGCGCGGCATCGTGGCGCTCCTGCGCCATTACGATGTGGAGCTGGGTGGCGCGCACACCGTCATCGTGGGCCGGGGTACCACGGTGGGGCGGCCGCTGGGTCTCCTCCTCACCCGTAAGTCCGAGAACTCGACGGTGACGTTGTGTCACACCGGCACCCGGGATCTCGCGGCACTGACTGCTCAGGCCGACATCGTCGTCACGGCAGCCGGGATGCCCGGCATGGTCACGGCGGACATGGTCCGGGAGGGCTCCGTTCTCGTGGATGTTGGCATCACAAGAACCGATGATGGCCTGGTGGGGGACCTCGCGCCGGATGTGTGGGAGAAGGCATCACTGATAGCCCCCACCCCCGGTGGTGTCGGACCCATGACCCGGGCCATGTTGCTGACCAATGTCGTGGATCGTGCCGAGGCTCTGCACGGTGCTGGAGCGGCGCCGGTTGATGACGGAGTGCCGGGGAAGAAAGCGCTGCATGGCGGACAAGCGTGACCTTCCGGCCGAGGAGTTGCCCAGCAACCCATGGCCCCTCGCGGTTGTACTCGTGGCGCTCTCTGGTGCACTGGTCTTCCTGGGCCTGGGGCGGTGGCGCAGCGCTTCGCTCATGATCGCCGGAGCGGCGGGACTGGCAGCACTGTTGCGACTGGTGTTGCGAGCACGGGTGGCGGGTTTGCTGGTGGTGCGACGACGCTGGATAGATGTGGTCGGCCTGGCGTCGATAGCGCTTGCGATTGCTGCTCTGGCCTTTCTGGTTCCTCCGTCGCGCTGAGGGCATTTAGGGAACCACTGATCAATCATGTCCTGGCTGCGGCGCACCGGATCGGGCGATCTGGCGCCCCTACATCTGGATATGGACATCCAGTACACGCACCAGATGAAGTGACACCATCTCATCCCGCCCGGCCAAGTCCTCGCCGAGAACAGCATTGATCAGCGCTTCCCTGGGAAACCACTGTCCAATCATGTCGTGGCTGTGGCGCACCGGATCGGGCGATCTGGCGCCCCTACATCTGGATATGGACATCCAGTACACGCACCAGATGCAGTAACAC
>CANLSH010000012.1 GCA_947493705.1 uncultured Arachnia sp. | reverse complement strand
TCGTGGTCGGCTACTCGATCAGCTGGGGGGACTCTTTTATCGCTGGTTGAGTAGGCCGCCTGCGGCCGTGTCGAAACCCCAACCGCTGCCGAGATTCAAATGATTGGCAACTGCGTGAGCTTCGCGTCGCCCGGGTCGTCGTCGGCATTCACCATGAACTGGGCTGCCGATCGATGTACTCGCGGAGTTCAGTTTCCTCGCGCGCCGCCATACCGAGGGTATCGATGGCGGCGTGCATGTGGTGGAGCCAGCGGTCGCGCTGCGTCGGCGTCACGGCGTAGGGGGCGTGCCGCATACGCAGGCGGGGATGTCCACGCGTTTCGCTGTAGGTTTTGGGGCCACCCCAGTACTGGATGAAGAACAGCAGCAGCCGCTCTTCGGCGGGACCGAGATCCTCCTCCGGATAGAGCGCTCGCAGAGGAGGGTCGTTGGCGACACCCTCATAGAAGGCTCGCACCATCTTCGCGAAGGTCTCGTGCCCGCCAACGCGTTCGTAGAGGGTCCCACTGTGTTCACTCACCTCGCCAAGTCTTCCAGAGTCTGTGTCAACCACAATGGGAGCTCACCGCGTTGTATGGAGGGGAGGTGCCCATGACCGAGCAGTCGGGTGTCGAGGTTCGCGGGTTCGAGCGATTTGTCGTCGAACGCGGCAAGATCCTGTGGCGCGCAGCCTGGCTGCTCACTGGCGACTCCCAGCACGCGGAGGATCTGGTCCAGACGGCCTTGTCGAAGTGCTTCACCCGCTACGACGACATGGATGACGACGAGTCCTTCGAGGCCTACGTGCGCACCGCGATCTACCGCACGTTCGTCTCGTGGTGGCGGCGGTTGAGCTGGCGGAGCGAGATGCCGAGCGAGCTTGTCGCGGACTCCGTGGCAGACGAGACGGCGTCGTCGCTGCGCATCGACATCATGCGCGCCCTCGACATGCTTCCCCGGATGCAACGGGCGGTTCTCGTCCTGCAGTACCTGGAGGACCGCAGCGTCGACGACATCGCCAGTCTGCTCGGCGTCGCCCCGGGCACGGTCAAGACACATTCCCACCGCGGTCGCGCGGCACTGCGTGACTCCGTCCATCTCGAGGACCAAGGAGCGAGATCATGAACGACCAGTACTCGGACGCCTTCAAATCGATCGTCCCCGATGCGCCCTCCGCCGAGGGTTGGGCAGCCGGTGCGCGTCGTAGGCGTCGTCGTCGCTTGCAGGCCGTGACAGGGTCCGCTGTGCTCGCGTTGGTCATGGCTGTTGTCATCCCGCTCGGTCTGGGCTTCGGGGGTTCGGACCAACGGATGGTCGCGACACCTGCCCCCACACCGTCACAGACCACAGAAGCAGAACCCACCCCTCTCGAGCCCGACGCCTGTCGGGACGAGGACGGAAACTACCCAGCGGTCACTGACTTGCCGGACAACGAGCTACCTCTCGGGGTTGAGCGGGTGTGGCTGTGCGGAGGACCCTCCACCGGCTTCACATCCGGCACATTTGTGGGCGCGCCCGAGCCGCTGACGCTGAACGCTGACTGGGCGGTGGCAGTCTTCATGGAGCCCGCGCCCACCGTCGGCTCCATTGAGTGTGAAGCCAACAACAGCATCGGCTTCACGGTGGTCTACGAGTACACGGGCGGTGACCGGCATACGGTGCGGGGCAGCCTGGGTGACTGCGACGCGGTGGTGAGCGGTGCCAGCTACCGGATGGGGGCAGGGGAGTACTTGGAGGAGTTGCGGGCTCTGTGGGATGCGCAGCGGAAGCAAGAAGACACATCCTTCGACGCCGAAATCCAAGTGTGTCCTGCCAGGACGTCAGTCATGGGCGTCGGGATCGGTGACATGGCGCGGGCCTATGCCTGCGGTCCCGTCGGCGATGAGGAACCGGCGACCGGTTCCGTGCAGATCCCACTGTCGGATGCTTTGGTGGCGGACATGGTGGAGGAGATCACGTCCCAGGACGTGATGGTGGGCATTGAACCCGGCCTTTCCATGGAGGCTCCGAGTCTGGTGTTCCTGAGCCCGGAGGGAGATCCCTTCACGATTCAGGGGACGCCGGAGGGCTACCGATGGTACGACCCGGAACCCCGCGGTATGTACATGTGGACGCCGAGCCCCGGGTTGAAGGCACGAATCTATGACGAGATGACCCGTGACAACATCTGCACAGCACCCCCTCGCCTGGTTCCTGCGGACGTGCAGGTCGACGTTTATGACGCCGGCGGCGGCAGCGACTCGGTGGCACTCGTGGAGGAGCGGTTGGCGCAGGCTGGTTTCGATGTCGCGATCACTGGCGAATCAGCCGTCCAGAATCTGGGTAGTCCCGTCATCGTTCGCGGCTCGAATGGCAACCAAGGCGTGGATCTCGTGGGCGGCCAGTTCACGGGGGTTGGCGGTGAGATGAGTCGCGAGGACGATGTGGTGGATGTGCTCGTCACCACACTGTTTGACGACGAGAGCCCCCCGTTCGCCGCCGAACCGGCCACAGACGTCCCCATCGGCACGATCACGTGTAGTGCGCCCTCGGCCGCTCCAGAGCCCAGCGCGATGTCGACCCCGTCGAGTGTGCCGCCTTTCAGCCAGCCACCCAATGCGGGGGAACTGAGCGTGGACGAGGCATGCAGCCTGGACGCGGAGGGCCGGATGACGACCACGGAGCTTCCCGGTGACACCCTGCCCGACGGCCCTGTGGCTGTGTGGTTGTGCCCGGGAGGAGGGGCCCCGGCCGAACCCTTGGTGGGAGAGAAGGCGACGCAACAGGTTGTCGACAGCTTCAGAGAACTCCCCACAACGGCGGACGGCGGACTCCGTCGCGTCTACTACCACGCATATGTCCTTGTCGATTACCCCGGGGGCGAGCGATACGTCATCGAGGTGGACGCCAATGCCTCGCCCGGTGTGCGTTGGGGCGCTCAACGACAGCGCACTCGCTACGGAGCAGCGCAGTGGTACTCCCAACTCGCCGAACTGTGGCGCGAACAACGGAACAACACTCCGCAAAGCCCTCCCATCGCCCCACAGGTAGGTGTCTGTGACGGCGTTACCTGGAACCTTGGCCGCGGCATCGACCGCTACGACGAAGATGGCGCACTCTGCGCCGGTATCATCACGGACTCCGGGGCGCAGATCGTCGAAGTTGCCGCGAGTCCATCACTGATTGCGGAGGTTCGGACGGAGGCGATGGAATCCAGGACCCCGTGGCTACCTGACGGTGAGGGGAATCTGCTCAACGACTGGATGGGGGACTTCATCATCTTGGTGGATGACTACGGTGACCGGCTGCCGCTGATTCCCGGATCGGACGGTACCTGGTACTGGAGGGAAGGCGATGACCCCTGGAAGTGGACGCCGTCCCGCGGCCTGGCGAACAAACTGGATCAGGCCTTCGACGCGGGGCGACCCTCACCCCAGCCGACGTCCAGCTGAGGATCTTCGGCGCAGTGACGGAAAACTCCGTCCAGATCGGCCAACAGGCTCCGCGGGAGCCCATTTCGTGATCTGGCCGCTCTTTCACGTGATCGACGTCTTCGACAGTTGACCCCGGATTCTTTTGCTCCATGGCAACCGAAAGAGTGGTGGTACACGTCATAAGGGGCAGGAGGTACACATGAGCGGGACATCGGGGACCACTGCCCTTGGCTTTGAACGATTCGTGGCCGAGCGCGGACGCCACCTGTGGCGTGCTGCATGGCTGCTCGTCGCCGACGACCATCACGCCGAGGATCTCGTCCAGATCGCGCTCACCAAGACCTACAGCCGGTATGCGTCGCTGGGCGATGACCGCAAATTTGAGGCGTATGTCCGCACCACGATCTATCGCACCTTCGTGTCGCTGTGGCGGCTGAAGAGCTGGAAGATCGAGACTCCACGCTCCGAGGTACCCCACGGTTCTCCTCCCGAGTCCACTGCGGAACTTCGCGTGGACGTACTACGGGCTCTCAGCACCCTCCCTCGTATGCAGCGTGCCGTGCTCGTGTTGAGGTTCTTCGAGGACAGATCGACGGCCGAGGTGGCGGAAACGCTCGGCATCGCCGAGGGCACGGTCAAGGGGTACGTCCACCGGGGATGCGCAACCCTGCGCACCTCATCCTTTCTCACGGAGGCAGGTGAGCGTCGATGAACAACCACGAGATCCGCGACGTGCTGGACAGCGTCACACCGTATGGCCCGCAGCCCATCGGCTGGGCCACCCGTGCCCGCCGGCGCAGCATCCGGCGACGGGTAGCCACGGGCGCCGCCGCCGTGACCGCGGCCATCGTCGTCATCGTTCCCGTTGCGTTCAGCATGGGCGGCGATGCCATGCTGATCGCGGAGCCAGACACGAGTGAGACATCCTCCCCGCAGGTGGCGGTACCGTCACCCGATCCGGCTCAAGACGTGCCCGGCGCGGCTGCCTGTTGGGAAGCGCCCGGCGAGCCTCGCCAGGCCACTGAAGAGGGAGCGACCGACGGGGCAGTGCGCGCCTGGTTGTGTGGTGACGCGGGAGACCCGGAGATGTTCCCAGGCGCCGTCGGCCCGTTGGAGCCGCTGGTGGAGGACGTGGGCGAGATCGTCGAGTTCATCCAGCAACAGCCCATTCTCAGTGATGAGGATGCTCAGTGCCTCGCGGTGGACGGCCTCAACTATCGCATCGTCCTGGACTATGGCGACGGTGAGTCTCGCGTCGTTTCAGGAGAGGCCGAGGGATGTGGGATCACCATCAAGGATGGCGAACGGGATCTCTCAGGCTCTCAAGAACTTTACGACTTTGCCCGTGACCTGTGGAGCCAGCAGCGTGAGCGCGTGAGTTCCCCCGGCCTCGCTGCCGTGTCGCAGTGCCGGCCACCGTCACGCTCTGTGGTCGCAGACCTGCCCCCCGCCGTGCGGCCCATGCTTTCTCTCGCTCCTGAGGACGCGGTCACCGGGTTCACCTGTGTCGAAGATCCCGGTGCTGAGTATGAGGCCAGCCAGGGTTCGATCCTAGGGGCGAATCTCGTATCCCTCATCGGAGCCAGCGTGGCCAAGGATTCAGAGGAAGGGCTCGGAGAAGCACACCTCCCCACCTGGGTGACGATCACCGGTCCCTGGGGAGAGGCACTGACGTTGCAGCGCACCACTGTCGACACGTTCCAGTGGTTCGACGGTGACACGCCCATGCTGTGGAAGCCATCACCGGTAGTTCTTGCACAGATTGACGGGTTGGCGTCGGAGCCGGAAGTCTCGCTGTCTCCTCAGGGAGAGATCGACCCCGGTGCCTCTGTGGCAGAAGGTTGCGGAGACCTCTCCGCCGGCGCGCTCGTGTCCTCACAACTGCCGGACGGGAAGCTCCCCGACGACGCGACGAAGATCTGGCTGTGTGAGACGCCCAAGTCTGCGGGAGTGCCGGGAGCCGCTGCGCCCGAGGAACCATTGGAGTCACCAGAACTGACAGCCGATGCCACCTTCGCCTACAACGTCTCCCGCGTCACGGACTTCGACCCGACGTGCTTGGAGGAAGGTGCGGAATACAGCGTCGTCCACGAGTACGCCAATGGAAACAAGTACGCCGTTAGCGTGCAACTCTCGGGCTGCGACGTCATTTCCGCCGGAGGAACAGTGAAGGAGGGCGGGCGGGCGTACGTCGACACGCTGCTGTCGCTGTGGGAGGAACAACGCACGCAGGAATGAGCCATCCGAGTCGGAGAGCTCGCGTCCCGCCCAGCACGACTGGCAAGCCCTCGAGTTTGAGCAACATTTCGGCTGGACTGCCCCCCGAAATGTTGTCGAAACTACGGGGATCAGGTCTTCAGGATCACCGTGGCGTGGGTCCGGGTGTCCTCCGCCTCGAACAGTTGCTCCTCCTGCACTGCCCAGCGCTCCCAATGAGGACGGAAGGATTCGCCATCGCGTGCGATGCCCCGGGCCATCCGGACCTTACGGTCCGCCTCGAGCCAGGCCAGTGCTGAGAGATGCGGTCGGCATGGGCTGGAGCCGGATCCGACGCCCTCGACCAGGACCCAGTCAGCGACAGGTACCCGAATCAGCTCGCGCCGCTCGCTGGCCTCCCAGTCCCATCGACGGAACAAGCCGTCATCACCACGTGACAGGGGTTCCAACACCTGATTGGTCACCAGGTCGACGGCTTCGACCAGACCATCCCAGCCCGGGTAGAGGTCATCCATGTGCACGATCTGCGGAACTGCGCCGGTCTGCGTCAGGAGTTCGGCCGCGAGGTAGTCCGCGAATGTTGTCTTGCCCGCGCCTGATGGGCCATCGATCCCCACGACCCGAGAACCGTGAGGACTGGAGCGCCTGGGCCGCGCATGAGCCAGCAGCACGTCGATTGCGTCATTCATGCTGGTGGTGTCATGACAACGAGAGGAAGAGTTTCTCCAGCTCATCGGGTGTCATGTCCGCATCCGGGCCGTCGCCGACGAGGCAGTTGCGCATGGCGTTGGAGATGATGGAGTACCCCGCTTTGTCGAGGGCTGAGGACACCGCTGACAGCTGGGTGACGACGTCGCGGCAAGGAGCACCAGTCTCCACTTTCTCGATCACAGCATTGAGTTGCCCGCGCGCGCGCTTCAGCCTGTTGAGGACCTTGCGTTGCGCTTCAAGGCTTGCTGCATCCGTGGGTTCCATCAATTCCTCCTTTGGTCTGCCAATACCCTACCGGGTTTGCGAAAGCATACCCCCAGGGGTATATTTTCCTTCATGGCAACCATCAATGTGACAACCGATACGTTTGAAACAACCATCAACCACGACATCGTTCTGGTGGACTTCTGGGCCTCCTGGTGCGGTCCGTGTCGCACCTTCGGCCCAATTTTCGAGGCTGCGTCCGAGAAGCATACAGATATTACGTTCGCCAAAGTCGACACCGAGGCCAACCAGGAGTTGTCCGGATCGCTGGGCATCATGAGCATTCCGACGCTGATGGCATTCCGGGAAGGCGTCCTGCTGTACTCGCAAGCCGGTGCATTGCCGAAACAATCGTTGGAAGAGCTGATTGGCAAGCTCCGCGAAGTTGACATGAATGACGTGCGTCGCCAGCTCGAGGAGCAGGAGAAGCAGGGCAGCGATAAATGAAGCTCGTGGTGGTCGGTGGAGTCGCCGGCGGAATGAGTGCTGCGGCACGGGCCCGCCGCCTCTCGGAAGAAGCCGAGATCGTCGTGGTTGAGAGCAGATCAGAGGTGTCCTTCGCGAACTGTGGACTTCCATACTTCGTGGGCGGCGAGATACAGGATGAGAAGCAGTTACTCGTCCAGACTCCGGAAGGACTCAGCGCAAGCCTCGGTATTGATGTCCGCATCAACACCGAAGTGGTGGCGATCGACACGACGCGACGTACCCTCATCCTCCTTGATTCCAATGGGACATCGGAGCTCAGCTACGACGAACTCATTCTCTCCCCCGGGGCCACAGCAATCAGGCCGCCGATACCGGGCCTGGATTCATCGCGCGTCCACACCCTTCGTACCGTCCCTGATGCGGTGGGCCTGAAGGATGCACTGCAGGGAGCTCGCAGCGCGGTGGTTCTGGGTGCCGGTTTCATCGGACTTGAGGCTGCTGAGGCGTTGCAGATGCAGGGACTGACCACCTCCGTGGTGGAGCTCGCCACCCATGTCCTGCCGACGTTGGAGACCGAGATGGCGCAACTTGTGCGCGACGAGCTCGTCCGTATCGGCATCGAGGTTCACGACGGTGTCGCCGCCACTGAGGTGGAACAGGGCGAGGACCATGACGTGGTAGTTCTTTCTGACGGCTCGCGTATCAATGCTGACGTCATCGTGCTCTCCGTCGGTGTCCGACCGGACACGCGGATCTGGGAAGAAGCTGGGGTCACCTGTGATCGCGGAGCAATACTGATCGACGACATGGGTCACACAGCCGTCGAGCACATCTGGGCCGTGGGTGACGCCACTGCGAGTGCGGATGTGGTGACCGGCGCACTGCGCCCCGTCGCGTTGGCTGGACCCGCAAATCGGGCTGGTCGACTGGTGGCCGATGCCATCATGGGCAAACGTGGGCACGTGTTGCCCGGTCTCGCTGGAACTGCGATCGTCCGAGTGGGAGAGTTGACGGCAGCCCTCACCGGTGCCAATCGCCGCAATCTTGACGAAGCAGGCGTGCAGTATCACACCATCCACTTGCACCCGCTCAATCATGCGGGCTATTTTCCGGGCGCCACGCAGATCCACCTGATGATGCACTTCGGATACGACGGCAGGGTTCTCGGTGCCCAGGCTGTGGGCAACGATGGTGTGGACAAACGCATTGATGTGCTGGCTGTGGCGATCAAGGCTGGCTTCACCGTCCATGATCTGGTGGACCTGGACCTGGCGTACTCCCCGCCCTATGGCTCGGCCAAGGACCCCGTGAACATGGCGGGGATGATGGGTTGCAACGTGCTGGACGGCACGCTCAAGCTCTGGCATGCCGAAGACGTTCATGACGTGATGGCGGAATCCCTGGTGCTCGATGTACGCAGCGCTGAGGAGGTGGCCGAGGGGCACCTTGCCGGCTCGCTGAACATTCCTCACACTGAACTTCGGGACCGGATGGATGAAGTCAGGGCCGCGGCCAACGGTCGTCCGGTCAGTGTTTACTGCGCCTCTGGCCTGCGGTCCTATCTCGCCCTGCGCCAACTTGATCACGCGGGTCTGTCAGCATCCAACCTGTCCGGAGGGATGCTCACACTCCAGGCCAGCTTCGGGGATCGCGCGGGAAGTATCATCGTCCCGAGCTGAGAAACCGCTATTAGGGTGCTCAGGAGACCTTGCTCAGCTGCCCCGTCAGTGCCGGAACCTCGTCGACGGGTGACTGGGAGATGAACGATTGCGTCATGACCTTCAGGGCTGACTCCTGGGCCTCTTTGGGAAAGAAGGGCACGGTGAACGACAGGGTTGCCAATCCGTGGATGCCAGCCCAGTAGGCGAATGCCAGGGGCAGGAGTGACGTGTCGGAGGGGGAAAGGTCGTGGACCTCTGCCAAGTCATTCAACAGAGCCTGGAATCCCGGTGTCTCTGCACTCTGTGCGTTGAGGTCCTTCGATCTCCGCGGTTGTGAGAAAAGCGCATGGTAGGCATCAACATGCTCCTGGGCCCACTGCAGGTATGCCCGGCCGCGCTGTAGAAGGCGATCTTCAGGGTCGGCTATGGAGGCACATGCAGATTCCAGCTCTTCGCTCCATGACATGTATGCCCGACGGCTGGCGGCTCGCTCCAGCGAAGCCATGTCTCCAAAGTGGTGATACAGCGTAGGTGGCGTGCAACGAGCTCTGTCGCAGACCGCTGAGATCGTCAATCTCTCGCCCACAGGTTGCTCCACCAACAAATCCCAGCACGCGTCCAGTAGTCGCTTCTTGCCGTCAGCGCTTGCGCCGGGGGGGCGTCCAGCCATCATGTCCTGCTCACTCTCCTGCTGTGCTCCGACAGCCCATGGGGGAGGGGGCCATCTCACGTAGATAATACGAGTTTGCCGATCGAAACGACGGCTCTCAGAGGCGCATGGAGATATCGACTATTTCGTAGGACGCACTGTTCCCGCTGGTTGACGCGTGTTCCCCGCGTGGAGGGGCAAGGCTCCCGGTGGTCGGTCATTCAACAATGGTGTATCGTTAGTATAACGAAAGCACTTCGTAAGTGATAGGAAGCCAAACCAATGACGGTTGAGCGTGTGGACAGGCAAGGGGCGATTCTTTCGCGCCTCGCCGGCGACGGTGTGCTCGCGGTTGGGTCGCTTGCGAGTGAACTTGGCGTCTCCGAAGTAACGATTCGCGCTGACCTCCAGGCACTGGAGGACCAGGGGCTGCTCGTCCGGACCAGAGGGGGTGCGCGTTCCAGCACCCTGAAGCACATCCTCCAGCGCCAGAAGATCAACGTTGAGCAGAAGGAGCGCATCGCAGCGGCAGCTGCGGGCCTGGTGGTGGATGACGACACCGTCATGGTGGAGGCCGGCACCACCGCCGCGCTGATTGTGCGCTTCCTTGCCGGTCGTAAGGGAGTGCAGATCGTCACCAATTCCACGCTGGTTTTCAGCAATGCTCGTCTCAATCCAGCCCTGAACATCATCCTCACCGGGGGTGTCTTCCGCCGGGACTCGGAATCCTTGGTGGGGCCCATCGCTGAGCGCTCGATTGAGGAATTCAATGTCCGTCTGGCCTTCCTCGGTACTGACGGCTTCTCGCCGGAAAAGGGCCTCACGACGCGCTTTGTCGAAGGTGGGCAGGTGGCCTCAGTGATGCGGGACCGGGCCGCGGAAACATGGCTCGTAGCGGATTCCAGCAAATTCGGCCAAGCAGGTTTCGTCAGTTTTCTGCCCCTGTCAGGGATCACGGGAATCATCACCGATTCCCAGATTTCTGAGCAGGCAGTCCAATCATTGAAAGAGCACACGCAGGTGCGTGTCGTCTAGGAGGAACCAATGGCAACAGTCGTGGTCATGCCGCAGCTCGGCAACAGCGTCGAATCCTGCCTGATCGTCTCGTGGGCCGTGAGCGAGGGCGATGATGTCGCCGAGGGTGCTGTCCTTTGCGAGGTGGAGACGGACAAGGCATCAATGGAGGTGCCGTCCACCGCCTCCGGCACCGTTGTGAAACTGCTCTGGGAGGAAGGGGACGACGTTCCGGTCAAGGATCCGCTCCTGGTCCTGGGTGAACCGGGTGAGGACCCAGGACCGGCCCTCGAGGCGGCTGGAGTGAGTGACTCTGCTCCCGAGACGGAGGTGGACACGCCGGAGGACCCGGGCGGGGAGGCGTCCTACGAGGGCACCGACGAAGCCGAGCCCTCCGGTGATGCTCCCGTCGCAACCCTGGACGTGGACAATCCCACCGAGGAACAGGCCACGGCCTCACACGGTGACACCGCCGGGACACCCGGCTACGGGTCCAGCCCCCGCGCCCGCAAGCTGGCGAACGCGAAGTCGCTGGACGTGAAGGAACTGGGTGAAGGTACGGGACCGGGCGGCCGGGTGATCGAGCGCGACGTCCAAGCAGCACTCGACGCCCGACCGACGACCCGGGCCGCTGGTCGGGCGGGCGGTGCAGGTCGGCAGGATGTCGAGGGCACCGGCATTGGTGGTCGGGCCACCAGCGCCGACGTGGCCGCAGCGGCCACTCGCCGCATTCCTTCCGCAGCAACGCAGGACGACGGCGACATGGGGCCCAGCACCACCACGCCACTCAAGGGCATCCGCAAGGTGATCGCCGAGCGCATGATGCACTCGCTCATTACCAGTGCGCAGCTCACCTACACCACCACGGCACGGGCCCAAGGGCTTCTCGATCTGCGCAAGCGACTGAAGGCCTCGGACCCGTCGTTCGGCCTCAGCGGCGTGACCATCGGGGATCTGGTCGGCTTCGCAGCCGTGCGCACCGCGGCCCGCAACCCGTCGCACAACGCCCACCTCAGCGACGGCGCTCTCGAGACATTCGAGCGCGTGCACATGGGCTTCGCTTGTGACACACCGCGAGGACTGCTCGTTCCCACCGTGCGCAACGCCTCTCTCATGGGCCTCGGGGAGTTCTCGGCGGCCAGCAAGGAGTTGGCCGGCCAGGCCATCGACGGCACCATCTCTCCCGACCTGCTCCAGGGGGCCACGTTCACCGTGTCCAATCTCGGTGGTCTGGGCATTGAGAGCTTCACTCCGCTGCTCAACGTGCCGCAGACGGCCATCCTGGGGGTGGATGCCATCTTCCCGCGCGCGACCATTGATCCCGACGGCACGGTGGGCGCCGAGCAACGCATCGGGTTGTCCCTGACAGCTGATCACCGCGTGATCGACGGCGCGGACGCCGCGCGTTTCTTGGCCGACCTCGTGGCATTCCTCGAGGACATCGACATCGCCGTCATGGCCTGAGACAGGAAGGAGTGCACATGAGCGACTTCGACGTCATCATCCTCGGCGGTGGCCCCGGAGGCTACATCGCCGCGGAACGACTCGGCCATGCGGGCAGCAACGTCCTGCTCGTGGAGGCCGACGCCTTGGGCGGTGTGTGCCTGAACGTCGGCTGCATCCCCACCAAGACGCTACTGAATGCAGCCAAGACCTACTACCACGCCAAGCACGGCGCTGCCTACGGCGTCGACGCCGGTGACATCAGCTTCGACTGGGACCGCATGCAGGCCTGGAAGTCCGAGGTTGTGGGCAAGCTGGTGGCCGGTGTTGGTACTGCGGAGAAGCGCGCCGGGGTCACCGTCATCGAAGGCCACGGCACCTTCGAGGGTCCCGGCAAAGTGTCCGTGAACGGGGAGACCCATACCGCACGGCACGTGATTCTTGCCACTGGATCGGCGCCGGTGATGCCCCCCATCCCCGGAGCCGCAGAAAGCTCCGCGGTAGTCGATTCAACTGGACTGCTCGGGATCGACGCCGTCCCGGAGCGTCTCACGGTCATCGGTGGCGGCGTGATTGGCGTGGAGTTCGCCAGCCTGTTCTCCATGCTGAGAACCCGTGTCACTGTCATCGAAATGCTGCCAGAAATTGTTCCGTTCATGGATGCCGGCATGGCGCCCATGCTGCGTGAGGCACTGTCCGACATCGAGTTCAAGCTCGGAAGTCGAGTCACTCGGATCGACAATGGGGACGTTCACTTCACCACCGCCGACGGGAACGAGGAGTCCATCGATGGAGACGTCGTGCTCATGGCCGTGGGACGACGTCCCGTCGTGAACGGCTGGGGTGCCGAATCGAGCGGCCTGGAGTACTCCGCCGGTGGCATCGTCGTCGATGATCGCATGCGCACCAACCTGCCGAATGTCTGGGCGATCGGCGACGTGACGGGCCGCAGCCTGCTGGCCCACACCGCCTATCGCATGGGTGAGGTGGCAGCAGCCAACATCCTCGATTCGGAGGCGCACCGACGTGGCGAGACCGTCCGCTGGAACGTCGTGCCCTGGGCCGTCTACTCCAACCCGGAGGTGGCAGGTGTCGGCATGACCGAGGCATCCGCCATCGAAGCCGGCCACAAGGTGCTGACCGCCACCGTGCCCGGATACATGTCGGGCCGGTTCGCGGCAGAGAACGGGTTCCGCGCCCCCGGCGGCGCGAAGGTCATCGTTGATGCGCAGACACTGCAGGTGCTCGGCATCCATGTGCTCGGCTCCTACGCCGCCGAGATGATCTGGGGCGCCTGTGCGGTGCTCGAGACTGAACTGAACCTGCACGACCTGCGCCAGGTCGTCATTCCCCACCCCACCGTCAGCGAACTCATCCGAGAGGCGGCCTGGGCCATCAAGGCCTGAGGGCCAAGCCCCACCACGAAATTGGAGAAGAAACAGACATCATGACTCGTTCACTCATCGTTGATCCCACCGCCGTCCGGGCAGCCGCGACGCTCAAGTCGGTGGAGATTCCCGTCAATGCCTACGAACCCAACTTCGAGACCGAACTCGACACGCACGGCAAGGAGGGTCTCGTCGACATCCTGCACGACATGATCGCTGTCCGGCAGTTCGAGACCATGCTCAACTCCGTCAAGACCACGGGCGCCTGGAACGGTGTGGAGTACGACCACCGCGGCCCGGCGCACCTGTCGATCGGACAGGAGTCGGCCGTCGTCGGTCAGTCCTCGCAACTCGAGCCCACTGACCTGATCTTCGGCTCCCACCGCAGCCACGGCGAGATTCTCGCCAAGTGTTTCTCGGCGGCCCGGAAGCTGGAGCCCTCCGGGCTCGAGTCGATCATGAACGGGTTTCTCGATGGTGAGACTCTCTCCTTCGCCGAGAAGATCAGCAACGACTCCTTGGAGGACCTCGCCGAAAACTTCATCCTCTACGGCACCGTCGCCGAAACCTTCGCGCGCAAGGCGGGCTTCAACCGTGGCCTGGGCGGCTCCATGCACGCCTTCTTCTCACCGTTCGGTTCGATGCCCAACAATGCCATCGTGGGCGGCTCGGCCGACATCGCCACCGGCTCGGCCCTGTTCAAGCTGGTGAACAAGCAGGACGGCATCGTGATTGCCAACCTTGGTGATGCCTCCATGGGCTGCGGGCCGGTCTGGGAAGCGATGATGTTCGCGGCCATGGACCAGTACCGCACCCTGTGGAACGACGGGGTACAGGGCAACCCACCCATCTGGTTCAACTTCTTCAACAACTTTTACGGCATGGGCGGGCAGACCTCCGGCGAGACCATGGGCTACGACCTCCTTGCCCGCGTGGGCGCCGGCGTGAACCCGGAGGCCATGCACTCCGAACGTGTCGACGGGCTCAACCCGCTAGCCGTCGCCGACGCCGTGCACCGCAAGCGGGGTCTGCTGGAAGCCGGCCGCGGCCCCGTCCTGACCGACACCATCACCTACCGCTTCTCCGGACACTCACCCTCGGATGCCTCCAGCTACCGCAGCCGCGATGAGGTGGAGATGTGGGAGCAGCACGACGGTCTGAAGAACTACGCCGAATATCTCGTGAACAACGGCGTCATCGGGCAGAGCGAGGTGGACGACATCCAGGCCCGCTTCGACGAGCGGCTCACCAAGGTCATCGCCCTGTGCACCAAGGACGAGGAGACCTCGCCGCGGGTCCACATGGACTTCATCGAAACCGTCACCTATTCCTCGGGCAACAAGGAGAAGATGGCTGAGGGCGAGCCGGAGCTTCTCGAGCCGCTTGAAGACAATGTGCGCGTGAAGTCACTGCAGAAGAAGAGCCGTACCGCCCTTGATTCCGAGGGCAAGCCGGTGAGCAAGGCCAAGGCATTCTCCTACCGGGACGCACTCTTCGAGGCCATCGCACACCGCTTCGCCACCGATCCGACGGTGTGTGCCTGGGGCGAGGAGAACCGTGACTGGGGCGGCGCGTTCGCCGTCTACCGCGGTCTCACCGAACTGCTGCCGCACCACCGCCTGTTCAACTCGCCCATCTCCGAGGCCGCCATCGTGGGTGCTGGTGTGGGCTACGCCCTCTCCGGAGGCCGAGCCATCGTCGAGCTGATGTACTGCGACTTCCTGGGCCGTGCGGGAGATGAGATTTTCAATCAGGCCGCGAAGTGGCAGGCAATGTCTGCCGGACTTCTCAGCATGCCGCTGGTGATTCGCGTCTCGGTGGGCAGCAAGTACGGCGCCCAGCACTCCCAGGACTGGGCCGCACTGTGCGCCCACATGCCCGGGCTGAAGGTGTACTACCCGGCCACGCCGTACGACGCCAAGGGCATGATGAACCTCGCGCTGCGGGGCACCGATCCCGTGGTCTTCTTCGAGTCGCAGCTTCTCTATGACCGCGCCGAGGAGTTCGAGGCCGACGGCGTCCCGGAGGACTACTACGAGGTGGCCGAGGGGCAGCCGGTGGTGCGTCGCGAGGGCACCGACCTCACCATTGGTGTGCTGGGTGCCACCCTCTACCGGGTGATGGAGGCCGCCGAAACCCTGGAAAAGGAACACGGCATCTCCACCGAGGTCATTGATCTGCGCTTCGTGGCTCCGCTGAATCTGGACCCCATCGTCGAATCCATCAAGAAGACGGGACGTCTGCTCCTCACCTCCGATGCGGTTGATCGGGGTTCCTTCCTGCACACCGTGGCGTCCCAGGTGGGCACGCTCGCGTTCGACCTCCTTGACGCCCCCGTCACCGTCGTGGGTTCCCGCAACGCGATCACGCCGGCCGCCGAGCTGGAGAAGGAATTCTTCCCCCAGCCCGATTGGCTCATCGACGCCGTCCACGAGCGGATCCTGCCCCTGAAGAATTACTCACCCGCGACGAACCAGACGAGTGCGGAGTTGGCACGGCGTTCCAGGGAAGGGGTCTGAGCGTGACTCCGGAGGCAGTCAACGACTCGGCCGCCAGCCCGGACTCCCGGGTGGAGGCCCTGAGGACGTGGGTCGACTCGGGACCCGAGCTGCCGCCGCTGACAGTGGAGTCCAACAACCACATCCACACGATCTACAGCTTCAGCCCCTACACCCCGGCCATGGCATGTCTGCGTGGCCGGGATGCGGGGCTGCAGGTCGTCGGATCGGTGGATCATGACTCCATTGCCGCCGCGGGTGAGATGCGTGACGCCGGGGCCATCCTCGGCATGGGTGTGGTGACCGGTTTCGAGTGCCGGGTAATGCTGCATTCGGCCGAGGAGGTGGCCGCTGGTCGCGCTCCATTCGCCACGAGGAAGCTCAACAATCCTGATTCCCAGGGTGTCGCCTACATGACGGTCCAGGGAATTCCCGCGGGAGCGCGGGCAGCGGTGGCGGACTTCCTCCGCCCCATCCGCGAGGCCCGGCTGGAGCGCACCAAAGACATGACGGCGGCTGCCAACGCCATCCTCACGGACCTCGGGGCGCAGGCGCTGGATTTTGAGTCCGACGTCGTCGGTATCTCCCAGTTCGCCTCCGGTGGCACCATCACGGAGCGCCATCTGTTGTTTGCCATGTCCAGCGCCATCATCGCCCGCTTCGGACGGGGCCAGTCACTGGCCGAGGGTCTCGCCGAGATGGGCGTCGAGATTCCCGACGCGTTGCGCGACGTGCTCACTGATCGGCAGAACCCCTTCCTGGCGCACGACCTCCTCGGCCTGCTCAAGGCACAGTTCCTGCACCGCTTCTACATCCAGCCCACCCGGCTGGAGGAAGGCGGTGAATTGCCGGACGCCCGCGGTGTCGTCGACTTCGCACTGTCCATCGGAGCCATTCCCTGCTACGCCTACCTCGGTGACGTCTTCGCGTCGCCGACGGGGGACAAGAAGGTGGAGGCTTTCGAGGACTCCTACCTCGACGAGTTGGTGGCACACCTTGCCGACCTGAGCTTCCCCGCCATCACGTTCATGCCGCCTCGCAACACCCCTGAGCAGTTGCAGCGGATCTCCGCTCTGGCGGCCGCGCACGGCCTGATCGAGGTCTCCGGCGTCGACATCAACCAGCCGCGCCAGAGCTTCTCCTGCCCGGAACTCGCTGAACCACGCTTTGCCCACCTCAACGACTCGACGTGGGCACTCGTGGCACACGAGGAGCTCTCCGCCGCCGACCCGACCAGCGGGCTGCTGCATCCGGACAACCCGCTCGCCGAACTTCCTCTGGCCGAACGAGTCATCGCCTACGGCAAGCTGGGCCGCAAACTCGTCGCTGAATCAGGAGTTGCATGATGAAGATCACTGACCTGCTGGTGGTACTGCGCGGTGTCCTGCTGGACACCTACGCGATGCCCGTGGTGCTGACACCCAGCGAGGCGGAGCCGTCGATCACCATCGACATGGACGTCGACGACGCCCCCGATGCAGCCGAACTACTGGCCAATGCCCTCCCCGCAGACATGCACCTCCCGGCCACGATCGCTCTGACGAGCGGCGAGGACCGGGCCACCGTGACCGCCCATCACCTGCCCGGCGCCGTCGCCGTGCCCGATCCACGGGACACCGCTGCGGGTCTGGCGGCGACGAGAGCGGGCGTGGTGGCCGGTCGGATCGCTCTGGTCACGGGCGGGGCGCAGGGCTTCGGTGAGGGAATCGTCCGGGCACTGCACGCATCCGGCGCCTGGGTGTTCATCGCTGATCTCAACCTGACCGGCGCGACGGCGCTTTCCGACGAACTGGGGGAGCGGGCCACCGCCGTGGAGTGCAACGTCTCCGATGAGGACTCCGTCGCAGCGCTCGCGTCCACCATCGCCAGCACCTGCGGGGGCATCGACCTCGTCGTCTCCAACGCTGGCATCGCCCGTGCCGGCTCTGTCCTGGAGCAGGACCTGGCGGCCTTCGCGCTCAGCACCGACGTCAACTACACGGCGTTCTTCCTGATCACCAAGCATCTGGGCCGCCTCCTGCGGCTGCAGAACACCGCCGCACCCCAGTGGTCCACCGACATCATTCAGATCAACTCAAAATCCGGCCTGGTGGGCTCCAACCGCAACGCCGCCTACGCCGGCAGCAAGTTCGGAGGCATCGGACTGGTGCAGAGCTTCGCCCTGGAACTGGTGGACTACCGCGTCAAGGTCAACGCCATCTGCCCCGGCAACTTCTTCGACGGCCCACTCTGGTCCGATCCTGAGAACGGGCTTTTCGTCCAGTACCTGAACTCCGGCAAGATCCCCGGAGCAACCACCGTGGAAGAGGTCAAGGCCGCCTACGAGGCGAAAGTTCCAATGGGCCGCGGCGCCCTGGAAGCCGATGTCATGCGCGCCCTCTACTACATCGTCGAACAGGCCTACGAGACCGGTCAGGCACTACCGGTCACGGGTGGTCAGGTCATGCTCAGCAGTTGATCGCAATCACGAACTACCGAGAAGAAGGAAATACTGACATGAGTGACACGAAAACCCAGCACGCCATCCAGTTCACAGGGGTGGGGGAGATCGTCCACAACGACTCCAAGCCGGTGGACCCGGTGGGACCCCACCAGATGATGCTTCAGGTGGAAGCCTGCGGCATCTGTTTCAGCGACACCAAGTTGTTGAACGCCTTCGATTCTCACCCCCGCAAGGCAGAAGTGGTCAGCGGCATCGATCCCGCCGCTCTGGAGGAGATCCCCGGCTACAAGCCGGGAGCAGCCGCGACGGTGCCGGGCCACGAGCCCGTCGGTCGGATTGTTGAGGTGGGGGAGAAGGTGACCAAATTCAAGGAGGGCGACCGGGTGCTGGTCCAGGCCGACTGGAAGCATCTGCGCACCCCCAAGTCCAACGGTGCGTTCGGCTACAACTTCGAAGGGGCATTGCAGGAGTTCGTCGTCATCGATGAGCGCTGCGTCGTGTCCCCCGATGGGGAGGAGTTCCTGATCCACGTCTCCGACGGTCCGTCGGCCGCGGCGGTGGGGCTGATTGAGCCATGGGCAACGGTGGAGGGCTCCTACGCCTGGCAGGAGCGCAACCACGTTGCCGAGGGTGGTCGGCTGCTGGTGATCTCCGATGGCGGAAACATCGGGCTGGAGGAACTGATCAAGGACAACGCCCCGGGTGAGATCGTGACGGTGACTTCCGACGCGATCGCCGCGATGGAGGGCCAGGTCTTCGACGACATCATCTACTACGGCGCTGATGCTGACGTCGTCGAAGCACTCGCTGCCCTGCTGAGCACGCGCGCTGTGTTGTGCGTGGTGCTGGAGGGCGAAGAGCTGCAGCGCAAGGTGGCCCTCGACATTGGGCGCGTGCACTACGACTTCATCCGGTTCTGCGGAACCACAGGGGACAACCCTGCTGACGGGTACGCGTGGATCCCCGCCACAGGCGAGCTCCGTGAGGGGGACAAGGTGGCCATCATCGGCGCCGCCGGTCCCATGGGACAGATGCACACCATGCGCGCCCTGACCTCCGACGTCGCGGACATCTCCGTCGCTGGAACGGATCTCAGCGATGAGCGACTGCACCATCTCTCTAGGATCGTCGGCCCCGTCGCGAAGGAGCGTGGGATCCCGCTGGAGATCATCAACACCGGCTCCACCGAGTTGCAGGGTGGCTACACCCACATCAACTGCATGGTACCGGTCGCGGAACTCGTGGCACAGGCCGTCGACATCGCGGCTGAGGGCGCCATCATCAATGCCTTCGCCGGGATTCCTGCGGGCACCCTGGGAGACTTCGATCTCCAGGGCATCATCGAGCGAAGAATCTTCATGCTGGGCACCTCCGGCTCGGATGTCTCCGACATGCGCACCGTCCTGGACAAGATCGAGAAAGGCATCATCGACACCCACATCTCGCTGGATGCCGTCACCGGTATGGCTGGATTCAGCGACGCCATCGACGCCGTGGTCAACCGCACTGCGGGCGGAAAGATCATGGTGTATCCCATGCTGCACGACCTACCGCTGACACGGTTGGTGGACATGGCCGAAGAACTACCCCACGTGGCCGCCGAGCTGAAGGACGGCGTCTGGACCAAGGCCGCAGAGGAGGCGCTGCTGGCTGGGCGCTGAACCTTGGATGCTCGACGATGTGAGGTGGCTCGAGAGGTTCCGACGACATTCGGGTGTAAGCAGCGCAGTCGTCGTCCGCGGTCCCCTTCCCCTGGGGTGGCTGAAGGATGAAAAGTTGCCTACGCTACCGTAGGTTACGGCAGCGTAGGTTGCGTGTAGCCACACCAGGAAGAGGTCCCACGTGAGAATCACACACCCCCCAACGGTGATCCAGGGTGGCATGGGTATCGCCGTGTCGTCCTGGCAACTGGCTCGCGAGGTCTCACTCTGCGATGAGCTCGGTGTGGTCTCCGGCACTGCACTGGACGGGGTGCTGGCGCGTGTTCTGCAGGATGGCGATCCCGGCGGGCATCGCCGACGCGCCCTCTCACACTTCCCCTCCCCGGCCATGGCGGCCCGTGTGCTCGACACATATTTCATCGACGGAGGGCGTCCGGCGGACCGGCCGTACCGTCCGCATCCCACGCTGACCATCGATCCCGGGCGTGACGCCATCGAGCTGAGTCTGGTGGGGAACTTCTCGGAGGTGTGGTTGGCCAAGGAGGGCCACGGCGGCGTGATCGGTATCAACATGTTGGAGAAGGTGCAGACGGCCAATCTCTCGGCAATTCTCGGCGCAATGCTGGCCGGCGTGGATTACGTCATCATGGGCGCTGGCGTTCCACGCGAGATCCCTCGTCTGCTGACCGAGTTTGCCGCCGGTCGCACTGGCGAACTCACGATCGACGTGGCGGCCGCTACCAGGGTTCACCGGGCAAGGTTGGATCCCGTGGACCATTTGGGGCCGAACTGCCGGTACTGAGTCGACCCCACTTCCTCGCGATCGTGTCGGTGCATGTGCTGGCCGACTACCTCAACCGCGATCCCGAGATCCGCCCCGACGGTTTCATCGTCGAGGGCCCGCGCGCGGGCGGACACAGCTCCCCGCCACGGGGGAAGCAGGTCCTGGACGAGGCCGGCGAACCCGTGTACGGACCACGCGACGATGCGGATCTCGCCAGGATTGCCAGCGTTGGGCTGCCCTTCTGGCTGGCCGGCGGCTACGCCTCCCCGGAGAAGGTGGCTCAGGCGCGAGCCGCCGGAGCCGTCGGCATACAGACAGGGACGCTCTTCGCGCTGGCGCAGGAGTCGGGCCTGAAACCGACGTTGCGATCCCGTCTCGTATCGCAACTTGCCAACGGGAAGTTGTCAGTGCGCAACGACCCGCGTGCATCACCCACAGGCTTCCCCTTCAAGGTTGCCGAGCTGGCGGAGACACTCTCGGATGAGGGCAGAAAAGCGGCCAGGGGACGAATCTGTGACCTCGGATACCTGCGTCAACCTGTCGAGCGTCCGGACGCGTCGATCTCCTACAGGTGTCCCTCCGAGCCCGCCCACATGTACCGCCGCAAGGGTGGCGACGCGGAGGACACAGTCGGTCGCACGTGCCTCTGCAACGCACTGATGGCCAACGTCGGCCTGGGACAACTGCGTCGGGACGGCTATCAGGAGGAACCGGCCGTCACCCTGGGGCAGGACCTCACCGGCGCTGAGACACTCGTCGCCATGCATCCAGGTGGCTGGACAGCGCGGCAAGCCGTGAACTGGCTTCTGTCCGCCTGACAGGGCTGGAATTTTCACGCGGAGGACCTCGAAGAAAAGTCGTTGGAAGCCCACACCCTACAGCCACTCGACGGGCTGGCCGGGCTGGCCCACGAGGCCCGATTTAAGAGGGGGCGCCTCATCTCAGCCGGGCGCCGCATGGTTTGATGGGAACCATGAGTCCACGAAAGATCGGCGTCACCGAGCTCGCTCTCCGCGACGCCCACCAGAGCCTGATGGCCACTCGCATGGCCATGGAAGACATGGTCGATGCATGCGAGGACATCGACAAGGCCGGCTACTGGTCGGTTGAGTGCTGGGGAGGTGCCACGTTCGACGCCTGCATCCGGTTCCTCAACGAGGATCCCTGGGAACGGCTGCGCACCTTCCGCAAACTGATGCCCAACTCGCGACTGCAGATGCTGCTGCGCGGCCAGAACCTGCTGGGCTACCGCCACTACGAGGACATGGTCGTCGACGAATTCGTCGAGAAGTCCGCGGAGAACGGCATGGATGTCTTCCGTGTCTTCGACGCCCTGAACGACCCCCGCAACATGGCCCGCGCCATGGCTGCGGTCAAGAAGGTGGGCAAACACGCCCAGGGCACCATCTGCTACACCGTCTCCCCGGTCCACACGCCGGAGGTGTTCATCAAGCGTGCCGGTCAACTACTCGACATGGGCGCCGAATCCATCTGTCTCAAGGACATGGCGGCGCTGCTCACCCCCCAGCCTGCATACGACATCGTGCGTGGCATCAAGGACACCTACGGTGACGTCCAGATCAACGTTCACTGCCACGCCACCACCGGTGTCACGCTGGTGAGCCTCATGAAAGCCATCGAGGCTGGCGCCGACGTGGTCGACACCGCCATCTCGTCGATGTCACTCGGCCCGGGACACAACCCCACCGAGTCGCTCGTGTCGATGCTGGAAGGCACCGAGTACACGACCGATCTGGACATGGATCGTCTGCTGAGCATTCGTGATCATTTCGCAGGCATCCGCCCCAAATACGCCGAGTTCGAGTCCGCCACCCTGGTGGACACCAACATCTTCCTCAGCCAGATCCCCGGCGGCATGCTGTCCAACATGGAGGGCCAGCTGAAGGCTCAGGGCGCGGGCGATCGCATCCGTGAGGTCATGGAAGAGGTGCCGCGGGTGAAGGCCGACGCCGGGCATCCGCCGCTGGTGACCCCTTCGTCGCAGATCGTGGGCACGCAAGCCGTGTTCAACGTCCTCATGGGGCGCTACAAGGTCATGACCGGCGAGTTCGCTGACTTGATGCTCGGCTACTACGGCACCTGCCCGGGGCAGCGCGATCCCGAGATCGTCGAGATGGCCAAGGCGCAGGCGAAGAAGGACCCCATCGAGGTGCGCCCCGCTGATCTTCTGAAGCCCGAATGGGAGGAGCTCGAGGCCCAGGCCGAAGCACTTGAGGGATACAACGGGACAGAGGAGGACGTGTTGACCAACGCGATGTTCCCCGGGGTCGCGCCCAAGTTCTTCAAGGAGCGCCCGCAGGGGCCCAAGAATGTCGGCAAGACGGCGGAGCAGTTGGCAACCGAGAAGGCTGCCGCAAACGCCAAGTCCAAGGGCATTCAGGGTCCGGCCAGATACAACGTCACTGTCAGCGGCCGGTCGCACAGCGTTTCCGTCGAGCCAGTCTGAGGAATGGGAAATTTCATGAGCAAGCAACACACAATGGCCGAGCGTCTCAAGCAGTTGGAGGAGGCCCGCACCAAGGTCAACTCCGGCGGTGGTGAGGACAAGCTGGAGAAGCAGCGCGCCAGGGGCAAGATGACCGCCCGTGACCGCGTCGCCGCCCTGATTGACCCGGAGACCTTCCAGGAGACTGGAGCCTTCCGTCGCAATCGCACCACCACGTTCGGAATGGACAAGGCAGACATGCCCGCCGACGGCGTGATCACCGGCTCGGGCTCCGTGTTCGGCCGTCCCGTTCACATCGCCTCCCAGGACTTCACCGTCATGGGTGGTTCCGCCGGCGAGGCGCATTCCATCAAGGTCACCGAGACACTCAAGGCATCGCTGCAGACAGGCACCCCCTTTGTCTTCATCAATGACTCCGGTGGTGCCCGGGTCCAGGAGGGCATTGACTCACTGTCCGGCTACGGCAAGGTCTTCTACGCCAACGTTCTGCTTTCCGGCGCCGTACCGCAGATCTCCATCATTGCGGGCCCCTGCGCGGGCGGGGCGGCCTACTCCCCGGCGCTGACGGACTTCATCATCCAGACACGCAAGGCCCACATGTTCATCACGGGCCCCGGCGTGATCAAGCAGGTAACCGGCGAGGAGGTCACTCAGGACGACCTCGGCGGCGCTGATGCCCACATGGGCCGCTCCGGTGTGGTGCACTTCGTGGCCGACGACGACGAGCAGGCCATCCTGATCGCCAAGAAACTGCTCAGCTTCCTGCCGCAGAACAACACCGAGGATGCTCCGATCGTCGATCCCGATTTCGTGGTGGAACCCAACACGAAACTGCGCGACATCATTCCGGCCCAGGGCAACAAGGGCTACGACGTGCGTGAGGTGATCGCCGAAATCGTTGACCACCAGGACTTCCTGGAAGTTCAGGCGGGATGGGCCCGTAACATTGTGGTGGGCTTTGCGCGTGTTGCGGGCCGTACCATCGGTCTCATCGCCAATCAGCCGAGCGTCATGTCCGGCGTGCTCGACATTGATTCCTCGGACAAGGCGTCGAAGTTCGTCCGGTTCTGCAATGCCTTCAACATCCCGCTGGTCAACCTCGTCGATGTCCCCGGATTCCTCCCCGGCGTGGCACAGGAACACAACGGCATCATCCGCCACGGCGCCAAGATGTTGTACGCCTACTCGGCAGCAACAGTCCCGAAGATCACCGTCGTGCTCCGCAAGGCCTACGGCGGCGCCTACCTGGCCATGTGTTCCAAGGATCTCGGTGCGGACAAGGTGTTTGCCTGGCCCACCGCTGAGATCGCCGTCATGGGGGCCGAGGGTGCCGCCGGCGTGGTGTTCCGCCGCGAGATCGAGGCAGCTGAGGACAAGGATGCACGTCGCGCTGAACTGGTGGAGGAGTATCGCGAGACGTTTTCCACGCCGTACATGGCTGCGAGCCGCGGACTCGTGGATGACATCATCGATCCCGCTGACACCCGTCGTGAGATCGCCATGGCTCTGGAGCTGCTCGTCGGGAAGCGCGAGATCCGCCCGGCGAAGAAGCACGGCCTCGGCCCGGCCTGATCGCCGAAGGAAGGTGTAACCATGAACGACATGTCACATGAAGAACTCCTGTCCACCATCGCCCGGTTGACCGAGCAGATGGAAGCCCTGCAGGCGCGCGTCGATGGGCTTGAGGGCCATCACGACACGGTGCCGCAGACGGATCTCGTTCTCATCGGAGCCGCCGTGGCCGCGTACTTCGGCCACAAGGCAAAGGTGAAGGCCATCCGATATGGGTCCCAGACCCGTTGGGCCGCTGCCACCCGTGGGCGCGTCCACGATCGCTCCGTCCCCCATTCCCGCTGATCATCAAGCCAGGAGAATCTCATGAAGTTGAAGGTGACCGTCAATGAGACGGAGTACGAAATAGACGTGGAGGTGGAGGAGGAGGAACGCCAGGGACTCGGCCCCATCATCATCGGGGGGACCGGCAGCCATGCCGTGCCCACCACCGCATCCGTGAGCGCTGTCAGCTCCAACGCCGTCGTCGCGCCGCTGGCGGGCTCCGTCGCACGCATCGATGTGGCTGAAGGCGATGACATTGAAGCAGGACAGGTCCTGATGGTGCTTGAGGCCATGAAAATGGAGACCGAGATCACTGCTCCCGCCGCCGGTAAAGTCTCCGCCGTGCTGGTGGCTGCCGGTGACCCGGTCCAGGGCGGTCAGGCGCTCATCGAGCTCTGACACCCGAGTGCGCGAACCGCCCCGTCAGCCTTGGCTTGGCGGGGCGGTTCACGTTCACTGTTCGGTTGTGGCTGGTCCTTTTGGCACCACTACCGAACAGTGAACGTGAACAGCGTGCCGTCTCCTCCACGAAGGTCAGCCGCCGCTGGTCGCCTCGCGATGGACCGTTTCCTGGGTGGCCTGCGCGCGGGGGCGCACCACAACGGAGTCGATGTTGACGTGGCTCGGTCGGGTCGCCACGAATGCGATGACATCAGCGATGTCATCAGCCACCAGAGGCTCCGCGACGCCTTCGTAGACGGCTTCGGCGCGTTCCCTGTCGCCACCGAAGCGGACGAGGGAGAACTCGTCGGTGTGCACCATGCCCGGCGCCACCTCGCAGAACCGCACGGGCTGATCCACCAGTTCTATCCTGAGGGCTTCGCGGACGAACCTCTGGGCGGACTTGGAACCGCAGTACCCGGCACCCCCGGCGTAGACGGCCTCGGCGGCCGTGGAGGTGACGAACACCACTATCCCTTGCGCCTTATTCAGCGCCGGCAGCAGGGCCTTCGTCACTCGCGTCGTGCCTATGACGTTGAGTTCGAACATCTGCGACCATGCTGAAAGATCAGCTTCGGCCACAGGCTCCATTCCGAATGCGCCACCGGCGTTGTTGACGAGCACATCGAGACGGCCACCCACCGACTCGGCCAAGCGTGCAACGTCATTCTCCGAGGTGATGTCGCACACCACTGCCCGCCCGCCGATCTCTCGCGCGAGGTCCTCGATGCGTTCGGCTCGTCGGGCAGCAAGGAACACCAGGAACCCTTCGGCGGCGAGCCGTCGGGCGGTCGCTGCGCCGATCCCGGAGGACGCCCCTGTTACAACAGCGATTCGATCGTTCATGGGATGCTGCGCTACTTCTTGCCCTGGTTCTTGACGGCCTCGATGGAAGCGGCTGCGGCCTCGGGATCGAGGTAGCGACCGCCGACCGTCACCGGCATGTGGTCGTCGTTCAATTCGTAGTAGAGCGGGATACCCGTGGGGATGTTCAACCCGGCGATGTCTTCATCCGAAATGTTGTCCAGATGCTTGACGAGCGCGCGGAGCGAGTTGCCGTGCGCGGCAACGAGCACGGTGTGACCGGCCTCAAGATCGGGGATGATGTCGGAGGACCAGTAGGGCAACATCCGCTTCACAACATCCTTGAGGCACTCGGTGAGCGGACGCTCGTCCTCGGGGATGTCCGCATAGCGCGGATCATTGAACTGGCTGAATTCGCTGTCCTTCTCAATGACAGGTGGCGGAGTGTCGTAGCTGCGACGCCACAGCATGAACTGCTCCTCCCCGTACTTGTCGCGCGTCTGGCTCTTGTCGAGCCCCTGCAGCGCGCCGTAGTGGCGCTCGTTGAGGCGCCAGTTGCGACGCACGGGGATCCAATGGCGATCACACGCATCCAGTGTGATGTTTGCTGTGTGGATGGCGCGGCGCATCAAAGAGGTGTGCAGGATGTCCGGCAGGAGGTCTTCTGCCTGCAGCAGCTCGGCGGCCCGCTTAGCCTCCGTCTCGCCCTTGGCGTTGATGTCGACGTCCACCCAGCCGGTGAACAGGTTCTTTGCGTTCCATTCACTCTCGCCGTGGCGGAGCAGGATGAGCTTTCCAGTCATGACCAACACCCTATCGGCCGTAACCACGCAAGGCAGCGTTGGGTCAGGCGTTGGGCCAGTCCACTCCCTCCGGGGTCTCACCGGTGATGATGTAGATGACGCGACGCGCCACGGCGACGGCATGGTCTGCGAAGCGCTCGAAATAACGTCCCAGTAGGGCGGCATCCACGGCCTGCTCCGTGCTGCCATCCCAGCCTCCGGCCAGGATGACGTCAAAGTGCTCACTTCGGAGCGTGTCCATCTCCGTGTCGATCGTCGCCATACGATGGGCGGCTTTGGCGTCACGATCCCGCAGGCTCGTGGTGGCAAGATCGATCATCTCGATGCAGATCTCGGCCATGCGCGTGAAGTTGGGCTCCAGCTCGCTGATGACCGCGTGTTCGGGATATCGCAGGCGTGCGATCTTGGCGACGTGGGCGGAGAGGTCGCCCATCCGGGCCAGCTCGAAGACCACCCGGATGGCGGACACGATGGTGCGGAGTTCCCCCGCCACAGGTGCCTGCAGTGCGAGCAGGGACAGGCACTTGAACTCGAGCTCCTCGTGCATCTCATCCAGCTTCGCGTCGCTGGAGATCACTCGTTCGGCCTGCTGAAGATCTGGGTGAAGCAGGGAAGCTGACGCCTCAACGATGGCCACCTCCACCAGTCCCGCCATCTCGTGCAACCGATCGAGCACACTGCTGAGTTCCTCGTGATAGTTGGCGCGCATCGTTGTTCTCCCCTTTCATCCGCTTGTGTTCCCGATACTAGGCGGGAGGGCTCAGCTGCGGGTGTCGGCGCGGCGGGCGGTTGGTGAATTGGGGGTGAACAGCTTGCCTGTGACCCATTACGATGACGGGCATGCCGCCTGTCATCGCGGGCCTGATCGGGGCCGCCACGATGCTGCTGCTGATCATCCTCGTGGTGGTCATTCGGCGCACCGTCGAGGGTCGTCACCAGCTGAGCGCCCCGCGCGCCGGGAGTGTGGCTTCCACGGACATGTCTCGCGTGGTGGGTGCTTTGAGGGCCGGCACGATGCTCGTGGGATCCCATGATGAAGTGCTGACGACGAACCAGACCGCGCTGGCCATGGGACTCGCACGGGGCGCCCGCGTGGGATTTCCGGAACTCCTGGAGCTGATCCGCGGCGTTCGCTCGAGTGGGGAGATCTTCCGGGGACACATCGATCGTGAACGGGAACCCGGCGTCGACGTCGTGGAGCTGCTGGGCCGTGTGGTGCCATTGGAGGATGGTGTGGTGCTGGTGATCGCTGAGGATGAGGCAGCGAAGCGAAGGGTGGAATCGGTGCGTCGCGATTTTGTGGCCAACGTCTCCCACGAGCTGAAAACCCCCATCGGTGCCATCGGAATCCTCGCGGAGGCCGTTGAGGCTGCCAGCGACGACCCGGAGGCTGTGGCGCGCTTCGCGGGCCGGCTGCAGCTGGAATCGTCCCGCCTGGCTGAACTGGTGGGCCAGATCATCGACCTGTCCCGGCTGCAGGCATCTGATCCCATGGGAGCCATGGACATGGTGGACATTGACGATGTGGTGGACGAAGCACTGGGACGCTCCCGGGAGAGTGCGGACCATCGCGGGGTGGTGCTATCACGCTCCCAGAACGGGCCGGCCCTGGTGATGGGGGACCGCTGGCAGTTGACCGATGCACTGACCAATCTTGTGAGCAACGCCATCGCCTACTCGGACCGGCGAGCCCGAGTCTCAGTGGGCGTGTCGACGGAGACGGTGGGGGAGAATCGGTTCGTGGACATCTACGTTTCCGACAATGGCATCGGGATCTCGGCCGAGGATCAGGAACGCATCTTCGAACGCTTCTACCGCGTGGACCACGGCCGCAGCAGGGAGAGCGGTGGCACCGGACTGGGGCTGTCCATCGTGCGCCACATCGCCGGAGCACATGGCGGCAGCGTCAGTGTGTGGTCGCAGCCGCGACAGGGATCCACTTTCACCCTTCGGTTGCCGGCCTATCCCATCGAAGCGTCCAAAGACCCCGCCGTGGAAGGTGTCACGACATGACGCGCATTCTCATCATCGAGGATGAGGAATCCTACCGGGATGCCCTGTCCTTCATGCTGGCGCGTGAGGGCTTCGACGTCGCCGCAGCACCGGATGGGGCGGCGGGCCTGGCGGAGTTCGACAGGTCAGGTGCAGATCTCGTGCTCCTGGACCTCATGATGCCGGGCCTGCCGGGCACCGAGGTCTGTCGTCAGCTTCGAGCGCGCAGCAATGTTGCGATCGTGATGGTGACGGCACGCGACGACGAGGTGGACAAGGTGGTAGGGCTGGAGCTCGGAGCCGATGACTATGTCACCAAGCCGTTCAGCCACAGGGAGTTGGTGGCGCGTATTCGGGCGGTGCTGCGGAGGGGAGTGGACCAGCCCCTCCTGCCCGGAGTGGTGGAGGTCGACGGCGTCCGCCTCGACGTGGACCGCCACCACGTGAGCGTTGACGGCGAGGAGATGAGATTCGCGCTGAAGGAGTTTGAACTCCTTGAGTTGTTTCTGCGCAACGCCGGGCGCGTCATGACGAGGGGGCAGCTGATTGACAGGATTTGGGGCAGCGACTACGTGGGTGACACCAAAACTCTGGATGTGCACGTGAAGCGGCTGCGCGGCAAGATCGAGAGAGATCCGGCAGCACCGAAGCGGCTCATCACCGTGCGTGGCCTGGGTTACAAGTACGAAGCCTGACCCTCACCCCAGCGCTGCGTCCCAGCTCTCGGCGTAGGAGTCCTCATCGGAAGAAACCACCACTGGCTCAATCGTCATCGACGTCCCATCGCTGAACTGCAGCAGGACAGTGGCCAGAAGCCCCCGCTGCAGGTTCGCCCCCTCGACAACGGAGTCCGTTCCCCCGAACTCCAGTGGTTCCTGCACCCCCACATCGCCGGAGATGTCGACGGTGACAGGTTCGGCATAGCTGCCGTCGGGCTGTTGAGCAGCCACAGCTGCACCGATGAGTTCCACCCGCTCGTCGGCAAACAGGGAACCCATCAACAGCCCCTTACCCTCAGCGTCGGCCAGCAACAAGATGTTGCGTGCCTTGATGGGCCCGGCATCCTCCACGACGCCAGCGGCCGGCGGGATGTCGTAGCGCCAATCGCCTGCGGTGCAGCCCGAGGCGAGCCCCGTGATGAATACAAGGGCGGCAAGGCTGGCGCCGATGCGGCGGTGGTGGCGCTGGGTCATCTCGGTCCTTCGTGGAAGTGTGATGTCTCCGCTGTGGAATATCTCTGCGCATTCTAACCGGTCAGAGCCACCGCCATGGGAGGCATACCGGCGCAAGTGGGGGCACAGTACGCCGTCGGCGTGCACATGGCCACGGCGCGACGGCGTGTCGTGCTAGAATTGTTGTGGAAAGGGGCCAATTTATATGACTTTTTCGGTCGGTGAAACAGTGGTCTACCCCAATCATGGGGCGGCACTTATTGAAGACATTGAAACTCGGCAGATCAAAGGGGAGGATCGTCTCTATCTTGTCCTGCGGATTCTGGGGCAGAACGATCTTGTCGTGAGGGTGCCCTCCGACAATGTGGATCTGGTGGGCGTACGCGATGTCGTGGACGCAGAAGGACTGGAGCGGGTGTTTGCCGTTCTTCGTGCCGAGCACACGGAGGAGCCGACAAACTGGTCCCGTCGGTACAAGGCCAATCTGGAGAAGCTACACTCCGGCAACGTCATCAAGGTCTCCGAGGTCGTCCGCGACCTCTGGCGTCGGGATCGTGACAAGGGGCTCTCCGCGGGCGAGAAGCGGATGCTCTCCAAGGCGCGCAGCATCCTCGTTGCCGAACTGGCTCTGGCGGAAGACGTTGAACAGGAACGCGCTGAGGTACTCCTCGAAGAGGTACTGGCCTCCTGAGAACCACTGAACACATGCTAGAACCGGTCGTCGCCATTGTGGTGGCGGCCGGTTCTGGCTCTCGTCTCGGAGCATCACTGCCCAAGGCTCTTGTCCCGCTGGCCGGGATTCCTCTGGTGCGGCGCTGCGTGGACAACCTCGCGTCAGCCGGGGTTCAGCGCGTCGTCGTGACCGTTCCCAGCGCTCTGGAGCCAGATTTTGCCGAGGCACTGGAGGGTGCAGCCATGCCCGTGTCGTGCGTTGTGGGCGGGCACAGACGCCAGGATTCGGTGCGCCTGGGCCTGCAGGCTCTGGGTGAACTCCCGGACACCGCGCATGTGCTCGTCCATGATGCCGCGCGCCCATTGATCCCCGCCGCAGTGAGCGGCCGCGTTGTGAGCGCGCTACGCCTCGGTGGTCGGGCCGTGGTGCCTGCGATTCCTGTGGTGGACTCGATCCGGAAGGCAACCGGGAACTCCTCCGTAGTGGTGGATCGCGCCCGGCTCCGTGCCGTGCAGACGCCACAGGGCTTCGAGGTGGGCACTTTGCGCAGGGCACATGATCACGTGGCGGAATCGGGCATCGAGGTCACAGATGATGCCGCGGCCTGCGAAGCCATGGGGGTGGAGGTTGTGCTGGTCGAAGGTGATCAACGCTCCCTGAAAATCACCGAACCCCTTGACCTCGTGGTGGCAGAAGCCATCCTCTCCGCGGAAGGTGGCGGCATGAACCGGCGCGTCGGAATGGGCACGGACGTCCACACACTCACCACCGGTGTGCCCATGTGGGTGGCAGGCCTCCACTTCCCGGATGAGCCCTTAGGGCTGGCTGGACATTCCGACGGCGACGTCGCGGCGCATGCCGCCTGCGACGCCCTGCTGGGGGCAGCAGGGCTGGGTGATCTGGGAAGCAACTTCGGCACGTCCGAAGCACGCTGGGCCGACGCGCGTGGCGTCGCTTTCCTGACAGAGACTGCCCGGCGTGTGCGTGCCGCTGGTTATGAGATCGACAACGTGTCGGTGACCATCATCGGCAACCGGCCGCGGCTGGCGGCGCGTCGCCTCGAGGCTGAGGACGTGCTGTCCACAGCCCTGGGAGCGCCGGTGTCCGTGGGTGCCACCACCACCGACGGCCTGGGTCTGACGGGCCGCGGCGAAGGGGTCGCGGCCATGGCCGTGGCATCACTTCGTTGGTGAGTCTCCTCAGGGGCAGTGACTCAGCGAACCTCGGAGTCGGGAGCGACGAAGGAGTTG
Organism: uncultured Arachnia sp.; assembly: GCA_947493705.1. Classification (GTDB taxonomy): domain Bacteria; phylum Actinomycetota; class Actinomycetes; order Propionibacteriales; family Propionibacteriaceae; genus Arachnia. Next base: position 66,108 of record CANLSH010000012.1, on the reverse strand, counting down.
CAGGTGGACAACGGCGCGCCGGAGAGCCCACGTACGGCCCACCTCTCCCGATTCTCACCCACTCCGTGGTCGCCCTCCTCAATTCTCTGATTGAACCTGGCAGCCAACCTGTCGTCGCCGATCTCGAAGCTGATCTGCGCCACCGACGCTCGTCCGGCTTCGCCCAGCTCCATGCTCTCGGACAGCGAATCGATGGCGGCGCCGGCGAAACAGTCAGCCTGAAGTTCCACCCGGCGGCTCATCTCTCTGGCCTCTGATTCGGCTCCAGCACTCTCAGAGGCGAAGTGGGAAGCCGCGAAAACCCCGGAGCGCCCCTGCATGGCATGCCCGTACTCGTGGGCGACGATCAGGTCGTACGCTGCTGGGGCTCTTGCCTCAGCGGACGGGAGAATCCTCAGGACATCTGAGGCCAGATAGAGATTCTGATCGGCACCGCAGTAGAACGCATTGAGAGATTCCTGCCTGCCGCAACTCGTGGTGACCTCGCCACCCGCGGGATAGACGTACAACGTGGGCTGGTAGGCAATGTGTCCCGCTGCTTCCAGAGCCGGACCCCACACACGGGTCAGGCACTCCACGTACTTGCGCATCCGTGACTGGAGCGCGTTGTCTCCCAGTGCGACGGTGGTGGGCTCCACCCCGCAGCGCACAGGCGATGCGAGTTGCTGGTCGTAGAGAGTGTTGTTCACCAGCCACGCGGCAATCTCAGACTCATATTGCGGAACAGGAATGTCTGGGGCGTTGCTCCGGGTACTGGGGACGACGTAGTTCTCGTTCTCGTAGTTCGACGCCACATCATCGCCATCAGGCCCTGCCAGGAGTTCGTAGCCGACGAGGACTACGAGCACAAGGAGGAGAAGACCCAGGAGGGGGCGGAGGGAGCGCTTGTGGCGTGGAGGTCGTGACGTCTGCCGCTCAGGGCGGACCTGCGGTGGCGGCTGCCAAGCGCGGGGAGGAAACTGCTGCCGCTGGTCGGGGCGGGGATGATTCCCTGGCTGGCGGGACCACGGTTGCTCAGGGGCTGGCCATGTGTGCGGGCGTCCCGCCGGGGACGTCCGTCCCGGCTGTGGCCGCCAACCAGGTGGCTGCGGAAACCGGGGTTGGCTCATGGGTTTCAGGGTAGCCGCACCGCGGATCGACAGCAGATCCTGCTCCAGACTGGGTGGCGCCTGCTGTAGCGTCATGAATGCTCATCCCTCATCCCAGGAGCCGACGCCTTGATCATCCATCGCTCTGCACGGGCCTTTCTCGTCATCGCTGCGGTGGCCATGCTGTCTGCAACCGCAGCACTGACGGCGCGCGCTGATGAGCCGCCCGCGTCGTCGTTCGTGTTCGACGGGGTCCTCGGATCCGATGGGCGACTCTCCGTCACCGAGACACTCGTCTTCGATGTGGCGCCGGAGGAACTTGTGCAGCGCATCGCCACGAAACAACGCGTCGATGAGTCCAGCCACCTCACCTACGAGGTGGACGATGTGAGTGCCACCATCGGCGGTGTCGATGCACTCACGGACACCGCCATGGATGGTGACTACCTCGTGATGACAGTCGACACGTCGACAGCCGCTGGGCAGGACGTGGTCATCAGCTACACCGTCGAGGGAGCCACCAGGGCGGAGGAAGGCTCCTCCGGGGCGCTCACTATCCTGGACTGGCGTGTCCTCCAGGGACTGTCGGTGGAGGTGGAACAGGTTCGTGGCTCCTTCCGCTTGCCCTCCATGGCTCAGGTGGTGGACTGCACTGCTGGTCCTCCCGGAACACCTGAGAAGTGTGATCTCTATGCCTCCGGCACTGGTGAATCACCGATGCCAACCTTCCAGACTGACGCGCTGGGGGTTGGCGAGCAGGTGACCATGACGGTGGGGGTGGCTGCTGATGCCGTGCAGCCCACAGCGACCATCGTCACGGAGTGGAGCCTGGACCGCGCCTTCTCGGTGACCCCCGGGACCGCAGCGATCGCCCTCGGCGCGCTGCTGCTGGGCGCGGCACTCATCTGGCAACTCCACCGTCGAACCGGCAGGGATGATGCCGCCCGCGGCACTCCTGTGCCAGTGGGGACGTTCAGGCCGGTGGGGGCAGGGGAGTCCATCTTCGAAACACGCGAAGGACTGCGTCCCGGACTGGTGGGCACGGTCGCCGATGAACGCGTCGATCCCATCGATGTGACCGCGACGGTGTTGAGCCTCGCCGTGCGTGGATACCTCCTCATCAGGGAGCTACCCCGCACTGAGCACGGTCTGCTGGACTGGTCATTCACACGTACGGCTCACCACACGGATGAGCTCTACGCCTATGAGCTCACCCTTCTGGAGGCCATCGCACCCGTCGAGGGTCACACCTTGGTGTCGCAGTTGCCGGTCACGTTGGCGCCAGTCATCGAAACTGTGCAGAGCTCCCTCTACGACGAGGTTGTCCAGCGGGGCTGGTTTGACGTGCGTCCCGACGACACACGCAACCGGTGGCGCACTCGCGCTCTGGTGGCCACGGCGATCGCCGTGACTGTGGCCATTGGACTCGTGACACTGACGAACCTCGGACTCCTGGCGCTGGTGCTGCTCCTGCTCGCAGGCGCATCGGTGTGGGTCTCGGACCGCATGCCACGGCGTACCGCCAAGGGCGCACACCTTGTGGAGGGGCTCGACGCACTGTCATCACTGCTGGCGCACCATCCAACCAGCGAGATGCCACAGGGCCGTGAAATCCCGGAGATCTCCCGGGTGCTGCCCTGGACCATTGTGCTCGGGGGCAAGGACCGGTGGCTTCAGGCGCTCGTGCGCACCGATGAGGATGAAGCCCCGGACCCGCACGCCGTTGATTGGTACCACGCACCCGACACGTGGCACCTGCAGGACCTGCCGGCTTCGTTGACCCAGTTCATCAACACGGTGCAGGGCCTGTTGTTCGCCCGCTGACGTCACTGGGCCAGCTCTGCGGTATCAGTGATGTAGCGGACCCCCTCGTCGGTCTCTCCCCCCGGCGAGCGACTGCTGTGCGACATGCGGTACTCCACCCAGCCCGCCAGCTTGGAGAGGCCGAAATTGATGGCCACGAAGATGGTGCCCACCACGAAAAGTGCCTGAATCGGGTTACCGAGGTTGAGATAGATGATCTTGGCTGCGTTCAGAAGTTCTGGGTAGACCCCGAGTACGGCGGCCAGCGAGGTGTCCTTGAGAATCACCACGAGTTGGGAGATCAACGCCGGCAACATGATGCGCACAGCCTGGGGCAGGAGGATCAGCCGCATTGTTGCCAGATTGCTGAGGCCGATGGCCATGGCCGCCTCGCTCTGACCTTTCGGCAGGGCGTTCACTCCGGAGCGCAGGATTTCGGCCAGAATCACTGAGTTGTAGGCGGTGAGACCGATCACCACGAACCACAGCCCCTCGCCACCGGGCCACCCCGACAGGTCCACCCCGAGGTCAGGCAGAACTCGGGAGGCGAAAAAGATCGAGACGACGACGGGTAGCCCTCGGAAGAGTTCGATGAAACCCACCAGAGGGATGCGGCCCCACTTGCCAAGCATCAGCCGGCTGACGCCGATAACAGTCCCCAGCGCCAGCGAGAAGACAATGGCCAGGGCGGCTGCTTTCATGGTGTTCAGAAAGCCATCTGCGATGAGACCCCACACCGCAGCGAAATCCTCATCGCGGGGATTGATCAGCGGTCCCCACAGGTTGCCGTCGAACTGACTCTGCTCATTGAGCCGGTACAACACCAGCGCAACCACGGCGAGGGCAGCGATTCCCGCGATGATCGCCAGTATGGCCTGGCGACGCTTCGCCCGGGGTCCCGGGACGTCGTAGAGCACCACTTCGCTGCTCATCTGATGATCGCCGTCTTACGTTCCAGTAGGGCCAACAAGCCGGCGGCAGGAAGGGTGATCATGAGATAACCCACCGCCACGCCCACCAGCACTGGCGTCGCCGCGTAGCCCCGGGCACTGGTCAACGTTTCCGAGACGCTGAAAAGATCCCCGCCCACGCCGAAGGCACCGAGAACCGCACTGTTCTTGAACATGGCGATCAGAACACTGCCCAGCGGAGGTATGGAGGTACGGAAGGCCTGCGGAAGCACCACTTCCCGCAGGGTGGCTGTGAAGGGGAGGCCGATAGCGCGAGCCGCCTCCGCCTGACCCGCTGAAACAGAGTTGATGCCAGCACGGATTGCCTCGCAGACAAAGGCTGAGGTGTAGACGATGAGCGCGGATATACCGAAAATCCAATAGCTACCGAGGATGCCGATCTCGGGGAGCCCGAAGGCAAAGAAGAACAGCACGACGGTGAGAGGTGCGTTGCGGATCATGTTCACCCACGTGGCGCCCACCCAGCGCAGCGGGGCAACGGGGGACACCCGGAAACCAGCGATGATTGTACCCAGAACCAGCGCCCCCACCAGCGCGATCAAGCAGATCTTGAGTGAGGTCCAGTATCCACTCAGAAAGAGGTCGAGATTCTCTGTGATGGCATCCATGGTCCTCCTCTGGGTGCTGGAAATCGGAGCGGTGAGCGGCGGAGTGGTTCACCACCTGCTGGGGAGGTGGTGAACCACGCCGCTGCGCAGTGTGTTGAGGTGATCAGACGCAGGGTTCTGGTTCGGGAAGCTCGGCCGGGCTGGCACCTTCAACAGCTCCAGCTGTGGAGGACCAGGCTTCGTTGTAGGCGTCCTCATTCTCCTGCAGCGTCTCGTTGATGAACTCGCAGAAGGCGGTGTCACCCTTTTCGATCCCGATGCCATAGGGCTCCTCGGTGAACTGCTCACCCACGAGCTTGAATTCACCGTCGCTCTCGGAGACGAAGCCGAGCAGGATCACGTTGTCGGTGGTCACCACCTGGACCTGGCCGGTACGAAGAGCATCGGCGCACTTGTCGTAGACGTCGAACAGCACCAGCTGGCTGTCGTTTGCGAGGTACTCCTTGATCTGCTCCGACGGGGTTGAGCCGGTGACGGAACAAACTTTTGCATTCGGATTCTCCATGAGTGACTCCGGACCGGTGATCGTATCGTCGTCGGCAGCCACCATCAGTTGTTGGCCAGCCATGTAGTACGGGCCGGCGAAGGCGATGCGTTCCGCTCGCTTCTCGTTCATGGTGTAGGTGGCCACCACCATGTCCACCTTGCCCTGTTCAATGACTTCTTCACGGACCTTGGAGGGGGTCTCCACCCACTCGATGTTGTCCTCAGTGATGCCCATGGCGCCCGCGATGATTTTCGCCACTTCCACGTCGAAGCCTTCCGGGCCGCCGGAGAGCCCCTTGAGACCGAAGCCCGGCTGGTCGAACTTGGTGCCGATCTGGATGGTGCCGGCGTCGGAGAGCTCGGCCATCGTCGTGCCGGCCTCGAAGGTCATGTCACCTGAGCCCTCGTCGGGAGACTCCATGGGGTCTGTGCTGGTCACCGGTGCAGTGTCGTCGGTGCCGGGTTCAGCGCCGTCGTCGCCACCGCAGGCCGTGAGGGCGAGGGCGCTTGCTGCCAGGAGTGCTATGAGTGATTTGGTTCGCATGGGTCTGGTTCCTTGTCTGTGAGAATGATGGATTGCGGATCAGTTGGTGATGATCTTTGCCAGGAAGTCCTTGGCCCGATCACTTTGTGGGTTGGTGAAGAAGGACTCGGGGGTGTTTTGTTCCACGAGTTCACCGTCTGCCATGAAACAGACGCTGTCACCCGCCTTGCGAGCGAATCCCATTTCGTGGGTCACGACGACCATCGTCATGCCCGCTTTGGCGAGGCCGGTCATCACGTCGAGGACCTCGTTGATCATTTCCGGGTCGAGGGCTGAGGTGGGCTCGTCAAACAGCATGACTTTGGGGTTCATCGCCAGCGCACGTGCGATCGCGACACGCTGTTGTTGTCCACCGGAGAGCTGGGCCGGATACTTCTCTGCTTGCGCGCCCACGCCCACTCGTTCCAGGAGGGCCATGGAGTCCTCGGCGGCTTTTTTGCTGCTCACCTTGCGCACCTTGATGGGTCCCAGTGTGACGTTCTCCAGAATCGTCTTGTGGGCGAAGAGGTTGAAGGACTGGAACACCATTCCCACATCGGCGCGGAGACGCGCGAGGTCTTTGCCCTCCTTGGGTAGCTCTTCACCGTCGAGTGTGATTGATCCGGAATCGATCGTCTCCAAGCGGTTGATGGCGCGACACAGCGTCGATTTGCCCGAGCCGGACGGGCCGATGATCACCTGCACCTCGCCCTCATGGACGGTGAGGTCGATGTCCTTGAGGACGTGGAGCTTGCCGAAGTACTTGTCGACGTTTCTCAGAACGACAAGCGGACGCCCGCTCCCCGCGTGCAACGGCACTTCTTCCTCACCCATAAGGGGAAGGTATCTGGCTTTAGTGGATTATGCATCGCTGATGCAAATTCGTTACACAATGGTTGCTCAACCAGCTGGGGTCCTGTGGTGGTTCAGAGGGTGAACCCCGGGTACAGGGGACGGGTGCTGAGCAGTGAATCCGCGGTGGTGCGTGCGTTCTGCACCACGTCGTCGGAGAGGTCGTATCGGGCCTTACCGGGTTTGCCCTCCTTCGTGGGGCGCGCCGAAGTTGCTGACAACACGTCAGAGATCAGGGCTGCCACGTCATCCATGTCGGAGGTTGTGAAGCCCCGTGAGGTGAGCGCGGGGGTTCCGAGCCGGACGCCGGTGGTGTACCAGGCGCCGTTCGGGTCATTGGGCACGGCATTGCGGTTCGTCACGATGCCAGCCTCAAGCAGGGCCGCTTCTGCCTGTCGGCCGGTGAGCCCGTAGTTCGCCACATCCATCAGCACCAGGTGGTTGTCGGTGCCACCAGTAACCAAAGTGGCTCCCCTCGTCATCAGGCCCTCGGCCAGCGCGCGGGCGTTGTCAACAACAGCTGAGGCATACGTCTGAAACTCTGGCTTGCGCGCCTCAGCGAGCGCGACTGCCTTGGCTGCCATGACATTGCCCAGGGGGCCTCCGAGCACCATGGGGCAGCCACGATCCACATCTGCGGCGTACTCCTGAGTGGCCAGGACCATACCGCCGCGCGGCCCGCGCAGTGACTTGTGGGTGGTGGTGGTGACCACGTGGGCGTGGGGGATAGGGTCCTCATCGCCTGTGAAGACCTTGCCTGCAACCAGGCCGCTGAAGTGAGCCATGTCCACCATGAGGACGGCGCCCACCTCATCCGCGATCTCACGCATCTTCGCAAAATTCACGCGGCGAGGGTAGGCGGAGTAACCGGCCACCAGGATCAGCGGCTTGAACTCACGCGCGCTGTCGGCGACGGCGTCGTAGTCCAGCAGCTGGGTCTGTGGATCCGTGCCGTAGGAGCGTTGGTGAAACATTTTGCCGGAAACGTTGGGGCGGAAACCGTGCGTGAGGTGCCCGCCGGCATCCAGGCTCATGCCCAACAGGCGTTGATCGCCGAACTTGCGGCGCAGTGCCTCCCAATCGGCCTCGGACAGGTCGTTGACACCCCTGACGTCATGTTCGGCAAGGGCCGGGGTCTCGACGTGGTGCGCCAGTATTGCCCAGAAAGCAACCAGGTTGGCGTCAATGCCGGAGTGCGGTTGCACATAGGCGTAGTCAGCGCCGAAGAGCTCGCGTGCATGCTCTGCGGCCACGGACTCCACCGTGTCGAGGTTCTGACAGCCCGCGTAGAAGCGGTGCCCCACCGTGCCCTCGGCGTACTTGTCGCTGAGCCACGTGCCCATCGTGGCAAGGACCGGGAGGCTGGCGTAGTTCTCGGAGGCGATGAGTTTCAGCGACGAGCGCTGATCGGCCAGCTCGGAGCGGGTGGCCTGCGCAATCCGCGGTTCCACTTCCTCGATGGCGCTGAGCAGAGTCTTGTAGGCGCCGCTGAGGGCTTCCGCGTCTGGCACTGTGGTCTCCTTGGGTGATGGGGTCTCGCTGCCAATTCTAGGGGCCGGGGCGGAATTAGTCGCAGTTCGCGCGGCGCCTTGTCCTGTGGCCTGGTGATGCGGGGCATTCGCGGTGCATGTGACCGTGAGTGATGCAGATCTCCATCCTGGGGGACACGTCCGTCCACAGAGAGTTACCCAATCTGGGGTCAGGGGTGCCAGGGCGCCCATAACAGGTGCATGGACACAGGCATCGATGACCACGGCATCGTCACTCGGAAGGCGGCGGTTCGTTGGAAGGGCCGTCGCTCCGTGGAACGTGCATTGCTGAGCGGCGACCTCCTACCCGTCGACCGGGGCAGGGTGGCGCTGCGTGGCACTCCAGCAACGATTCTGACAGCGGCACGGGCACGGGGAACACTGACCTGTCTCAGCGCCTTGAAGCTGCACGACGTCTGGACTCTCGATGACTCCCAGGTCCATCTCAACCGCTCCCGAGGCGTGCGGGATGGGCGTCGCCTGCCTGCAGGAACAGTTGATTGCCGCGGAAGGTTGGTGGGGCGAGAGTCTGTGCTGGAGCCCGTGGACGTCGCGTTGTCCGCGGTACTTGCATGTCACGATCGGGAGAACGGCATCGTGGCACTGGACAGCATCATCAGACAGGGATTGCTCACGACAGACGAACTCGAGCGCCTGACAACACGACATGGGTCAGCCGCGATGCGCCTGCTGGCCAGGGCTGATGGTTGTGTGGATTCGCCACTGGAATCGGTTCTGCGGCATCGTCTCCTGATGCTGGGGGTGAGGGTTCGCACCCAAGTGGTGATCCCGGAACTGGGTCGGGTGGACATGCTCCTGGGCGAGTCCCTCATCATCGAGGCGGACGGTTTCGAGTTCCACTCGGGGAAGGACTCCTTCCGCAGCGACCGACGGCGCGATCGTGAGGCTCTTCGGCAGGGCTTTCAGAGCATCCGCGTGACCTGGGCCGACGTCTTCAACGACTGGAATGCCGTGCTTCCCGTTCTTCTTGAGATAGTGCGAACTCGTCGGCATCGGCGTGGGCCTGTCCTGGAGCATGGCGATCCGGAGCGTTCGCGGCGCATATGACCGCGAACGCCAGAGATGTCCAGGCTGGGGGACAGCGCCGTCAGCGCTGGCGTAGCTGCGTGATCTCGTAGAGAGCAATGGAGGCCGCCACCGACGCGTTCAGTGACTCCACCCTGCTGGCGATGGGGATTGACAGCAGCGCATCGCAGTTGTCGCGGGTCAGCCTGGCCAGTCCCTCGCCCTCCGAACCCACCACCACGAGCAGGGGCCCATCGGAGCCCGGCACGCCGGAGACGACCACCTCACCCTCCCCGGCGAGGCCGACCACTGTGAAGCCCATCTTCTTCGCCTGGGCGATGGCTCGATTCAAGTTGGTTGCCATGGCCACGGGAATGCGCGCGGCCGCACCGGCGGAGGTCTTCCAGGCGGCGGCTGTCATGGAGGCGGATCTGCGTGCGGGAATGACCACTCCGTGGGCCCCGAAGGCAGCGGCCGAGCGTACGATGGCGCCCAGGTTGCGGGGATCGGTGACCCCGTCGAGGGCCACGACGAGGCCTGTGCCGCCCGCCTCGAAGGCGTCGGCGAAAACGTCCTCAGGGTCCGCGTATTCGAAGGGGGGCAGTTGGAGCGCCACGCCCTGGTGTACGAGGTCGCCCGTCACCCTGTCGAGCTCGGCGCGAGTGACCTGCAGCATCGGAACGGCATTGTCGGCAGCGAACTTGAGGATGTCACGCAGCCGGTCATCACGCTCCGCCCCCTCGGCTATGTAGGCCTTCTTCACGGGCAGACCAGCCAGTAGTGCCTCATGCACGGGATTGCGACCCACCACCCAGTCGGCACCCACCGCCGCCGCTGTGGACTTCTTCTTCTGCTGGCCCTGGCCGCGCCTTTCAGCTTCCTTCTTGGACTTGTGTGCCTTGTGGTAGGTCCGGTCCTCGGCCTTGGGTGTGGGGCCGCGGCCCTCCAGACCTCGGCGGACACGTCCACCGGAGCCGGCGGTCTTGTTCTTGCCCTTGGTGGTTGCGCCACGGCGCGTCGAATTGCCAGCCATCAGTTCTTCTCCAGATTCCAGCGGGGTCCGCTCGGTGTGTCTTCAATGATGAGGCCGAGCCTGGCCAGTATGTCGCGGATAGCGTCGGCTGAAGCCCAGTCCTTTGCCTCCCGCGCGGCGGTGCGTTGTTCGAGCAGATGCACAACGAGCCCGTCGATCACGGGGGTGAGGTCGTCGGTGGTCGTGTTGTTGGCCCATTCCGGAGCGTCGGGGTGCAGTCCGAGGACGGTGAGCATGGAGTGGACTGCGGCGACGTGGGCGCGGATGTCGTCCTCATCAGTCCCGGCCAAAGCCTGGTTGCCGGAGCGGATGGTGTCGAACAATGCCGCCAAGGCGCCGGGTGTGCCGAGGTCATCATCCATTGCTTTCGCGAATTCATCCCATTGCGGGAAGGACAATGGAGCCCATGTGTGAAAGAAATCGCCGGTGCGCTCACGTGCGCGGTGAACGAATGAGTCGATGCGCTCGATGGCCTTCTCCGCCTCGTTCAGCGATCCAAGAGTCTCTGCGCCGGAGGGCGAGAACTCGATCGTGGAGCGGTAGTGCGGAGCCAACAGGAAGTAGCGAACTGCCCGAGGATTGTGGTTCTTGGTCACTTCGGACACCAGGGCAGTGTTGCCCAGCGACTTGCTCATCTTCTCGCCGGACATGGTGACCCAGGCGTTGTGCATCCAGTAGCGGGCGAAGCCCCGGCCGGCCGCGGCGGACTGGGCGAGCTCATTCTCGTGGTGGGGGAAGCGCAGATCAATGCCGCCACCATGGATGTCGAAGGTGTCCCCCAAGTATTTACCAGCCATCGCGGAGCATTCCAGATGCCAGCCCGGACGTCCCCGACCCCATGGGGTGGCCCAGGACGCGGTCTCTGGTTCGTCCGGCTTGTGCCCTTTCCACAGGGCGAAGTCACGGGGATCGCGCTTGCCGCGGGGGTCTGCATCGGCGGCTGGTTCCATCTCGTCGAGCTTCATGCCGGAGAGTTCGCCATAGCGGGGCCAGTTGCGCACATCGAAGTACACATCACCTGAATCATCGGCTGCCACGTACGCATGACCGGAGGCCACGAGCGTGGACATCAACTCCACCATTTCCGGTATGTGGCCTGTGGCGCGGGGCTCGTAGGTGGGCGGAATGCATCCGAGCGCGGCATAGGCGTCATGGAGTTCGCGCTCGAAACGGTACGCATGTGCCCACCAGGGCACCCCGGCCTCCGCGGACTTGGACAGGATCTTGTCGTCGATGTCGGTGACGTTGGCGACGACGGTGACATCGAGTCCCTGGTGCTCCAACCAACGCCGCAGGACATCGAAGACCACTTCCTTGCGGATGTGGCCCACGTGAGGTGACGCCTGCACTGTGAGGCCGCAATGGTAGATGGACACTTTGCCGTCCTCGAGGGGGACGAACGGGCGCACGACGCGCGTTGCGGTGTCGTAGAGATGAAGGCTCACCTGAGGCAGTCTAGGGCGTCAGGTTTTGTCACGCTCCGCGGCGCGGGCCCGCAGGGCATTGATGTCGAAGCCGAAGGGCGATGCAGGCTCAGGCTCCTCCGCTTCTGCGTCCTCCCACGGATCATAGGGAGCCTCGTAGTCATCGTCGACGAAACCATGGCTGGGGTCGTACTTGTTCTGCAGTTCCTGACCCACCTGGTTGACGTTGCTCATGTGCTCATCAGGCAGGGCGGTCAGGACGTCGGCGATGTAGCCGGTAGCGGCTTCCCCGATGGAGACCTCCCGGTGTTCCCGCTGCGACTGGTACCAGCGGTAGTCCAGCAACTCGTGAAAGAACTGCGCAGGATCCCGCTTGCCCTCCAAATGCTCTGGGATACGGGTCACGGCGGGCTCGAACACGTCCATGAGCCACTTGTGGGCAACTACGCTCTCAGCCATCTTCGCGGGCAGCTGGGTGCGGTAGGTGTCCATGTCGTTGAGCAATCGCCTTGCCTGGTGTTCCTCGGCATCGAGGCCGGTGAGCCGCATGAGCCGACGAGCGTGATGGCCCGCCTCGACCACTTTCGGCTGCATGCGGATGGTGCTGCCATCCGGTGAGGTGGTGACGTCAATTTCGGCCACGTCGAAGCCCAGCGCGTTGAGACGCCGAACGCGTCCTTCAAGGCGGTACATTTCGGACTCCGAGAACTCCTCGGCGCCGGTCAGCTCACTCCACAGGTTGGCGTAGCGCTCCTCGATGGTGTCCACGAGCCACTGTGGATCAAGTGACGCATCAAGCATGTCACCGGCTTCCAGATCGCAGAATTCGCCGAAGAGGTTCACCCGCGCAATCTGCAGGTCGTGGGCCCGCTGACCTTTGGTGAGTTCGTTGTGGATCTCGCCTGTCTCGGCATCCACGAGGTAAGCGGCGAACTCGCCCGCATCACGCCTGAAGAGGATGTTGGACAGCGAGATGTCACCCCAGTAGAAGCCCGTCAGATGGAGGCGGGCGAACAGCGCCACCATCGCGTCGAGGAGCCGGTTGACGGTGTCGAGTTTCACCCCCGAGTAGAAAAGCGCGCGGTAGGGGAGCGAGAAGGGGAGGTGGCGTGTCAACAGGATGGGGTCAAGCGGGTCCCCGTCGTCATCGGCGCGGCCCAGGACAACACCCACGGGCTCCACGGAGGGCACATCCAGGCGCCGCAACTCGGTCAGCTGTCGATACTCGTGCACCGCCACCTCCTCAAGGACCTCCTTGGCCGCGAGGATGTCGTCACCGACCTGAATGAATCGCACGACGTGGCGGGAGATGCCGCGGGGCAGGGCAACCAGTGTGTGGGTGGGCCAGTCCGTCAGGGGCACGTTCCATGGCAGCCGGATGAGATTCGCGTCCGGCTTTGCGGCGAGGAACCTGGGCATGGGCTCTACCCTATCCGCACCCAATCTGCGTCACGCCGCACTATGGCGACGCCCTTTCGGCTCACAGGGCCCGGTCGAGGGCTTCCGCAACAACGGCGATGAGATCGTCGCGACCTTCTATACCCACGCTGAGCCGCAGCAGCCCGGCTGTGATCCCCGCCTTCGTCTGTGCAGCTTCGCTCATTCCGGCGTGGGTCATCGTCGAGGGATGGCAGACCAGCGATTCCACCCCGCCCAATGACTCAGCGAGGTGGAAGACCTGCAGCCCCTCCAGGAAGCGGCCAACGGCGTCCCAGCCACCTGAAAGCTCGATGCTGAGGATGGAACCGAAACCGGACTGCTGGCGTGCCGCCAGGGCGTGCTGCGGATGATTCTTCAGCCCCGGATGGTGCAGAGCCGAGAGGGCCGGGTGACCTGCGATGGCAGTGAGGAGCGCCCGGGTGTTCTCATCATGGACTCGCAATCGGGCATCGAGAGTGCGCAGCCCTCGCAGGGTGAGATAGGAATCGAAAGCACTTGCGGTCAGGCCCAGCGCATTGGCCCACAGCCGCAGGTCTGCGTGCAGGGACGGATCACGTGCAACGACCACGCCGCCCACCACATCGGAGTGCCCGTTGATGAACTTGGTGGTGGAATGCAGCACCACATCTGCGCCCAGCTCCAGAGGTCGCTGCAGCAGCGGGGAACAGAACGTGTTGTCCACCACGCAGAGTGCACCAACCTGACGGGCGGCGTCGGAGACGGCGCGGATGTCCGTGATCCGCAGAAGCGGATTGGAGGGGGTTTCAACCACCACCAGCCGGGGCTCCCTGTCCAGGGCTTCAGCGAGGGCGGCGGGGTCATTGAAGTCGACGAAGTCCACCATCAGGCGTTTCTGGGCGGCCAGGAAGCTGAACAATCGCCACGTCCCGCCGTAGGCATCATGCTGCACCACTACCCGGCTCCCCGCCGGGACCAGCGCGTCGGCCAGTAGCGTGAACGCAGCCATCCCGGTGGCGACGCTGGTAGCGCCTGCGCCACCCTCAAGCTCAGCCAGAGCATCGTTGAGCAGGTCACGCGTGGGATTGCCCGAGCGCGAGTAGTCATACTCGCGTGGACGATCAGGCGCTTCGAAGGTGTAGTTGCTGGACATGTGGATGGGAGGTACGACGGCCCCGTGGACGCTGTCGGTTGCCAGGCCCGTGCGGATCGCGTTGGTCCACCTGCCGAGTTCAGCCATGCGCATCACCGTAGTGCAAGCAGCACGATGGGCGCCCGCCGAAGCGGACGCCCATCGTGACGGTTGAAGGGGTTGCGGATCAGAGGTCGTTGAGACGCAGACCCGATTCGTTGCTGAACACGTGTACGCCGTTCGGATTGGACGACTTGAGACGAACGACGTCGCCCTTGTGCGGTGCCATGCGCGCTTCCATACGCACGATAATCTGCTGTGCGTCCACGAGCTCGGCTTCCGAGAGACCGGACAGCGTTCCGTACAGGTAGGAATCGGCACCCAGTTCCTCCACCAGGGCGACATCAAGGGGGATGCCCTCGTCGTCCTGGGAGACTTCCATGTTCTCGGGGCGCATTCCCACCGTGAGACGCTTCTCACCCGAGACCTTGCCAAGGATGTCACGCGGAACGGGAACGGTGTAGTCACCGATACGGACACCGCCCTCGACAACATCTCCCTCAAGCAGGTTCATTGCGGGCGAGCCGATGAAGCCGGCGACGAACAGGTTGACGGGCGTGTCGTACAGGTCGAGTGGTGCGTCCACCTGCTGGAGAAGACCATCCTTCAGGACGCAGACACGGTCTCCCATGGTCATGGCCTCGGTCTGGTCGTGCGTGACGTACACGGTGGTGACGCCGAGCCGGCGCTGCAGGGCTGCGATCTGGGTGCGGGTGGAGACACGGAGCTTGGCGTCCAGGTTCGACAGCGGCTCGTCCATGAGGAAGACCTGCGGCTGACGGACGATGGCACGACCCATGGCCACGCGCTGACGCTGACCACCCGAGAGAGCCTTCGGCTTGCGGTTGAGGAAGTCCTCGAGGCCCAGCAAACGGGCGGCCTCGGCGACGCGTTCCTGGCGTTCGGCCTTGGGGGTGTTCTGCATCTTCAGCGCAAAGCCCATGTTGTCCGCCACGGTCATGTGGGGGTAGAGGGCATAGTTCTGGAAGACCATCGCGATGTCGCGATCCTTGGGCGGCAGATCAGTGACGTCACGGTCACCGATGAAGATGTTGCCTGAGTTGACCTCTTCTAGGCCTGCCAGCATTCGGAGCGATGTGGACTTGCCACAACCCGACGGGCCAACAAGGACCATGAATTCGCCGTCCTCGACGTGAAGGTCCAGTTTTTCGACGGCGGCGCGATCCGAGCCGGGATAGACTCGGGAGGCTTGACGGTAACTAACGGTGGCCATGCCACATTCCTTTCCACGGGCAGGTACGTGCCCGACGATCCGAGTGGACGGAAGCTATTATCTTCCTGTAACGCACGTTACACCCCGGTCTGTTCACTGGTGAAGGACGGTCCCACTTCTGTGATCTGATCGTTGCGGAACGGCCGTCGGGCTCGCGTACCCTTGAGCGGTGCCCGCTGATTCTGATCCGCTGATCCCCGACGAGCCTGCCCCTGTTCCCGCCGCGGCGGAGACCGAAGCTCAGTGGTGGGAGGCCGAGGGCATGCCTTGGAAGAAGGAGCCGGGCCGATCGGACATCGCCTGTCTGGCCTGGTTCGGTGTCGTCGGTGTGTTCAGTCTCGTGCTCATCCCTACGCGAGCCTGGATGCTCGCGGCTGCCCCGGACTTTCTTGCGATGATCACCGGGGGCCGGACGGCCGTCACCGCGAGCGGTGCCATCGCCAGCGTGGGCCAGATGGGGCATTGGCCCTTGGTGTTGTTCGTGGCGTCCCTGCTCAGTTTGAAGTTCGACTGGATCTATTGGTGGGCCGGGAAGCTGTGGGGTCGCGGCATGATTGAGGTGTGGGCCGGACGCAGCAAGCGCGCGGCGCGCGGCTATGCACGTGCCGAGCGGTGGGCGAGGAAACTCGGACCCATCGGGTTTCTCGTCGCCTACGTGCCCATACCTCTGCCGCTCATGCAGGTGGTGTTCGTGCTTTCGGGCGCCACGAACATGAGCATCAAGCGGTTCCTGATCTACGACTACATCGCCAGCACGGTGTGGCTCATCGGGTTCTTCGCCCTGGGCTGGCGTCTGGGCGAGCCTGCCGTTGCTGTGCTCGACGTGTACGCACGCTTTGCGGGGTACGTGGCCATCGGGTTGGTCGTGGTCATCATCGCCACCACAATGCTGCGCAGTAGGCGGAAGATCACTGACGTCGCCTGAACTGGTGCCGCTGGTGCCGCTCAGGCGGGGACGCAAATGGCCACGAGGAAGCCGTCGCCAGGCCGGAAGGGCCGCAGATCCCATGTGGAAAGCGCCAATTCCGGGGTCAGGCCAGCAGAGGTGAGGTCGGCAAAGAAGTCATCGAACTCGTAGCCGCGCCCACCCCCGAAACCGATGATGGCCCGGCCCTCATCGGCCAAGTGCTGGCGGAACCGTTCCAATACGCCCACGCGCGTGCTGGGTGCGAGGAAACCCATGACGTTGCCAGCACACAGGATCGCGTCGAAGTTTGCCTGAATGCCGCGTGCGGGCAGATCCAACTCAGCGAGGTCACTCACCACCCATGTTGCCTTCGGATGGGCCGCCCGGGCCGCCGCGATCAGTGTGGGATCCCCGTCGACGCCCACCACCGTGTGGCCGAGGGCCTCCAAACGGCCGCCGTGGCGACCGGGGCCGCACCCAGCATCGAGGATGCGCGCGTTGCGGGGCACCATGGCGTCCACGGTCCGGGTTTCGCCCAGCAGGTCATGCCCTGCTGCAGCCATCATCTCGAAACGTTCGATGTAGCGGCGCGAGTGCTCCGGGTCTGCGGTGATGATGCGGGTCCACTGGCTGGGTTCGAAACTCATGCGCTCATTGTCCACCCTGTCGACAGCGAACAACGAGCGAGGTGCGTTCTGCGCCGGGGATGTGTCTGTCGCGAACCACGAGGGAGTTGTTCAGGCGCCATCGATACAATCGAGACGGTTACGACCGTCGACGACCCAACCACTGGAGTTAGAGGCCCGCTCTTGAGCACGCACACCCCCACCCGTGGATTCATCCCGGCTATCGCGCTCGCCCTCGCCATGGCCGGGCCGCTCGCCGCGTGCGGCGTCGCGCCAGAGAGCTCTGATGCTCCGTCGGCGCCCGCCAGCAGCGCGGGCGTGCCGTCCCCTGCCACCAGCGCGAGTCTGCCGCTGGCGATCGATGCCGTCGTGGACCCGGACAACACCCTCATCGCCAGCGTCACAGTGAGCGCGCCAGCCGCGACCAGTGTCATGCTGACGGTGAGCTCCGAGGAGACGGCGCCACGAGAGATCCTCGCGCAGGACGCTGCCGCATCGCACGAGTTCACCGTCGTGGGGCTTCGGGCCGACACCGAATACACCTTCGAGGCGTCGGACCCGGAGGCCACGGAAGGGGGCATGGCCACGACGTCGATGACAACCGGGGCTCTGCCCGGCAACGCGCCGACGGCCGAGGTCGTTCCGGCCGCCGAGGACGCGGGCGGGAACTCGACGGCCGGCATCACCTTCTTCGGTCTTACAGCTCCGGGAAGTTACGAGGATCCCACCGAGATGCCTGAGGGGCCGATCTTCTACGGTGTCGATCCCCAGGGGGAGATCGTCTGGTACCTGAACAGCGACGAGACGACCAATCGGGCCCCCCTCATCCGCGCCGCTGGCAACGGCACGCTGTTGGCGTTCTTCGAGGACACCATTGATCAGGTCACCCTGGACGGCGAGGTCGTGAAAACCTACGACATGAGCGCGGTCCCGGGGTGGCACCACGATGCTTTCCTGCTCCCGGATGGCGGGCTCCTGGCACTGGGCGCGGAGACCCGCAAGTTCGACGGTCAGGACGTGCACGGTGACCTCGTCGTCGAGCTGGACGATGAGGGTCAGGTCGTCTCGACGTGGGCGCTGCTCGATCATCTGGACCCCAGCCGTTTCCCCGGGGAACTCTCGAAGGCGCTTGCAAGTGCGGGTGGGCTCGATTGGAGCCACTCCAACTCCGTCATCCTCGACGAGGACAATGGGGAGGTGGTGGTGTCGGTACGGTCCCAGGGATGGGTCTTCGCCTATGACCGTGCCACCGGTGACCTGAGCTGGATCGCCGGGGATGACTCAATGACTGCCCCCGGATTCGACGCGCCGTTTCTCGAGCTGGAGGAGGGCACGTGGACCTCCGGGCAGCACGCCGCGACCTTCACCGAGGACGGGGAACTCCTCATCTATGACAATCGCAACGAGACCGGGGGTGCGGAGAACAACAGCCGCGCCGTTGCCTATGAGATTGATCGTGACGCGCTGACGGCTCGACAGGTCTTCGAGGCCGTCGATCCCAAGTACAGCGAGGCTCTCGGGGACGTCGACGAACTTGCCGACGGCAGCATCCTGTCCACTGCGGGTGGGGCCGGGAGCAGCGAGACGGCGCGCATCACTGAGGTGGATGAAAGCGGCGAGACCCGCTGGGACCTCGCCGTGACTGATACCAGGATTTACCGTTCCGAGCGGATGCCGTGGGCCCAAGTCGATGAGGTTTCATAGCCGCGGACGATCCGCGGGCCCGTCAGTCATCCGACCGGCGCGACTGGCGCCACGCGGCGGGCCATCTGGTCTTTGACGTTCAGGGGTTCTGGCTTGCTCCCTGACGCCACACCCAGCCCTCTCTCGCTCATCCAGCAACGTATGGATCGGGACTAAGGTTTTATCCGTGCCCGGCGCAACACGTGGGCTCGGCAGCATCAGTCGCGTCCATCAGGTGGGGGGAGTTGTCCATGTCAGCAGGACGTGGAGTTGCCCGTGCAGCCATCCTGTTGGCCACGCTCACCGCCGTGAGTCAAGTGTTTGGATTTGCGCGGGATGCCGTGATCGCTGCTGTCTACGGCGCCAGCTCCGCGTTGGATGCCTACCTCGTCGCCCAAGGTCTGATGAATCTGGTTCTGGCGCTGGCTGCGGGAGCCATTTCGCGCGCTCTGGTGCCGGTGGTCAGTCGTGCTGTCGCCGCGGGCGATCAACAGCGGGCCAATCGCGTGGTGCAGGTGGTACTGACCCTCACGATGCTCGTGCTGATGAGCGGAGCTGTGGTGATGTACTTCGCCGCCGAGTTGGTGGTCATGGTCCTGGCTCCGGGCTTCGATGAGAGCACCAGGACGCTGGCTGTGGAGCTGGCACGCATCGTGCTCGTGGCCACGGTATTCGTGGCGGCGACTGATGTGCTGGCAGCGGCAACGCAGGCCAATGGACGTTTTTTCGCTTCAGGGATTCAGGGCTTGCCCTTCAACGTTGTGATGATCGCCGCTGCGGCCTTCTTCGGACCAACGTTCGGGGCACATGCGCTGGCTGTGGGATTCGTCGTGGGCTCAGCAGTCAGAATGCTGATCCAACTCATACCTCTGCCCAAGTTCTCCCTGCGGCTGAGGCCCCGGCTGGATCTTCATGATCCGGGCGTGCTGGAGGTATTACGACTGGTCCCGGCACTCCTGATCACGACTGCCGCAGTGAACGTCAACACCCTGGTGGATCGTGCGGTCGGCTCCGCCCAGGGCGAGGGCGTGGTGGCAGCACTCAACTTTGGTTGGAGAATCGTCACCCTTGTCGACAGCCTGCTGGTAGTGACCCTGGTGGCCGCCATCTATCCCGCTTTTGGCGCGGCGGGAGCGCCGGAGCGTCGAGGCCAGCTCCGTGCCCTCGTGTCGCGTGCCATGCGTGTGGTGGTGATTCTGATCACTCCTGTTGTGGGCTTGATGATGCTCACCGCGACCCCCATAGTCAATGTGCTCTTTGGGCGGGGAGCGTTCACCGATGAAGCCGTCATGTTGGCAGCCACCGCGGTGAGCGCCTATGCAGTATCAGCGGTCGCCATCGCACTGCGGACGCTGGGCTCCCGTGCATGCCTGGCGGTGGGAGATGCACGGACACCCGTTGTGGTGTCGCTCGTGGTGATGGCCGTGAACGTCACCGGAGATCTGACCCTGGGCGTGCGGTTCGGAGTGGCGGGATTGGCCGCTTCCACGTCGCTGTCGCTACTGGCAGGAGCAGCAGCTGTGCTCCTGCGGCTCCATGGACGGCACCAGGGCGTCGAGTTGGGCCCCCTGATGGGGACGGCGTTTCGCGCGGTTCTGGCGACTGCCGCAGCGGTCGGCGTATGTGGCGTTCTGGGACTGCCTTCGTGGTTGAGAGATGCGTCGACCTCGGGGCAGATCGGCGGGCTGGCCCTGACATTTCTGCTGGGTGCAGTGGTCTACGTCGCGGTGATCGTGGGTCTCCGTGGTGGTGAGTTCGTTGAGCTTCGTTCTGTCCTGCGGCGTCGGCGACGCCCAGGGATTGAGGACGAGTGAAGAAACGATGCACTGTGCCGGGGGAACTGCGGCGCGGCTGACCGAATGGGCCGAACCGGACTGTTACCGTCACGAGGTGTCAAGCTCCGATCGCCCGCCGGTTGTCATCGTCGGTCTGGCATCTGTCGTGGGGCTCCAGACGGCACGGATTTTCGCGGCTGATGGAATACGCGTCATCGGGCTGGCGGGAGATCGCGCACACTTCGCGGCGCGCACCAACGCCTGCCATGAGGTGATTCAGGCAGATGTGCACCGTGAATCGGTGGTGGCTGTGCTGGAACGACTCGGTCCCACCCTCGGCGGACGAGCGGTGCTGGTGCCGGCCACCGACCAGGCGGTACTTCACATTTCCGCCCATCGTGAGAGGCTCGAGCCGTATTTCCACGTGCCGATGGCTGAGCACCCTGTCGTTCATGCATTGCTTGACAAGGGTGGATTCGCGCAACTGACCTCACGGCTCGGGATGCGTACACCGGAAACGCGACTTGTCACCGACAGAGCGTCGGCGTTGGTCGCGGCGAGTACCTTGTCATTCCCGCTCGTGGTGAAACCGACCGTGAAGTCCAGGGAGTGGCGACGCTTCACCGGCTCGAAAGTGCTGTTGGTGCACACCCCCGACGAACTCCAGTGTGTGGTTCACGAAGCCCTGCCGACGGTTCCGGCCCTCGTGGTGCAGGAGTTTGTGCAGGGGGGTGATGAGCAACTGCTCACCTGCAATGCCTACTTCGACCGGAATCATGAAGCGCTCGCCACCTTTGTCTCCCGGAAGAAGCGGCAATGGCCGCCGCATCTGGGAATCGCGTCCTACGCAGAACCGTGCGTGGACACGGAAGTGCGGGACAGGGCCGTCGAACTCTTTTCTCAGGCAGGCTTCCGGGGGCTCGCATACGTGGAGTTCAAGCGAGATCCCGTCTCGGGAAGTCTATCGGTGATTGAGGCGAATGTAGGGCGTCCGACCGGACGATCCGCGATGGCTGAGGCGTGTGGGGTTTCCCTCATGAAAGCGATGTACGCCGATGCTGTCGGGTTGCCTCTGCCACCTGCTTCCTCGCGTGTACAGGGCGCTGCGGGTCCCGGCTGGATTGATGTGCGACGGGACGCCATGGCTGCCTGGCACTACTGGCGTCAAGGCGAACTGACGGTGGCGCAGTGGGTGGACGACGTGCGAGGAGCAGGTGACCACGCTGTGCTCTCCTCCACGGACCCGGTGCCATTTGGGTTGGAACTCGTCCAATCCGCCAGAAAGCTCTTCGTCCGGATGCTGCGCCGAGTCGTTGCTCGCACCTGGGTGCAGGCAGACAAGTGATCCGCGAACGCGTGACGCGCAGGTGATGTATGGAGCCCCCGAAGGGAGTCGAACCCTTGACCGCTCGCTTACAAGGCGAGTGCTCTGGCCGCTGAGCTACGGAGGCAGTGGGCCCCATTGTGCCGAATACTGACACGAAAGGGCAATGTGGCTCGCGGCCAGCTTGTGGCTAGGCGCCTGATGCAGCCACGAACATTTTCCCGTGGCCAGCAACGTGCACGTGTTCATCGGCCCCCACAAAGACGGACTGGCCGCATTCCAATTCGAGCGTGGCGTCGTCTCCCCGCAGGGTGAAGGAGCCTGAGGTGACGAAACAGATCCGTCCGGAATCGCTGCGTGGGAGATCGACTGCGTCGGGGCCCACCGGCTGAACCAGCCACACCTCGAACTCCTCGACAGTGGTGGGATAGCAGTAGATCCCATCCGCTCCCTCAGCGAGCAACGTATGGACATTGGTGGGCTCGAAGTGCACCACGGACAACAGCGCGTCGACGTCGATGTGTTTCTTCGTCAGGCCCCCGCGCAGCACGTTGTCAGAGTTGGCCATCACCTCGACGCCGGTGCCGCGAAGATATGCGTGCATGACGCCAGCTCCGAGCGTCAGGGCCTCGCCCGTCTGCAGTGTGAAGCGGTTGAGGAGCAGGGCGGCGAGGATGCTGGGGTCACCGGGGAAGTGTTCGTCGAGCTCGACGGCGGTGCGGGCGAACAGGCCCACCTCGCCCCGCGCATCAAGGTGCTTCACGGCGGCCCCGAGGAGTTCATCCACCAGATGTCGTCGTTCCCCGAGCGAAAGGACATCGAGGAAAACCTCTTGGAGTGCCGGGGTGGTTTTGCGGTCCCGTAGTGGGCCGATGACTGAGGCCAACTCTTCCCCGAGCCCGAGGGCCTCGAACAGCTCGGCCGTGTGAATGGGGTCCCGAAAGCCCACCAAACCCTCGAAAGGTTCCAGCGCAATGATGGCTTCGGGTTTCGGCCAGTCGTCCTTGAAAGATCTCTCCGGGGAGGACAGGGCGATGCCTTTGAGGGATTCGCGTGCATAGCCCTGTTGCGCCTGGGAGCGGGAAGGGTGGGCCTGCAGGCTGAGAGGGGAGCCGGCGGAAAGCAGTTTCATGAGGAAGGGCAACTGCCCGTCGAATGCCTGCACTGTGGCCTCACCCAGAAGATCCGGTTGCGTGGTGAGCACTTGTGACAACCGAGTCCCGTCCTCGAGATGGGCATCACCTGCCGGATGTGTTCCCAGCCAGTACTCCGCGAACGGTTCATCGTCGGACGGCTGGTTCAGGATCGCCGGAATCGACTCCCGGGTGCCCCAGGCGTAGGACTGCCTCGTCCCAAATATTCTCAGCACGGGGCGGCGCCGGGGGTGAAGGCAGCTGCTGTGATGGGCATGACCGCCAGTCAACCCTGTCCGGGGGGTCGGGGACAAGCTCTCATCAGGGTCGATTCACTGCGGGGAATGACATGGATGTGATTCTGGCGACTATGATGAGCGCCATGTCCGAAGTTCGTTCCACGAATCACGTCGCGTCGTCACAGCGTTCTGTCCTGTCCGACGAGGACTTCGCCATTCTGGACTTTGAGGAGAACTGGTTCACCTCGACGGTGCCTCGGGAGCAGGCGATCATGGAGCGCTTCGGCATCTCGGCCACGCGCTACTACCAGCGGTTGAACATGTTGATTGATGTTGCGGCGGCATTGGAAGCCAAGCCTCTGCTCGTCAAGCGCCTACGTCGGCTGCGTTCGCAGCGCCAGGCCGCACGCTCCGCTGAGCGATTGCGCCGTTGAGTAATAGCCCCAGTGCACGCACCCCAGATGCCGGGGAGCGTCTGGTTCCCTTCGCGTAACCGCCGAGATCCAGGCCCGCCTGACGCTCGAAGTGGTTGGCCGTGGCGCGGTCGCCAGAACAGAGCCAGGACCAGCCTGTGGCGCCCAGATAAGCAGGGATGAACGGTGCGCCGAGGCAGTATGCCCACTGATAGGCATGATGATCCTCATGCTCCAGCAGGCCGGGTATCTGTGCCTGTACCTCCTCCAAACTACGGTGGGGGACCAGCACCACGCTCCCGACCGTCATGGCGGAAGCCCGGAGCAACGGCAACCGCGCCTCATCCGCCACAATGAGACCCTCCACCATACGGAACCGGGCTGATCCCAGAACGGCTGCGACCACGCCGAGTGGCGTCGAGAGGTTGGCGATGTTGCCCACATTGCGCAGTGTGCGATTCAGTTTCTTCACGCTTTGCATCATGCCCGATCTCATTTCCTTTGCACTCTCCCGGGGTGAGTGCTAAGAATGGTGTTGGCACTCGGCACCTTCGAGTGCCACCGGAGGATCCGATGAGGCCCCATGGCCGTCCGTCGCGGGCATCGAGTTCTCCACGAAGATTTATCGACCAATCAGGGACCAGATCTGGTTCCACAGGACGGGAGGACTCCCGAAACACCATGGCAAAGCTCATTGAATTCAACGAAGAGGCCCGCCGCGGACTCGAGCAGGGCATGAATACCCTCGCCGACGCGGTGAAGGTCACACTCGGCCCCAAGGGCCGCAACGTCGTGCTGGAGAAGAAGTGGGGCGCACCCACCATCACCAATGACGGCGTGTCCATCGCCAAGGAGATCGAGCTTGAGGATCCCTACGAGCGGATCGGCGCTGAACTCGTCAAGGAGGTCGCGAAGAAGACCGATGACGTGGCTGGCGACGGCACCACCACCGCCACCGTCGTGGCACAGGCAATGGTTCGCGAGGGCCTGCGCAATGTGACCGCCGGGGCGAACCCGATGGGTATCAAGCGCGGCATCGAAATCGCTGTTGAGGCGGTTGTCGAGCAGCTGTCGAAGATGGCCATTGACGTCGAGACGCAGGAGCAGGTTGCTGCCACCGCCTCGATCTCGGCCGCTGACCCCAGCGTTGGCGACATCATCGCTCAGGCGATGGACAAGGTTGGCAAGGAAGGCGTCATCACGGTTGAGGAGTCCAACACCTTCGGGCTGGACCTCGAGCTGACAGAAGGCATGCGTTTCGACAAGGGCTACATTTCGCCCTACTTCGTCACCGACGCAGAGCGCATGGAAGCGACGCTGGATGATCCCTACATCCTGATCACGAGCAGCAAGATCTCCTCACTGAAGGATCTTCTGCCTGTTCTTGAGAAGGTCATGCAGTCCAGCAAGCCGCTGCTCGTGCTCTCGGAGGACGTGGACGGCGAAGCGCTGGCCGGTCTGATCGTCAACAAGATCCGTGGCACCTTCAAGTCCGTCGCCGTCAAGGCTCCGGGCTTCGGAGATCGTCGCAAGGCCATGCTGAACGACATCGCCATCCTCACCAACGGCCAGGTCATCAGTGAAGAGGTGGGCCTCTCGCTGGACACCGTCACACTGGACATGCTGGGCCGGGCACGCTCCGTGCTCGTCACCAAGGATGAATGCACCATCATCGAGGGTGCGGGCGACCGCGCCCAGATCGACGGCCGGGTGGCCCAGATCCGTCGTGAGATCGAGAACTCGGATTCCGACTACGACCGTGAGAAGCTGCAGGAGCGTCTGGCCAAGCTGGCGGGAGGCGTTGCAGTCATCAAGGTGGGCGCCGCAACCGAGGTGGAACTGAAGGAGCGCAAGCACCGCATCGAGGACGCCGTCCGCAATGCAAAGGCTGCCATCGAGGAGGGCATTGTTCCCGGCGGTGGCGTTGCGCTGCTGCAGGCGGCCAAGGCTGTCTCTCTCGATCACCTCACTGGTGACGAGGCTGTGGGAGCTGCAATCGTCATCAGCTCCTCCACGGCTCCGCTGCGCCAGATCGCCTTCAACGCTGGCCTTGAGGGCGGCGTTGTGGTGGAGAAGGTGTCCCACCTGGAAGCGGGCAAGGGCTTGGACGCTGCCACCGGCGAATACGTCGACATGGTTGCTGCCGGCATCATCGATCCCGCCAAGGTGACGCGTTCCGCACTGCAGAACGCTGCCTCCATCGCAGCCCTGTTCCTCACCACCGAAGCCGTCATCGCGGACAAGCCTGAGAAGGCCCCCGCGATGCCCGGTGGTGGCGACGAAATGGGTGGCATGGGCGGCATGGGCTTCTGAGTCCAGCAGTACCCAGCAACACCAGCAGGGCGGTCCGGTTCTCCGGGCCGCCCTGTGCTGTACAACTGGCGCGGCGCCGAAGGATCTTCTTGGCAGTTCTGTGGAAATGATGTCCCCCTCGGTGGCGTGGCCCGTCCCGGGGAAGGGTTGTGGTTGGCAGGATGGGCACATGAACATGTTGGAGGTCATTGCGCTGCACGCCGCCGACGCCGAGCGGGCGGAGGAGGGCGGGGCGGATCGCATCGAATTGGTGGGTTCAATGGACGACGGCGGTCTGTCGCCGGAGCCTGCACTCGTGGACAAGGTACGTCGGGCAACATCCATCCAGATTCGTCCCATGGTGCGGCTGCGGCCGGGATTCGGAACTGATGGCGGTGAGGCCGTGCGTCTCAAGGGCCTCATCAGCAGCTATCTCGACGCCGGGGCCGACGGAATGGTCCTCGGCTTCCTCGATGGTCATGCAGGCGTGGACGTCGAAGTGATGACGGAACTTGTGGGCGAAGGTGAATGGCCCTGGACTTTCCATCGCGCCATTGACAGCTGTCTGGATCAGGATGTGGCATGGCGGAGGCTGTTGACACTGCCCCGCGTTGACCAGGTCCTCACAGCCGGCTCCGTGCGCGGGGTGGAGCACGGGTTGGATGATGTGATCAACCGGGCAAGGTCACAGGCAGCCGCCGCTCGATTGATCATGGCGGGGGGAGGGTTGAAAGCCGAACACGTGCCGTGGCTGGTTGGTGCCGGGGTGCGCGCATTCCACATTGGATCGCCGGCCCGGCCCGGCGGATCGTGGAAGGCGTATGTGGACGTCGGGCTGGTCCGCACATGGCGCACGCTCGTGGATGACACCATTGCCCACGAGCGGAATCGCACCGCGTGAAACGTCCGTGGGGGTGGCGCACCGCGGCGCGTGTCATCTGTATCAGCGGCACCGACGTTCTGCTCCTGGCCGATTCGGATCCGGGACTGCCGGGGTCACAGTGGTGGGTGACGCCCGGTGGTGGGATTGATCAGGGAGAATCTGCGAGAGCTGCGGCACAACGCGAGCTGCGCGAGGAGACGGGATTGCTGATCGAGGAGGACGCCCTGATGGGGCCGGTGGCTGTCAGGACCGTGACGCATGGTTACTCGGACCGTGTGAGGGTGCAGAGGGAGTGGTTCTTCCGCGTTGAGGTGGGGCGCTTCAAACCAGAACCGGCCGGTCTCACTCCTGGCGAGAAGGAGAGGTTGAAGGGTTACGGATGGTGGCCGCTCGATCAGCTGCCGCAACTTGTCTGGCCAGCCGAGCTGGCTGACATGGCAGACCTGACGGGTCAGAAAGTCCTTGATCTGGGAGAGGTGGACGAGTCAACGGTGCCCGTCGTTCCCTAAGAACCTTTCCGCGAACGGCCGAGAGCAGCGGAGACGAACCAGATACCGAAGGACAGGGAGGCGAGGCGTCCCAGGAGCACCTCAAGGCCGGGTATCAGAATGAAGCCAGCGAGGATGATCGCGAAAGCTGACCCGATCGCCCAGATACCAGCTCTTCCGGTGAGTGTTGATGCACGCAGTGACAGGGCGCCGGCAGCAATGAGCATGTAGGGGGCGGCGGCACCGATCGTGAAACCGAGAACGCAACAGGCCACTGCAAGGAACACGAGTGTTCTTTGCGTCGACATCTCCTGGGGCGACTCCTTCGATGAGCTGGTGCGGCGGGCCATGCCGGATGACATGAGAGTGTCCAGCTCTGTGGTGGGGCCCATGGGTGGTCCATGCACATCGAGCGCGAGAGGTTCACCGGTGGGAGGGGGCAGTCTGTCCGTGTCGGGGAAACCGCTCGCCTGGTGCTGGGTGTGGAAAGGTGTCCGAGGATCCCGCACAGTGTGCTTCCCCATGGACGAGGCAAGGGTCATGAGTCCACCGCTCACCTGAAACGGTTGGGAAGGGTTGCGGCGGCTGAGCGGCTCGGTTGCGACGTGTTGCAGTGGAATTGCGGGGATGTTCTGGCTGAAATCCTGCGGGGGCGGCAGCGCTCCAGGAGTGACGGCGGCCGCGGTGGTGGCGTCGGCCAACGGGTCCACCTCGGGCGAGGCGAAGCCGTAGGGTCGTTCGATGGGAGCGTACGCTGCACCGTCGGTCCACGAAGCCATGAACTGATCCTAATGGGCAGGTCACAATCGTCGGCTTCCTCTGGGATGTCGCAGGTGAACAGGTACTGCTCAGAGACTGTGATCACTTGATGTGAACCAGCGAGCGAGACGGCGAGGGACGGTCGGTTCACGGTAGGTTCGGGCTAATGAATCGGGCAGCCTGCCTTCACCCCGCAGGGGCCCACGCGATACGAGGAGTTTGTGATGGAAGTTGTCATCTGCCCGGATGAGGAACAGGTGGGCGCGGTTGCCGCCGATCGTGTGATCACTCAGATCGCGGGAAAGCACACCCCAGTCCTGGGCCTGGCCACCGGAACCTCACCGCTCAACCTCTATGCGGAACTCCAGCGTCGCTCAGCCGCTGGAGATGTCGATTTCTCCCACGCGCTCGGGTTCGCTCTGGACGAATACGTGGGTTTGGATCCTCAGCATCCGCTGAGCTATCGGCAAACCATTGATCGCACGGTGGTCAAACCTCTGGGTATGACACCGGAGCGCGTCAGGGTGCCCAACGGGTTCGCCGCAGACCTTGAAGCTGCAGCCAATGAATTTGAGGACGCCATTGTCGAAGCCGGTGGCGTCGATGTCCAGATCCTGGGCATCGGCAGCAACGGCCACATCGGTTTCAACGAGCCCACCTCATCGTTCTCCTCGCGCACACGCGTCAAGACGCTCACGCAGCAGACCCGCGATGACAACGCCCGGTTCTTCGACGATGACGAAACCGTGCCCACGCACTGCGTCAGCCAGGGGTTGGGCACCATCATGGATGCTCGGAACTTGGTCATGGTTGCCTCAGGTGAGAAGAAGGCAGATGTCGTGGCCGCCATGATCGAGGGCCCCGTCACGGCCATGTGCCCGGCGTCCCTCCTGCAGTTCCACCGCCGCGCATTCGTCATCATCGACGAGGCCGCAGCTTCGAAGCTTCAGTATGCGGAGTACTTTCGACACGTGGCGTCCCACCAGCCCGCCTGAGCCCTCACGAGGTGCCTCATGGTGGTGAAGAACTCGTAGCTATAGACTGGTCTTTCCAGTTCTTAATCATCGATAGTGAGGTCCGCCGTGCCCACCGGAAAAGTGCGCTTTTATGACGCTGACAAGGGCTTTGGGTTCATCACCAAAGACGATGGCGGTGATGTCTTCGTGCGCTCTTCCGTGCTGCCCGCCGGGGTAACTGCGCTCAAAACCGGTCAGCGGGTCGAGTTCGGGGTGATGGATGGGCGTCGGGGTGAACAGGCCCTGTCCCTGGAGGTACTGGAGGCGCCTGCGTCGCTGTCGAAGAACCTGCGCAAAAAGCCCGAGCAGATGGCTCCCATCGTGGAGGACCTGATCAACCTGCTCGACGGCATCGGCAATGGGTACCGCCGCAATCGCCATCCCGATGAGAAAACTGCAACCAACGTGGCGCTCCTGCTGCGTCGCGTCGCTGACGAACTGGAGATGTAATGGTTGCACCGAAACTGGATGCTGCCGCTGCGGCGGCGGTGGATGTGGCCCGGGCCGCGGCCGAAGAACAATCCTGGACCGACGCAGTGGGGCAACACTTGGGCGTCAACGCAGAAGAGGGCGAACGCGTCGTGACGCACTCCTTTGCGTGTCATCTGCCCGGCTACGTCGAATGGCGATGGGCCGTGACCATCGTCCGCGCCTCCAGGGCAAAGGTGTGCACCGTGAATGAGGTGGTGCTCCTGCCCATGGTGGGGGCGCTTCTGGCGCCACCGTGGGTGCCGTGGGAGGACCGCATCGATGCGGGCGACATCGTGGCCGGGACGCTCATGCCCACGGCCGACGATGACCCCCGCCTTGAGCCGGGCTTCTCCACCGGGGATCTGCCGGTGGATGCTGACCCCGCCGATTGGGCCCAACTGCGCTCGACGGTCTGGGAGCTTGGGCTGGGGCGGGAGAGGGTGCTCTCCCACTGGGGACGCGACGATGCGGCAGTGCGGTGGTTGGAGGGCCCCCAGGGGCCGGACAATGAACTCTCCCGGCAGGCGCCCGGGCCATGCCATTCGTGTGGCTACTTCGTGGCTCTGCGTGGATCGCTAGGCACCATGTTCGGAGCCTGCACCAACAGATTCTCACCGTCGGACGGTCAGGTGGTGAGTCTGGAGCACGGTTGCGGCGGTCACTCTGACGTCCCCGCCGTCGAACACGAACATGCTCTCCCGAAGCCCGCCTATGACACCATGAGCATCGACGACGACCTCTTCGGCTGATCGGGGATCAGTTGTCGCAGCTCGCCGTGATGACGAATTCCTGCTCGTCGGCGCCCTCGTCGCTCTCCGCCGGGCTGTTCAGGTTCAACACTTGACCCGAACCCGTGAGAGTGAAGGTCTCACCCTCCCATGAGATAGTGGCGCTGCCGCTGTCCCCGGACATGCTCGCCAGGGTGCCGTCACTGAGAACGACACTGGCGGACTGCACGGTGGCTCGATCCTCAGTGGCAGTCACCGCCACCTTCGCCCCTTCATCGTCGCCACCACTCATGGTCCACTGTCCGTTGTGCACGGTGCACGCAACGTTTTCAACGGTTGTCTGCACATCACCAATGCGGGCGGCCGCGCCGCCTGCAGGCGCCGTCGTCTCCACCGCGCCGGTGCTGCGCTCGCTGACCGGCTGACTGGCATTCACGCCGCCTGTGCCCTGACCGGGTTCCGGCACATTGGCTCCCGGGTCGCTGCATGCAGTGACGCCCAGGAGCGCCACGATGGTGAGAGTGGTCAGCGTCGTCGATTTCACAATGCTCATGAGGATGTGTAGGTCCCTTTCGTCTGTATCAAACCTATCGGCTTGGCGGGGCCAGGGCCCAGCACCCACTCAAGTGTCTGCGCAAGCAGGCGGCTCACGCACCTGGGAGTTCGACGGCTGCCTGAATTTCACCCGTGGGTTCCGGTGAGCCGCCCCGGGGTTCATTTGTGATGGCCATCAGGTCCCCACCTGTGATGTCCTCGACCAAGACTTGAAGCGTTCCGCCCTCGGAAATGATGGCGCTGGAGCGTGGCACATCGTCCGTCACCACCCAGACCTGCCACGAGCGCTCGGAGTCTGGCGTCGGGAAATCTGTACTGGCAATGATGGCTTCCCCCCGCGAGGGGGAAACAAGGTAGGTGAGGTCTGCGCCTTCGAGACTGGTGCTGCTGACCTGCAGGTCAGCAGCTGCAAGGAGTTCAAGGCGTTGGGCATCCGCCGCCTGCACGGAGCGAAGCTCTGTCTGCTGCCACACGGTCACCCCGCCGAGCGCAACGGCCAGGACGGCGGCTGCTGCTGCCAACCACGTCGCAACGGGGCGACGTGCCCGTTGGAAGTCTGGTGCAACGACATTGGACGGTTCCTCGTTCTGGGCTGGAGCCTCATCGATCGCCATTACGTCTGAGCGTGCAGAGTCATCAGCAGCCAGCATGGGTGTGGTTTTTATCGCGCTCAGGATGGAGGAGCGAAGCTCTGGTGGCGGAGCTGTTTCGTGGAGGGCGGACATCTCCGCCATCGTTTCCTGCAGATCGAGAACTTCGGCCCGGCAGTCCTCACAGCCTTCGAGATGCAGTTCAAAGGCGTGGCGCTCGTCGCTCTCCATGGAGTCGGTGATATAGGGGCCGATCAATGAATGAAGGTCATTCATGTTCGCACTCCCATCACACTTCGTAAGCCAAGTAATCCGTCCCGGATTCGGGTCTTCACCGTGCCCAGGGGCAGGCCCAACATCTCGGCCACTTCCCGATGACTGTAGCCCCCGTAGTATGCCAGCGAAACTGCTTCCTTCTGAACTTCGGATATTTTGTCGAGGGCGGATCTGACACCCTCGACTTCGAGGGTTGCCTCCACGCCCTCCCACGTGTGATCCGGCTCGCTGTCACGTGCCGTCCCTGCCCAGCGTGCCTCCCTGTCGGACTCCTTCTGGACTGATCGGACACGGTCCACGGCCCGGCGGTGAGCGATGGTGTGCATCCACGCCCGGACGCTGCCCTTCTGGGGTGACCACCGTGGCGCCTGTCGCCACACCTCGACATACACCTCCTGGGTGATCTCGGCGGCGAGGTCAGGTGCGCGGACAACGCTCAGCACGAGGCCGTGAAGGCGGGCACTGGTCATGTCATACAGTTCGGCAAATGCCTGCTCACTGCCCCGGCCACTGTTGGTGCGCACGTCGGAGAGCAGGTCGGCCAACAGTTGGTCGACCTCATGGTCAACCGCCCTTCGGGGTGCTGGCCGCTTCTGGTCCTGGCTCATGCGCGGTGTCCACGTCCTTCCTCGCTCCAGCTACGAAGCGGAGGCGAAGGCGATGACATTGGAGTCGTAGTAATGCTCCGACTTACTGTATTCACCGCCACAGGTGATCAGAACCAGGGATGGCTCATCTGTGGCAGCGTATACCTCTGCTGTGGGGAACTGGTCCTTTTCGAAGGTGGAAACCTTGGTGATTTCAAATTTTGCTGTCGTACCATCTTGTCTGTCTATTTCCACGACGGCACCGACAGCGACGTCCGGGAGACTGGCGAACACGGTGTTTCGACCATTCCATGTGAGGTGGCCGTTGAGCACCGCGCGCCCGGGAGCCCCCGGTGTGTGTGCGCCGGTGAACCAACCCACGACGTCGGGGTCGTCCGGCGTTGCGAGCTTGTTGCCGTCCAGCCCCAGCTGAGAGGTTGACGCGTCAACGCCGATGCTGGGTATCCGGACTCTGACGGGCTCAGACTCCGGCAGACTCGTGACGGTGGGCGTCGCCTCCGCACTGGCGGGAGACGGCGTTGGGCTGGTTGATGGTACGGGAGAGTCGAGATTCATCACGGAAGCTGACGGGCGGACGAAAACCGTTGGCTCCGTCTCCTCGGGCTCGGCTTCGATGGAACTCATCGACACTCCCGGTGTGGACGAAACTGCCACGGCCGGTTGAACCGTCGGTGTGGTGACCGTGGGGAAAGCCAGGGCGGCGCCGATGACGCCCACCCCGACCAACCCTACGATCCCCCCCGTCAGCACCCGCCACTGCAGCGGTGACTTGGTGCTGTTCATCATCGTGGCTCAGCGACCGGTGACAGTCGCGGAACGACGACGGCTGACGGCAACTGCTGCTCCACCGGCGGCAAGGATGCCACCCGCGGCGAGCAGTCCACCGTTGACGGCGGTGGGTGCTTCACCGCCGGTCTCGACGCCACCGGCAGGCATGACCATGCCGCAGGTGGCTGAAGTGGTGCCCTCTTCCGGAATGCCGTCAACGCCCAAGGACTTGGCGAAGGCCGATTCACCGAGCCCCTCGAGGTCATACTTGTCATTGCCGTTGGCATCGACGCCGTGCTGCACGATGTGCAGGTTCGCGAGGTTCTCCAGCGTTCCCTCGGGCAGCTCGGCTGCCGTCAGGGTCCGGCTGTATTCGAGATTGCCCTCAGCATCGGCGACGGGGAAGCGATCCAGAGCCAGGCCGCTGTCTCCGCTGACGTCCCCCGTGGTGGTGAGGGAGATTTTCACGCCACCGTAGGCCGGAACGCCCTCGGGGATGCTGATGAAGCCGTTGCCATCAGTGTCAGCGGAGTCCGTGGGACACGTGAAGTTCTTGCCCGAGAAATCGCCGTGCAGGTGCTGGGCGGATGGCATGTTGGGAACCAGGTTCTTGGACTTGATCGACACCATCAGGCCGCCGTCGGCGGTGGGGGTGAGAGCTGCCATGCCGGAGGCATCGGTGCCCTTCATCGAATCGAGGCGAAGCGTCACTGCGTCGCCCTCGTCAGCTCCTGCCACAGAGGTGGACAGCGCCATGGGGGCGGCAACGACCAGTGCAGCAACGGCCGAAGCAGAGATGGACTTCCAGGTGCGGTTCATGGTGAGTTCCTTTCGTTGGGGTCTCACTCATCATTCGGAGCCGAAAGCTCAGCGGATTGGTCAATCATGGAAATTGTTCGATCAGCTGTCCGAAGAGTCGGGTTTGGAAGCGTCGTCGATAGCATGACGGCCGTGGTCACCAAATCTCCCCGGGCAACCAAGAGGCCCGAGTCATCCGTCCCCGCTACCCACACGAGTGCGCTGGATCGTTTCTTCGACATCACCAGTCGCCGATCCAGCATCGGCCAGGAAGTGCGAGGCGGACTCGTCACCTTCTTCGCGATGGCTTACATCATTGCCCTGAACCCCTTGATCATCGGGACGGCCACCGATTCCGGCGGCCTCCTGATCTCCGGAGCGCCAAAGTTCCTCGACGAGGCCATGACGCAGGTGGACGCAACTGCCGTGGGCGCCTCCATTGGCATGGTGGCTGCTGGCACGGCACTGATTGCCGGTGTCATGACCATCCTGATGGGTGTCTTCGGCCGCTTTCCCATGGGGCTGGCCACTGGGCTCGGACTGAATGCGTTGGTGGCTTATGTCCTGGCACCGCAGATGACGTGGCCGCAGGCCATGGGTCTGGTGGTCTGGGAGGGAATCATCATCGCGCTGCTCGTCCTGACGGGGTTCCGGACAGCTGTCTTCAAGGCGGTACCGCGGACACTGCGTACCGCCATCAGCGTGGGCATCGGGCTGTTCATCGCCTTCGTCGGGCTCATCAATGCCGGGGTCATCCGGAAACCGAGCGGCGCTCCGCCGGTTGAGCTTGGAGTGGGCGGTTCTCTGACTGGCTGGCCCATCTTCGTTTTCGTTCTCGGTTTGGTGTTGCTCATCGGCTTGTACGTCCGCTTGGTCAAGGGAGCGATGCTCATCTCCATCGTCGTGGCCACGGCCCTGGCCATCCTCATTGAGACGGTCGCAAAGATCGGTCCGAACGTCGGCCCCGACAACCCGACGGGATGGGCGCTGAATGTGCCGCAGCTGGGCTCTTTCGGGTGGCCCGACCTCAGCCTGCTCGGACGGATCGACATGGTGGGGGCGTTCTTTCCGGAGGGCAACTTCTCCATGGTGCGATTCGTCACGTTGGCGGTTCTGGTGTTCTCGCTCCTGCTCGCGGACTTCTTCGACACCATGGGCACCGTTGTGGCGGTGGGCAGCGAAGCCGGGCTCCTCGACGGGCGTGGCATGCCGCCTCGCACCACGTCCATCCTCATGGTGGACTCGCTGGCAGCGGTGGCGGGCGGTGTGGGGTCCGTCTCCTCCAACACCTGCTACGTGGAGTCCACTGCTGGCGTGGGAGAGGGGGCCCGCACCGGACTGGCCTCAGTTGTCACCGGTGCGGCTTTTCTGCTTGCAATTTTCCTCTCTCCCGTCATCAACATGGTGCCTTCCGAGGCCGCGTCCCCGGTGTTGGTTTTCGTCGGGTTCCTGATGATCTCGCAGGTTGTGGACATCGATTGGAGCGATGCGTCCCTTGGGATCCCCGCCTTCCTGACAATGGTGCTCATGCCCTACAGCTACTCAATCACCACGGGTGTCGGCGCGGGTTTTCTCGCTTATGTGTTCATCAGGGCCGTCAGTGGTAGGGCGCGTGGGGTTCATCCGCTGATGTGGGTGGTGGCTGCCATGTTCGTGCTGTACTTCCTCCAGGGATCGCTGATCGCGCTGATCGCCTGAGAATGTCAAAGAGGCACAAAGCGGCCCGGTCCACCATTGCTGGTGGACCGGGCCGCTCACTTCACATCGCCAGGGGCGATTGCGTTCAGTGCTTGTGACGATCGTTGCCGAGACCGTCGGTATCAGTGTCCACTTCTTCCTTGCGGACCTCCGTGTTGACCGTCTCCTGATCGGTGACAGTCTTCTTGCCGAGGCGTACTTCCTCAGTGGCGACGGTTTCCTTGTCCACGACTGGCGTCTCCTCGTGGAGGGTGACCTCTGCCGTTTCGCCACCATCGTCGATGTGGCCCTTGTCACCGTCGGCGGGCACCCGCTCAACAACAACCTCTTCACGCTCCACCGGCACGGTCTTCGTGACATTTTCGGTCACGACGTGCTTGCGCAGACGAACACGGCCAGCTTCGTGGCGTTCGGTGCCCACGTTGACGCGCTCCTCGGAGAGGGTCATGGAGTCATCGGCGGAGCCACGGCGGGCATCGTCGGTGACGGAAGCGTCAGTGACGGGAGCGCCGGCAACAGGCGCGTCGGTACGGGCGCGATCCGTGTCGTGGTCAACGTCGGTGCGTCCGGTTCCCTTGAGGGAGTAGTACTCGTACAGACGGTCCTCATCTGCCGGCTCAAGGTGATGATCCTCATCAATGCTTGGAGCATCCTTGATCTGATCCTTGGTGTAGCCGACGTGGAGGTCTTCACCGCGAACGGAAGCGCCTTCCAGCGGCACGAAGCTCTCTGACATTCCGAAAAGACCTGTGTTCACCGTGGCCCATGAAGGTTCGCTGGTGGCGTCGTCGAGGTAGATCTGGCTGAGTGAACCAACTTTGTCACCGGTCTTGTCATAGACGGTGGCCTTGTTGTTCAACAGGTTGTCGATGTCGTGAGTATTGATCATCTGTGTCCTCCTTGCATCCCCGTACGTCTTTCGTACAGAGATTCATCATTATGCCGGTCCGGGGGTTCACCCCGTCTCACCCCTCTGGATGGAGTCGATGCGTCGGCGCTGGCGACCTCACCGTGATGGATATGAACATGCAATGGGGGTTGCCGCCAAGCAGGTGTGCGGTCGCGGCGTGGGAGAGCTTATCCCGTCCGCGGGCACGAGAACTGGCAGAAGTTGATGTTTCGCTACGCTGTGCCCCATGTTCTCCAAGGTCCTTGTAGCAAATCGCGGCGAGATTGCCGTCCGCGCCTTCCGTGCCGCCTACGAGCTGGGATGCAGCACCGTAGCGGTGTTTCCCTACGAGGACCGCAATGCGGACCACCGCATCAAGGCCAGTGAGTCCTATCTCATCGGCGACAAGGGTCATCCGGTGAGGGCCTACCTCGATATCGCGGAGATCATCCGTGTCGCCAAGGAGTCCGGCGCGGACGCCGTGTACCCGGGCTATGGCTTCCTGTCGGAGAATCCTGATCTTTCTGCGGCCTGTGTGGAAGCCGGCATTACATTCATCGGTCCGTCACCGGAAGTGCTGGAGATGGCTGGCAACAAGGTGCGGGCGCTGGAACAGGCGCGCAAGGCAGGTGTTCCCACACTCGCCTCCACTGATCCGTCCACCGACGTCGACGCACTGGTGGCAGGGGCTGAGGAGATTGGGTTCCCCGTGTTTGTCAAGGCTGTCGCCGGCGGCGGTGGTCGGGGGATGCGTCGCGTCGATGACCCTGCGAGGTTCGTTGACGAACTCGGCGCCGCCATGCGTGAGGCCGATGGTGCTTTCGGTGACGCCACAGTGTTCGTCGAACAGGCCGTCGCCGCACCGCGACACATCGAGGTACAGATACTTGCGGATGCCACGGGTGACACCGTCCACCTGTTCGAGAGGGACTGCTCCATTCAGCGTCGCCACCAGAAGGTGGTGGAAATTGCGCCTGCGCCCCATATCAGCGACGAGATGCGCGAGGCACTCACCGCAGACGCCGTGAAGTTTGCCCGGGCCATCAACTACACCTGCGCCGGCACCGTCGAATTCCTGGTGGAGACCGAGGGCGAACGCGCCGGCCAGCACGTCTTCATCGAGATGAATCCTCGTATCCAGGTGGAGCACACTGTCACGGAGGAGATCACAGACGTTGACCTGGTCCAGGCACAGATGCGCATCGCCTCCGGTGAGACGCTGGACGAAATGGGTATTCGTCAGGATGAACTCGAGATTCGAGGGGCTGCGCTGCAGTGCCGCATCACCACCGAGGATCCACTGAACTCCTTTCGTCCCGACACCGGTACCATCCAGGCCTACCGTTCAGCCTCCGGCGCCGGTATCAGGCTCGATGGCGGCACCACCGGTACAGGGGTGGAGATCAGCCCCCACTTCGATTCGCTCCTGGTCAAGCTGACCGCGCGCGGCAAGAACCTGCCGATGGCGATAGCGCGAGCCAAGCGCGCCCTTGCCGAGTTCAGAGTACGTGGGGTGGCCACCAACATTCCCTTCCTCCGTTCAGTGCTGGAGGATCCCGACTTCGAGGCGGGCAACGTCACCACGTCCTTCATTGATGAACGGCCCTACCTGCGCAGCGCACGCACACCGTCTGATCGAGGTACGAAACTGCTGCGCTACGTCGCCGAGACCACGGTGAACAAACCGAACGGCGATGCACCTACTTCCCTGGACCCGGGCACGAAGCTGCCGGAGATCAAGCTCGATGCCGAGGTGCCTGAGGGCACCCGTGGCCGGCTCCTCGCGTTGGGTGCCGAGGGCTTCGCCCGTGAGCTGCGCAACCAGAACGCCGTGGGAATTACTGACACGACGTATCGGGACGCACACCAGTCCCTGTTGGCCACGAGGGTACGCACGCGGGACCTGATCGCGGTGGCGCCCCACCAGGCGCAGATGCTGCCGGGCATGTTCTCGGTGGAGTGCTGGGGTGGTGCCACTTACGATGTGGCATTGCGATTCCTGGCCGAGGATCCGTGGGAACGGTTGGCGAAGTTCCGTCAGGCCATGCCGAACCAAAATCTCCAGATGCTCCTGCGCGGTCGCAACACCGTGGGCTACACGCCCTATCCGACGCAGGTGAGTGATGCCTTCGTGGCCGAGGCTGCCGATGTGGGTGTGGACATCTTCCGTATCTTCGATGCACTCAACGATGTTGAGCAGATGCGCCCCGCTATTGACGCAGTGCGCGCCACGACGTCGGTGGCGGAGGTTGCACTGTGCTACACGTCCAACCTTCTGGACCCCAGCGAAAAGATTTACACGCTGGACTATTACCTGCGTCTCGCGGAGGAGATCGTGGAGGCGGGCGCACACATCCTCGCCATCAAGGACATGGCAGGTTTGTTGCGTCCGCGCGCTGCGGCGAAGCTCGTCTCAGCCCTGCGGGAACGTTTTGAACTCCCCGTCCATCTGCACACCCACGACACCACTGGCGGACAGATTGCCACGCTCATGGCCGCCATCGACGCCGGGGTGGATGCGGTTGATGTGGCCAGCTCCGCCATGGCCTCCACCACGTCGCAACCGCCGATGTCGGCGCTGCTCATGGCTCTCGAGGGTGGGGGACGAGCCCCGGACCTTGATCCCCAGGCTGTGTTGGCCCTCGAACCGTACTGGGAAGCCGTGCGCAAGCTGTACAAGCCATTCGAGTCCGGCCTGACGGCGCCTACAGGTCGAGTCTATGACCACGAGATTCCCGGTGGCCAGCTCTCCAACCTTCGACAGCAGGCCATCGCCCTAGGTCTCGGAGAGAAGTTCGAGGCCATCGAGGCCATGTACAGCGCGGCCGACAAGATTCTGGGACGGCCCACCAAGGTGACGCCGTCCTCCAAGGTGGTCGGTGACCTTGCACTGCACCTCGTGGCAGCAGAGGCGGATCCGCAGGAGTTCGCCGAGAACCCACAGAAGTTTGACATCCCCGATTCCGTGATTGGCTTCCTGAACGGAGAATTGGGTCATCCGGCAGGCGGATGGCCCGAGCCGTTCCGCACCAAGGCTCTCGAAGGACGACGCACGCCGGCGCGGGTCACCGAAGTGGCGCCGGAAGATCTGGTGTTCCTTGCCGAGCCCGGCCGCAGCCGTCAGGAAACCCTCAATCGACTGCTCTTCCCCGGCCCCAATCGTGAATTCGAACAGATGCGTCAGGACTTCGGGGACCTGTCAAAGCTGCCCACCGTGTCCTTCCTGTACGGGATGGAACCGGGCCGCGAATACGGCACCAAGCTGGAAAAGGGTGTCGATCTGATTTACGGTTTGGAAGCCATTGGCGAACCGGACAAGTGGGCCAAGCGCACGGTGATGTGCCACATGAACGGCCAGATTCGGCCGGTTCGGGTCCGTGACTTCTCCTTGACCTCAGATGTGGCTGTGACCGAAAAGGCGGACTCGTCCAACCCCGGCCACGTAGCCGCGCCCTTCGCTGGTGCGGTGACCGTGACGGTGGAAGTGGGCGATGCCATCGCCATCGGCGATCCTGTTGCCACCATCGAAGCCATGAAAATGGAGGCCTCCATCAACGCCACAGTGGCGGGAGCAGTGACGCGCATCGCGGTGCCGGGTACCACGCAGCTCGACGGTGGGGACCTGGTGCTGGTCATCGTGCCGCGCTGAGCCGCTGAGGACCGCCGCTAGTCCGGAATCTCGATGACCACGAGGTCCAGCTCCCGTTCCGGGCGCTGTGCGATGTCCTCCGCCAGCGCCAGCACGGGCTCTATGGAGCGCATTGTGGATGAGAATTCCTCGAGTGCCTCATCGTGGATCCGGCGCAGTTGGTGGCTGAACTCGGCCACGTGGCCATGTTTGCTGTATCCCACGATCTGTGTGGGCTCAGGACGCAGCGGGGTGCCGAGTTCGCGTGCTGCAAGGCTCCGCAGTGAGATAGAGCTGGGAAGCCCGGCACGCGCCAGCTCGAACTCAGGGGTCTCAAAGGCGTCGAGCCGAATGTCCAGGCGCTGCGTTGCGAGAGTCTCCAGCCACACAAGGAGAAGCTTCCAGCACTGTGGCCGACGGTCCTCAGGGATGTGCCCGCCCGAGAGCATCGAATCCACGTCGGCGGACAGTGGGTTACGTGTGTCCACCTCAGTGTGGCGGTGACGCGAGAAGAGTGGACCGATCCTGCTGAGTGCAGCTCGCTCCGGGCGTGGAGGAGCGAAGTGTTCTGCCGCGACAGCACGTAGCTGAGAAGCCAGTGCTGGATCGGCGCCGAAGATGTCGCGCACGTCATCGATGGTGATGGCAAACAGCCGCAGCCGGTGCATACCCCCACGGTAGCGGCCGCGTACCATCACAGAGGTGAATCCGAGAACCCGACGCCGCATCGTCACTGCTGTCCTTGTGCTGGTGGTGGCCGCCGTCGTCATCGGCGCCCTCCTGGGCGGCGGAGCCGATACGGGCGAGACGCTATCCGGCTGGGCCCAGTAGGATCGATTCCACCATGACTTCTCATCCACGCCGCGGTGCCGTTGTGTGTGTCCTGACGCTGGTAGCCATGGCACTGGCGACGCCTGCCCTCGCTGATGACATCGAACTCCCTCCTGACGTGGCAGGTCCCGTCACTGGAGTGGCGTGGGACCCGGAGCTGCAGGAAGTCATGACGGTTGACGAGGGAGGGAAAATCCTGGCGGTCGACGCTGACTCCGGCACCAGCAGCCCCGTCACCTTCACGGGCCCCACGGAGTCCGTGCAGGGGCTGTCAATGTCCGACGGACTTCTCTACATCGGCGACATCGGAGATCCCGGTAGGTCTCGAGATCTGGTGACGGTGTTCCGGGTGGATCCGGCGTCGGATGTCACCACCTACCGTGCATGGGATTTTCGCTATCCCGGAGGGCCGCGCGACGCCAAGGCGCTCGCCCTGTCCGGCGAAGGGCGCATCCACATCGTGACCGACGGGGACAATCCTGGCATCTATCGCGCAGAGGATCGCCCGTCGCGCACTGCTGTCAATACCTTGATCCGGGCTGCAGATGCCCCTGAGGGTGTGACCGACGCCGTGTTTCTGGATGACGGCTCCACCCTGATGCTGCGGACCTCCACCGGTGTCGAACTGCTCGACGGCTACAGCTGGGAGTCCACTGCAGCCACCACCTACGTCGATGCATCGGCGGCGGAGTCCCTCACCACTCATGGTGAGAACCGCATGCTGGTGGGTGATGGAACATATCTGCGTGATGAGCCCATCCCGGACGGAGAAATGGTGGTCACGCCCGGTCCTGCTGAGGAGCCGACACGCTCGCAGAGCCCTTCACCCTCCCCGGGGGAGTCCTCGGATCCGCAGCCGGAGGTCCCGAACGGCGTTGCCGCGCAGAACGGGGAAGAAGAAGGTGTTTCCCGTCGGGGAACCATCCTGGCTCTGGTGGGCGCCGGCATCGTGGCGATTCTGGCCGGAGTGGTGGTTTTCCTGGTGCGTGACTGAGGCTCCGGCTTCAGTGTGCCACGCGCTCCACCACATGGTCGATGCAGGCCATGAGAGCCTCGACGTCATCCGGGTCCACGGCGGCGTAGCAACCGATGCGCAACTGATTGCGATTCAGCGCTCGATAGGGGTCCACATCCACGATCCCGTTCTCGCGCAGCACCGAGAAGACCTGCTTGGCATCGATGTGCTCATCGAGGTCTATGGTCGCAACCACGGGGGACCGGTGTTCCGGCAGCCGGACGAAGGGCGTTGCCCAGTCCCGCTCCTCCGCCCAGCGGTAGAC
Source organism: uncultured Arachnia sp. (assembly GCA_947493705.1). Taxonomy (GTDB): domain Bacteria; phylum Actinomycetota; class Actinomycetes; order Propionibacteriales; family Propionibacteriaceae; genus Arachnia. The sequence continues at coordinate 24,283 of CANLSH010000012.1, read as the reverse complement.
CGTCGACGTGGATGCAGCGCAGCGCGCCGCGACGGCCTCCATGCCCCCGAGTTCCTTCATCCAGCGGATCTGCTCAGCCATCATGAGCAGCGTTGCAATGGCGGGCGTATTGAGCGTTTGGTGCTGCCGCGAGTTGACGACGGCACTCGTGAGGTCCAGGAAGGCGGGAATCCAGCGTCCGCCCGCCCTGATGGTCTCGGCCCGCTCGATGGCTGCTGGTGAGAGAAAGGCGAACCAGAGCCCACCGTCGGAGGAGAAGTTCTTCTGGGGCGCGAAATAGTACGCGTCCGTGGCTGAGATGTCCGCGTCGATGCCTCCTGCAGCAGAGGTCGCGTCCACGAGCACCAACCCGTAGCCCACGCGCTCCACCGGAGCGGCGGCACCGGTGGAGGTCTCGTTCTGCGCCCAGCAGTACGTGTCGGCATCGCAGGCCCCGGGAACGGCAACACCACCCGGCGCGCTCTCGAAGATGCGCGGCTCTGACAGAAACGGCGCCGCGGCACTGGCAGTCGCGAACTTCCGTGTGAACTCACCGAACACCCCGTGCGCGGAGCGCTCACGAATCAACGAGAACACGGCGAGATCCCAGAATGCCGAGGAGCCCCCGTTGCCCAGAGCCACCTCGTAGCCCTCCGGGAGTCGATAGAGATCAGTCAACCCCTCCTGGATGTCGCGCACGAGGTTTCTCACGGGGGCCTGACGGTGGGACGTGCCCATCACGTCGGAGTGTTCCATCAGATGAGTCAGAGCTTCGGGACGAACCTTGGCCGGGCCTGAGCCGAATCGGCCGTCAGTTGGAAGGAGGCTACGGGGTATGTCGATCTGCACGGCTCCCAGTGTTCCACGAGTGGTTGGATGGGGGAATGGAGTCAACACAGTTGAGAGTCGCGCATGCAGTCACTTCAGACGGTGTCCTGGACAATGCAGTCGTCACGATGCAGCGCGGCCGCATCGTAGCGCTTGAATCGGCACCATCCGGCGGTGCCGATCAGTTACCGCTCTGGGCGGTGCCCGGATTTGTTGACACGCACTCCCACGGGGCGGTGGGTGTCTCCTACGGAGATCCGGATCCGGCCGCCAACCAGCGCGCCATCGACTATCACCGGAGGCAGGGCTCCACCACCATCTTTGCCAGCACAGTGACCGAACCCATCGAGAAGCTGGAGCGCCAGCTGACGGTTCTGCGGAAGTTGGTGGAGGCCGATGAGCTGGCGGGCATCCACCTCGAAGGCCCCTTCCTAGCAGAGGAGAAGAAGGGTGCCCACGATGCGGCGCTGCTGAGGGACCCGGACCCCGAGTCTATGGAACGCCTCATCGCGGCCGGTGGGCCTGCCCTGAAGATGATCACCCTGGCCGTCGAACGCCGAGGCAGCGAGGCGGCTGTCCGACGCTTCACCGAAGCGGGGGTCAAAGTGGCCTTCGGGCACTCCAACGCCTACGAGGCGCTCACACGCGAGTCCCTGGACTGGGGAGTGTGCATTGCCACGCACCTGTTCAGCGCCATGAACCCCATCCACCATCGTGAGCCGGGCCCGGTTCCCGTGCTACTGACCGACGAGCGCTGTATGGTGGAACTCATCTGCGATGGGATCCACCACGCGCCCGTCATCGCCAGGATGTCCATCGACGCCGCCGGCGTGGACCGCGTGGGCATGGTCACCGATGCCATGAGCGCCACGGGCAAGGGGGACGGGCGCTACATCCTCGGGGAGTTGGAGGTGGAAGTGGTTGACGGCACCGCCCGCCTGGTGACGGCGGACGGCACTCCTGGCGCCATCGCCGGGTCCACGCTGACCATGGCCAAGGCCTTCAAGTTCCTGGTCGAGGAAGTCGGCTGCACCATCGAGGAAGCGGCGATCATGACCTCGACCACGCCTGCGCGTTGGCACGGGCTGGAGGACGTGGGCCAGCTGGAAGCAGGTCGCTGGGCTGACATCTGCTTGGTCGACCACGGCGGATATCTGCGAAGGGTCATCCGTCGAGGCGAGTCGATCGTCTGAGGCCGCGGTTTCGGTGCGCGGGAAACAGGGTGGGCCAGACATTCCCCCGGGTCCAACGTGACATTAGCGATGTGTGCGCCTGAGAGTCGGAAGATTAGGACAAGGGCGCTGAGACAGGCTCATCAGCGTGTCGCGAGGTGTCTCAGAAAGGGCCGATATTGAGAAGCCCTCTGAGACCGACGGCCTTGAACGATTCGGGCACCACAACATAAGCCTGCGCACTGGGACTCGCAGGAACAGCAAACGTCCACACCAATGACCAATCCCGAAATAAAGCATCAGAGTAGCTATCTCGTGGGCGGTGACGGGTTGGATGCCGCTCCAACTACTATTACGTGTCCTTCGCTCGTCGTGGGCGGCTCAAAGTCATCGAAGTACGCCATTGCTGTGACCTCATCGAGCTGGAAATCGTCGGGGTGCCGAGCTGCTCGTTGTCGGATGCGCTCCAAAACGACACTGCGTGGCGTCGAGACGTAGTGGATTTCCGGTTCGATGCCGAACGGAGCGAGGAGTCGTCGCCAGTCATCTCGCATGTCCAATGACCAGAACGAGAAGTCGAGCACTACGTCTTCGCCCGCACTTACGAGGTCGGCCAGCCGTGCCCGGAGTCGTCGATCAATAGCACCATGTACGTCTACTGGCAGGGGCATCGAACGGTATCCCTGGTCCCACGCGGTCTGATCGAAAGAAAGACGATTCATGCCGTCGGCTTCCATCTGGCGCGCAATGGTGGACTTGCCAGATCCAGCGGGTCCACACATAAAAACTACTCCGCTCATGCGAACAAGTGTGCGCTCTCCCGGGTGCCTTCTGCCACTGCTCTTGGGGCAACCATCTAGTTCACGCTAGATCTCGTCAACTGAACGTCGACCAGCACTGAGCGCGCTGACATGGCAAGCCTGCGATGTGTCCAGATTCGGTCGAATCTGGACAGTTCGATAATGGGTGCAGGCTCGCAAGATGAAGGGTTTACCTCTTCGGTTTGGTGACTCGGGTACTACGAGCAAGGCGTACGAAGTGGTATCTCACGAGTGTGCGCGCTTCTTCGCGGTCTCGCAGCCCGAGAGCGACGTCGGTCGCCAGCGCATTGATCAATGCCCAGAAGATGGGCCTTTCAACCCCAAGTCGACAGTCGATGCAACAGGCGGCGATCGTGGCCTTCCCTGAGCGATTGCGTGATCAAGGAGATGTAGTAGGTCTGGTTGTCAGCAATGAGTGCTCGCACTGACTGGTCGTGTTCGGATGTGGCCCGGAACTGGGTAATAGCCCGCAGGAGGCGAGACGCCGTCTCATCGGCCGTCAGGTGAGCCAGCGCGATGGCTTTGATGACATGTTGAGGATCACTCTGCAACGACGGGGCGGAGATCTGCAGGTCGATTCGCCTCCGCATGTCCATAAGCGCCATCGACAAGGAATCTCGCAGAAACGCTGCAGTACTCGGGAAATGGTGCTGCACCATGCCCATGGAGACGTCGGCTGAGCGCGCGACTGATCGCAGTGTTGCCTTACCCAACGCGTGGTCGGCGACGGTGTCGAGGACCGCGGCCGCTATGAGTGTCCGGCGGTCCCTACTCTTCTCAGTTGCCACAAGCTACCTTCCAATGCAGATGCATTGCTACTGGATTGGAGTTGCCGATGAACAAGACAACAGCCAAGGCGCTGGGAGCCGTAGCCTTCCTGGTGGGGCTGTCACTGGGAGTCGTGCCACTAATCCAGTGGTTCTTCTTCGATCACGCCAGCGGCCCAATCGGAGTTATCCTTCGTCACCCGAGCGAGCCGTGGGTGTGGGTGTGGCCAGCAGGGGTGTGCGTGGTGTCCTTCGCCTGCATGTGGCTCTCCGGAACTGCGGAGGAAAAGGCCGCCGGATGAAGACCGTCAGCCACTTGCGCCGTCTCAAATAGCGTCGATTCTGAGACTGCCAACGGGTCACAGACTCGACCGCGAAGTTCGAGATTCGGCAGGTGACCTCTGTCCGGATGGCCCCGTGCCGCCAACAGCTGTGCGAAGTGATTCCCGGGTTAGTTGACTACTGACAGAGTGGGGAAGATGAAGGGAATCGCAGGTAGGGCCGTGATTGCCGCCGGGCGGCGACATTCAGTCGTCGTTGGCGTGGATGGCTCAGTACTTGCTGCGGGTATGCAAACCTTCGCGGAATGTCGCGTCGAATCGTGGACTGACGTCGTCTCCGTGGCTGTGGGCAATGTGCACACAGCCACGAACACCGGTAGATCACACACTGTCGGCCTTCGAGCTGACGGGACTGTCCTCGCAGCCGGTTGGAACGGCGATAGTCAGTGCAATGTGACCGGATGGACGTCTGTCGTCCAGGTCGCGGCCGGTTGGCGACGCACGCTGGGGGTGCTCACTGACGGCAAAGTGCTCGCAGCAGGCAGAACGAACGAAGGAGCCTGCGATGTGGAGTCATGGAGTGAGATCGTCGCAGCGGCCTGTGGCGACTGGCACTCGGTTGGGCCAAGGGCAGATGGGACCGCTATGGCCATCGGCAACAATCGCCGAGGTCAGTGCGAGATCGCTCATTGGCGGAGGCTGCGGACGATCTCAACGGGCTACCTACACACCGTTGGTGTGACCATTGATGGGAGGGTGCTGGCCGTGGGGGATCACGCTGCCGGTGTTGGCGCAGTGGACGCCTGGCGCGAGATCACCGCGGTATCAGCGGGAAGCCATCACACGGTTGGCCTTACCTCCGAGGGCCGCGTCGTTGCCACGAGCGACAACAGTCGCGGGCAGTGCAACGTCTCGTCGTGGCGTCACGTGGTAGCTGTCGCGGCGGGCTCAACCCACACGCTGGGCCTTTGTGCAGATGGGACTGTGCTTGCTGCCGGCAACAACGACGACGGCCAGTGCGAAGTCACAAAGTGGTTCGGTGTCCAGATCGACTGAGTCCTCTGTATCAAATGAGGTCGTTTGTGAGAGGGAAGAACCTCGACCATCCAGCACTGAGGGCACGCTATGGGACCTGCGGGCGAGCCACCCGGGTGCGGCCGCCTACGATGCCGCTATGGCCTTTACCGATATCACCGTCGTTCCAGTTTCTACTGACCGCAAGGACGCCTATCTGGTGTTCGCTCACCGAATGGCAAATGTCTATCGAGAGCACGGAGCCACCAAGATCGTCGAGTACTGGCAGGTCAGTGATCCAGTCAATCAAGACGACTTCCACGCCGATGGCGTGGCATACGACACTGGTGAGCTGCGAGAGTTTGCGACTGTTGCGGGCGCGACCACTTCAGAGTCGGTCGTCGTCTCGATCACGGAATGGCCATCAAAAGACGCCCGTGATCGGGGAACAGCGGCCGCCACGAAAGACCCTCGCGTTCTCGCCACACTTGACGAGGATCCCATCTTCGACGGTGGTCGTCTGGTCGCAGCGAGCTTCGAAACGGCGATGATCCTGCCGGCCCTCGGCGATGAGCCCTCCTGAAAGCAATCACACCAATCCGCTGCCGAAAGCAATGGGACTCCCGAGCGTCCATAAACGGTCCTTCTGGGAGCATTTCGCAGGGCGTCTGCGCCCTGCGGGCAAGCGTCCGCGACAGTGGAATTCGAGCAGAGTTAGCGCAACCCTTTGGGGAAGCCGATTGAGCGCAGTTCAGGAGCCAAGAGTTCCCACTGCCAGATGCGCTCTTGGTCGCGGGCAGTCTTGTTGCCGTGGTAGAGGCCGACGGCTTGCGCGGCGTAGGTGGCGGCGTGTGGTGAGTGATCGAACATGTGAGCCACCGCACACGCCTGTCCCGCTGCGCGTGCCGCTGCAACGGCGGCCGGTCCGCCCACTTCAGCTGCCTCACGCGCAGCGGCATGAGCGGCGAAGGCCGCAGTGCGGCACGCGGTCATCGGTAGTTCCCCGCGTTCCCACGCAAACATCGCTGCGATAGCGGAGCGCGGTCGATCATCGCCAGGTCGTAGTTCCTCGAATATCGGTAGAGCCCGCTCAGCGCAAGCCGCAGCCCAGAGCGCGATCTCGTGATGGATCCGCGGCTCAGGGTTGGCCCACTTCGTTTTCTGTTTCTTACTCACCCCGTGATGGTCTCAGGGTTTGTGGGCGACAGATCAGTCCGTGGCCGGTTGTGTCAGACCGAGGTCAGCGCGAGCGCAATGATGTGTCAAGTTTTGCGTCGGCTCGGTTGATGTCAGGGATGAGTAAGCAAGTTGGGAAATGGACGAGATGGATAAGAGAGGTCAGCCATGCTGAGTGATCACGTCGAAGCAAACATGCGCAACTGGGACGAGCGCGTTGAAGACCACCTCGTGGCCTACAACGCAAGCGCTTTCGTCCGCAATCCCAGCGCGGTCTGGGCCGGCGTGGAAGCGAAATTGCTTGCTCCCTTTCTCCCGAACGGCTCTTTCGTTGGCGTCGATATGGTGCACCTCCAGTGTCACATTGGACTCGACACGCTCAGTTTCGCCCGAAGGGGTGCCAACATCGTCGGTACCGATCTGTCAAGGGAAGCCATCCGCGCCGCCGTTGACCTCGCGGAACGAGCTGGTCTTCCAAACGCAACGTTCGTGCAATGCGCCAACGAGGATGCTCCCGATCTCCTCGGTCGATCATTCGACGTTGTCTTCACCTCTGTCGGCGTCCTCACCTGGCTCAGTGATCTCGACCCTTGGGCACAGAGCATCCATCGGCTTCTTCGGCCAGGGGGAGTGTTCCTGGTCTACGACGGCCACCCGATGATGAACGTCATGGAGTATGAACGAGACGATGGAAAGCTCGTCGTTGGGGAACCCTACTTCCACTCGACATCTCCAATCAGATTCGACGACGGAGTGACTTACGCGAGCGACACCCGGATGGCCAACTCCGTCACGTATCAATGGCCGCACGACCTCGCAGTGATTTTCGGTTCACTGCTCGGCGCCGGTCTTGAGATCGAGGCCTTCGACGAGCATCAGGCGATGCCGTGGAAAGCACTGCCGAACCTGGAACCCACTGACGCAGGATGGGTACTCCCGGGCACGAGTCCGAAGATCCCGTTGATGTTTTCGATCGTCGCCGGTGATCTGACCCGCTCGTGTCCCGTGAGGCGAGTGCTCTCACGATCGGTCGGCTTAGCGAACATTCAAAAACGACGGCTTCTGGGACGGGCGGATCAGGTTAAATCTGAGCGTTTGGGGAGCATAGCGATGATCAATCAGCGTGGAAGACTCGGTCGCGTGGGATACGAAACAGTCATCAAAGCGGCGGAACTCGACCTCATGTCGTCGGTTACGCGAAGGGACGGCCTGCGCGTCAAGACGTTGCTGCACCAAGACTTCGTGGAGATCGGAAGGTCCGGTCGCCTGTGGGACCGTGAGGAGCTGGTGCGTGCACTCATCCAAGAAGACATTGACGAGTCGCCCGTCGTGGACGAATGGGCATTCGTGGCACTTTCACGAAACCTGGTGCTCGTCACTTATCTTGTGTGCGGCTTCCCAAACGACAGCAGACACGCCTCTATCTGGGACATCAGCGTCGAGCCACCTGTAATGCGCTTTCACCAAGGCACTCCTGTAACTCAGGCGGTAGTTGAGCGGTCCGTAGGCAGACGCAGGATGTGAGAAACGTCCATGGCTGTAGGCCGTCCCTGATCGATGCAGCTGTGCGCCGACTGATCGTGACCGCTCATAAGACGTGGCGTGGCGTCGGAGGACTTGCCACTTGGGTGCCGCAATGTCGGTCGTGGTCAGGAGCCGGGTCACCTTCTTCGCTCCGATGATGTGGCCCCATTGGGGTGCGTTGCCGCCGCCACTGGCCGTGGATGCCCCCACATGAGGGTTTGCTCGCCGCAAAGGTTCCTGATGGGCTGTCAGTCATGGCGGCTCCTCCTATCGCAGACCTCGCAAGTGCCTTTGACCTCATGGAGGTCTCCGACGAATCACTCAGCCCGTGGGCGCCGGTGTATCAAGCCAGAAGCCGCGATGGGCGAAAGGTGGTGGTCAAGCGAACGGCGGCTAACGCACAACGCGCCGCCGCGATGTCGCGATGGACTTCCGTGTTGGTCGATGCTGGTTTGCCTGTGGTGGCTCCCGTAGACCTTGGACCTGCGAATCCACAACAGCTGGGGGAGGACTGGTGGGTCGCCTACCCGTACGTCGACGGCAGGCCCTACGAGATGAGTGATGCCATGGCCGCAGGCGATCTTCTGGGGCGGCTGCACTCAACACCCGTGGTGCCTGCCGTCCTTGACGAGTTGCGCCCGTATGAGTGGCCGGATAGCTCGCGCGATGATGTGGACGGTGACCTGGTCACTCTCGGTGCCATCGTTGCGGAGCACATGGGGGACGACGCACCATCGGCTAGCGCCGCGCTGCACCGACTCGCCGATCATTGGTGGGCACGGTCGTTGCCCCTACTGCGCACCGCTGACGAGGCGATGCCTCTGCCGCGCACCGGCGTGAGCAGCGACTACAAGGCCAACAACTTGGTCTTCAACCAGAGCGGCAGACCGACGCTGGTGGACCCGGACAACGGCGGCCTCGAACCGAGACTGTTCGATCTGGCTATGGCAGTCGTGCTCTTCCACAGCGAATGCCCCACCGCGCCGGGACGTTTGTTCACTGCGCAGGAGTGGCACTCTTTCGCCAGCGCCTACCTGCGCTGTGTGGACCTCACCGCCCGCGAGCGCGAACTGTGGCCGGCCGCTCTTGAACACATGCTCTGGGAGGAAGGGTCATGGGTGCTGGAGGACAGCGAATCCCGCGCCTGGGCCGATGACCGACAGGGGGCTTTTTTACGGGATCTCGCGATGGCGACGCCTCAGCGCTTCCCGTTGCCCACCTGATCTACGGGCCACCCTCCATCCGACCGTTCAAAACGACCCCCGCCGCATCTTCCAGCGCCCGTTCGTGATCTGGTGACAGGCAAGTCGAGCAACTGAGTCGACGATCTGATCCTCACACCCCACTTCCGACGGATCAGCTGACTGGGCATCCAGGAATGCCTGCTCCCTACATCTGCGCCAGACACTTCCAACGTGAAGAGCTGCTTCGGTCTCAGAACGGACGGTGTCTGGGAGGGGATGTGACATCGAGCTGAAGGGATGTCTGCTTGTCTGTGCGATGCATCATTGGATCTCAGCGACCGAGCGGATGCCGAGAAAGACCAGGACTGCGCCGCCGAGTGCGTCAATGCGACGACGCCAACTCTGCGGGTCGAAGTGCGAAGCCAGGGCCGTGAGGCCGGTGGACCAGATCCCGAGCCAGGCCGCCATGACGAGGATGTGCACCGTAGCTAGGAGCAACATCGAGACTACGCCCACCGAGAAGGCGGGTATGAACTGCGGCGCAAGGGTGAGGTAGACGGACGCGGCCTTGACGTTGAGGACATTCGCTACATACGCCCGCCGCGCCTGCACCCCTACCGACGCCGAAACTCCGGCGCTATGCCCGTTGCTGAACGCTTCTGTGCGTCGACTCTGCCACATCAGCACAACTCCAAGCCCGATCAAGTAGGCCGCGCCGAGGATGCGAATGGCAATGTAAACCTCTGCGGAGCGCATCACAGCGGCGGCGAGGCCCACCCCGGCGAGCACCGCATGAGTGGCGATCCCGGCAGCGGTACCAGCGATCGTCGCCCATGCCCCACGCCGATCTCCCGCGACACCGCGGGCGCTCACGAGGGTGAAACTTGCGCCGGGAGTGACAGCGAGCGGGGTCACGATCAGGAAGAACCCCAAGAACGCAGAAGCGGGAAGCACCTCACAACAGTAGTCCGGCATTCGCCGTCACAGTTGATCCGCACCAGCCCAACAGCACGCTTTGAGGCTGCACGTAAACCTTGGAACGGTTTTTACACTTGCATACATGAAGAAGAAGCTCCCTTGGATCCTCGGCGTACTGGTGGTCGTTGTCGCCCTGATCGTCGCCGCGCCCTACATTTACAAAGCGGCCCGTGGCGGAGACGACGCTCCGGCGGCCGCCGTGGCCACGGCGGGAGCCGAGGCTCCTACTGTTGAGCTCGACGGGACGTGGACCGTCGTGCCCGGCGAGCCACCCAACACCACGGCCGCCGGATACACCGTGGACGAGATCCTGAGGGGCGAACCGGTGACTGTCGTGGGATCCACGGATCAGGTCGCCGGTGAGGCGCGAATCGTCGACAACACCTTGACCGAGGCACGATTCGAAGTCCAGGTCGCCGACATCGCCACTGACAGCCGAAATCGCGACAGCCAGTTTCGCGGCGAGGATATTGCTGACGCTTCCACCCACCCCACCGCCACAATCGTCCTGGCCGAACCGGCAGGTCCCGCTGAGATTCCCGACGACGGCTCGACCACGACGATTCCCACACAGGTGGATCTGACCCTCAAGGGCACCACGGTGCGCAAACCAGTGGACGTCACCGTCCTACGCTCAGGAGAACGGCTCATAGCCTCCGGCGCGATTGCCATGGAATGGACCGAGGTGGGGGTCGAACCACCGAACCTCGGTTTCGTGAGTGTTGAGCCGACCGGGACGATCGACTTTCTGGTGAGCCTTGAGAAGCGTTGACCAGAGAGCACTGCGCCCGACGAGGAGTTCTACGCCTTAGGATGGGGGAGGGAAGGCAGGGTGCATGAGTGATCTGATCGACACGACGGAAATGTATTTGCGGACCGTGTATGAACTGATTGAAGAGGGTGTGCCTCCGCTGCGCGCCCGTATCGCCGAGCGGTTGCACCAGTCCGGACCCACCGTGTCCCAGACGGTGGCACGGATGGAGCGCGACGGGCTGCTGGTTGTCGAACCGGATCGCACGATCAGCCTGACTGAGAAGGGCACCGGTCTGGCCACGGGTGTCATGCGCAAACACCGGCTCGCCGAATGCCTCCTCACTGAGGTCATCGGGCTGGAGTGGGACAAGGTGCATGATGAGGCCTGCCGCTGGGAGCACGTGATTTCCACGGACGTTGAACGTCGACTGGTCGAGATTCTGCACTCGCCCACAAGGTCTCCCTATGGCAATCCCATTCCCGGGCTGCGGGAACTTGGCATCGATATGGACGACACTCCCTTCACAGAAGGGGTGGTTCCCCTGTCCCAACTCGTGAAGTCTGGGGAATGGGCGACGGCCACACTCGTACGAATGAGTGAGAATGTACAGGCGAACGCGGAACTGATCGAGGTGATGGCGAGCCTGGAGCTGAAGCCCGGGGCAGCTTTCACGGCTCGACTTGTGCCGCACGGGCTGAACGTGCGCACCGACGCTGGCACATGCCTGATCGATGATGCCGCCTCAGAACTCCTGTTCGTTGAGGACAACCAGCAGTGAGCGTGTCGGAGCATCGATGGTTCGGTCCCGGCCGCCCCAAGGCCATGGACCGGGTATTGCAGAGGACTTTGGGCGGTGATCACACCCCTTATGAGTGGGTGGCGCGCGCAGTCTCGTCATCGGCTCGCTTGGTGCTCGATCTCTCATGTGGTGCCAGCGGTCTGGGGCCGCGGCTCAAGAGTCCGGGTCGGCTCGTCGTCAGCGTGGACGAAACCGAGTCCTGCCTGCGTGCTGAGGATGATGGCCGTCCGCTCGTGCAGGCTGACCCGATGCGCCTGCCCTTCTCTGATGGCTCTTTCGATGCGGTCGTCACCAGTTTGGGGTTGGGGCTCGCTGAGGATCGCATGATGTTCCTTGAAGAGGTGGCACGTGTTCTGCGGCCCGGAGGAGTCTTCGCTGGCCTGACGCCGTCGCTCCGGCCGATGAACATGGAGGATGTTCGGATCGCCAGCCAACTCGGGGCGTACCTGCGGGTGAGTCCCCATCTACCCGGCACTGTCGAATTCCGAGCCAAAACCATGCTGGGCGAAGTGGGATTGACGAAGATGGAGGACTCACGAGGGCGTCACCACTTCGAGGTGCGCAATCGTGCAGACGCTGAGCTGCTGGTGGGTGGGCTACGACCGGCAGGCGACAGGGTCCGCGCAGCGAGTGCCATCGACTTCCTCGCCTCCCGCGCCGCCAAGGATCCTGTGCGTGTGCCATTGCCAATGCGCAGGATCGTCGCCATCAAGTAGGTGAGCCGGGAATACTTCCGCCCTCGACGGGGTTGTGCCATGACGAGTCATGACATCTAGATGGAAGGATCGATCACTGTGGCAACCACTGCACTGAACAAGGACAACTTCGCCAGCACCGTTGAGGACAATGAGGTGGTTCTCATTGATTTCTGGGCTGAATGGTGTGGTCCGTGCAAGCGTTTCGGCCCAATTTACGAAGAGGCTTCCACCCGCAATGAGGATGTCACCTTCGCCAAGGTGGACACCGAGGAGAACCAGGAATTGGCCGGCGCACTGGAGATCCAGTCCATCCCGACCATCATGGGATTTCGCCGCGGCAACCTCGTGTTTCGCCAGTCCGGTCTGTTGAACGGCAAGCAGCTCGACGAGGTCATCACCCAGATCAAGGATCTGGACATCGACGCACTGCTCAAGGAGAGCGCGGAGGGCTGATCCCGCCAGTTTTGGCCTGATGGAGCGCAACCTCGGTTGCCTTCACAACAGCCCACACTGCAGTTCCGCTCCGCAACCCCAGTTCGGCTACGGCCGCGGCTGTCAGGTCTGCCCTGAGCCCCGGGCCGTCCTGCATCGTCATACGTACCCGGATGGTGCCGCCCTGATCCGTCAGGGAGGTCACCGTGGCCGGCCAGACATTGCGGGGGCTCCCGTGTGGGGGCTCCAAGAAGATCGCGACGCTGCCGGGGGAGAACACCGCAAAGGCCGCCGTACCCACAGGTGCGGCGGCCTTGTGCTGTCCGCTGACAACGACGCCCCCCTGCACTGAGAGCGATCCCTCGGACTGCAGGATGCCGTGCATCACATTCACGCCGGCGAGTTCTGCGGCGAATGAACTCCTGGGGGCCGTCAGCACTTCAGCGACACTGCCGGCCTCCACGACGCGGCCAGCTTCCAGAACAACGATGCGGTCCGCGAGTGCAAGCACATCGAGCAGATCATGGGTGACCAGCACGGTGGGGCAGTGGGCCCGACGCACAGCGGTGGAGACGGCGGCTCGTGCCGAGGGTGCGCTGGCCACGTCCAGCGCAGCAAAGGGTTCGTCGAGCAGCAGGGCGCGTGGACGGCATGCCAGTGCTCGTGCGAGGGCCACTCGTGAAGCCTGCCCCCCGGACAAGGCGGTGGAGGGCCCGCTGGCCCACTGATCCGCACCTGCCGCCTCAAGGGCTCGTTGTGCGATGGCCGCGGGACGGTCCTGCTTGCGGGCGCGCGGGCCGAATTCCGCATTTCCCCGAACATCCAGATGAGGAAACAGCAGAGGACGCTGACCGAGCAGAACCACGCGTCGCCTGTGCGGAGGCACAACCTTGGACGTTTCGGTGTCGGCGAGGACGTCTTCGCCAATGGTCAACCGGCCCTCGTCCGGCTGCAGCAGTCCGGCCAGCAAACCGAGGAGCGTGCTCTTGCCCGCACCGTTGGCGCCGATCACAGCCACGGTCTCTCCCGGCGCCACCACAATCTCGGTGGCGTGTCCGCGATCCTCCAGGCTGCCGCGCCACCTGAGGACATCCGACGCCGTTGCGAACTCAACTGTGTCGTCGGCAGCGGGAGTGGTTCGACGCCGGGCCCGGCGTTGGCGTCGATCCCGTGACGCACCGGGATCGCCGTGGACGAGTGCAACGACGATGAGGGCCACGACGATCAGAAGCAACGACAGGGCCAGCGCCTGGTCCGGGTCCACTTCCCGCTGGAGATAGATCTCGAGTGGAAGGGTGCGAGTGGTGCCCTGCAGCGAACCTGCGAATGTCAGGGTGGCACCGAATTCGCCCAGCGCCCGAGCGAAAGCGAGCACGGTGCCAGAGACCAGACCGGGTGCAACCAACGGCAGGGTCACCCACAACAGCGTGCGGGTGGGGGAGGCGCCGTGCGTCGTGGCCACCTTCTCGTACTCGGTTCCCACACTGCGCAGGGCTCCTTCGAGTCCCACCACCAGGAAGGGCATGGACACGAAGACCTGCGCCAGGACCACCGCCACCGTGGTGAAGGCGATGCGGAGACCACCCGCCTCCAGATGCTGGCCCACCAAGCCGGTGCGGCCGAAGGCGGCCAGTAGGGCGAGACCACCGACCACAGGGGGCAGCACCAGTGGCAACAACACCAGCGCCCGCAACCATCGCATGCCTCGGATTTGTGCTCGGGCGAGGACCAGTGCCAGCGGGACACCCAGCACGAGGCACACCGCGGTGCTGGCCAGCGCTGTGCGCAGACTGAGCAGGAGTGCTGTGACTGAACTCTCACTCGTCAGGAGGGCTGGCAGCTCCAGCCAGTCCACGCGCGCCGCCATGGACACCACGGGGATCAGGACCAGCAGAGCACCCAGTGCGGCAGGGATGATCGCCCATCCCGGCACCCGCCCTGCAGACGAATCACTCACCGGGTACACCGAAGCCCGCGGCGCGCAGCTTCTGTTGTGAGTCCTCGGACATGACGAAATCGACAAATTCCTGCGCGAGCGAGTCGTCGGCGTCGACGGCAGCGATGGGATAGTTGTTCACGACGGCGCCCGCCTCGTCGATGGGGATGACGTTGACATCATCGCCGGCCCGGATGGCGTCGGTGACGTAGACAAGACCGGCGTCGGCCTGCCCTGAAGTGACCTTGCCCAGCACATCCGTGACGGAGCTCTCCTCGCTGACGGGCCGCAGTGTGACACCAGTCAGCTCAGCCATATTCTGGGTGGCTGCACCACAGGGCACCTGAGGCGCGCAGATGACGAGAGAAGAGGTCGCGGCGTCCGAGAGGGACGTGATGTCGGCAGGATTGTCGCTGGGAGTGACGAGCGTGAGGGTGTTGGAGGCGAACAGCTGGCGGCTGCCATACACCACACCCCGCTCCACCGCGCGGTCCATCTGCAGCTCATCGGCTGATGCGAGGACGTCAGCGGGGGCGCCGCTCTCCAGCTGGGAGACCAGATCGGAGGAGCCCGCGAAGGAAAACTCCACCTCCGCCGCGTCGTGCCCATCCTCAAAGTCCTGTGCGATGTCGACGAACACTTCTTGGAGGGAAGCGGCGGCGAACACCACCACAACCTGATCGCCCAGCTCAGCGCTGCAAGATGCCAGGGATGCGGTGACCGCAAGCGCGCCGCACACGAGAGCGATGGACTTGAGTGAGCGACGCATGCTGGGGACGATAACAGAGCAGGTCCCGCTCAACGTCACCCCCGGCCCCACCGTGGGTGCATCTTCCTTCTACGATGGGTAGTAGTCGAGTGGAGGGCGCTGGAGCCATGAGCGAGGACAAGAACGTGACCGCACGCAGGGACATGACCCTGTTGCCGGATCTGGCGCACACAGCAGGCCGTGTGGCCCCGGTCCGATCCCGCAAGCCGATTTATCTGGACTTGCTTCCGCCCTGCAATGCTGGCTGCCCGGCGGGCGAGAACATTCAGGAGTGGCTGCGCCTCATCAAGGTGGGCCAGCACGAGAATGCCTGGCGCCAACTGACCAGGGACAATCCGTTTCCGGCCATCCACGGCCGCGTCTGCTACCACCCGTGCGAGGCAGTCTGCAACCGCGGAGACCTGGATTCGAGCGTGTCAATCCGTTCGGTGGAACGCTACCTGGGGGACATGGCCATCGAGCAGGGCTGGACGTTCGATCCCCCCCGACGTGAGTCGGGTCGCAGAATTCTCATCGTCGGCTCCGGACCCTCTGGACTGTCTGCTGCCTACCATCTGCGCCGTCTGGGGCACGCCGTCGAGATCCATGATGCTTCCGAGGCCCCCGGTGGCATGATGCGCTATGGCATTCCGGAGTACCGGCTGCCGCGCGGTGTTCTCGATGCAGAGTTGTCGCGCCTGCAGGACATCGGTGTCGTCTTCCGACAGAACACCCCCGTGAAGGATCTGGAGACGACGCAGCGCGATGGGGCATTCGACGCCGTCTTCGTTGCAGTGGGGGCTCACCTGTCCAAGCGTGTGAACATCCCCAGCATGGATGCCTCCAAGATGGTGGATGCCGTCAGTTTTCTGCGCGACGTCGCATCGGGGGAGCGCCCCATGATCGGCCGCCGCGTGGCCATCTACGGTGGCGGCAACACGGCGATGGATGCTGCACGCGTCGCTCGTCGACTCGGTGCCGAGGAGTCAGTCATCGTCTACCGGCGCACCGCGGACCAGATGCCTGCCCACGCTGACGAGCGGGAGGGCGCCGAGCAGGAGGGCGTCACGATGAACTGGCTGCGCACCATCACGTCCATGGAGACCGCCAAGGTGACGGTGGAGATCATGGAACTCGATGAGGACGGTCGCGCCGTGGGCACCGGAAAGTTCGAGGAGCTGGAGGCAGACACCGTCATCCTTGCGGTCGGACAGGAAGCAGACACCGGATTCCTCAAGGCGATTCCCGGTATGCGCTTCGACGACGACGTGGTGCAGGTGGACACCAACACCCTCATGACCGATGTTCCCGGCATCTTTGCCGGTGGCGACGCCGTGCCCTCGGACCGCACGGTCACCGTCGGCGTCGGGCATGGCAAGAAGGCTGCCCGATGCATCGACAAGTGGCTCAACAACGATGAAAGCACGCGTCCGCCGAAGAAGCCGATCGTCACGCTGGACCAGATGGATCTGTGGTACTTCGGGGAGCACGACCGACGCGAAAGCATCCTGGCCACCGGGAAGGAGCGGGTGCGGGGATTCGAGGAGATCGATTCCGGCCTGACCACCGCGGAGGCCGAGTACGAGGCACGCCGATGCCTGTCCTGCGGCAACTGTTTCGAGTGCGACGGCTGCTTCGGGGCATGTCCGGAGGACGCCATCATCAAACTCGGCCCTGGGCACCGGTACAAGTTCGACTACGAGAAGTGCACCGGCTGTGCGACGTGCTACGAGCAGTGTCCCGTACACGCCATCTCGATGATTGCAGAGGACGGACGATGAATCAGCGCTTGATCATTGACGGCAATGAGGCTGCCGCGGATGTTGCCTTCAGGCTGAGTGAATTGTGTTCGATCTACCCCATCACCCCCAGCTCCACCATGGCTGAGCTGGCTGATGAATGGTCCGCCCACGACCGTCCCAACGTGTGGGGGCAGGTGCCCACCGTCATCCAGTTGCAGTCCGAGGGTGGCGCCGCCGGGACCATGCACGGAGCACTCCAGGGAGGTGCACTGTCCACCACGTTCACGGCATCACAGGGGTTGCTCCTGATGATTCCGAACATGTACAAGATCGCTGGCGAGCTGACCTCCACGGTGTTCCACGTCGCGGCGCGCTCGCTGGCCACCCAGGGACTCTCCATCTTCGGGGACCACCAGGACGTCATGGCCGTGCGTCAGACCGGCTGCTGCCTACTCAACTCTGCATCCGTGCAGGAGGCACACGACATGGCCGCTGTCGCCCACCTGGCGACGCTGCGCACGCGGTTGCCGTTCGTCCACTTCTTCGATGGCTTCCGAACCTCGCACGAGCTGAACACGATGCATCGTCTCAGCGACGACCAGTTGCGTGCCCTGGTGCCCCGCGAGCTCGTTCTGGAGCACCGTGCGCGGGCACTCAGCCCCGCGAACCCCTTCATCCGCGGCACGGCGCAGAATCCGGACACCTACTTCCAGTCCCGCGAAACGTCGAACACGTACTACGACAAAGTGCCGGGTCTCATGGACACCGTCTTCGAGGAGTTCGCCGCCATCTCCGGTCGGCGATACTCCGCTGTGGAGTACCACGGCGATCCGGCGGCTGAGCGAGTGCTTGTCGTCATGGGCTCCGGGATCGAGACCATCCTTCCTGTCGTCGAGCATCTCAACACCACGGCTGATGCGAAGACCGGGGTGCTGTTCGTGCGCCTCTACCGCCCCTTCCCCACGCAGCACGTCCTTGCGGCCATCCCCGCGTCGGCGCGCCACGTCGCCGTGCTGGACCGCACCAAGGAGCCCGGCTCGGGTGGCGAGCCCCTGTTCCTCGATGTCACGTCCGCGCTGGGCGAGGCCTACGCCACTGGTCGCCGCGACTCCATGCCGCAGGTGAGTGGCGGGCGCTACGGGCTCTCCAGCAAGGAGTTCACCCCCGCGATGGTCAAGGCCGTCTTCGACGAACTGGCCAAGCCCGCGCCCCGCCCACGCTTCACCGTCGGCATCACTGATGACGTGACCCACCTGTCACTGGAGGTGGACACCAGCTTCGACCTCAACGATCCCGAGACGCTGCAGGCCGTCTTCTACGGACTCGGTTCGGACGGCACCGTCGGCGCCAACAAGAACACCATCAAGATCCTGGGCTCGGGCGAGGACATGTTCGCCCAGGGGTACTTCGTCTATGACTCCAAGAAGTCCGGCTCGCGGACGGTGAGCCACCTGCGCTTCGGACCCAACGTCATTAGGGCGCCGTACCTGGTGGACCGGGCCAACTTCATCGGCTGCCATCACTGGTCGATCCTGGAACAGATGGACATCCTGGAGCTCGCGCAGCCCGGTACGACCCTGCTGCTGAACTCCCCACACCCGGCGGAAGAACTCTGGGACCAGTTGCCGGGATCCGTGCAGCAGCGCATCGTCGGGTTGGGCATCGCTCTCTACTGCATCGACGCCAGCGCCGTCGCCCGTTCGGCAGGACTGGGCAGCCGCACCAACACAATCCTGCAGACCTGCTTCTTCGCCATCTCCGGCGTGCTGCCCCGTGATGTGGCCATCGAGAAGGTGAAAACCTCCATCACCAAGACCTATGCGCGCAAGTCCATGGAGATCGTGCGCAAGAACCACGACGCGGTGGACGCCTCGCTCTCCCACCTGTACCGCGTTGAGGTGCCCACGGCGGCAACGTCGAGCAAGCTGCTGACGAACCCGGTGCCGGCATCCGCACCGGAGTTCGTTCGCACGGTAACGTCCAAGATGATGAGCGGTCATGGCGACGACTTGCCGGTGTCCGCCCTTCCCGTGGACGGCACTTATCCCTCCGGCACCACGCAGTACGAGAAGCGCAACGTGAGCGAGATCGTCGCGGTGTGGGACCCGGAGGCGTGCATCCAGTGTGGCAACTGCTCATTTGTCTGTCCGCATTCCGTGCTGCGGGCCAAACACCACTCGACCCACTTGACCGACAACGCCCCCGAGGGGTTTCTCAGCGCGCCACTGAACGCGGCGGGTCTACCCGACAGCCGCTACACGCTCCAGGTCTACATTGAGGACTGCACCGGCTGTGGTCTCTGCGTGGAGTCCTGCCCGGTGAAGCCGATCGGGCAACCGTCCAGGCGGGCCATCAACCTTGAGCCGGTCCACGAGCGCGAGAAGGAGAAGGAGGCCGTCGAATTCTTCAAGACACTTCCCCAGAACAACCGGGCACGCCTGGACTTCGGCACCGTACGCGGCACCCAGTACCTGGAGCCGCTGTTCGAGTTCTCCGGGGCATGCGCGGGGTGCGGGGAGACCCCATATCTGAAGTTGCTCACGCAGTTGTTCGGAGACCGCACCACGGTGGCCAACGCCACGGGTTGCTCATCCATCTACGGTGGCAATCTGCCCACCACGCCGTGGGCCAAGAATGCTGCGGGACGCGGACCCGCATGGTCCAACTCACTGTTTGAGGACAACGCCGAATTCGGTCTGGGTCTACGCCTGGCGGCTGATCTGCACGAGGACCTCGCCCGGACCCGGCTGGAAGACCTGCGGGTGGAAATCGGCGACGATGATCTCGTCGATTCCCTGCTGTCAGCGCCCCAGCGCCACGAGAGTGACCTGCTGCGCCAGTCGGAGCGCGTGGCCCTCCTCCTGGAAAAACTTGATGGCGTCCCGGGCCACAAGGCCAAGGATCTTCGTAGCGTGGCGGACCACCTACTGAGACGCTCCGTCTGGATCGTTGGTGGTGATGGCTGGGCCTATGACATCGGCTCCTCCGGCGTCGACCACGTCCTGGCCAGCGGCCGCAACGTCAACATCCTCGTGCTGGACACGGAGGTGTATTCCAATACCGGCGGGCAGTCGTCGAAGTCCACCCCCATCGGCGCGGTTGCAAAGTTCGCGACGGCGGGCAAGCAGACGAACAAGAAGGACATGGCCATGCAGGCCATGGCCTACGGCTCTGTCTATGTGGCGCGGGTGGCCATGGGCGCCGACCCCCAGCAGACTCTCAAGGCATTCCGTGAGGCCGAGGCCTTTGATGGCCCCAGCCTGATCATCGCGTACAGCCATTGCATTGCCCACGGTTATGACATGCGCAAGGGCTTGGACCAGCAGTACAAGGCCGTCAACTCCGGACACTGGCCGCTGATGCGCTACAACCCCGTCATCCGTGAATCCGGTGGCAACCCGTTCCTTCTCGACTCACCGCGCCCGCGGCTGCAATTGCGGGAGTACCAGGATCGGGAGTTGCGGTACAAAGTGTTGCGGGCCTCCAATCCAGAGGAGGCCGATCGCCTCGTCGGGCTGGCACAGGCTGCCGTCAACCGACGGTGGGGCGAGTACGAGGAACTGGCCATGCGCGGAGCAGAAGCCTTCGCAGAGGACCCGAGGAGTCAATGATGGATCTCACGACGAACTACATGGGGCTGTCGTTGCGCAATCCTCTGGTCGCATCTGCGGGACCGCTGTCCCAGACAGCCACCGGGGTGCGGGAACTGGCCGATGCTGGCGTCGGCGCCGTGGTGATGTACTCGCTCTTCGAGGAACAGATGCGCCGCGACGCCGAACGGATGGCGGAACTGGAGGAGGCGCATGAGGATTCATTCCCCGAGGCGTTGTCCTACTTTCCGAACGTACCTTTCTCTGCCGATGACACGGCGGTGACCCAGTATCTGAGGTTGGTGGAATCTGCTGCGGACGCCATCGACGTGCCATTGATCGGCTCATTGAACGCTGCTTCGATGGGTGGCTGGGTGGCAAATGCCAGCCGGCTCGCTGATGCGGGTGCAGCGGCGATTGAATTGAACATCTACCTGGTTCCAGGTGATGTCACCGTCACCGGAGACGAGGTGGAGCGTCGACATATCGAGATTCTCCAGGCAGTCAGGGAGTCGGTATCCGTACCCGTGGCGGTCAAGATGAGTCCATACTTCTCGTCCGTGGGCAACATGTGCTTGGCGCTTGATCGTGCGGGGGCCGACGGATTGGTGTTGTTCAATCGGTTTCTGCAGCCGGACGTCGATATTGACCGGCTGGAGGTCACCTCCGGTGTGACGCTGTCGTCCCAGAATGATGCGCGGCTGCCCAGGACCTGGATTGCTGTGCTCAGGGACCGGGTGCAGGCCAGTCTCGCTGCCTCATCCGGGGTGGAAACGTCCGCCGATGTTGTGAAGTACATCCTGGCCGGGGCCGACGTGGTGATGACGACGTCATCTCTGGTGCGCCACGGAGCACACCATGCGGGCAAGCTCCTTGAGGGACTGGACTCCTGGTTGGGACGCAAGGAGTTGGACTTGGGTGCGGCCCGGGGAATGCTGGCGGTACCCAGAAACGTCGAACCTGCGGGATACGAGCGGGCCGGCTATGTATCAGCGCTGGAGAAGGCGAAGAACACATACGGCTCGTTGCGCTAGCTGGGTTGAGTGCCATGAAGGGCCGCACCCCTGATGGGATGCGGCCCTTCATGTGTCTCGCGGTGAGGTCAGGCTTCGTCGGAGTCCTGCGAGCCCTCTGTTGACTCCCCGGCGATCATCTTGGAATCGCTGGAGTGGCTCACCTGGATCTTGCGTGGCTTGGCTTCCTCCGCCACGGGGATGCTCAGTGTGAGAACGCCGTCGGCGTAGTCGGCCTCAATACGGTCAGCGGCCACGCCATAACCGAGTGTGAGCTGACGGGCAAAGGTTCCGGTGGGACGCTCGTGGGCCAGCCACTGAATGTCCTCCTCCTCCAGAGCGCTGCGCTCGGCACGCACCGTGAGGGTCCGCTCCTCCACGTCAATATCGATGGTCTCGGGGTTCACCCCCGGCAGATCAATCCGCGCAACGAAGCTCTCTGAGGTGCGGTACAGATCCATGGGCATCCCTGCAGGAACAGGGGCCCGCATGGAGTTCAGTATGCGGTCCATGTCGCGGAACGGGTCGAAGGTTGTGGTCATTTTGCTCCTCCTTGGGTTGTGACTGTAGTTGTACGGTGCGAAGTTGAGCCAACCACGCTCATGCCAGAAGATTAGCACTTGAGTCACCAAGGCTCAAGTCTTGTCAGTCCGACACATTGGAGGGCGGGCCGGGCTCAGGCCCCTCCCTGGCGAAGAGGGCGAGAACTGAATCACACGGATGGACAAGGACTGTCCTCTGCCCTGGGTGAGCCGGGCCTTGGCTCCTCTGTGAGAGGCTCTCGGACTCGGCCTTCGGGGTTCGCCATCAGGAGGCAGCCGGTTTGCAAAGTTCGGCCTCCGGCTGTAGTCTCTTCTAGCTGCCTGAGGGAGACCGAAGGGTAGCCACCAACACAACTTCATTGCAGGCACGGATCGGCTACGACGCCAAGTTGACAGTCGAAAATGTGCCCAGTAAAGTTTGTCTAGTTGCCCCGAATGTGGCAGGAACTGTTTTGGTTTTTGTTGTGTGAGGGTTGTGCCCGATTTTTGAGAACTCAACAGCGTGCTTTAAGTCAATGCATTTTTTATGTTCATTTCGGCTCCTGCTTTTTTGTGGGGGTTGTTGTGGGTACCTGTTCGGCAGGCTCTTTTTTGGGGTTTGTTGGCAGTTTTCCTTTGATTTATTTGATGGTAATGGCCAGTTTTGGTTGTTCTGTCGGGTACATCGGATTGTTTGTTGATTATTAGGCGGGCCTCTTTGTGGGGTTTGTTTTGGTTTTTCAACGGAGAGTTTGATCCTGGCTCAGGACGAACGCTGGCGGCGTGCTTAACACATGCAAGTCGAACGGTAAGGCCTCTTTGGGGGTACACGAGTGGCGAACGGGTGAGTAACACGTGAGTAACCTGCCCTTGACTTCGGGATAACAGTTGGAAACAGCTGCTAATACCGGATATTCAGTCCTTGACGCATGTTGGGGGTTGGAAAGTTCCGGCGGTCAGGGATGGACTCGCGGCCTATCAGCTTGTTGGTGAGGTAGTGGCTCACCAAGGCGTCGACGGGTAGCCGGCCTGAGAGGGCGACCGGCCACATTGGGACTGAGATACGGCCCAAACTCCTACGGGAGGCAGCAGTGGGGAATATTGCACAATGGGCGGAAGCCTGATGCAGCAACGCCGCGTGCGGGATGACGGCCTTCGGGTTGTAAACCGCTTTCATCCATGACGAAGCTTTGTGTGACGGTAGTGGGAGAAGAAGCACCGGCTAACTACGTGCCAGCAGCCGCGGTGATACGTAGGGTGCGAGCGTTGTCCGGATTTATTGGGCGTAAAGAGCTTGTAGGCGGTTTGTCGCGTCGGGAGTGAAAACTCAGTGCTTAACACTGAGCCTGCTTTCGATACGGGCAGACTTGAGGAAGGTAGGGGAGAATGGAATTCCTGGTGGAGCGGTGGAATGCGCAGATATCAGGAGGAACACCAGTGGCGAAGGCGGTTCTCTGGACCTTTCCTGACGCTGAGAAGCGAAAGCGTGGGGAGCAAACAGGCTTAGATACCCTGGTAGTCCACGCCGTAAACGGTGGGTACTAGGTGTGGGGGACATTCCACGTTCTCCGTGCCGCAGCTAACGCATTAAGTACCCCGCCTGGGGAGTACGGCCGCAAGGCTAAAACTCAAAGGAATTGACGGGGCCCCGCACAAGCGGCGGAGCATGCGGATTAATTCGATGCAACGCGAAGAACCTTACCTGGGTTTGACATATGCCGGACGCGTTCAGAGATGGGCGTTCCCTTGTGGTCGGTATACAGGTGGTGCATGGCTGTCGTCAGCTCGTGTCGTGAGATGTTGGGTTAAGTCCCGCAACGAGCGCAACCCTCGTCCAATGTTGCCAGCGGGTTATGCCGGGGACTCATTGGAGACCGCCGGGGTCAACTCGGAGGAAGGTGGGGATGACGTCAAGTCATCATGCCCCTTATGTCCAGGGCTTCACGCATGCTACAATGGCCGGTACAAAGGGCTGCGAGCCTGTAAGGGTGAGCGAATCCCAAAAAGCCGGTCTCAGTTCGGATTGGGGTCTGCAACTCGACCCCATGAAGTCGGAGTCGCTAGTAATCGCAGATCAGCAACGCTGCGGTGAATACGTTCCCGGGGCTTGTACACACCGCCCGTCAAGTCATGGAAGTCGGTAACACCCGAAGCCGGTGGCCTAACCCACTTTTGTGGGGGGGAGCCGTCGAAGGTGGGACTGGTAACTAGGACTAAGTCGTAACAAGGTAGCCGTAGCGGAAGCTGCGGCTGGATCACCTCCTTTCTAAGGAGCTATGTGGCAGCGTGCGCTTTGGTGTGTGTTGTCCAGTGTGTCAGGGTTCCA
>CANLSH010000011.1 GCA_947493705.1 uncultured Arachnia sp. | reverse complement strand
TCGACACGCGCCGGGCTCCTCCGTCGCCGGGCGCTACTCGACCACCGGTGACGTTGTGACTCAAACACAGAAACAATTTTCGTGTCAGGAGTTGACCACGAAAGACTTGGTCAGTGAGTGGTCACGTATATTCGAGTTGAGGACTCGACATTCTTGCGATGGCCTGCGTCAGAGGTCTTCGGTCCACAGAGGGGCCGCGACGATGGCCACAGGATTCACGACGTCGAACAGTTCCGGTGAGTTCTCCCACCAGCTGGGACCCACGTCGAAGACGGCCACATTGTGGGAATCACGGTTGGCCACAGCGAAAGTTCCGTCCTGCTGGGCGAACTGCACGGGCCACTTGCCTCCGCAATCGATCTCTGCCACCGGTTCGATGCCGTCTCGGCCCCGGGTGAAGATACCCAGGCTGTTCAGGTCACGGTTGGCGGTGACCACCACGTCGGATTCCGGCTCGAAGGCGATGTCCCCCACATGATTGCCCACCGCGGTATCGGGCAGCCAGCGATTGCTCGACGAGCTGATGGCAATGGCATCCGGCCCGAGTCTGGACACACTGTTGGACAGCTCATGGCTGACCCAGAGCCCACCTGTGGAGTCGCGACACATGTGCCGGGGGCCGGAGCCGACTGGCAGACGACGATGAACTCCCCGGTTCACCAGCTTTCCAGCGTGCATCGCCACCTCATGGATCATGTCGTTCCCGAGATCAGTGACCAGGAGGTCCCCGTTCCGGCCCACCCAGTGCGGATGCGAACCATCCTGACGATGAGGATGGGCCCCGGGCTGGGCGTCGAAACCGAAGGAGACGCGGCTGGCGACCTTCACCACGTGTCCGTCCTGCAGTCGTATGGCTGCAAGTGTCCCGTCACCATAGTTGGCGGACAAGAGGATTGTGGGCTCCTCCTCCCCGCCGTCGTCGTCGGCCAGAAGCAGGAAGCACGGGACCTCACCCACGCCCGTGACCTCCGACGAGTCACCTGATCGGAGATCCACGGACGTGACAGCTCCGCCGTCGTTGTAGGTGGCGACGTAGACGATGGGCAGCCGAGGATGCACGGCGAGGGCATTGGCCGCATCCCGGTCAACGGTGGCCACACGCTCCGAGGCGTCGAACCCCAGCGCGATCACCTCCACGCGACCCTCGTTCTGGCTCGCCACGAGAAAAGCTGCTTCAATCACTGCGCACCTCCGGGTTGACAACTGGAGACCACGGTATCGGCAGCCACTGACGAATACTTCTCAGCGCCGTCGACCAGTGCCGGATGGGCGAACTCGCGATTGATCAGTGGTTCCTTGAGTGGGAACGCAAGCGACATTCCAGGATTGCCCAGCTGTGGTCACAAAAGCTCAGCACGCTGGCTGACGGTCCCCTGCCCGAATTCCTGTGGGCTCAGCTGTTTCCGCGCCCCGTCTTCTTCTGCAACCGATCAATGTGCTCGGAGGCCTCAGCCTTGGTCATGTTGGCATCCAACTCCTCACCGGCGTCGCGGGCAAGAGTGTCCAGGTAGCTGCGCTGGGAGGCCGTCATCGGTTCATCGCCGGTCACCCAGTTGGAGGGGTCCTTTTCGGCGCCACTGGGACCACCGTCGCCGCCGAGGGTATCGCCGGAAGCCAGATCCTGCGCACGGTCCTCGGCTGCATTGTCATTGGTGTCGGCGGTCGGAGATGTCGTGTCATCGCTCATGCCCCCAGAGTATGCGCCACCCTGGCCAACTGGGTGGTTGTTCCCGCCCGAATCACTGGACCCATGCTGGATCAACTGATGGACGTGTTCGAAGCGGGCCGACACCGCACCCAATCCATGTGCGACACCTCCCGTGACCAGCAACCCTCGATAGGCTTGTGGTGACAATCAAGGAAAGGAAAGGCCTTCATGGATCTCATCACTGACAAGGACATCCAGGATCTCGCACAGAGAGGCGGGGACACGGTCCATGTCTCCTTGTTCATGCCCACCCATCGATACGGGAGCGAAGTGCAGGGAGATCAACTCCGGTGGAAAAACCTCGTCAGTGGCGTGGAGACCATCCTGTTGGAAGAGATGCGACGCCCCGAGGTGGAAGAACTCCTGCAGCCGGCTCGGAATTTGCAACAGGACAGCAAGGCGTGGCAGTACATGGCCGATGGACTGGCGATGTTCCTGACGCCGAATTCGTCCGAAACCTACCGCCTTCCAGCCCCACTGCCGGAGCTCGCCACTGTTGGAGATCACTTCACTACCGGTCCACTGATGCATCTGCTCTCCGGGGACGAGCACTATCTCATGCTTGGGGTGAGTCAGAACGAGGTGCGCCTACTGGACGGCAGCCGCCACTCGGTGGTGCAGGTGGAGCTTGAGGACGTTCCCACAAGCTTGGAGGATGTCATCGAACCGCGTGAGCCACGCTCTGACACCGTGAGCCGTCCTGCGAGCTCCGGCCGTCGTGGCCGCGCTGTGTTCTACGGGCACGGAACCGGCGACGATGGCGCGGGTGAAGCGGATCTCAAACGGTTTCTCCGCCAGGTGTCCACCGGAATGAAGGACGTCCTGCGAGGGCAGACAGCCCCCCTGGTGCTCGTGGGCCTCGACGCCAACGTCGCCGCGTACCGGGAGGTCAACGAGTACCCGCACGTTCTCGACGAAGCCGTCATCCGCAACCCGGACGATCTGTCGGTGGACCAGTTGCATGAGCAGGCCTGGCCGCTGGTGGAAGCACGCCTGCGCGCTGAGCGCCAGAGCGTGATCGACCGCTTCCACGAACTGAACGGCACTGGCCGGGGTGTCAGTGATCTCTCCTCCGTTCAGGCGGCTGCCGCCGAGGGTCGCGTTGACACCATCTTCATCCGCGCACAACCATGGTGCTGGGAGCGGGTTTCCGGTGATGAACTTGCGGTTGTGCGTCTCGGCAAGGACGAACGCTATGCCGAGTGCGAGGCGCTGGACAAGGCAGCTGTGGACACCTTGAGCAACGGCGGGAAGGTGTTTGCCACGTCGCAGCAGGTGGTGGACGACAGCGAAGTGGCAGCAGTCATGCGCTACTGAGTCATCGATTCAGGTCACCGAAGCCAATGACCAAGAGGCGGGGAAGGTTCGCGGAATCGGAGCTTCCCCGCCTCTTGCGCGTCGGCTCACCTGACATCATGGAGGTATGAGGATTGTTGTGATCGGTGGTGCCGGACGGGTGGCATCCCTCGTCGTGCCTCATCTGGCGCGAGAGCACCACGTCATGGTTGCCGACCGCCACGCTGCTGACTGGTGGGATGGGGACTTCGCGCAGATCGATCTTTTGGACCACGCTCACCTCCCCGAGCTCCTTGCGGGCTCGGATGCGCTCGTGTTCATGGCCATGGGGCCCTTGGAGGACTGGGGCAGCACCGAATGGTCCAGACAGCATTTCGACGTCAACGTCACCGGGCTCTACCTCGCGGCACAGGCGGCAGGACGCGCGGGCGTGCAGCGCATCGTGCACACCAGTTCGGGATCCGTCTTTCAGAACTGGGAACACCGTCATCCCGATCAGAGCCCCGATGCCACCGATCCCTACGGTCTCAGCAAAGCATGCGGCGAGGTGGTTGCCCGGGCGGCGGCCGAGGAATTCGGGATTCCCGTCGTAGCGTTGAGGCTCTTCCTGCCCAAACCCGACGAGGTGTATTCATCTCTCACCGACAGCGAAGGCGACATCGCAACAGCCGGGTCAGACGTGGCCAATGCCTATCTCGCGGCTCTGGATGCCCAGCTCTCTCCCGGATTCCACGTCACTCATATCAGCGGCAACCGTGGTGGCAAGATCCCCGTCGCGCACGCCAACAAACTGCTGGGTTGGCAACCGCTCATCCGCTGACATGAATCGGCTGTGTCATGCGAGCAGACCCTGCGCTTCCAGCCAGTCCGCAGCAGCGACGGTGCCGTCCTCCTGCGACATCGCCCTGCCCACGGCTGCGGCCCTCGCCACGTAGACATCACGATCTGGTCCCCGCACAAGCTCCCCCAGCAGTTCCGCCAGAGTGTCAACGGTGAGACGCCGGCGATTCAGCGGCTCCGGTCCCACTCCCAATTCATACAGGCGTCGGCCATGGAGGGGCTGGTCGAAGCCGTGGGCGATGATCGCAGACGGCACACCTGCAGCCAGCGCAGCATTGGTCGTACCCGCGCCTCCGTGATGCACGACAGCACCGCAGCGTGGGAACAACCAATGGTGATGCACGTCGCGCACCACGCGGACCCTTGGGGTGGATTCCAGTGGCGGGGCGCTGTCATCAAGGCGGTGAACCACCGTGACGCCAGCGGTTCGGGCTGCGTCATCAATGAGCTGCAAGTCCTTCGCTGGATCGCGGCTGAGCATGCTCCCGAACCCGAGGTACACGCTGTCCGGATGCTCTCGAAGCCACTGCGCCAGCGATTCGTCGGCGGATCCTGAAACCTCCGACAGCTCCCACGCACCGGTGACAACGGTGTTGATGGGCCAGTCGGCCTGCGGTGGCAGGAGGATGGGCGAGGCCGCCACCATCGCGGGCATGTCCAGCGCCCGCCGCGCCACCGCCCAGGGTGAGCGCCATGGCAGGCGCAACCGACGTCGCACGGCCCGCCCCAGCGGACGCCCCAGTGAGAGGCTGCCGGTCCACACACCGTGGCGGGTCCAGAACTTCACCAGCCTGCTGGGCTTGTTCGTCAGCGGGGACATCATGGCCATGGGGCCGGCTGTGGGAAGGGTTGCGCTGAAGGTGACGTGCACCGGTGTGCAGTCGCGACCCTCGGAGAGCGCCAGAGCAGCGGCAACCCCCACGACGCCCGTGATCAGTACGTCGGCCCGGCGAATGTGCTCGATGAGGATGGGAGCCAGCGTTTCTGCGATACGCCACTGCCAACCCTGCAGGGCAATGGCCGCGGTGAAGGGATTGCTCACCAACGCCTGTGCGCGACGCTGATCCCCGGCATGCTCCACCAGACCAGCCTCGAGGCTGACACATGGGATTCCATGGTTGCGCGCGATGTGGGTGTACTCGGGATGGGCCAGTACCAAGGTGTCATGTCCGCGAGCCGACAACTCCTTGGCCAGAGCCACCATGGGCACGACGTCGCCTCGTGATCCGATGGCGAGAAACACGACGCGGGGCATGCTTGCCATCCTGCCACCGAGTCCCGCAGTTCACTCCCGGGAGATCACGTCGCTGCTGACGATGATGACGAACTCATGGTCATCGGTGAGCACGTTCAGATACCCGGAGTCCACGCTCATGACGTAGCCATTGATGGTGTCATTGGTGGTTTCGATCACTTCGTGGGGCACCCAAGGCGTCTGCAGGAAAGCTGCCACCACCAGCACTGCAGCACCCGCCACCCCGACGGCCCGCAGAATGATGGCGGCCCAGAGCTTACGCACTTTGTTCGCCTCCGGCAGCCGGCGAATCATCACGAAGGACACCAATACCAGCGTGGCCGTCACCGGGAGCCACCAGCTCCCGAAGCTGGCTGTCAGGGTGATGAGAATCACGAGGCCGACCACGGCTGCCAGCAGCATGACCAGACGGCGATCCTGTGCGCCCCAGACCAAGGCTGCAATCAGGATTGGCTGCACGAAGATCAGCAGGACGGCCACGAGAACATGACCGGCCATGAGGGAGCCGAACAGGATCGAGAGCCCGTCATTGAGGCTCATCGTCGTACTGACGAGGAAGGCGGTCTCCCAGTTGTAGCCTGAGACAGCGAAGATCCGCAGGATCAGGAAGGAGAAGACCCACACTGCTGAGCCCACGGCCATCCCGGAGGCGCGGCGGTCCTCGTCGACGTCTGTGGATATTGTCGCTGAACCTTCAGCATGCTGGGTGCTCATGAGTGCAATTTATAGTGCCCACCACCGCACAATGGTTCGTTCCGGCCGGACCATGCAATCACTGGTCGCAGCGCTCTGCATCTTCCGAAGTCAACGCGCCCATACCCCAGGGGGTATGATCTCTTCGACGGCCAGTCCATCACCGAACTTCGGAGGTCACCATCACAGACACATTGATGGCGCAACGCGAGCCACAACGTTCCCTCAGCGCAGCCGCGCGGACCCTGCGCATGTGGACTCCTCGACAGTTCATGGCCGCGGGCGGTTTTTCACTTTTGTTCGCGTCGCTCATCGGGATTCCAACCGTCATCATCCCCAACCCCGTCTTCGGACGTGAAATTGCCGTCGTCGCCTGGAACTACCCGGTCTGGATCGCCTCCTCCATCCTGGCAGGCATGCTCGCCGCCACCTACGTCCGGCCTTCGAAGGACATATCAACACCCATCGGGGGCGACGGCGAGGGAACCAGACAGGGCAGGTTCGGGATCATCGGGACAGTCCTTGCCTGGTTCGCCATCGGCTGCCCCGTCGGCAATAAACTGGCTCTACTGGCTCTCGGATACTCCGGCGCCCTCACGTGGTTCGCACCTTTCCAACCGGTTCTCGCGGCGGCGGCGATCCTGCTGACCGGCGGAGCATTGATCTTTCGTCTCCGTGGCCAGGTGTACTGCCCCTCACCCGTGAGGCCAGGGCAGTAGAAGATCGCCGAACCCGTTTGTGTGGGGCCTGGCTGCCGGTCTACCGGCAGCCACGCCCCAAACAAACACGTTGGTCCGATGCGCATCGCGAGGCTGGCCGTGTGACAGGACCTCGAAGCCACCGGCTGACCCGACCGAGTCGAGGAACAACATGGCAGATCAGCAGCGATTGCCATCGTCCTTGTGGGTCCCGACCTATGCGCCGTTCTTTTGCCGATGGCTGCACCCGGGCCAGCAGCATGGCCGCCTCTTGCCGTCTGCCAAATTCTCCTGCGCCTGCTTGATCCGCTTGCGCCTCGTCTCGTCGCGTTTCGCATCCTCGACCCAACAGATCCACTCGTTGCGGGCAAGCGGCGTGATGTCCAGCCAGGCCTCTGAGGCCAGCTCGTCGTCTCTCAGGGCTTGCCCCAGATCGGCGGGCAATGTGTGCACCGTTCCCGACAGCAGCTCCTCAGTTCTCATGGCTCAATCTAACGCCGGGACGTTGCATTGCACCAGAGAAGGGAGCTTGAAAACAATCAATTGGGCAGGGACCCACAACCAGCAGCCATGACTCATCGATGAGTGGCCGCACTTTGTCAGCAAGTCGCCCCTTCCCTTGGCAGCCATTTAATGGCCACCTCTTTCCTTGGAACTATTCAATACGGCTGCGGATGTACTTTGCGGCGGAGTCATAGTGACTTGGTCCGACTTCGTCGGCCCAATGGCCTGGGGGCCAATCGTTCACCTCAGGCAGCATCGGAGCAGCGTAGAGATCAAGGTAGGTAATTTCCGACAGCACCTTCATCAGCTGTTCATGTCGCTGGTGGAGCATCGCCTGTGCTTCGTCCCACCCAAGATCTGCTTGGCTGGAGTGGACTTCAGCGTTGTAGCGCTCAAGCGCCTTGCCCTTGTAGCCGTCCGCAGGATAGGACACGGGGCGACCAGCATCGATGTCTTCTTGCCATCCAAGGAAAAGACCTATCCAATGGGCGCGGTTGCCGATCACATCCTTGATGGAAATACCGTCGGAATCTTTCGCCATCGCAGTTTTGGCATTGACCCGGGTGAGCAAATCCTTCAGTTTTTCGAACTTCTTTGACGTCGCTGCGATCAGTGCATTCTTCGCCGTATCCGGCATGTCCACGCCTCCAGTCTCGACTGAGCTACCGAGCAACGATATCAGTGCTATATCTTCACCGGGCAGAGTCCGCGGCACTCCTTCGTCCGCGAGCCAACGTCCCTACCTACGGCTTGACAACCCGTCGCTCCGCCACACTATGGCGATGGAGGATGGAAACAATTTCGCCCGTCACAGGAGCACCGCCGGCATCGCTGTTGTATTCGGTTCATCGACGCCGAGTGGTTCCCTCTCTCAGCGCACAATCACCTACACCACGCAGGCACGGTTCACTCCCACCAGGTCCAGCCGGCCTCAAAGCAGGGCAGAGTATTCAGTGATGACTGACGAAGTGGGTGATCAGGGTGCTGGGCCCAACCCTGACGTCCGCGCGGTGGCCGCGATCCTGCAAAGCGCTCGACGCTCGCCCCGAGAATCCCGATCCTTCTGGGATTGGTACATCAATGCTCTCGCGGTTGCCCTGGTGACTGCCGCGCTGATCAGTTTCGCCATATTTCGGACCACCGCTCCCGGCTGTCTCACTGCCCTGTGCTCGGCCGGAATGGAAGCCTCCTCACTCACCGGCCTCCTCGCATTCACGGCTCTCGTCCACCTGATCGGATCCTTGACGGGGCCCGTCTCCATCAGCGCCGCCGAGGCATTCTGGGTGTTCTCCTCACCGCTTGAGCGACGGAGACTGTTGCGCCGTCCAAAAGTCAGACTCGTGGCCTTCGCCCTACTGGGAGGCGCGGTGGCAAGCCTGGCTCACTTCGCTTTCTGGAACGGGAACCCTTGGTGGCTCGCCACCTTTCCGATGTGGGCACTCCTCGCATTGTCCGTGGCAATGGGACAGCAGAACAGCGACTCAGGAGGGAAAGGGACAACGATCTCCCTCCTTGCCACTGGCATGCTGACCGCCGCGGCTGTAGCGGCATCACCGGCGGCCACTGCCACCGTCGACGCCGTGGCCGTGCCGGGTATCGCCTTCGTGTTCGGCGCACTGGTTGCACTCTTCGCCGCCCGGAGAGCCTGGAACCAATCGGACTCCCTACCGCTCGTGGATCTGCGCCGCATACGCGGCACCCGCGATGCGATGGCCGGGGCCATTTCCTCCGCGGACTCCGGGTTGCTGCTGGACACACTCTGGGCGCGACTGCTCACTCATAGGACCTTCGTATCGGGCTTCCGGCTCAGGACCACCACATGGCGGGCGGTCCTGGAAAGCGAGACTCGCCGCTGCAAGAGATCGCCGCAGCTGGTCGCACGAATGCTGCTGCTGGGGGGCATTGTTGCCTTGGGGCATCTCGCCGGATCCGTCGAAGGTCTCATCGCAATCTCGCTCGGTGTCATGGTCTTCACCAGCCTTGGAACATCGAGTCTGCGCATGTATGTCACGTCACCCGGACTGTCCCGATCGTTTCCTCACAGCAAAATCGTGATGCGACTCCTGCTGGCCCTTCCCACATCGGCTCTCGCCGGAGCGATCCTCCTGTCGTTCAGTCTTTTCACACTGGTCCTCCCGGGTTGGGTGATGTTGGACGGATTATCAGTTGGTGCGGCCAGCATCGCCGGGCTGGCGGGAGGGATCCGGTGGGCGACCGCTCCGCCCACACAGTTCAGTGCAGGAATCGTGATGACTGAGATGGGTCCGGTCAATGCTTCGGCACTGTTCAACGCCATTCGCGGGATTGACGTCGCCCTCCTCCTGGTGGTCCCGGTATTGCTGGGGCTGCACCCACTGCTGTCTCTCCTGATCGCAGTGCTCGTGTGGCTGTGGACGCTACTGCGCGATTGAGCGGCACCGGCGTTGCCGCTGTTCACGACAACAGCGCCGCCGCCCCGACCCAACGCAGCAGATGGGGCGGGACTCGACGAGTCCACCCTGCGTGCGATGATGGCAGGCAGACAGCCCCTACGAATGAGCAGGAGGAGGTAACCGTGTCAGAGCGCGAGATGCGGGTTGGTGACGCCGAGCGGGACACAACAGCTTCCCAACTCTCTGAACACTTCGCCGCGGGGCGCCTGGATCAATCCGAGTTCACCGAACGGACGGAGCGAGCACTCAACGCTCGCACACGCGGTGATCTGGACCTTCTCCTGAACGATCTTCCAGCTCTTCCAGTCTCTGCACAGCCGACCATAGCCGCGCCCGCAACCACGGACGTCAATCCCGGACAGCTGTCTGATCGCGCCGAGTGGCGACGGTCAACGCTGTCCACTTGGGCAGTCTTCGCGGTGTTCTTTGTCATTCTCTGGGCTGTGACAGGTGGCGGTTTCTTCTGGCCGGTGTTTCCCATCCTCGGGTGGGGAATCGGCGTCGCGGTGAGCGGGATCCAGGCATACAGCCGCCCAGTCGACCTCCCCCATGAGCGGGAACAGCGTAAGACGCTGTCGTCTGATGAGGACGAACCGGGTGGAACACCCCCACGGGACCGAAACCCCTGATGGACAATCCCTCTGTGCATCCGATGGACACACGTCGTCAGAGAGTCGCCCATCGCGATTGCCACGAATGCCAGCGGGCATGAATCCAGCATGACAGGGCGTCGGAATCTTCTTGACAGAACCTTGAGCCTTCGACCACGGCCCCACAAGGCTCTTTGCCGTTGATGACTTTCTTTGGGGGCAGCTTCGCCTGTCATCTTGTGTGTGCGGATGGGATGTATCGGCGCGAAATCCGGCTCATGCAAGTACTGTGACCTTCGTCCCAGCCGAAAGGGTGAGGCCAAAAGAGTCACTCAAGGAGACTGAACCTGATGAGCCCTTCCCGTAACAAGCTTCCCGACGCCCTGGAGCGCAGACCCCGCGTCAAGCGCGTCATCCGAGAGGTGACGCAACCCGGACTTGTCCACCCAGCACTGATTCCCGGCATCGGGGTGGAACGCACCAGAGTCACATTCTCCACCAATACCACCGTGTTTGCGGTTGCTGGCCTCGCCGTCGTCTCCGTCATCGTCTGGGCGATCGTTGCCCCTGACACCATCACCACGGTGGGCGACGCTTCGCTCGCTTGGGTCACGAACTACTTCGGATGGCTGTTCGGGATCCTCGCTGTGGTCATCGCGTTGTTCATGCTGGTTCTCGCATACGGACGCACGGGCGGTGTGAGACTCGGTGCCGACGACGAGGCCCCGGAGTTCACCACGACGTCGTGGATCGCCATGTTGTTCTCGGCTGGCATGGGCATTGGGCTGTTGTTCTACGGGCCCTACGAGCCGCTCACCTATTTCATGAACCCTCCCGAGGGAATAACAGCGGAAGCAGGAACTCCTGACGCGATGTTGGCGTCCATGGCCCAGGTCATGCTGCACTGGGGCCCCATGGCATGGGCCTTCTACGCTCTGGTGGGCGGAGCCATCGCCTACAGCGCCTACCGACGCGGACGCGCGCCCCTGATCTCCGCCATTTTTGAGCCAATCTTCGGCTCCAAGTCGTCAGGCCCGCTGGGCGCCATCATCGATATTTTTGCCATCATAGTGACGCTGTTCGGTACGGCGATCTCTCTGGGGATCGGCATCAAACAGATTGGCCACGGGGCTGAGCTGACATTCAACACCGGCCCGCTTGGCAACGGATTCCTCGTCGTTGGCATGGCTGTCCTGACGGGACTGTTCATTCTCTCCGCCGTATCCGGCGTCAAGCGAGGCATCCGCGCGCTGTCCAACATCAACATGGTGTTGGCGGGACTGCTCGCCGTCTTCGTCTTCATCGTCGGCCCCACCGTCTATCTGCTGAACTTCCTTCCGGCATCCCTCGTCGAATTCTTCAAGGACCTCGGGATCATGCTTGTGCGCAACCCCAACCAGGGTCCCGAAGCAGCCGAGTTCATGGCCTCATGGACCACCTACTACTGGGCATGGTGGGTGTCCTGGACCCCCTTCGTCGGTCTGTTCATCGCCAAGATCTCACGAGGACGAACACTTCGCGAGTTCGTCACGGTCATCATGGTCGTTCCCTCAGCCGTCTGCCTGCTGTGGTTCGGGATCTTCGGTGGAACCTCCATGTGGATGGAATCCAACGGCCTGGGCCTCAGCGAACTGGGCTCGGGCGAAGAGGTCCTGTTCGGGCTCCTGCAGAACCTGCCCTTCGGTGTGGTCACCACATTCATTGCGATGATTTCGATCATCATCTTCTTCGTCACCTCCGCAGACTCGGCCTCCATCGTCATGGGATCCATGAGTCAGCGTGGCAAGCCCAACCCGACGCCCTGGGTGACCGTCTTGTGGGGCCTTCTTCTCGGACTCGTGGCCGCATCGCTCTTGCTGGCCGGTTCCGAAGAGGGAAGCGATCCTCTGGGCGGACTCCAGTCCCTCATGGTGGTCTCTGCGTTGCCCTTCGCGTTCGTCGTCATCGGCATCATGATTGCCTGGGCGAAAGACCTAAGAACCGACCCGTACATGCTGCGAGAGAAGTACGCGCGCGCAGCCATCGCACAGGGGGTCCGGCTCGGAATCACGGACCATGGCGACAACTTCGTCTTCGGTTCGAGCCAGGTGTCCTCTGAGGACGGCGCCGGCGCATGGCTGGACTCCGAGGATCCGTCCTTGTACGAGTGGTATCTGGATGCGACGTCGACGCCGGTGACCGCTCTGGACGCCGAGGATGTGCTGCGGACACTTGATCCCGGACAGATCCAGCCAAGAGGTCCGGAGCGCCACGATCACCTCGCATCCGGCGACACCGCGCTGCGGGGACGGTGGAAGCTCCGCTGGATCCCAGCAAGGACTCCTTCCGAAACTGATGATGAGGCCGACATCCCGGATGAGGAGACCTCTCCACAGAAATAGGCCGGGTTGCTCTGTCACGTGGGTTGGCTATGTGGTGTCAGCCCACTCAGCTGTCACGAGCTGCACCGACGAGCTCTTTGAGGGCAGAGACCCCGGTTTCAAGAGAGGCAGCGAACTCGTCGATGCGCCCGCTCGGTTCGACGCGATGGATCAGGCAGAATTCGTACATGCCGTCCGTGACGGTGTAGTTGACGCCGATCCCGCCTTCCGTGGTGGGAGCGAACGTGAATCGCACGATGTGCTGCGCCGTGCCCACTGACGACGTGGACAAGAAATCGGTCGTCAGACGCCTGTAGGACTCGTCTGTGAAGAGATCCGGTTCCATTTCCAAACGCTCAGCCATGAACTGCAGTCCCGTCAGGTGCCGATCAAATCCCTGCCCCGTTTTGCAAGCAATGACCTGTTCCTTGTGGGCGGAGAGCGCCGCGAAGAGGTCATCCGGTGTGGCAGTTCCACGGATCATCGCTTGCACGAGGGCCAGAGCGTCAGGAGTCACGGGACGCAGGCACTCCGTGCGCCCGGCTTGGAACTCTCGCATGTCCACCGCCTCATAGACGCTGCGCGCCCGCCCATACGTCGCCACCTGGGCGAACAGGAGGGCCAACTGCTGGATGGCGTCGTGGCTGACGGAGAACGGCAGGTCAGGCGGCACAGGGATCGGGTACTGGAGGATACGGACGTGATGCCGCTCGGCTGTCTTCCGGTAGGACGCAATGTCGCAGGCCAGCTGCGCACGAACATCGTCTGACACCGTCCAGGCGAGTGGTTCCAGGACGATGGGCTCTCCCCCACCAACATCGTCGTCCTCACACTGAACTCCCTGCATCACTTCAACCATCGATCTCAGAGTGACGCCGTCGACGACGCTGTGTTCACTGTGCACTCCCACGAAGTCGTCCGCGAGACTGACCTGATAGGTGAACGGTTTGTAGGCCCACGCCTGTCCTGGCTCGAAGGTCACGCGATGCTGGTGCTCGTCTGCGCTCGCTGACGTATCTGCCAGGTTGACGAGGAACACAGCGTCGACGAGCCGATCGTGGATCTCGGCATTGCCCGGATGTTCCAACAGCGCATCGAGATACTTCGACGCCTTGTCACTGCCAAGATACGACAGGTGCGTGAAGGTGTCGTCGTCTGTCAGCGGCAGTTCCTTCAGCCGGTACAAAGCTGCTGCCAGGACACGCCGCGAAAGAGGCTGGCCGGCCTCATCACTGATGGGCATCATCAGCAGGCGACCCTTCCAGAGCACACCGATTTCTCGCGAGGTCGGCTCGGAGCGCCCCTCGACGAATATGTCCTCCACAGGCTGGGGGCGACGCACCCCACCGGCCAGAATCTGCCATTGCGACATGTCCAGGGGGTTTCCACGAGGACTGACCTCGTCGTCGACTTCACCTCGGAGATAGGACAGATGCACGCTCGCTACACGGTGGATCACTTCTGCCGCACGATCCAGGCCGATTCCTTTCGTAGCCAACCGGATCCGGAATCCCACATTGCTGCTCAGCGGCAGCGGGGCTCGGTTGGCGAGGTAGATCGACAACCACTGTCGTGAGAGCCAACTACGGCCGGCGGCGTTCTCCTCATCGGCGAAGCGGAGCAACGCCTTCTGGGAGGCAGGCCCGTCTGTGGTCGCGAAACCTTCCACCACCGCCTCAGCTCGTCGCTGCTGGTCAGCATCCAGAAGCGGGCGCACGGCCGTCAGGTAGCGGTCGAGACTCTGACGCAGAGGCGGTACTGGCAGGTGCTTCATCGAAAGACGTTCCTTTTCGCGGGCGATTGTGGCACTCAGGATTGTGTCCCTCAGTGATGGCCCCCATCGCATCATGCCGCACGGCAACTGTTCGCACCGGAGATTTCCCACATGGCGGTGGGGTTGCTCAACCCCTACCCCTCAGGTGTGGGACCTGTCTCCGAGGGTGTGGTGGGACTTGCGGGTTGCGGCTGTCCCGCCGTGACGCGACGGCGTCGCAACACCGCCCGGATCACGAAGAACAGCACGATGCCTGCGATCCACAGCGGCGCAGAGGCGATGAGGAAGGTGAGCAGCCCCGTCAGCAGTGCCGCTGCGCCCCGGATGCCGGAAGTGATGGCGTCGACGAATCCCCAGGACTCACCGCCTGGTCTCACAACTGCCTGCGGCTCCGTGAGTTCGATGGTGATCGTCGCCATGGCCGCCTGCCTCTCGAGGTAGGTGACCTGTGCGTCGAGGGACTCGATCTCACCTCGTATTCGTCCCAGCTCCTTCTCCACCGCCAGCATGTCCTCGACATCCGTGGCTGCTTCGAAGAACTCCCTGAGGCGCACCTCCTGGGCACGCAGGTTTTCCAGCCGCGCGGACAGATCCACGTACTCCTGGGTGACATCGTTGGCGGCTTCGGACTGGAATTTCACCACACCGAGTTTGGCCACCGCGGCAACGAAATCCTCGTAGCCATCGGTCGGGACGCGCACGGTGACCCATGCACGCAACGCCGTGCCACCACCTTCCGGATATCCGTTCTCGTTGTAGCGGTAGAGCGGCTCGTCGCTATCAGTGGCTACTTCAAGATCCGTAACGGTGCCGGAATGGGTGCCGGTGAGTTCGCGGATTTCCTCCATCGCATCCGTGGTCTTCTCCACCTCCAGACGAAGAGTCTTGGAACGGATGATGAGACGCTCCGATTGATCGCCACCATCTGCGTCTTCCTCCTGAGGAAGACTTGCCTCGGCATTGTCCTGAGCAGGAACCGGCTCCTGCACCGACGGCATGTCTGCGTCGCCCCCCGAGCAGCTGGCAACCATCAACGCCATCACCAGCACAGTAAGGAGTGCCAGTAATCTGCCAAATCCACGGATGCGCTTCATTACGCAACCCCACCACAGAAAAGACACCGCAAACAGGTTGGGTCGGTCACGATTGGACAACAATCAGCGACGTCGTCCTTCAGCACCAACGACGATCACCGCAGCCGTGAGCTCCATCACGTCCGGGGTGGCTCAACAGCAGCGTCATCGAGTTGAGCGGGGCGAACTCTACACTCATCGGGATGAAGCACTTGTTGAATCATCCGCTCATCGCCTCCCGCTACTTTTTCCCGGGTGGTCGTTCACCGGCGTCGGAATTGGTCGTGCCCGT
The DNA here is from genome assembly GCA_947493705.1 of uncultured Arachnia sp. Lineage (GTDB taxonomy): Bacteria > Actinomycetota > Actinomycetes > Propionibacteriales > Propionibacteriaceae > Arachnia. The sequence continues at coordinate 92,933 of CANLSH010000011.1, read as the reverse complement.
TGCCGGTGCTGAACTGGCGTGCAGCGTTCATCGTGTGGATCCGGAAGGCTTCACCGTGGTGCACTTTCACGGTAACGGCGAGGTGGTTGCGGACTGGCAGGGTGTCTGGGACCGGGTGATCAACGCTCTGGGGTGGGATCTGTTCCTCGCTGAGTACCGCGGCTATGGGGGATCCACCGGCGAACCCCTGCTCGGCCTGATGCTGGACGACGTGACGGCTGTCATCGAGGCCGCGGGCCCACCCGAGCGAATCGTGGTGATGGGCCGGTCAGTGGGATCTTTTTTCGCACTGGAGGCGGTCAAGCGTTTCCCGACGATCGCTGGCATGATCCTGGAGAGCGCGATCGCGGACCCACTCGAGCGCCTACTGATACGTGTGACGCCTGACGAGGTGGATGCGACCGATGATGACTGGCGGGAGTTGGAGCAGCAGCTTGACCACCGGGTAAAAATCAGCGACTACACCGGTCCGACGCTGCTCCTCCACACCCGCGTTGACGGGCTGGTGGACGTCAGCCACGCCGAACGGTTGGCCCGCTGGGCCGGCGGCCCGGCGACGCTGCGCATCTTCGAGTCCGGCAACCACAATTCGATCCTGGCGGAGAACTGGGATCAGTACCTCACGGAGGTGACGGGGTTTCTTGGTCGCATCAGAGCGGATAGATCCTGAGCGCTCCTGGCTACGTCTCCAGGGTGAATCCGAAGCTCGCGGCGCGGGGCCAGAGCTGATACTGCGGCAAGACATCCGGACCGCAGGACCGGCTACCAAGCCCGTGCTGGAAGGCGTCGAGGTACAGGTGCAGGCCTCGGCTCGCGGGTAGCTCGTGCTGATGCGCTGCGGCTGTGAGTTCGTGTGCGTCGTGGCGTAGAAGGGAGAAACCCGGGAGGTCTGGTCCGAAGGTTTCGATACGCACGACCTCATCGGCCCCCGTGATCTCAAGTCGACGCAATCCCTCCCGATGCCCGGTTTCCTGGGGCACTGCGTAAGGAAATGCCAGGTCATCGATAGCTGCGGAGTGACGCGCCACAACGCTCGCGGACCTCGAGTCGGGATAGGTCTCACACGGACCGCCGCCGAACCAGTCGGCGTGCGTGAACGTGCCGGGCAGCAGGAGGTGGAAGCCGATCCTCGGCCATGTCACGTCGGTGCGGGGTTTCACAGGCGCTACAGAGATGTGGCACCCTGCCTTGTCACCGATCCTGCGCCACCGGTAGGTGATCTCCGCGCCGTGACGTCCCTGGGCCGGAAGCAGTCGTTGAACGACGACAAAGTCATCGCCCTCCGGTTCAGCCTTCACCGTTCGAGACATCAGCCGGTCGAGCCCGTGTGCGCGCCACCGTTCTGCGGAACTCGGGCCGGGCATGCCGTAGCCGCGCGTTGCGTGGTAGTCGCCCACCTCGTAGGAACCGAATGCCCCCAGGGAGTCGTTCTCCGTCGGTGCCCGCCAGAGCTCGACACCCGCGGATTCCACCGCGAGTCCACCGATCGATCTCAGTTGTCCGGATCGTGACAGCGTGACTGGCCCCACCTCGATCACGTGCCCAACATGCGGGCGGGATGTTGGCGCCGGAAGGATCGGGATTGCGTCGCCGTCGAGCCGCATCTGGAGAACGAAGACCTCCGCTCCCGCCACACACCACGGCCGGTCATTGGCCTCCCGTACGGTGACCGTGAGCCACGAGTCGCGGACGGCTACAGCGTCGGCAAGTAGGTCTGGCCGCTCAACCATGTGCCGTGCGCCCGCAGGCACCGGCGCAACGTTCAGGGTTCCGTCTGCCCGGAGTTCGCCGTCGACGTCCCATCTCCAGGTGAAGTCGTACTGGGAAGTGTCAACGGTGTGGTTGCGGTTGCGGATCTCCAACCGGCCATCCAACGCCGTCACGACCACGGGGGTGAACACCTGCTTGACCTCTGCAAGCGCCGGTGAGGGGCGGCCGTCGGAGTGGACCAAGCCGTCCATGACGAAACTGCCGTCGTGGGGGTTCTCCCCGAAGTCACCGCCGTAGGCGAAATAGGAGGACCCATCGGGGGCCGAGGTGCGAATTCCGTGGTCGCGCCACTCCCAGATGAAGCCACCGTGCCAGTCCTCCAAGCGTTCCATCTCGGCGTCGTACTCGGCCAGCGCGCCGGGCCCATTGCCCATGGCGTGCGCGTACTCACACAGGATCTTGGGTTTTCCGAGGAAACGCGACGCCTGCACCGGACGTGGACTGAGTGCCGCAGAGACCCCCGCTGAAATGTCGGCGAGCTCAGGCAGCGGGGCATACATGCGGGAAACGATGTCGGAATAGTCGGTCTCGTAGTCGCCCTCGTAGTGCACCGGGCGCGTCGGGTCCAGCGTGTGTGCCTCATCTGCCATGGCCGCGAGGTTTGCCCCCGTGCCGGATTCGTTGCCCAGACTCCAGCAGATCACCGACGGGTGGTTCTTGTCCCGTTGGATGGTCCTGCGCATGCGGTCCAGCAGTGACTCCCGCCACGCCGGGTCGTCAGAAGGGTTGTTCTCCCATCCATACAGTTCGAAAGCGTGTGTCTCGAGGTCGCACTCGTCCATCACCCAGAACCCGAGCTCGTCAGTGAGGTCGAGGAACCTCGGGTGGGGTGGGTAGTGGCTCGTGCGGATGGCATTGATGTTGTGACGCTTCATCAGGAGCAAGCCCTCACGAGTGGCTTCCTCATCAAAGACGCGCCCACGATCGGGACCGTACTCGTGCCGGTTGACGCCGGCGATCCGCAGCTGTCGGCCGTTCACCCTCCACTGGTTCCCGACGATTGTGACCGTCCGGAATCCCACCCGGTCGGTGATGGTCTCGGCCGCATTGCTGAGACGGACGTCGTAGAGGTGGGGTTGGTCGGGACTCCAGGGCAGAACCTCAGGCACCTCGATGGAAGACACGTCTGCTGCCTCCTGCCACGTCACCGACACCCCCAGTTCGGGAACCTCAAGGGTGAGTGGGAAGGCTGCGTCACGGAGGGTGACATCCAGGGCACCGCTGCCGGTGACGTGATCATAGTCGGCGACGAAGTGATAGTCCTCAATGCCGTCTATCGGCCGGCCGACTACGGCGACGTCACGGAAGATGCCCGGCAGCCACCACTGATCCTGGTCCTCCACGTAGGTCTGGGCGGACCACTGAGCCACCCGGACGTGGACCACATTGCGGCCCGGTCTCACGACGTCGGTCACGTCCAATTCCGACGCGAGCCGCGAGCCGCGCACGACGCCGACGTGCTGCCCATTCACATGGACAATACCGATGGATTCGACGCCGTCGAACCTGATGCGGATGGATCCCAGGCCCTCCCATCCGTCCGGGAGTTCGAACTCCCGACGGTAGTCGCCAATGCCGTTGCTGTCGGGGACGAACGGCGGTTCCATGGGGATGGGCAGCTGGACGTTGGTGTAGATCGGGCGCCCGTAGCGTCCATCCTGCTCCAGCACCCAGTGGTCAGGAACATCGATCATGTCCCACCCAGAATCGTCGAACTCCTCCCTGTGGCAGTCCACCGGCGACTCATCCAGAGAGAACGCATGATGGAAGTGCCACTCCCCGTGGAGATGGTGACGCCACTGCTCGCGGCTGCGCCAGGAGCGGGGTTGGACGCCGTCGCCCGGAGCGATCTCAGTCAATGAGTGTCGGGTCAAGTCATGGAGGGACATCCATCATTCCTATCAGCCCTTGGTGGAGCCCAACGTCAGGCCGGCCACAAACTGTTTTTGCAGAACGAAGAAGACGATGAGCACTGGAAGCGCGACGAGCACCGACCCCGCTGAGAGAAGGTTGTAGTCGGTGAAGAACTGACCCTTGAGATTGTTCAGTGCGCTGGTGATGGGAAACTTGTCACCCTGCCCGCCCAGGAGGACGGTGGCCCAGAAGAACTCGTTGTAGATCCATGTGACCTGCAGTGTGGCGAGGGCTGCCAGCGCCGGCCGCACCAGCGGCATCGTGAGCTTCCAGTACTGGAGCCAGACACTCGCACCGTCGACCTCGGCTGACTCGTAGATTTCGTGCGGAAGCGTCTTCATGTAATTGCTCAGCACGAAGGTGCAGAACCCCAGCTGGAAGGCGACATTGATGGCAATCAATCCCCAGAAGCTGCCCAGCAGCTGACCGGAGCTGCTCATGAACTCCGGCAGCGGAATCTGCCGGTAGATCCGGAAGATGGGCACCAGCAGTGCCTGGGGGGGTAGCAGGTTTGCTGCAAGGAATATGGCCAACAGTGTCAGGTTGAAACGGTAGCTGAACCGTGCCAGAACGAAGGCGACCAGGGACGCAAGGAATAGCGTCGCAATAACGGCAGGCACCGTGATGATCAGGGAGTTGATGAAGTATTTGCCCAGATTGGCGTTCTCCCAGACGTTGCGGTAGTTACTGAACGTCCATCCGCCGAAGGAGAGATAGCCGTTGGTCTGGGTGTAGGCATAGTCACGGAAGGAGTTGAGGACTGCCCAGAACAGTGGGAATATCCACGCCAGTGCCAAGATCGCCATTGCGACGGTGGCCACCTTGCCCCGCGGCTTGTCGAGAGCCGCGGAATCGGGGCGTTCCTTCGGTGCCCGGGGGGTTTTGGCCGGCTTGGTGGGGGTGGTGACCGCTGGTGTACTCATCGGCGTTCCTCCTTGAAGACGATGCGCAAGTAGATGATGATGAACACCGACGAGATGACCATCATGATGACGGCCAGTGCGGAGCCGAAGCCGTAGCGCGCCGCCTCGCCGACCACATTCTGGGACACCAGGGCCGCGAGTAGCTCCAGCCCGTTTGTGCCGCGATTGACCACCCAGACCAAGTCGAAGGCGCGCAGCGACTCAATCACCACGATGACGAGCACGATCATGTTGATCGGACGCATCACAGGGAAGATGATCTTGAAGAACGTCTGTGTCTCCGTGGCCCCATCGACGGCGGCAGCCTCCCGCAGGGACGCATCGACGCCCTTGAGCCCTGCCAAGTAGATCAACATGACGTAGCCGGTGTGCCGCCAGGCAGTAGCCACGAGGACCGCCCACAGGTTGATGTCGGCGTCACCGTACCAATCGACTTGTGAGCCGAACACCTGGTTGATCAGGCCTTGATCTCGGGAGTAGAACAGCTGCCAGATGAAGCCCACGAGCGCCATCGACAAGACCACCGGCATGTAGAACGCGGTCTGGTAGAAACGACTAAATTTCATACCCCGATCCAGGATGACCGCCAAGAACATGCCAAGCAGGGTGGGGATGAAGAACAGGAATGCCAGCCAGATCACGTTGTTCTGGACAGCTGGCCAGAACGGAGGGTAGATCGTGGCGATGTCGGAGTAGTTCTGGGCGCCGACCCAATCAATGTTGCTGAGGGGACCGATACCGTTCCACCTGCCGAAGGACAACACCAACGACAAGACCGCCGGTAGCCACACCAGTCCCACCACGAACAAGGTGGGGACCAGCACCATGACAATCACCACGGCGCGGTCCGAGGCCGGCATCCTGCGTTTCTTCCGGCCGAGCTTCTGCTGCGTCGCCGTGTCTGAGTTCCCCACTGTCGTCGCCATCTGCGTCTTCCCTTCGTGGTCGTGTCGAACTGGGTCAGCTGCCGAAGATGGAGACCTTCTGCTCCTGGATGCTCTTAGTCACACCGTCAATGTCATCGGGATTGCTGAGGAACGCCTGGAGCGACGGGATGATCACCGTGGAAGCAAAATCGGATCGGGTGTCACGATCCAGGAACTGGGCGATGTTGGCGGCCGCGCCCACCACTTCTGCCGACTTCTTCTGCAGATCCGAATAGCCGCTGGTGTCGGCGTTCTCGTTGGCCGCGATCATCGGTGTGGTGCCCTCGTTGGCCGCGTTCGCCGCTTCGGCCGAGCCGAGCCACTTCATCATCTCTTTTGCACCCGCCTCGTTGCTCCCTGCCGCCGCCACGCAGAACCCGTCGATCGGGGCATCGAGTGCGTCCGCGCCGATGGAGGAGTCGAGCTCCGGGAAGGTGAAGAAGTCGAGATCCTCTTCATCATCAGGGATGGCGTCAACCACGAACGTGCCCAGGAGGTACATTCCAGCTTCACCCTGGCTGAGCGAGGTGGCGGCCTCCTGCCACGTACGCCCCAGCGCATCGGGCTGATGGAAGGGCAACAGACCCTTCCACGTGTCGAAGACCTGCTTGACCTCGGCGGAGTCCCATGCTTCTTCGCCGGCCATCAAGCTCATGTGGTAGTCAAAACCGTTGATGCGCATGTTCAGGATGTCGAAGGTGCCCATGGCTGGCCAGCCATCCTTGTCGGCGAAGGCGAACGGGATCATGTCGTTGCCCTGCATCTTCGTCATGAGGGTGGTCAGCTCCTCCAGCGTTCCGGGCACCTCATAGCCATTCTGCTCAAACACTGACTTCTTGTAGAACACCGCCCACGGGTAGTAGTCCTTCGGCACGAAGTACTGCTTGCCGTCCGCGGCCGTGGACGCGGCCTTGAAGCTGTCATTGAGACCATCGATCGGCCAGATATCGCTGACATCCGTGATCAACCCCTGTTCAGCGAACTGATTCATCCTGAAGCCCGCAAACCAGGTGAACACGTCGTCCGGGTTGCCCTGCAGATACGTGTTGATGTTCTGCTGGAATGTGTTGTGGTCGACCTCATTGCGATCGACCTCCACACCCGTCTCCGCTTCGTAGGCCGTCGCCATGTTGACCAACCGTTCGTAGGCCGGGCCAGCACCTGATGCCTCGTTCATGCCGAACTTCACGGGCTGTGTGGCGTCACCCGAAGCGCCTTCACCGCTTGTGTCATCCCCACACGCAGCGAGGACTGTGGAGGACCCCACCAGAGCCGCACCGGCGAGCGAGCCACGCAGGAAAGTGCGCCGCGAGGACGCCATCCCGGCCACAGATCGCGGGATGCTGGTGCCAGGGGAAGAAGTGGGACGAGACATACGGACCTCCAAAAATAGGAACAACTTGCTGTCACTGAGGGCCACCTGCGTTGGCAGCTGATCCAGAAGCTACACGAGTAGATTCTCTCTCGTCAAGAGTTTTCAGCGTTCAAACGACATATTGGACCACAATCATCTACTCGCGTAGAGTGTGCCGCGTCGACATCGGATTCAGTCGACCTCCGAGGAGTTGTTCGATGATCATCCCCAGCAGTCCCCGCAGCGTGACCCGGTCTGATGTCGCGCGATACGCAGGTGTGAGCACTGCGGTTGTCAGCTATGTGGTGAACGGGGGCCCTCGTTCGGTGGCTCCTGAAACGGCCGCTCGCGTTCGAGACGCCATGAGGGTTCTTCGCTATCAACCAAATCTGAATGCGCGCGCCCTCAAGAGCGGCAGGAGCCAGACGCTGGGACTTGTCATGCCCGACAGCATGAACCCGTTCTTCACCGAACTCAGCCTTGCCATCGAGTCTTCCGCTGCCGAGCGCGGTCAACGCATGCTTGTTGCCGACTCCCATGGTGATACTGAACTGGAGCAGCAGCTGGTGGCCGAACTACTCGGGCGGCGCGTCGACGGGTTGTTGCTGGTCAGCTCCTCTCGTCGGAACAGCCCTTCAGCGCCCTTTCCAGCCCACGGAACGCCCCTGGTGCTGTTGGATTGTTCGGGACCCGTGGCCGGCCACCACTCGATTGGCCCCGATGCATTCGCTGGAGCCATCACCGCGGTGGAACACCTCATCGACGAGCACGCGCGACGCCGTGTGGCATTCATCATTGGAGAGGGGTTCGGCACACCGGACCCGCGTCAGCTCGGATGGGAGCGATGTCTGCAGGATGCCGGACTGCCACGAGGCCCCATTGCCGTCGCGGACTGGACCGCCGCAGGCGGCTACCGTGCCGCGAAGGATCTACTCACCCACTCCCCCGCCCCTGACAGCATCTTCGTTGGTTCCGATGCGCAGTCAGTTGGGGTGCTTCACGCTCTTCACGAGGCCAGCATTGATGTGGGCCGCGATTGTTCAGTGGTCTCATTCGACGGCACACAGTACTCCGGCTGGACATGGCCACCACTGACATCTGTCAGGCAACCCCTGGAATCCATGGCCGAGAGAGCGCTGGAGCTCGTGCACGCACCCTCGACAGCACCAGCCCACCACACATTTGACGTCAATCTGATTGTCCGCGCTTCCTGCGGTTGTCATCCCGGCGTCGAGCGAAAGGTCCAAAAATGAAGACAACCACAACCTCCGTTGTGATGCGCAGTGACGGCGTGAGCCTCGTGCTCGATGTCTCCGATGGGCTTCTGCCATCCGTGCTGCACTGGGGCGCCGATATTGGCCCCCTCACGGAAGGCGACATCACTGGGCTGAAACTCTCCTCGGTGAATCCCACCGGGCTGAATCAAGCGGACCACCCGGTGCGAGTGGCCATTCTCCCGGAGCAGTGGACCGGGTGGATGGGGCGGCCCGGGTTGCGGGGCTCACGACAGGGACGAGCCTGGTCCCCGCAATTCACCACACATTCGATCGGCATCGACGGAGACCCGCATCCCGGCGGCACTGTGGAGGTGGGCGTGGGCGTGGTTCGGGTGCAGGCACGCGACGACACATCCGAACTCGCGCTGATACAGACAATTGAACTGCTGCCGGGCGGAGCTGTACGCACGCGAGCCAGCGTGACGAATCTGGCCTCCAGCCATTATCAGGTGGACGGACTGGACCTTGCTCTGCCCGTACCGCCAGTCGCCGACGAACTGCTGGACTTCGGGGGGCGATGGGCTCGCGAGAGGGTGCCGCAACGACACGACTTCACGCTCGGGACCCATCTCCGAGAAAACCGCAAAGGTCGCACGGGCGCCGATTCCGCATATCTTCTCCATGCGGGGGTTCCCGGCTTCAGTTTCGGCGATGGTGAAGTCTGGGCTGTTCACACTGCGTGGAGCGGGAACCACGTGCACTATGCGGAGAGGCTGTCCAGCGGCGAACAAGTTGTTGGAGGTGGAGAACTCGTCCTCTCCGGTGAAGTCGTCCTGCAGTGCGGCGAAACGTACGAGTCACCCTGGCTCTACGGCGCCTGGGGCGAGGGGCTGGACGCCGTGGCACGTCGCTTCCACACCTTCCTGCGCTCACGCGAGGTACATCCATCGTCTTCACGGCCGGTGACACTCAATGTATGGGAGGCGGTGTACTTCGACCACTCATTGGAACCCCTGCTTGAGCTGGCCGAGTTGGCGTCATCCGTCGGCGTGGAGCGCTTCGTCCTGGACGACGGCTGGTTCTCAAGCCGTCGCGATGAGCACTCTGGTCTGGGCGACTGGTGGGTGTCTCCGGACGTCTGGCCACAAGGTCTGGAACCCCTCGTCGACGCGGTGACGAATCTGGGTATGCAGTTCGGCCTCTGGTTCGAGCCCGAGATGGTGAACCCGGATTCGGTCGTGGCCCGGGAGCATCCGGAATGGGTGATGGCCGCAGGCCCGGCGCGCTGGCCCGTCGAGAGCCGGTACCAACAGGTGCTCAATCTTGGAATTCCAGAGTGCTATGCCCACGTGCGTGATGCCATCGTCTCCCTGCTCCGGGAGTACGACATTGCCTACATCAAATGGGACCACAACCGGGATCTCGTGGAGGCCGGCGATCAAACGACTGGCCGCCCAGGAGTGCATGCTCAAACGCTTGCCTTCTACCGCCTGCTGGACGAGATCAGGGAAGCATTTCCCTCACTTGAGATCGAATCCTGCTCCTCTGGTGGAGCCCGCATCGATCTTGAGGTACTGCAGCACACGGACCGCGTATGGACATCAGATTGCATCGATCCGCAAGAGCGCCAACTGATGCACCGCTGGACCACTCAGCTGATCCCACCCGAACTCATGGGGGCCCACGTCGCCTCGGACGTTTCACACACCACCGGTCGCTGGCACACCCTGGGCTTCCGAGCCGCTTCCGCCATCTTCGGGCACCTCGGAATCGAGTGGGATATCCGCCAAGCCACCGAGTCCCAGCTGGCCGAGCTCCGTCGCTGGGTCTCCTTCCACAAGGAGCACCGCGAACTGTTGCACCGCGGCCACATGGTGCGCGTCGACTTCCCTGACGAATCCTTGATCGGCCATGGTGTCATCGCACAGGATCGAAGGTCAGCCCTCTACTCCTTCGCGTCCGTGGGGCGATCCGTCGCCAGCATGCTGGGGCGGGTCAGATTGCCCGGATTGCAGCCCGAGCGCCGCTACCGCATCCGGCCGGTCATGCCCGGTGGTGCCCTGCCCGGGCTCATTCCTCCTCCGTGGTGGGGCGTGGAAGGTTTCACCTCGCAGAGTCTCGATTCAGCACAGACGAGTATTGCGTTGGAAGACATTGTGGGTATGGAGGCCACGGGCCGCGTCCTCGCTACCGTCGGGGTCCCTCATCCCGTCGTCAACCCCGAACAAGTGGTTCTCTACTGGGTCGAGGACTCCGATTAGGTGCGATTAGCTGCTGAGGTGCTTTCCCCGCTTACGTGTGACGCCTGACGAGGTGCATACGAGCGCCGAGGCCACTGGCTTGTCTCGAAGACGTTCGGCGCACCAACTAACCAGACCTACTCGGCATTCGACAGAGCAAGCCGCACCTTCGCCACTGCCTGGGCAGTCGGTGCCTGCCGACCTGACAACCACGTCGACAACCGGGATTCACTTGTGCCGATCCTGCGGGCCAGTTCCCGCTGCGTCAGCCCCGAACCCGCCACCAATCCGGCGAGCTCTTGGGCCTGCTTCTTCAGCATGACACTCAGTGCGGTGCTGCGGGCTCGTTCCAACCGGTGACGCAACAGGAAAGCTCCGACGCCCTCGGTGTACTCCAGCACCTCAGCGAGGGTAGCTGCGGCCGCCCCATACGGGTGTTGGTCAAGGTGATTCGCAATGCCTTGCCAGTCGGGAGTCAGCCCGTGCTCGATTGCTGCTTGGAATGCTTCGTGGGGCCAGGTGTCGATCGGGTCGGACGGGTCGGCGTCGACATTCCGGAACATCAGCGTGGCCATTTCAGCACTCCTTTCACCAGTTCGCGACACACGTCGCGCACGTGGTCCCAGTCGGCCCATTCGGGGTCAAGCCCCTTGAAGCGCGGCAGCGTTGTGATGGCCTTGTGGTCCTTCGGACGGCATTCATAGAGGCGGTCAGCCAGCACGGTGGAGATGGCACCTTCGGTGTTGCTCAACTCACCATAGTAGGTGTCTATGTCGGCCACGACACTGCGAGCCTGTTCCATTCCGAGGTGGGTGGCCACAGCTGCGGTGTCGAGGTAGTCGCGAGTCTGATTGCGGTTGACGATCAAGTACGACTTAATTCTGAGAATTTCCTCTTCGGTCGGGATGACCAGTTCGGCACCTGAAGGCAGGGTGATGGTCGTGGTTTCCAGAGGTTCCTTCCGACGGAGCTGCCGAATTCCGGCCTGGAAACCGGCCTCCATCCCGAGGATCGTCGTGGGTGGCGCGCTTCGAAACGAGGCCACCCAGTTCTCACTCGCGTCCAGTGCTTCGAGAACCATGTCGTAGCGGGAGTCAAGAAACTCCACAACGTGGTCATGATCAGTTGAGAAGCGATGCTGTGCGTAGATCGCAGCCGCGCTGCCGCCGACCATGACCGCGCCTGGAATGATGTGCTGCAGCCTTGCCGCGGATTCCAACAAGTCCACGAACTCGTTGTCGAGGGTCGAGGTGTCCAACGGCGACTCCGGGCGCTTCTCATGAAGCCGTCCATCACCCTTCTGTGGATGCTCTTGCTCGGACTCAGACATCCCTAAAGCTTACCATTATCGGTAAGGTTAAGAACGTATTGTTTGCACCATGATGGAGAGATACTGTCAACCTCTCCCAGTCGGCGTACTCGGATGGTGCTGGGCGGGTTCAACCCCTTGCCAGCCACGCTCCCTTGAGATGACATGCTCGCCTGAACACGCACTTGGAGGTTCACTGTGGAAACGATCATCGTCGCGGGGGCGACCGGATATCTGGGCCGCCACGTGGTGGTGGAGCTCGCGAAGCGCGGCTACCGTGTCCGCACGATCGTCCGTTCTCGAACCCGTGCACAGCGGTCCGGCCCCTACGGCTCACCAGCAATCGGTGACCACGTCCACGAGTGGCGCGAAGGCGAGGTCACCGACCCCGAGTTCATGGTAGGAATCTGCGAGGGCGGGGATCGAGTCATTTCCGCCCTGGGCGTCACGAGACAGCACGCCAGCCCATGGGACGTCGACTATCTGGCCAACCTGCGCCTGCTGGAGGACGCCGAGCGGCAGTCATTGCGTTCATTCCTCTACGTCAACGCCATGAACGCCGACACTGGAACGACCCTCTACATGCGGGCTAAGTCCGCCTTCCGTGAGTGCCTGGAGCGATCACCGCTGACATCCCAGGTGATCAACCCGTCCGGCTACTTCTCCGATGCCACCATGTTCCTGTCCATGGCCCGACGAGGAGTCGCGCTGCTCCCTCCAGACGGTCACGTCCGGATCGCTCCCATCCATGGGGCCGACCTTGCCACCTACATCGTTGATCGACTGGGCGACGAGAATTGTTTCTGGGACATTGGTGGCCCGGAGGATCTCACATTCCCCGAGATTGCCACCATGGCGTTTGAAGCCCTCGGCAAGCAGCCCCGCGTGGTCAGGGTCCCGTCTCCTGTGGTGACAGCATCGGTCTGGCTGGCGTCGCGCATCAGTGGGCGGGCCGGGGACTTCGCGCAGTTCCTGGCCGAACTCCTCACCACATCATCGGTGGGCGAGAACTTCGGCACTCGACGCCTGTCGGACCATTTCCAGGATCTCGCGACGCCGAACGGTTCTCAGTCGGCCTCGTAGCTCCGCGCCGCGGAGGCGGCCCCGGCACATGCATCGCAGAGATGAGCGAGGCTACTGATCCGCGCCTGGATTGTCGCGCATTGCCCTATTCAGGTGGACGGCCAGGGTGATGGCAGCAGTAGTGCCGGCGAAGATGCAGAACGTGATTGCTGGTCCTGCGGTGTCGAGGAGGACACCGCCGCTGGGGGTGCCGAGGGGCGCCACGAGACCCGATATCAGGAATGCGGCGGCGATCACCCGGCCCTGGAGTTGTGTGGGCGCGCGATGGATCTGGGCGGCGAGTAGGACTGCGTTGGCTGGTGCGAAGGTGAAGTAGATGCACCCGATGAGCACTCCGGCGATCACGGGTTGAGGGTTGAGGGCGACCAGAACCCGACGCAGAGGCACCCGGTCGGCGAAGGCACCGGCGGGAAGATGAGTCAGCGATCCTGCGGCGAGAGCAACGAGCCCGAGCAGACCCGCCAGACCTGCCGAGGTCGTGACACTCAGGGCGAGCAGCGGGTAGGCAAGGCCGGAGATGGCGCTCCCGAGACCAGAGACGGCTCCGCCGGTCCACAGCCGGACGAAGTCTGCATTCCGTCTCAATGACGGTTCGAGTGCTGACTCCTCCCCCACAATCCCCATGGGCCCTCCGTTCAAAAAGTACGTTTTGTACGTAATGGACGGAATGTCCTCTATGTGACATGCATCAGGAGATCCCCGTTACAGAAGCCAGAGCCCAGTTCTCGGAGCTGATCAACCGGGTGGCATACGGCAAGGACCGCATCACCCTGACCCGGCACGGTAAGCCCTTGGTCGTCATGCTCCCTGCCGATGCCTTGGGCGGCGACGGCGAAGCTGCGCCGGAGACAGCCGTGCTCGACCTCGCCTCACAGCAGTCCCACGGGCAGCACGACTACACACTTGCCGCCCGACAGCGCTCAGCGCCTCCGGAGATGAACAGCTGACCTCGTGTGCCTCTTGGAGGAATCAGCCCTCGTTTCCGTGAAGCTCGACGAGGTTGGCCGTCACCCCTGAAAGGAATTCTGCGCCGAGGGTGGTGATGGAGAGTTCCTTGCGTTTGGCGCCGGTGCGGGCGGCGTCAACGTCGGTACTGGTGAGCAACCCTGAATCCTGGAGTCGCTTGAGCGTGCGGTACAGACCCCGCTCGGTGACCTGCCAACCGGTGGTCGCAGCGACGCGGTCAGCGACGTCGGCGACGCCGACAGGTTGACGGCTGGCAATGATGGCGAGGATGACAGGGGTGAGCATGGACTTCTTGTAGGTCTCCACCCACGACTCGATCCGGTCGGACACCCATTCCTGACTTTCACTCGGGTGCTGAGCGGCCACGGTTCAGTCCTCCCAGCCACGGCCCAGCACCGATCCGGTGAGATGGGTGAGCAGACCGAGCCCCCATGCCGCGCTCATGACGAGGGTGGCCCCGAACCAGGGTGTGGCCAAGAGATCCTGAGCGACAACCTCGAAGCCCCCATCACCTGATCCGAGGACCAGTGCACGCACGACGGCGTGGGCGTTGTAGGACGTCGTCACTGCAACAAAGGCGACGGCGTGGGCAATCACGACGCCAAAGCGCACGTGCACCAACTGTCGGTAATTGCGCCAGAGCCACACCATCATTCCGACGGCGACCACGGCAGTCAGGACCGCCGCAAGGACAGTGACTTCACCACCGGTCAGGGCGATGACAACCTGAATGATCGCCATGGCCGCGATGAGTGCGAGCGTGTAGGGAAGTAGGAGCGAGCGCGCATTGATCGCGCTGGACGTCTCTCTCTGTGGAGTATTCATAGTGGTACTGTACCACTGGAACAGTGCCATTGGTAGAGCCAGTTTGAGCTGGCAATAGGTCGGCTCGTGGCACGCGCTGGTTCCAGACCTCAGTCGGGGACAGCCGCCGGGTCGTTGACGATGGCGAGGAACAGCGGCCAGCCGGTGCGGGTGTCCAGGACACGCATGATGAACGGGCGATCGACGACGAGCGTGACCTCCACGGGGGGCCCGGCGCTCGTCGTGACGGCGCCTTCGGTGACGGCCGCACCGACGGTCCCCTTGGCGGTGACGATGAGCCGCACCTGTTGCGCCATCTGGCTGGTGGTTCCGCCGTCGATGATGCCGTTCATCTGGCTGAGGTCGATGCCGTGGTCGGCCAGCGGTCCGAGCAGCTCCCACGTGGTCTTGGTATCGCTCGGAGGCATCGTGAGGTCCACGACAGCCTCCTGGCCCTCGCCGAGTGCGGCAACGCTTTCGTGGAGGGTGTCGAAGCTCAGCTCGCCGGGGTGCATTCCGTCCGTCGGGAGGATGACGTCCATGGCGAGGACGTCGTCGTATGCGAGCCGGACCGCTTCCCATTCCTCGGCCTGGGCGTACGGAACGGTGAAGGTGTCCCCCAGTGCGTCGATCTCCGCGGTGACGCCGTCGCCGGCTGTGAATGACAGGGGAATTGAGTCGCGGGAAAACTGCTGGCGCCACTTGGCTGCGAACAGCAACGCGTCCTGGGTGATGAGCCGAATGTCGGAATCGATCTCGATGGCAGATTCCTTGATGAGTCCAGCGGTGTGTTTGGCCACCCACGCACTGAGATCGGCTTTGGCGTCCTCCCGAGGGAGGCGCTTAGCCCCGGTGTCGTAGTAGCTGGCGAGCCGGTCAAGGAAGTCTGTCTTGACGTCCGCATCGTCGAGGATCACGACGCGGTTGGCCTGATGCACAACAGGCACCTCGGGTGGGTCATCGGCGTCCACGGATTTGGGGAGGTCCTCGTAGTCTGCCAACGCCTGACGCAGGGCGCCGACAGCGGCGGAGCGATCTTCACCACTGAGACCGAACGCCTCATCCAAACTTGCGAGGCTGTCCCCGGTGGCGCCGTCGGCGAGCATCGCCAGCGTCACCGCCAGTGATGTGGGACCGATCGACAAGTTCTTCGTATCCACCTCATCGTCGGCGATCATGACCTGCCACGCAATGCGGGAACTGGCGATGGCCGCATCCGACGTGTGTGGCGTGCCATCGAGCGGCAGGATCAGGACGGCGGCGGAACCGTGCAGGTCTTCGGCAGAGGCGGCGCCCCCGTCGGAACACGACCCCACAGCCAGTGCCAGGCCCGCGAGACCTGTTCCGTACAGCAGTTGGCGGCGTGTGAACATCACACACTCCTCTTCTCAGTTGGGTAGGTCAGTCGGGTTGTTGACGATGGCGACGAACAGCGGCCAGCCGGTGCGGGTGTCGAGGACACGCATCACGAATGGCCGGTCGACGGTCAGTTCGACGGCAGCCGACGGCTCGGACGCGGATTCGATTGCGACGGCAGCCTCGGTGAGGGCCGCTCCGACTGTTCCTTGCGCCGTGACGGTGAGCCGGACCTGCTGCGCCACCTGATCAGTGAAGGCGTCGTCGAAGATGCCGTCCATGTCCAACAGGTCGATTCCCTGAGACTCAAGTGGCTCCAGCAGGTCCCACTTGGTCGTGATGTCACTGGAAGGCATGGTGAGGTCCACGCCCGTTTCGGTGGCGTCGTTGAGCGCGGAAGTGCTGGCGTTGATGGTGTCGAAGTCGAGCTCGCTGGGATGAACACCCCGCTCGGGGACGATGACATCCATGGCCAACGTGTCATCGTAAGCGAGCCGCACGGCCTCCCACCCGTCGCCGGTGGCGTAAGGAACAAAGAAGGTGTCCCCCAGCGCATCGATCTCCGCGGTGGCGCCCTCGCCAGTGGCGAAGGACAAAGGCACGTCGTCGTTCTCGAAGGGCTGGCGCCACTTGGCCGCGAACAGGAGTGCATCCTGGGTGATGAGCCTGGTGTACGGCTTGATTTCAATGGCCGATTCCTCGATGAGTCCGGCAGTGTGCTCTCTTGCCCACGCGTCGAGATCCGCTTTGGCATCGGCGCTGGGGACCCGTTTGGCGCCGGTGTCGTAGTAGCTGGCGAGCCGGTCGAGGAAGTCCTGCTTGATCTCGGCGTCATCCAGAATCACGACGCGGTTGGCCTGGTGCACCACCGGCGTCTCGGGCGGATCGTCGGCGTCCACCGACGTGGGCAGATCCTCGTGACCCTCCAGTGCCTGCCGCAGCGCACCCATGGCGGCCGAACGGTCATCACCGCTGAGACCAAACGCCTCATCAAGACTCGCCAGACTGTCCCCGGTTGCGCCCTCGGCGAGCATGGCCAGCGTCACCGCCAGGGAACTCGGAGCGATGGACTTGTTCTCGCTCAGTACGTCCTCGTCGGCGACCATCAGGTCCCAGGCGATGCGGGAACTGGCGGTGGCAGCATCGGAGGTGTGTGGTGTTCCATCAAGGGGCAGAACCAGAACGGCGGCTGCGCCCTGGAGGTTTTCAGCGGCGGTGGCGTCCCCACGGGAACCCGCCCCACCCACGGTGAGACCCAGTGGGATGGCGACGGCGACCGCCAGCGCGACAGCTGCAGCACCGGTGAAAGTGCGGGCGCGACGTCGGCAACGACGGGCACCAGCCAGCAGACCGTCGGGTACCTCCTTGTGCGGCACGACCCGGTTGAGCGTTTCGGAGATCTGGTCCTCGTTCATTGCTGTGCCTCCTCGTCAGTCAGATGCACCGACCCCTGCAGGGCCGTGCACCCGCGGTGGACGTACTTCTTGACCGTGCCCTCGCTGATGCCGAGCACCTGGGCGACCTCAGCGATCGGCCGGTCCTCCAGGTACCGCAGCGACAGCACGGCTCGTTGCATGCGCGGAAGAGTGTCCAGTGCCCGCAGCACATCGAGTCGGTCCTCGCTGGGCACGTCATGTTCCGCCTGCTCCGGCACCTGCGCGGTGACGGTCTCGGAAGTCCAACTCTTTCGACGCCACCAGGAAACGAAAGTGCGGTAGATGGTGGTGCGGAGATAGGCCTCGAACTTGTGGTCATTGGCCAGGGCGTCGTATTTCCCCAGCCACTTCACCAGAGCGGTCTGGAGCAGATCCTCCGCGTGCTGGTCATCGCCCGTCAGGAGCCATGCGGCACGCATAATACCGCTTCCACGCTCATCAAGGAATCGCTCGATGCCGTGCGCCAGAGGGGGCTCAGCCCCATGGGTCCCGGGCTTCGCCGAAATGGCTGGCTCGGTGGGACCAACAGCGGCACTCGTGGACTCCTCCATCCGGACCTCCTACCCCCTACGACGCGATGGGATGCCCAAAAGGTTTTCACACTGCTGTCAATGGTTGTCCCGTCTCACGTATCGCCCAGGGCTGTGCCCACCTTGGCTCGCCGTTGCCCAACAGTTGCATCCGCGCGTACATCCTCTCGGGGAGGCGTGGGGCAGACTGGGCTGATGCTGTTGACTGTCACCGCTGATCGTTCGCCCGTCCTGGAGGTGCCGGGCGATCTTGGGTACCTGTTGCACAAGCATCCGGCGCGGGTCCAGGCGTTCGACGTGTACGGCGGAATGGCGCATGTTTTCTACCCCGAGGTGAATGAGGACCGTTGCACCGTCGCCATGCTGCTGGAGGTGGACCCCGTTGCGCTGGTGCGGGGACGCTCAGGTTCACAGGATGGGTTCGCTCTGGGTCAGTACGTGAACGACCGGCCGTACGCGGCGTCCTCCTTGTTGTCCGTCGCGATGGCCAGGGTGTTCCGGTCGGCTGTGAATGGTCATTCCAAAGGTCACGAAACATTGGCGGAGTCACCGTTGGACCTGACGATCACGTTGCCCACCGTCCCTGGCACTCCCGACCTCGTCCGTCGCATGTTCACCCCCATGGGATGGGACGTCAACGCGGCTGCGATCATGTTGGATGCGACGCGGCCCGCATGGGGTGAGGCCCCGCTGGTGTCCTTGAGACTCGTGGGGTCCATGCAGCTGTCCGAGGCGCTCAACCATCTCTACGTCCTCCTGCCGGTACTCGACGATGCCAAGCACTACTGGGTGGATGACACCGAGGTCGACAAGCTGGTGCGAGCCGGCTCCGGTTGGTTGGCGACGCACCCGGAACGAGAACTCATTTCTAAAAGGTACTTGGCTCACCAGCGGGGATTGGCGGACACCGCCATGGTGCGGTTGCTGGAACTGGACGACCGGTCCACCGACGAGATCGCTGACGACGAGGAGCCCGAACGCGCACGACCCCTGGTCCGTCTTCGCCACGACGCCGTGCTGAAGATCGTGAGAGAGTTGAAGCCTGCATCGGTGGTCGACCTCGGGTGTGGGTCTGGTGCCCTGCTGGGATCGCTGCTTGAGATCCAGGGGATTGACAAGGTGATCGGCACAGAGGTTTCTGACAGATACCTGTCCAGGGCGGCCAAACGGCTCCATGTTGATCGCATGACCGAGCGTCAGGCTGACCGGCTGACGCTGCTGCTCTCCTCCCTGCTGTACGAGGACCACCGTCTCGCCGATCTCGACGTCGCCATCCTCATGGAGGTCATCGAACACATCGACGAGGAGCGGTTGCCCACCGTTGTCGAGAATGTCTTTGGTTCGATGCGGCCCCGTCACGTCGTCGTGACGACACCGAACGCGGAGTACAACGTGCGCTACCCGGCACTGGCCGACGGCGGTTTCAGGCACCCGGATCATCGCTTCGAGTGGACCCGCGAGGAGTTCGCTGACTGGGCGCGTGCGGTGGCTGAGTCCCACGGCTACGGCGTCGAGCACTTTTCCGTCGGGGAACACGATGCTGAACTCGGCTCCCCCACCCAGATGGCCGGGTTCAGTCTTGGCACCGAGGCGGAGGAGGTTCGATGACCGACATCCAGATCCCTGAACTGTCACTCGTTGTACTTGTCGGCACGAGCGGGTCGGGCAAGTCGACGTTCGCGGCCACCCACTTCCTACCCACCGAGGTCGTGTCCAGCGACGCTTGCCGCGCAATGGTCTCCGACGATGCGAATGATCAGGGCGCAACCAAGGATGCCTTCGACCTCCTGGAATACATCGCGGGCAAGCGCCTGGAGCGTGGCCGGCTGACGGTCGTGGATGCCACCAATGTGCAGCCCTCGGCCCGCAGATCATTACTGGCCCTGGCGAAGCAACACGACGTGCTGCCGGTGGCCATCGTCCTGGACGTACCGACCGCGGTGGCGCTGGAGCGCAACGCCTCCCGGCCCGATCGCACCTTCGGTGCACATGTCGTGAAGCGGCAACACGATCAGCTGCGACGATCCATGCGCGGCCTCAAACGTGAGGGCTTCCGCACGATCCACGTCCTGGACTCGGCCGAGGCAATCGAGGAGGCGTCGATCGTGCGCACCCGGCTGTTCAACGACCGTCGCGATCTCCACGGTCCGTTCGACGTGATCGGCGATGTCCATGGTTGCCGTGCAGAACTCGAGACGCTGCTCGACAAGTTGGGGTACGTGACTGTGTTCGACGCCAAGGGCCGGCCCGTTGATGCTGCACATCCGGAGGGGCGGCGAGCCGTCTTTGTGGGCGATCTGATCGACCGAGGCCCCGACTCCCCCGGCGTGCTGCGGTTGGTGATGGGCATGGTGAGCAACGGCAATGCCCTGTGCGTCTCGGGCAACCATGAGGCGAAACTGGTCCGTGCTCTCGGCCGCAAGGACGTGAAGGCGACGCACGGTCTGCAGGAGACACTGGACCAGCTGTCGCGAGAAGAGGAGTCATTCGTCGGTGCGGTGCGTGACTTCTGCGACGGACTTGTCGCCCACTACGTCCTCGATGACGGAAAGCTCGTCGTGGCGCATGCCGGCTTGAAGGAGAAGTACCACGGGCGAGCCTCGGGCCGGGTCAGGGCTTTCGCCCTGTACGGGGACACCAGCGGCGAGACCGACGAGTTCGGCCTGCCGGTGCGCTACCCCTGGGCCGTGGACTACCGCGGCGCCGCGACGGTCCTGTACGGGCACACCCCCGTGCCGGAAGCCGAATGGATCAACAACACGATGTGCCTCGACACCGGCTGCGTCTTCGGGGGTCACCTCACCGCTCTGCGCTACCCCGAGCGTGAAGTCGTCTCGGTGCCAGCTGACGAGACGTACTACGAGCCGGTTCGGCCACTGGCACCACCGGAGCGAGACCCGGAGACGTTGACGCTGACCGATGTGCTCGGACACCGGGTCATCGAAACCGAGCACATGGGGCGCGTCTCGCTGCGCGAGGAGGACGCGGCCGGTGCCTTGGAAGTCATGAGCAGGTTCGCACTGCCGCCGGCTGATCTCATCTACCTGCCACCCACGATGTCGCCCGTTGACAGCTCATCGCGCGACGGGGTGCTGGAGCATCCCGACGAGGCGTTCAGCCACTACGCGAAGCACGGCGTCGGGCGTGTGATCTGTCAGGAGAAGCACATGGGTTCGCGTGCCATCGTGAGGGTGAGCGCTGACGGTACTGGCGTCATCTACTCCCGCACCGGGCGGGCTTTCTCCGGTTCGGAGAAGCAGACTGCCGTGCTGTCGCGGGTCGCGAGCGCCATCTCGGCTGCTGGCCTGTGGGCGGAACTCGAGGCCAGTTGGTTGCTGCTGGACACCGAGATTCTCCCGTGGACAGCGAAAGCGGAAGCGATGATCCGTGACCAGTACGCACGGGTGGGCTCCGCAGCCACCGCCGCCCTGCCGGCAGCCATCGCAGAGCTCGAAACGGCAGCGTTACGCGGCGCCGACGTCGGGAAACTCCTGGCACGGACACGCTCACGTGCTGCCAACGCAGAGCTCTTCGTCGAGGCCTACCGGCACTACATCCAGCCGGTCAACACCACCCTCGGTATCCAGATCGCACCGTTTCAGGTGCTCGCCAGCGACGCGGCAACATACGAAACCCGTGATCATCTGTGGCATCTGGGACTTGCTGACCGGCTCGTGCAGTCCGACCCAGAACTGTTCCGACCCACACGCAACCTCGTGGTCGAAACAGGCGATGGGGATTCACGCGCCGCGGGAGTTCAGTGGTGGGAGGACATCACCGCTGATGGCGGCGAGGGCATGGTCGTCAAACCGCTGGACAACCTCGTGCGAGGCCGATCCGGACTCGTGCAACCGGGGCTCAAGGTGCGTGGCCGGGAATATTTGCGGATCATCTACGGAGCCGACTACACCGACCCGTCGGCGCTGAAACGGCTCAAGCAACGCAACCTCAAGCACAAGCGTTCCATGGCCTTGCGGGAGTACGCCCTCGGGCTCGAAGCACTACGACGGGCAACCCGCGGTGAACCCGTCTGGCGAATCCACCAATGCGTGTTCGCGGTCCTGGCGTTGGAGTCCGAGCCCGTCGATCCGCGGCTGTGAAGGCTCGGAAGGTTCTGGCGTGCACGGCGTTGATGTAGCCGTCATAGGAGGGGGCCAGGCAGGCTTGGCTGCCGGGTACTATCTGCGCCGAGCCGGATTAAATTTTGTCATCCTTGATGGCCAAACACGTCCCGGCGGAGCCTGGCAACACGGCTGGGACTCGCTGCGCCTGTTCTCCCCAACTGCCTACAACTCATTGCCGGGATGGGGCATGCCCCCGCAGGAAGGCGAAGCGTTCCCGACCGCCAAGCACGCCGTCGGGTACTTGGAAGCCTACGAACGTCGCTACGAGCTGCCGGTGCGCAGACCGGTGCATGTCGAAACGGTGCACGACGATGGTCCGCACCTGCGAATCGATACCGATGCTGGCACATGGCGGGCGTCATTCGTCATCAATGCCACGGGCACGTGGGACTCCCCTTTCGTGCCAGGTCTTCCTGGAGCACGGACATTCGGGGGTAGCCACCTACATACGGTCTCCTACAGCAACCCGGTCGACGTCGCCGATCAGCCCGTCGTCGTGGTGGGTGGTGGAAACTCCGCAGCCCAAATCCTTGCAGAAGTGTCCACCGTCGCTGAGACGTTGTGGGTCACCCGTGAACCGCCCAGATTCATGCCCGACGATGTCGACGGACGCGTCCTGTTCGATATCACCAGCCAAGGTGTCAAGAACTCGTCAATGAGTGGGGACGCTGAACGGCCGCACGGGCTGGGCGACATCGTCATGGTGCCCAGTGTGAAAGATGCTCGTAGCCGTGGCGTGCTGGAAGCGAAGTCCATGTTCGATCGGATCACACCGACGGGTGTCGCATGGGATTCCGGCGAACGCTATGACTGCGACACGATCATCTGGTGTACCGGTTTCCGCCCCGCTCTGGGACATCTGGCACCGCTCCAGTTGAGCCGTCACAACCACGTGCCTCGCACCGTTGGCACCCAGTCACTTGATGAACCACGACTATTCCTACTCAGCCACGGGAGTGGGTTGGGGTCCACGTCGGCCACGATCATTGGTGCTGGTCGTTCCGCCAAGGAGGCCGTCACCGCCATCGTGGAATACGCCACAACTCTGAACCGCTCTCCGGCTGTGCCATGAACTCACCCCTACTGATGGCGTCAAGCAACTCGCTCGTCATGGCACTCTGAAGCCTTCGCCAGTGCTCGGCCCACAACTCCTCGAACCGTTCTTCGGGATCCCCGGATGTAGTGACGGGTTCTGGTGGCGTTGTGATTCCACTCGGCCAGCGTTGTGGTCAGCAGTGCCAGGCTGGTGAAGGTTGCAGGTCGGCGGGTGTGGCGCACTTCTCAACACTCGCATGTGCGGCGGGTGTGGGCGGGCTGGTCCCCTGCAGTAAGAAACGATGATGCAGTCGCGGCACCCGTTCAGGATCAATCTGACGCGGCGGGGTGAACCACGGCAGCCCGGTGGCCGGGTCGAGGAGGATCTGCCACTGCACCTGCGCGGATTTGTCCCGGTCGGGCTCGACGAGACGGTGATGGTACGGGCACAGCAGAACCCCGTTGGCTACACACGTCGTGCCGCCAGCCCACCATGGCCGCTGATGGTGGGCCTCACACGCCGCCGGTGGGGCGTCGCACCCGGGGAAGGCGCACCCTTGGTCCCGAAGCACCAAGGCGGCGCGAATGGATGGGGTGAAGAACCGGTGTGCCCGTCCGACATCGAGCGGCGTCGATGCACCACCCAGGACAGCAGGGGTGATGTGCGCGTCGCACGAGAGGCGTCTGGCTTCGGTCGCCGACAACGGCTGCCCGCTTCCCAGGACAGCGGCAACACCGAGTCCATTGATCAGCTTCTCCAATCCGAGGGTGAGCAACACCTGGGGCCTGTCTCCACCCTTGGCCGGGAGTTCCTCGGAAGCAGCGTTGATGCCACACCACCGCACCAACGCATCCGCGCGTCGGGCCGCACGATCGGGCGTCTCTCCTGTCAGCTGATAGGAGGCGATGGAGGGCATCAGTGCATCCAACTGCGCCAAAAACAACTCTCCGTCTGCCACTGGTAGCTGGCCGCGGATCAGCATCGAACCGTGGTGATCCGGCACCACCACCAAAGAGCGACGCGCGTGAGCAATCCTGGCATCGCGTTCGACACGGTCGGCCTCCATCGCCTCGGCCCGCTCAGGATCGATGACTTCAGCCATCTTCTCGGCGACCGTGCGCAACTCATCAGGATCCAACCTGTCGGCAAAGGCAACAACATCCGCCTGACACGTTTCCATCTGCGACGGCGACAGCGCCACCGGCAGGTGCTTCAGCCCCGCCACGATCCCACGAGCCTGCTGCTCGGACACAGTCCCGTCCCGCCAAGCCTGCGCAACCACCTGGAACCGATTGACCAAGTCACCGGCCAGCCGCGCGTCACGCCGCGACGAGGAGCGCGACACCCGGTTGGTGGCATGCAACCGCTCGGCCACACTCAACCCGGGTTCGCGCGCCAACTCGGCGTCATGGAGCAATGCCATCCGCACTCCGGCGAGTCGGTCACTCAACCCATCCACCTGGGCCACGACTGACAGCAATCCGGCAGCATTCCCGCTCGCTGCGGCCGCCATTGCAGCGACGGCATCCACCACAGCATCCAGCTGTGTGCAACCCTGACCCCCGGCGTCCTCCATGCACCACAGTCTTCCAGCCACCACTGACATTTTTCGAACAGAGAGGCTATTCTCCGAGCAGCCCGCCCCCCTCCTCTTCTTGATGCCGGCAGCTGCGCTTCGGTTGTTTCGACACCAAAGCCGTAGGGAAGGGATAGGGCGATCAGAACGGCTGTGGCGCTGGTTGTGGTCAAGGTGCAACCGATGACTAGGAGTGCGACGATCTCCATGACCAGCCCTACGTGTCAGCGGACCCGAGAAACTACTCGTTTCGGACCCATCGAATGGCTGTTGCCTTCCTTCAATTACTGGCGTGTGCAACCGCTGTTCAGAGGTGGGGTTCCTGACTCGACGGGGCCGGACGTGAGCGATTCCATCTCCATGCCAGCGCATTTGGGGTTCGCCTATATCTTGAGACCTCATGAACTTGATTCTGCGGCTGCTGGCACTGCCCTTCCTGTCACAGCGCCGTTCGGTGATATCTCCGCTCGGGCCCTGTCGCACCCCCTTCAGGGTATGGCCGACAGATCTCGATGTCCTGCGCCATGTGAACAACGGCGTCTATCTTTCGCTCATGGACCTGGCCAGGGTCGATTTGATGAATCGGGCGGGCTTCACAGCAGGGCTCAGAAAACGGGGGTGGTATCCCGTGGTGGTCGCCGAGACCATCTCCTTTCGTCGCTCGCTCACTTTGTTCCAGCATTTCGAGATCGTCAGTGAAGTCATCGGATGGGATGACAAAGCGTTCTATCTCACGCAAGACTTCGAGCGCGACGGCGTCGTCGTGGCTTCGGCAGTGCTCAAAGCAAGATTCCTCGGACGTGGAGGCGAGCGGGTCCAGCCGCAGTCCGTCATGGACCTCTCACCTATGACGATCGAGCAGCCCGACCTGCCGCAATGGGTGGCCGAGACTCTGCAGACACCGGCTCTGCGCAACTCTTGAATCTAATTCTGTCGATGCGGGCGCACATGGCCCTACACGAGAATCGTTCCCAAGAAATGCAGATCATTTCGTCTGCCTCGCCTTGGACCATGTCACGCATTGATGCAGCGGCGGCCGCAATAGGGCGTATCGACATCGCCGAGCTCCAACGCATCGCAGCCCAATAGCGTTGGATGCGCTGTGTTCAGTCAAGGTTCCCGCGGTCATGCGTGTCGTTGCTGGTGTCATCGAGGATGCCTTCGGTGATGGCACGGAGGGCGAGCAGATGCTGTCGATAGGCACGGCGCCCCTTGAGGGTCGTCTCCACCCAGGTGCGGGGCCGGCTGCCCACGTAGCCTTTCGTGACGTTGACGTACCCGGCCTTCTGCAAGTGAGAGATCGCTTTGCTCAGCGCCGAGTCCTCAACTTCGAGCACCTCGCGCAGCGTTCCGAAATCAACCTCGATGTGACGCCCCAGTGCGGCCATGAGTGAGAAGCGGACGGGGGTCTGGAAGGCGTCGTCCAAACCACGCCTCGGGTGGGCCATGGGGTTCTATCCCGCTGACGGAGTCGAGGGCAGGAACGCCGCAGTGAGCATCACGAGAAAAATGGAAGCACCTGCGGCGATGTTGATGGGCGCTGTGATCCAGCCAGTAAGCGAAAGCAACACGGTCAGCGCGAAGAGCAGGACGATCACGATTCCGAAGGCGGTCCAGTGGATCGATCCCCACTCGTATCCGGCACGAGGAAGCCTTCGGTCGAAAAGGGTGACGACAAGCAGCAGCATCATCACCACTGCCGACGCGATGGACAACCACGTTTCGTTACCGGTCATGCTGAGAAATCCCATGGCGGCGCCGATCAGCACCGTGGTCCATCGCGCCGAGCGACTCAGAGGCTCGTTGGCCCACGGCCGTGAATGGGAGATTGGTGAACTGAGGAGTTGCCGTACCGGGGTCGCCGCCATCGTCACGAACAGGACCGCGGGAACCAGGAGGTTGAGCCACCACGGATAGTCGCCACTCTTCGCTATCAGATAAGAGACCACGATAAAAATGAGCACGAAGGCAACCCAGAAGACGAGTGACGGTTTCCTGCGGATGCTGAACCTCTCCCGCGCTCCGTTGATCAGCCACGAGAGCACAATGATCGGGAAAACCAGCAACCATGTCGGGCGGGTAACCGCATCCGTGGGCATATCATCGAGCGAGCGTCCACCGAAGGACACCAAGAACACCCCCACGAAGCCGCTCATTGCCACCGCCTCCCACAGCAGTAGCAAAGACATCGCCCGCGATGGCCCGCGGCGTTCCACCCGAGCACGCACTTCCGCGTGCCCCTGTAACCGGTCCGCGGCGTCGCCGGGAGAAGTTGGAGGTATTCTACTTTCCATATGGAAAGTATGTGCCACGTGGACTGCGAAATCAATGTCCGCGGTGATGACGACGGCTTGTCATGTGCCACATCGCTGTACTTTCGAACTCTTCATGCTCACCGTCGCGCCAGCTGACGGCACATGATCGCCGTCGTCAAGGGGCAACGCTAGGTTCCCCAAGTATCGGCGACTTGAGGACGTCTTTATCCACGCAGGAAGAGATTGACCCCCTCGGCGTCTTTGAACTGCCCGTCCCCAACTACTCAGTAGATCTGCAACGGCCCTGACGTGGTGGGCGGGGGAAACATTTCGTCCAGCTCATCCATATCGCCTGGGCTGAGCGACACCTCACGTGCGGCAGCATTCTCGATGGCCCTGTCGGGGTGCGAGGACTTCGGAATCGGTATCACCTGGTCCTTGGCCAGCAACCACGCCAACGCCACTTGGCCGACAGTGAGGTCGCGCTGCCGGGCAAACTCCGTAAGTTCGTCGTGGTGGAAGAGTTCTCCCTGATCAAATGGGGAGTAGGCCATCATCGCGAATCTGTGATCCTGCAACCACGGCAGCAGCTCCCACTCGATGCCGCGCTGGTTGAGGTTGTAGAGGAGCTGCTGAAAGTGGGCGTCCTCCCCTCCAGCGATCTCTCGGAAACGCCGCAGCTGGTTCAATGTGAAGTTGCTGACACCAAACTGCCGGATCTTGCCGTCGGCCACCAGTTGCTGGAATGCATCAATCATCTGCTGGAAGTCGCTGGCACCTGGCCAATGGAGAAGATAGAGGTCCAACCGGTCTGTCCCCAGCCGTCGCAGACTTTGCTCACACGCTTTGATCGTTCCCCGACGGCTGACGCCGGGCGTCACTTTGCTGACGAGGAATACATCGTCGCGGCAGTCGGAGATCGCCTCACCAACAAGGTCTTCCGACCTGCCGTCGCCATACATCTCGGCGGTGTCAATCAGCGTCATTCCGCGGCGGATTCCCTCGCGCAACGCCTCGATCTCCTGCGACCGTGTTGCGGGATCATCGCCCATGCACCACGTTCCCTGCCCCATCGTCGGCAAGGCTGTTCCATTGCTCAGGTCCACTGTCCGCACTGCGGCCCCCATTCCGTCGTTGCTTCGTACCCCATCCTCATGTGGCACGCGATCCAAACCTCATGGGACGGGAAGGGTCAGAGTCAGGACCTCAGCCATCGGTAGGCGGGCGACGTCGGAACCCCGAACCGCTACCTTGCTGCCCCGAGTGCCGGAGCCGATCACCACCCATCCGGCTTGTGCCACGTTCTCGTCAACCAGGATCGGCCACTCAGCTGGCAGCCCGACGGGGGTGATGCCGCCGTAAGCCATGGACGTCGATTGCGTCGCCGCCTCCATCGATGCAAATGACATCTTGCGGACTCCCAAGTGTTTCCGGACAGTCTTGTTGACATCCGCCTTGTCCGTCGCCAGCACCATCACCGCGGCCATAGTGGACACCTCCCCACGCCTGCCCTCCACCACGACGCAGTTGGCCGATTCCGCCAACTCCACCCCATACGCCTCACAGAATGCCGCGGTGTCGGCCAGTTGTTCGTCGATGGGGGCGACGAACGCCTCGAGCCCGCCGATGGCCGATGCCGTCACCGAAGCCAGCAGATCTGGGCGCTCTTGAGCAGGTTCCCAGTCGAGGTGTCCGGGCAGGTCAGTCGCGGAAGAGGTCACAGCGCCAATTTACAGAACCTCTTGAGCGACTCGACGTTCAGGCATGCTTTCGTCATGGACATCACCCTTCGGCGAGCCGTCACCTCCGACGCGGACTTTCTGATCGACATGGTGGTGGCAGCCGCTTTCTGGAGACCCGATGGGCCGTCGGGATCACGCGACGACGTGTTGAGCGTCCCGGAGTTGGCGCACTACGTCGCCGGATGGCCTCAACCCGGCGACCTCGGGGTCGTGGCCGAGGCCGCCGAACCCATCGGTGCTGCCTGGCTACGGTTTTTCACCGCCGAGGACCCCGGCTATGGCTTCATCGACGCCGCTGTTCCGGAACTCTCGATGGGCGTCGCAGGAGCGTGGCGAGGTCGAGGCGTGGGCCGCAGCCTGCTCAGCGCACTGATCGCAGCTGCACGCGATGCCGAAATGCCAGCGATCAGCCTCAGCGTGGAGACCGACAACTTCGCGCTTCGCCTTTACCAGGACGTCGGCTTCCGGCCGGTCCGCGCGGAATCGGGGGCAGTGACGATGAAACTTCAGCTTTGATGCCTGTCGCACAGTGAGGATTCCCTTACACCGGGATCGTCCATGAGTGCAGAAAACCCACTTTCCGTATGATTCTCAACCCGAGTTGTACGATTCTATGTATGGCCATCATGAGCATCAGCGAAGCACGGGAGCATCTCCCCGCCGCGATGGAAACCGCCCAGACCGAGGCGGTGATCGTGCAGCGGCATGGCCGTCCCGCGGGAGTGCTGGTGAGCCCTGAACGCTATGAACAACTGATGTCCGCCCTCGAGGATGCCGAGGACATCGCAGCCTTCGACGCGGCCATGGAGGAGGAGGGGTCAAACATTCCTTGGGAACAGGTCAAGAAGGATTTGGGCTGGGAGTGAGCGAGTACCGGATCGAACTTCGGCCCAGCGGCGGCACGAGCGCTGCGCAAGGTGGATCCACAGGTGCGTCGTCGCATTCAGGGAGCCATCTCCCTTCTGGCTCAGGATCCTCGGCCACCCGCTTCCCGAGCCCTGAGTGGGCGCCCCGGCTTTCGCGTCCGTGTGGGTGACTACCGCATCATCTACACGGTCGAACACGACAAGTTGGTCATCGTGGTTGTCAGGCTCGGTCACCGCAGCGATGCCTACGATCGCTGAGGTATTGCTCCGATTCGTACGGCTGCCACACACGGACATCGAAGTTGATCCGCGGGCGCCTTTTGCCAACGTCAGTCACCTTTCTCCCTATGCGACCTTCAAGCACGTCTACGAGTCGCGCCGACAGTTTCGGCGTGCTGCAGCATGCCCGAGATGTCACGAATTGCAGCGCCTCAGGTCCGGCGACCTCCCGCGCACGCAGCCGCTCAGCTTTGGGATAGCTCACTCGGTGTGTCGGCTACGTTTGATCTGAGTTGGTTGCCACTCGCACAACCAACTGCGATGATGGAGGAACGCCGATCTCAGAAGGGTGGAACTACATGACGTCGTCGCAACGACCATCAGGCCCCACCGAAGCAGAACAACTGTCGAGCATCGAGTCCGCACGGCGGGCCGCCGTCGCCAGCACACGGCGTCCGGTGTGGTGGTGCGTGGGTTTCGCCCTCACGATGGGGTTGGCCTTCGGCGTCGCTCTGCTCAGGAGCCCAGCTGGCTGGATCATTGCTGCTGCAATTTTTGTCTTGGGGATGGTCGCCTTCTTGGTGCTTGACATGCGTCTGCGGCGTCGACAGGGCAGGTTGTTGAAGGTCAACAGCCGCAGCACAATTGGGTTCCTCGTGGTTTACGCCACCGCCTTTGTGCTCGGGCAGATCCAGCCGCCGGCTACGTGGCAGCCATGGTTCGCCATTGCCGCGGGAGTGTTGTTCGCCGTTCTCTCCTACGTCTATCTCCGGTGGGACGATGCTGACACCGCCCGGCGGTTGGCCTCCGGTGACTTCGACCCCAGTGACCTCATGCCGTGACTCAACGATCCGACGCCTTCAACGATCTCATCCACTCCCCCGTACGGTTGAGGATTTGCGCGGCACTGGCCACGGCCACGGCTCTGGAGTTCACCGCCATCGAGGAAGCACTCGAGCTCTCCACATCGGCCCTGTCGAAACAGTTGCGCATCCTGGGAGAAGCTGGCTACGTGACGCTCGACAAACGCAAACAGCCCTTCGGACGCCCACGTACCTGGGTCTCGCTGACGCTTCAGGGCCGCCGCGCTTTCAAGGCGCACGTCACAACCCTGCGGCGCCTCCTCGACGGCGACGCGGACATGCCGTGAAACTCGACCCACGGAATGATCGTGGTGAGTTGGGTGCAGCTGAGCACTGCTCGCTGAATCAAGCAAGGTCAGACCTTGTCGCGTAAAATGCGCCACAGGCTCGGCCCGTCAAAGGAGGCGCGGTGATGAACGAGGTGCACTTTGAAACTGGCGCTGATACAGAGGATCCCCCGAAGCAGTGGGGTCTGCACAACGGTCTCGTCGTCCTCGTGGCACTGGGTCTCCTCACCCTCGCACTTCTCCTTGAGTGGATCCGGCCGACCGAGCTCTTCGTCGGCATACCCCTCTGGGCCGATGGCGTTCTCAATCAGTTGCGCTTCGTACTGATATTGGCTGCGGGCACAGTGATCGGCATGTTGGTGGCCACACGCATGCTGCAGGTACACGTCGGGCCCCGAGGCGCCAAGATGTTGGCGCTGTGGGGAATCGTGGCCATGGTGCTCGCAGCGATGCTTCAATCCGGTCTGGTTTTGTTCAATGCCTACCTTCAAGACGCCGGCCGCCCGCTGACGTTCGCTTTCCTGAGCATCTCAGAACTCCTGGCCGGATCGATGGCTATTGGCGCTTCCATGTTGGCGCTGGCATTCGTGGGTCGGCTGCGTCGTTAACGATGCCGTGCCCTGGAAAGAAATCGCCGGGCAGGAGTCAGCATGGACGTCGTCTCCATTGACGGCCGGTTACCGAGGGTCAAGGTCTGGAATGCGAAAACAGGGAACAGCCGACGCGAGAATGAGGGTCGCCCACAATGCAATGGCGGGTGTGATGCCCATGCTCGTGCCGATGAGTCCGGTGAGCAGTGCAGACAGGGGCATGATTCCAAGTGTGATGGTTCGCTGTGCGGCAATGACGCTACCCAGCTTCCCTGGCGGCGCCAGCCGTGGGACCAGATCGGAGCCGGCGACGTTGGCCACGGCGGCTGAGGCCCCTGCGAGGACGAACTGCACTCCCAACCACACCTCAGCTGAGCCGGGGAGAACATCGAGGATTGCGCCGCCAAGCGCAAGGCCCAGAATTCCAAGACTGGCCGCCACCGCGGCCAGGACACGGACGGTAGCCAAACCGAGCGCGGCAGTGATTCGCGAGGCAACCGTGGCGACGAGCACGCCGGCCACGGCACCCGCCGCCGCCAACGCAGTGAATGTCGGCGGGGATACATCGAGGTGCCGTAGGGCTACAACGGGGACCACGGTGTTGGCGGCCATCACCCCCGCATTGTTCAGCATGTTGGCTGCGGTCATGCGACGGAGTATGGGATGAGCCATCAGGTGCGAGATACCGGCTCGCCCTTGAACCCACAGGGAAATGCGCTCAGTTGTCGACGGCGCTGGGACGTCGAAGGCGCGGTGGATCTGCCGCTGCGTGAGTGACGACAGCAAATATGCGGCGGCGGGCGCGATCCACGCTGTGGGGGCTGCGGCAATCAACAGGAGCCCCGAGAGCAGCGGCGGTCCAACGACGGCGCCCGCTTGGGTACCGGCATGCACCCGTCCGAAGGCCTCGCGGATGTGATCCGGTGCAGTGAGCTTCGGCACCAGCAGGGATTGTCCGGTGGTGTAGAACACGTCAGCGATGCCGATGATCAGCGCCGCCGACACCAGCGTGGTGATCCCCGTCGCGCCGTGCAACCAACCACCGCCCCAGCACGCCAAGACACCCACAGCCACACCCGCGCGTGCCAACGTACTCCGGGTCATGATCCTGCCCGGTGCATCAATGCGATCCGCAATAATCCCGATTGGCAATCCCAGAAGAAGGAAAGCCGTCAGCCCGAGAGCATTGATCACCCCGACCAGGCCTGTTCCGGCTCCGAGAGTCATGACGGCGATGATCGACAGGAGCGTCCTCGCCGTTGAATCAGCCAGTCCCTCCAGCGTGGACGTGACCACCAGCCAGCGGAGAGAAACCGCAGATGCGAAGCGCTCACTCCTCAGCCGTCGCCCTTCCACATCCCGTAAGGCCATACCTGACACTTTGTCAGGCATGGCCTTGCAAGGCAAGATCGTCCCATGAATACATCTCGCGGCTCAGACCTGTTGTGCAGCTTCTGTTTACGCCCCCGTGAAGCCGTCGGATGGCTGGTGGCAAGCCCATTGGCCACGATCTGCCGAGAGTGCTCTCACAGCGCGGTTCGGCTCCACGAGACCCAAGGGGCTGAGGAATTCGACTTGGCCACTGCCCCCACCACATCCTGGGACAGACTTGACGACACGCAATTGTTGGCTCGTCTACCAGAGGTTGCGGCGGCGCGCGACCAAGTGGAAGACCACCTCCACGTTTGGGTCCACGAGGCACAGGCCCGAGGCATCAGTTGGGCCAGGATCGGTCAGGCCTTGGGAATCACCCGCCAATCAGCATGGGAGCGTTTCCGACCCCAGGGATAGCATTCAGCACAGTCGTCGGGGCCCAAAGCGACTCAGCCCGGCGCATTGGATGCTCGAAAAGCACCGTGCCGGCGAAGAATGCAGCGCCCGGAGGACCACCAGGGACGGCGCTTGCAAGCGTGAGTGGGATCGACGAAGCCGTGCACGCAGACGTCAATCCGTCTTCCGCCGGACGACGTGGCTGCGCAGTACTTCGGCCGCACGGTCCGCGTCGTCGACGGTGTTGTTGATGTGGAAACTCAGCCGCAACCGTCCAACACGGTGACTCGCAGCGATCCGGGCCTGAAGAAGACGCTCCCCCGCCCCGGGCCCGACTTCGAGGCTCACGATGGCACTGCCGCCGTGCTGCAACCCGACGGCTTCCCGGAATCGGTTGGCCAGACCGAGGGCATGCTCGTGCAGGGCGGTCGCTCCGATGCTGGTGAGCAGCTCCAATGCGGGCGCTTGGCCAACCCACGAGTGCCAGGCAGGCGAGATGTCGAAACGACGAGCGGAGGCGGCCAGACGAAGGGGACCACCGTAGATGCTGGTCCACGGGTCATCGCCGGCGTACCAGCCAGCGGTGTGCGGAATCAGTGTGTCTTCGAGGCCGGGTTGGATGGTGAAGGTGGCGGTGCCGCGTGGCGCCAGCAACCACTTGTATCCGCCGCCGGTGGTGGAGGCGAAGCGGCTGGCGTCGATCGGAAGCCATCCCACTGCTTGGGTGGTGTCCAGCAAAACCCCGGTCCCAGTCGCCGCGCACGCCTCCTCGAGTGAATCAAGATCGGCCACCCGACCGTTGGCCGACTGAACAGCCGATACCGCCACCAACTTGGTCTTGGAGGTGACCGCTTCGGCCAGATGCTCCAAAGGAACTTCCCGCACGCTCACGCCGCGTCCGGCCTGCGCCAGAAACGGGAACACGATGCTGGTGAACTCGTCCCGAACCGTCAGGACCTCGCTGCCATCAGGCAGACTGGCCGCCACCAGACCCGCAAACACACTGACCTGGCTCCCCACAGCAACCTGGTTGACGTCGACCCCGACCAGTCCTGCGTAAGCGACCCGGGACGCATTGAGCGGAGCGTCATAGTCCGGTGGAGCGGCCCTCCCGCATTCCGTCCAGGACCGCGCGCAACGTCTCGAGACTGCTTCGGGGCGGCAACCCGAGGGAAGCAGTGTTGAGATAGATGCCATCCGCCTGAAACTGCTCGTGAGCGCTCGCCGCGGAGGCCAGTTCCGAGGGGTCGACCATGTTGTCAGCCTTCATGAAGTCACTTTCCCATGCTCGACGCTGCCGCATCACACCCGAGCTTCAACGAAGCTCTTGCGGTTTCAGCGGCGTTCATCCGTCGGTGGTCTCCCGGAGGGGCTCACTCAGTGTGTAGAGCTTGGTGCGGTCCACGACCTCAAGGCCACGCGAACGCAGGACTTCTTCGGCCCACGGGTTCTCGGTGTGTGCCACCACGGTTCGGCAACCGACATCGCGCGCGATTCCGAGGCGAGCATCCACCAAGGCGGTGTAGGCGCCACGTCTCCGGCATTCGGGCAGTGTGGCGCCCTCCCCGAGTGTGGCGACGTCGCCGTCGACAGCGAGATTACCGATACCAGCCGGCTGGCCGTCGATCCACACCACCACGTCGTGCTTGTCCCGCTGACGCTCTGGGATCTCGGCCAATCCCCCGAGCAACTCGGTGACCAGCGCCGTGTCCAGTGCTGGCCATCCCCATAGCGCAGAATTGAGACGCGAAGCAGCCGCAAGCGACCTGCCCGTGACGGCGGTGTCAACCAACAGCTCTGGAGTACGGATGTCGAGCGCCTCCACCGCAGCTCCGAGCACAACGCCCTCACTCCGTTGGGTGAACCCGTGCTCGAGGAGCGCCTCGTGGTGATGTGTGGGTGTCAGGCGGTCGCTGGTGATGCACTTGATGGTGGAGCAGTTGTGGGCTCGTGCTATCTCCAGAATCTCGTGCAACCACAAACTTTTGCGGGTGTTATCGATGCGGCGCCTTGGTGCGATCACCATCACGTCGTCTTCGATCCGAACGGTGTGAAACACGGTGTCAATAGTCTGCGAGCTACCGGGAGGACGTTGCCATGACCCCATCATTCGCCGGGACACACTTCGCAGCAGCGTCAGGCACAAGACCTCGTCGTCCCACTCCATCTGCTGGATTGTAACCGTGACTCCCAATTCGAGACCCGCCCGGAAAGCGAGCGCAGCGAACGATGGGGAACCCGATCGGATTGCCACTTCGCCGTAGCGACGGCTGTCTCCACGGCATTGGGGCACACTTTGCAGCATGAAGGACGAGGCCCTATCGAGCGGTAAACGGTGGCGGCCGCACGCCGTGGGCGGAGCAGTGCTGGTCGTCGCTCTGATCGTGGCTTTGTTCCCATTCAACTGGCAAACTCGGGCAACGACGGAGCCGGGGTGGGCAGCAAGCCTGCCGTCTCGACTTGCCAGCTACTCGTATCTCACCGGTGACGTGGCTTCCTCGCCACCGGGGCGTGCGGTGGCGCTCTTCCAGCATGGGTTCGGTGTTGAGTTCATGGATTTCCCGCAGGCTGTGGTGATGGGCGCTGACGGTGATGTGTACCGGCGCGTCGGTGCCTCCGAGGCCCGGGGCGGAGCGGAGACCCGGGGTGACCCGGGTCCCACGCGGTTGTCGCCCGACGGAACCCTTGTCGCCGTCGGTGACTACAACGCCAGCCCACCGGACCTGGCTCTCGTTGACCTCAACACCGGGGACGTCGAGGTCATTCAAGTGGCCGGTGGGGTCAGTATTCTTCCCCTCGCATGGTCGCCGGACTCACGCCGGGTGGCCTTCCTCAGCACGCCCGAGGAGGTTTATCCCTACTCGGGATACGCGATCACGGGCAGCATCGGCGTTCTCGACTTGGCCACCGGACAGTCCCGACTCATTCAAGGTGTCGATGATGCCCGGGAAGTCGCTTTTTCCCCCGACGGAACTGAATTGGCGATCCACCGCATCCCTCCCGATGACTTCTCGCGGGAGAACCTGGATGGGACGCCCCAAATGGGGGGCGGCAAGATCGACATCCTCGGTCCGGGTGATGAGCTTCTCCGAGAAATTGCCCTTCCAGCCGATCAGTACCTCAGCGGTCCCAACGCGTGGTCCCTCGACGGCG
The DNA here is from genome assembly GCA_947493705.1 of uncultured Arachnia sp. GTDB lineage: Bacteria > Actinomycetota > Actinomycetes > Propionibacteriales > Propionibacteriaceae > Arachnia. The sequence goes on along the minus strand of CANLSH010000011.1, from coordinate 56,624 downwards.
CACTGCTGGCGACAGGCGTCCAGTCGTGGGGGTGTGACCAGTTGAACGGCGAATGGGATGAAGCCGAATGGCTGAAATGTCTTGATGAGGCGGAAGCGCTCTTCTTCATCGACGCCACGGGCCGCGGAGACACAGTGCCGGCGCCGCTCACCGCGGGACTCGTCGGCGCCGAGGACGTACTGGGTTGGATGAGTGCCAATGAGTTGCTCGTCATGGATGACGTCGAGGGCCCCGACGAGGCAGACGATTCGGGCAGAGTGTTTTGGGTGACTGCGGTGTCCCTCGACGGAAGTTCGTCGCGTCGGCTCACCACCATCCGGGACGTCGACAGCTACGGGGTGGGCGGCTTCCAAGTAGCGACCGGGTTGCTTCCAGACATACAAATCCGGGAGCCCGGGAACATCGATCGAGGACGTTGGCCCACCACGATTCGCATCGGTCTTGCCATTCTCTGTGGAGCTGCTGCTCTGGTCATCGCCAACGTCGTGAGTGGGCGACGTCGGAGGCAGATATGACGCCTGACCCGGCGGCCGCCGCTGGCGGATCATCAACGGCATCCGGGGAGCCACACAGTTCGGTCAAGGATGCTCTCGTCTCTCGCGTGGCCCTGCTGCCCCAAGCTCGCGATCATCGGTCCTCTCGCCGAGACCGTTTTCGCGGTCATCACTTGGGCTACGCCTTCAAAGTAGACCCGACCGCCAGCAGAACCCGGCGGTAACCTTTCCGGCACCTCGGCGCAGTTATTGGTAGGGGCGCCCCTGGTGCCGCTGGCACACGAGGAAAGAGGGAACGGTGGACGCTGAAGCGAGCGACGAGCCGTCGACCCTCCCCCTGCCCGGCGACACGCATGCGGTGGTGGAGCGGTACGAGTCCATGGTCTACGGCATCGCGGTGACCCACACGGACTGCCGCGGCGACGCCGACGACGTGTACCAAGAGGTGTTCCTCACCTACCACCGCCGCCGCCCGTCGGTCAACGACGAGGAGCACCGAAAGGCGTGGCTGATCACCACCGCTCTGCACTGCGCGAAGCGGGTTCGGCTCAGTTCGTGGCGGACAAGGGTCGTGCCCCTTTCCTCGAACCACGTCGACACCGGCACCGCCAAGGCCGTCGACGACTTCACGCTGGCCACCGATGAACAGAACGTGCTCTTCCGTACGTTGCGCTCGCTGCCTGAGAGCCAGCGCAGCGTTCTGTACCTGTTCTATTTCGAGGATCTCCCCGTCGCGCGGATCGCGGATCTACTCGGCGTGGAGCCCGGAACCGTAAGGGTGCGCCTCTCCCGAGGCCGCGCCCAGATGCGAGACAAGCTCCTGGGAGGGCTGTGGGATGAATGACGACATCTTCTCTGAAATCGGAGACCAGCTGCGACCCGACCCACAGGTCAGGGCACGCCTGTTTGAGGCACTCGACGCCGAGCCCGCAGAGCCACCGCGCGCGGCCCGGCCCGGCCGCCGGTTGGCGTGGGTCACCGCGGCCGCGGCCGCGGTCGTGGCGATAGTGGGGCTGGCGGTCCTACCGACGCTGATACCGACCGATCGGGACCTCACGGATCCCCCCGTTCCGCTGTCCCCTGCCTCCCGTGATGCCATTGATCCCGATGACTACGCCCAGGCCTACACCGCAGTGCAGAAGGCGTTCGCGTCCGTCCCGCGAGGAGAGTATGCACTCGAGGGCGACTTCGCCGTCGCCGACGGAGCCCAGCCCCAAAGCCTCCAGGCGTCCGAGTCTGCTGCGACCGAAGACGGAGGGACCTGGAGCACTAACACCCAGGTCGCCGGCATTGACGAGGGCGACATCGTCAAGAGCGACGGCCGCACCATTTTCACTGTATCGGGCGACGACGTGGTCCTCGTGTCGGCCGACGGCGCCGACATCACCGAGGTGGCCCGGATCGACACGACGGCCGAGGAGACCGGTCCGACGGCGGGCACCGTCCAGGGCCCGGTGATCGACCTGATGCTCCACGACAATTTGCTCGTGGCGCTGGTCACCGAGTACACGCCCCGCCTGTCTGAGCTGCCCTCGAGTCAACCCATGACGTATGTGCCCTACGACGCATCCCAGACCAGAGCGCTGCTCTATGACGTGACCGAACCCTCGTCACCACGTTTCGTGACCGGTCTCGGCCAAAGCGGCGCCTACGCGACCTCGCGCCTGGCAGGCGATCTGCTGTACGTGGTCACGGACTACGCCGTCGCCGATCGTGAAGCCGTCGACCCGGACGATCCGATTACGTTCGTCCCGTCCGTCGCCGACGCGCAGGAGGTCACGCCAGTGGCCGCCGCCGACCTGACAATCCCGGCGGGTCCGACCGGACCGATGTTCCAAGTGGTCAGCAGCATCGACCTCTCCAGTGGGCAGCGCATCGACACGGCGTCGGTGATGGGACGCGCGGACGTCACCTACATGAGCGACGACAGCCTCTTCCTTGCCTCCACCACCTACCAGCCCACTGCCGTCTCCGAATTCACCCTCGACCAGGACACCGGACTGCTCGAAGTCGCCCAAAAGACCGACCTGGTCCGGATCCAGCTCGCCGATGGCGAGGTCAGCGTCGCGGCAAGTGCCAGCATCCCGGGCATGCCGCTGAACCAGTTCGCCCTAGACCACTTCGACGGGCATCTCAGAGTCGCGGTCACCATGGACGGCACCACTGCTTCCGGAGGCTGGGCGACGTACCCCACTCTGTTGGTACTCGATGATGCACTGGGCGTCGTCGCGTCACTCCCACAGCTGGCCGTCAACGAGCAGATCCAGTCGGTTCGCTTCCAGGGCCCGCGCGCCTACGTCGTCAGCTACCGCCAGATCGACCCGCTCTTCGCGCTGGACCTCAGCACCCCAACCGAACCCAAGGTGATGAGCGAGCTGAAGATCCCCGGTTTCAGCACCTACCTCCATCCCTGGACGGAGGGACGTTTGCTGGGACTCGGCGTGGACGCCACCGAGCAGGGCCAAGTCCTCGGGATGAAGCTCAGCATGTACGACACCTCCGACCCGTTCGACGTCACGGAAGCCACGACGATCAAAGTGCCGTTCCACGACGCCGAGGCGCTGCGCAACCACAAGGCCGTCTTCATCGATCTTGACCAAAGCCTCATCGGGTTCGCCGTCGGGACCCACGACGCGGTGGGGAAGGTCAACACTGACTACCTGCTCTACCGCTACGACGAGACAACGGGCTTCACTCTGCTCGGCGAACTCCCCGTACAGCAGTCGACCCCGAACCAAGCCACAACCGCCAGGGCGTTGACCATCGACGCCGACCTGTACGTGGTCGCTCCCGCCGGAATCGACGTGTACGAAACGGACTCCCTGACCCAGATCACCTCGCATGCCTTCTCCAACCGCTGATGCGCGGCTGGGAACAGCCAGCAGTTCCTAGCATATGGGGTCGTTCAGCCAACTGCTCTGCCCCTTGTAGGGCTGGTTCGCAGGCCGCGACCTACCACATCGGACCGGCCCTGTTGGGAAGCGCACGCGGCGACTCATGACCCTTGGCGCGACTACATCGACTTCGACCAACACTGCTGCGTCAATCAACTCACAGATGCCCTTCCCCGCGAGAATGCGCTATGACACCCGCCTTACATGGGCAGATGGATCTCCCAAGCATCTTGCCCGCACCGGATTCACAGCACTACACCATCGGAGGCAGGTTATTGCCCATACAGCGATATTGAACGCCGTCGCCATATCCACGGCACCATCCGCCCAAGCACCGGTAAGGAATCAATCATCTAGCGTGCTCTGCATCGAGGGAGACAACAGGCACGAAACTGCTTGACACCGAGGTTGACCGAGCGTACGCTCACATTTGCTACGCCAATCAGAAACCACAGAATGAAGCAATAACAATTCCGTGCCTGTTCTCGACGAGGAGACAAACGTGATTTCGATTATCTGGGGCATTTTAGGATGCGTGGTCCTACTAGCAGTCGTTTTTGCGTTCAGCGACAACAAAAGGGCTATCAACTGGCAGACGTTTGCCGTTGGCTTTCTACTTCAAGTAGCTCTTGGATTCGTCGTCTTCAAATGGAATGTCGGAATCGCGTTCATCGAGTTCTTGTCTGACGGCGTTGGCGCAATAATGTCTGCAGGCCAAGAGGGGCTAATTTTTGTATTTGGTGAACTTGCCGAGCCCGGTAGAGAAAACGGCTCAATATTCATCATCAACGTGTTGGCGATCATGATTTTCCTTACATCATTGATTGCCATACTCTATCATCTGGGCGTCATGCAGTTCATCGTAAGAATCGTGGGTGGGTTCATTTCCAAGTTCATGAAAACGGGTGAAGTTGAATCAACGAACGCTGTCACAAACATGTTCCTCGGCATGACCCAGTCGGCAATCTCCATAAAGCCATATATTGCGAATGTGTCCAAGTCGCAGATCTTTGCAATCATGGTCGGAGGACTGGCTTCCGTTTCAGGTGCAGTCCTATTCGGACTCGTGGCTTTAGGAATTCCCGTTGAATACCTTCTTTCAGCCGCCGTCATGTCCGCGCCAGCAGGACTCATGATCGCTAAACTCATGATGCCTGAAACTGCTGATTTGAACAAGGAGGAGTGGAAACTGGCGAAACCAGCCAAATCAGCGGCCGAAGGTGAAGAATCCACCTTCATGGATGCGATGATCAACGGCTCGAAAGATGGTGTGACCCTGGCCGTCAATGCTGCGATGATCCTTATCGCAATCATTGGCTTGGTGGCCTTGGTAGATATAATCCTGGGCAATGTTGGAGGCTGGTTCGGTTTCTCGGAGCTATCTCTGAATCTGATTTTTGGATATCTATTTGCGCCTGTGGCTTTCCTCATCGGTATCCCATGGAGTGAAGCAGTGTCAGCCGGGGGGCTACTCGGCGAAAAAGTGATTCTGAACGAGTTCGTTGCATTTACATCATTTGCAGACACCATCGATCAGTTCTCTGACAAGTCCGTAGCTGTCCTCTCTTTTGCTCTGGCAGGGTTTGCAAACATTGGTTCCGTAGGAATCACCTTGGGGATCATGCTCGGAATTGCCCCCGGTCGTAATAAAGAAATCCAATCGATGGCTGGTAAAGCTCTGTTCGCAGCCACGGTCGCCAATCTTCTGAATGGCGCAATCATAGGAATGTTCTTCGTTTGATAGGAACCTGGAGGTCACAATGAGGAAAGTAATTTTAGATGTGGACACAGGAGTGGACGACGCACTCGCGATTTTATACGGTTTGGAAAGTAAGCAGCTCGAATTTCTCGGAATCACAACGGTCAACGGAAATGTACCACTTGACATGGTCAACAGCAATACTCTGAAAGTGCTGCAGCTAGCGGGGAGAGATGACGTCAAGGTGTACCCCGGCGCTGAAAGTCCGCTGATAAGAGAAGCTGAACATGAATTCATGGTGCATGGTACCGACGGAATCGGTAACGCATTGGATGACGTTACACTTGAGAAAGAACTTGACAATCAGTTCGCGCCTGATTTTATCATCGAGAGCGCCAGAAGACACAGGGGCGAATTGACTCTGATCATGGTAGGGCCATTGACAAACCTAGCTTTGGCCCTCAAAAAGGAACCACGCCTTGCAGGTTGGCTGGATGAAGTCATAGTGATGGGTGGCTTGGTCAGCCTTGCCGGAAAGGGTAATAGCTTGCCTAACTCGGAATTCAATATTTATGCGGATGCGGAAGCTGCTAGAATCGTGTTCCATAGCGGTGCAGAAGTAACTTTGGTGAGTTTGGATGTAACACACCAGACCTTCTTGACTATCGATCACATTGAAACGATGAAAGGCACCAAGTACTACAACTTCGTCAAACAATCCACCGACGTATTCAGAAACTTCAGCATGCAAAGATACAACATCAATGGTTGCGCACTCCACGATCCACTGACAGTTGGCTTCGCAATAGACAAGGAGTTCCTCGAAACCGAGAAATACTTCGTTGACGTAGAGACGGTCAGCCCGTTGGGCTATGGTCAAACAATCTGTGATTTTAGAAATCTGTGGAAAAAAGAACCAAACGTAAACATCTGCCTCAATGTCGATGGGGAGGGGTTTGTGAAACACTTCCTGGAGACGATATCGGTAGACTAACCTTTGGCCAGGGTTCGTGGTCGCCGGCGCGGAGTGTCTGAGGGCCAGGAGAGCGCCTCCGGCCCTTGTTTGGCCTCCGCCACGGGAGTAGAAGCGACGTCACCTCTCCGCCAGACTGACGTCTACTCCGCGTGATACCCGACGCGTCGGCCCGACCTTACTCGAAGGCGGGAGATAAGCGGCCACGTAATCGTGCCGAGTAAATGTCGCCATGCCAGCAAGCAGTGTTCACTTCACCACTGGTAATCGAGGAACTTGCCGTCGAATGTCACGACGACGCGGTCACCCGACGGGTCTGTTCGGCGGGAGACATCGAGCTTGAAGTTGATGGCGCTCATGATGCCATCGCCGAACTCCTCGTGGATCAGCTCCTTGATGGCCGGGCCGTAGACGGCGATGGCCTCGAGGAACCGGTAGATTGTCGTATCGTCTGCAAGTTCGCCCAGCCCTGCCCGGTGGGGCACCCTCTGCAGAGATTGGACACTGTCGTCGTCCAGCCCCAACAACTCCTGGACCTTTTCCGCCTCCGCGGCGGGAAGCGGGTGCTGGCCGAGCAGCGCCGCCACAGTCCACTCCTTGGGCCGCTCAATGGCATCGGCGATCTCCGCCCACTTGAGTCCATGACCTTGTCTGGCCGCCTGAACTTATTCGACGGTGTGATCTCTGCTGGTCTCCATGCTCCGCTTCTCCTGTCGTGTCCGCGTGAAGCCGACACTAGCCGAGGCGCGATCCAGGCACGTCATCACCCGAACAACTCCTGCCTCTTTCCAGCGGGAGGGCAGGGTTTCCGTGCCCGATCGGTGAGGGGACACCGGCGGGGCAGTCGTAACCGTATTCGAAATATAGGGGCAGTTGTTTCTACGCAAAGGCCCCCAGATTCGTATGATGTAGCGTTACATCATGAACCGTACCCAAATCTCGTTGACCGAGGACGACAGACGGCTGCTGGACGAACAATCTGCACGCACAGGGCGCTCGATCTCCGATCTAATCCGCAGGGCCGTCCAGATCGTCTACGGGCAGGAACGCTCAGCGACCGAAGATGTCGCGCGTATGCGCCGCGGTTTCGGCTCTTGGCAGAACCATGCGGTTGACGGCGAAGAGTGGGTTGAGCTCCGTCGCTCCGGCGCTCGCCTTGAGCCGCGCGACCGATGACCGTACTCGTGGATACCTCAATCCTCATCGACTACCTTCGCGGTCACCGGCATGCCGCTGTGCTTCTCGAGCGAGAGCGCGGTTTCGGCGTCCTACATGCCAGCGAGATGACACGTCTGGAGATCCTTGCAGGCATGCGTTCTCACGAAGAGGCCCAAACACGGTCCCTACTGTCTGCCCTGGTGTGGCATCCGGTGGACGAGGACGTGGCCGAGCGCGCCGGAGCTTTGGGTCGAGAATGGCTCCCCAGTCATCACAGCATCGACGGCGCAGATCTGGCCATCGCGGCCACGGCCATCCGGCTGGAGGCCAAACTACTGACGTTGAACGTCAAACACTTTCCGATGTTCGCAGACTTGCAACAACCCTATTGAAAAAGCTCAACTCGGGAGCGGCGCGCCCCCAGTCGCTGGCCAGGCCGAAGACCACGAGCACGAAAGCCGCGGCGAGGAACAGCAGGGCCAACAACGCCCACGCCAGGAAGCGCGGACGGCGATATTCTGAGAACGGCGTAGCACTCATATCATCCAGGCTAGCCCGTTGTTGCCGGAATTATCTCGAACCGGCGGTGCTCCATAAGAATACCGAGAATCACAGCAGATCAATCCTGTTTTCGCATTGCCGACGGCGGCCAGCCCGGCTGTCATGATGGTTTTTCCGACGACAGAAGCAAGCAGCCCTCACATCACCACTGGCGATCGAGGAATTTGCTATCGAACGTCACGACGACGCGGTCACCCGCTGGGTCTGTTCGGCGGGAGACGTCGACCTTGAAGTTGATGGCGCTCATGATGTCATCGCCGAACTCCTCGTGGATCAGCTCCTTGATGGCCGGGCCATAGACGGCGATGGCCTTGAGGAGTTGGGAGATCGTCGGATCGTCTGCAAGTTCTCAGATTCGTTCTCCATCCAGCCTGCATCTTCACAGGAAGGGTAGTGGTGCAACGGGGAATGCAGACATCGCCGTAGTTACACACATGTAGTTATCCACGCCCTGTGTACAACTCGGTGGACAACTCTATTGATGGACACGCATACGCTGGAGTCATGCTCAACCCCTTGTCCACTCTGCGTCGCCTCATTGGGGAGACCCTGCGCAGCCGCGTTGCCGGTCCCGACGCTGACGCAAAAGCCGCCCTCATCTGGGACTCCCCCGGGGAGCGCTGGCACTCCCCTGATTCCATGATCTGGCACATCAACGGCGACGCCGCCATGTACGCCGGGGGCATTCGCTCACTCCTGCTACAAGCCCTGCACCCTGCGGCTATGGCCGGGGTCGCCGGGCACTCCGGCTATCGCTCCGACCCGTGGGGCCGGCTGCAGCGCACCAGCGAGTTCCTCGCAATGACCACCTACGGTCCCATCCCGGACGCAGAAAAGATGATCGAAAAAATCCGCGGCATCCACGAGCGCGTCCGCGGTAAAACCGACGACGGCACCCCATACCGTGCCTCCGACCCACACCTTCTCGAGTGGGTGCACCTGGCCGAGACAGAGAGCTTTCTCACCGGTTTCCATCAGTTCGGCGACAGGAAATTGACGCAGGAGGAGGCTGATGCCTATGTGACGGAGGCCGCCCCCGTGGGTGAACTCCTGGGCGCCGTCAACCTTCCGCGGACCGAAGCTGAGCTCCATGCTGCCCTGGAGCGGTACCGGCCTGAACTGAGAGCCTCGGAGCCCGCACTCGATACGGTCGCATTCCTCGTCAAAACACCACCTGTTCCGTGGATTGCCCGCCCGGGTTACTGGATGCTGGTGGCGGGAGCCATCAGCTCGCTTCCGATGTGGGCCCGGCGCGAACTCAAGTTGCCAGCCAACAAGTGGTTCGACCGCCTGGTTGGCCGGCCGCTCGGCAGCTTTGCCACCGCCGTGGTGCGGTGGGCACTCACGTCACCTGGGCGCGTGCAGTCCGGTACCTACTCGACACCGTCCTGACGCCAGGACGCTCCGTGCGCGTCAGTCGATTGTGCCTTCGCGCAGCGGTGCGACGGGTGCTCGGTCGGCGCGGCGGGACAGACTCTCCATAGCTTCCCAAATGGCGATGTTGCCGTCGCGGAAGTTGATGGTCACGCCGCCCAGGTCGGTGCGACCGACGGCGCCGACGGCCAACTCGGCCACATTGGCTCGGGAGGTTTTGCCTTCGGTGACGTGATCGCCGTACTCGATTTTGCTGGTGCCTTCGTCGAGTGTCAGCTGACCGGGGCCGAGGATGGTCCAGTTCAGGGAAGTGCCGCGCAGGTGCTCGTCGGCCTGTGCCTTGGCGTCCGCGTAGGCGTGGAAAGGATTGTCCTGCGGCACATTGTCGCGGCCGGCGCCCACGTAGGACACCATGACGAAACGGTTCACACCTTCTGCCACGGCGGCGTCCATGAGGCGGACGGCAGCGTCCCGATCAACGGCGTAGGTGCGTTCCCTGCTCCCGCCACCAGCCCCGGCCGCAAAAATGATGGCATCGTTTCCGCGTATCAATTCACGTGTGGCGTCATCGTCGAGGTGCTCGACATCACTTACGCGTGCAACCGCCCCGGTTTCCTCGATGTCAGCAACCTGATCGCCTTTGCGAATCACCGAGGTGACTGTGTGACCACCTTCAACCAGCATCGGGGCAGCCAGGAGGGCCACCTTTCCATGTCCTCCAATGATCATGATCTTCATGCAACGACCATACCCGCGGCTGTGTTCGATTGGGTTGAGCGTACAATCAAGCAAATGAGCAGAACGGATCAGATGGAGAGGGCTGCCAGACGCCCCAAGAAACGACCCGATCCCAAGTGCCCCCTGAGACCGGGCGAGCCGTGCACACTGTGTCAGATGAGCGTCACAGGACCGCAGGACTGTCCGCTCGTTTACCTCGTCATGGATGACCCGGAGTATCGCGAGGCCCTTGCTGACTCGAAGCGACGCTGAACCACCGCGCTGGGAAATCAGTCGACGACGTAAACAGTGCTGCCTGATCCTTCTTCACAAGGCTGGGGAATGCCTGCAACGCTGAACTTCTCCACCGCAGTAGTGGCAGCCGTGAATCGGCCCCCGACGAGGTATTCCGTCCCGTCGATGGTTGCTGAGGGTTTGCCCTCCTGCAACACGAAGGTCGCATCGTCGGGAAACACCAGGAGTCGCGGCGGGCCCTCGTTGACCAACGCAAAACACCCGCCGGGACCAACAATCAGCTTCTCGGAGTCTGGACCGGCGTCACCGGCCGGAGTGGAGCCCGAATGCTGCAGCGCGATGATGCCTTCGTCGCCACTGGCCGTGACGTCCACGACACCGCTTTCGTCGTTGGGACCCATCGGCTCCTCGCTGGCCATCGGCTCAGAAGTCTCGCCCATGGGCTCCGAGGATTCCTCCATGGGCTCGGAGGTCTCCATCGTCGCGTCCGCCGAGGGTGCTGCCTCTGCCTCCTCTGTCACCGTGACGGTGGGCGTGGTCTCGGGCTCGTCCGAGCCACAGGCAGACATCCCCAGTGCCAGCGCGGCCAGAGCAAACGGTGCAACGAAACGCGCACAACGGTGAGACGACATGATTCTCCTTGTAACGGCTGGTGCAGCTGCGCAGCCGTCGCCGCGTACCGCAGTGGTGAGGTTATTGATATTACGGCACTCAGCCGATCAGCCCGAGAATCGAGGTCGCGCTGGGTGTGACTGCGGCTGAGGGATCTCGACACGCGGCAGCTCCTTCGTCGCCGCCGCTACTCGATCAACGAGAAAGGCGACAGGCGACAGGCGACAGGCGACAGGCGACACCACCCTTCGTCGCCGCCGCTACTCGATCAACGGGAATGCAATAGAAAAGGCCCCGGCCGATGGGCCGGGGCTCTTCTGTGACGCGATCAGGCGGCAACGACCTCGAAAGGCACGTGTGCGGTGACTGCATTGTGCAGCTTGACGGCTGCTGTGTGTTCTCCCACAGACTTCACCGGCTTGGCGAAGCTGACGGAGCGCTTGTCGATTGCTGGGCCGCCGGCCTTCTTCACTGCCACGACCAAGTCGCTGGCCGTGACGGAGCCGAACAGGTGGCCTGCGTCAGAGACGCGGGCCGGGACCTTGATCTGCAGCTCTTCAAGCTGGGTACGAACCTCTGCGGCGTGATCAGCGCCACGGATTTCGCGTGCGTCACGGGAGCGCTTGATGCCCTCGATCTGCTTCTCGTTGCCTCGGGTCCAACGAATCGCCTTGCCCTGGGGCAGGAGGAAGTTACGGCCATAGCCGTCCTTGACCTCCACGACGTCGCCGGCGATGCCGATCTTGTCAACAGTGCTGGTGAGAATGAGCTTCATGATGCACTCCCCAATCAGCGAGCGGTTGAGGCGTAGGGCAGCAGAGCAACCTCACGCGCGTTCTTGACGGCAATTGCGACCTTGCGCTGATCCTGGACCGAAAGGCCAGTAACGCGGCGGGCACGGATCTTTCCACGCTCTGAAATGAACTTCTTCAGAAGGTTGGTGTCTTTGTAATCGATGTTGGCGACGCGAGTCGTCTTCACCGGCATGATTTTCTTCTTGTTCACAGGCTTGCGCTGTGGACCGGCCATTGTGGTGCTCTCCTTGAAGTGCAGGCGCCGGCGGCGCCCTTTGGAAGCCCGTCCTTGTCAGACGGAATGTGCCAGCTGACCCGGTATGCGAGTCAGTTGTCTCTGTATCAGAACGGGGGTTCTTCAGCGTTGCTCTGCGCCCACGGATCACTTGCTCCGCGGTTGCCGCCGGCTGAGGACTGGCTGGACCAGGGGTCCTGCCCTCCGCTGCCGCCGCTGCTGGAACCACCTTGGTTCTGGTTGCCCTGCCACTGGCCACCGCCGCCACCTGAACCACCGGAGGTGGTGCGGGTCACTTTTGCGGTGGCGTAGCGAAGGGCGGGACCGACCTCGTCGACATCACACTCAAACACGGTGCGCTTCTCACCCTCACGGGTTTCGTAGCTGCGTGACTTCAGACGGCCGTGAACGACGACGCGAGCACCCTTTTGCAGGGATTCGGCAACGTTCTCGGCGTACTGACGCCAGACCGAGCAGTTGATGAACATGGATTCGCCGTCTTTCCATTCACTGGTCTGACGGTCAAACGTGCGGGGCGTGGACGCGACCGTGAAGTTCGCGACGGCTGCACCGCTGGGGGTGAAGCGCAGTTCGGGGTCGGCGGTGAGATTGCCGACCAGCGTAATCTGTGTTTCGCCTGCCATGTTTTCCTCCGGGATCGGACTTGGTCTGTATTGCTCTCCACTTTGGGCATCAACCCGAGTGGATCACCAAAACAGATCGAATGGTGTTGAAAAGCTCAGTCTTATGACTGGACAGCCGCGGCGTCCTCGGACTTCGCAGCCTTGGTCTCATCAGACTTCGCGTCCTTGTCCTTGGACTTCCTCGGCTCCTCAATGCGGAGAACCTTGGTGCGGACGATCTGCTCGTCAATGCCCATGCGACGATCCATCTCTTGGACCACTGCCGGTTCGGCGATGACCCTGAGGACGGCGTATATGCCTTCGGACTTCTTGTTGATGTCGTATGCCAGACGGCGACGCCCCCACAGGTCGTTGCTTTCGACCGTGCCACCACCCTTGGTGATGATTTCGAGGTACTTGTCGACCAGACCGGGGACCTGACGCTCATCGATGTCTGAGTCGATGATGATCATGACTTCGTACTTGCGCATGCTTGTGCACAACCTCCTGTGGACTGACGGCCGCGGGTCGATCCCGCGGCAGGAGTACGTGGCTGGCTTACACTTGCCAACCGACGAACGACTCTACCTGAGGGTGGCCCTGTGGCGAAAGCGACACTGAAAGACGTGGGTGAGGCAAGAGCGGATCGGTTCAACTAATTGCTGGATGCGCCAACTCCTGCAGCTTTCCGGAGGCGACGATGACCTCCCAGAAGGCCTCTGCCCAACTGGCATAGCCTCGGTCGTTGGGGTGGAAGAGATCCCTCGATGTGAAGCGGAGGTATTTCAAGCGCCCCACGGCCCGTGAGGTCTCATGAATGGCCACGAGATGGTGTCCGAACTCATCCACGAGCTCGACGGCGCTGGCCGCCATGCGGCGGGACTCACCGTCCATGCCGGGGATCATGAACCACGGCACGTCCGCCACGAAACTGCCCGCGGGCAGGGTCGGAAGGATCGTACGCATCGACCGGGTGAACGTTTCCACGTCGTGGCCCGGATAGACGACGTCATTGGCACCGATGTCCATGGTCACGATGTCCGGAGTGAAAGGCAATGCTGACAGCTGTGGGAGCTGATGCGTGACGACGTCGTCGCTGACGGCACCAGAAACGGACATGTTTGTGACCGCCACCTCCCGTCCTGTTTCCTCGGCGAGACGCTCCGCCACGAGGGAGACGTAGGATGCCTCCACCCGGGACGCGCCCACGCCCTGCGCCGCCGAATCGCCGAGGGCGACGTAGTGCAGCACCCCCTCGGGGAAGTCGCTGGGCCTGATGCTCCAGTGTTCGGCGTAGTCAGCCACGTGCGCATTGATCTCGCGGCGGCCCACCAGGTAGGACCCCGCCGCAGCCGCCAGACCTGCGCCTGCCATTGCGGGTACCGCCCACTTCATCGGCGACGGTAGGGGCCGGGGATGGAAGGATTACCCTCGCGGATCCACGCGAACAGTCCGCCCGCGACGGATTCCGCCAGCATGCCTTTGGCCCGCAGCTCCGCCGCAGCCACCGATGAACGCAATCCGTTGTCACACATCACAATGATGGCAGCGTCACGCTCGGCAAGGGGATCATCGCCATGAATTGCGAGCTCTGCATCGTCGTGGAGAGCCTTGGGATCCACTGGCCGCGCACCTGGCGCATGGCCGTTCTCGTATTCGGCCTTGGTGCGGACGTCGATCAGCACCGCACCTTTGCTGAGCGCCATCAATGTCTCGTCGACGCTCAGCCCCGGCATGCGTTTGCTGAGGAAATCCATCAGTCCCATGGGTCACATGGTGCCCCCAAGCTCTCCCGGACGCAAAGGCTCAGCCGTAGGAGACTTCTCAGATGATGCCGGCTGTCCACAACACGACGCCGAGGATCGCGACACTGGCAACAAGCAGCACCAGAAGCCAGCCCAGCCACATCTTCCGGGCCACCACCACGACGGCAACAGGCACAGCCAGGAAAGCGACACCCAAAAGGCCGTAGACGACGCGCCGCCCGACGGCGGGACCGTTGACAACAACGAGGTCGGTTCCCGAGACGTCTGCCGCCGGCAACACGGCAACCAAGAGCAGGGAGATTGCTGTCACACCCACCAGCACCAGGGACAGAGCGCCCAGCGCCAGTGCCCCGGGCCATGTGGCCCACCAAATCCTTCGCTGCACCTGAATCCTGTGGCGCTCAGCGGTCCGAACGCCGGCGATCGAGGCGCTCGTACATGTCCTCGATCGCGGTTTTGAAGCGCTCTTCCACCTGGCGTCGCTTCACCTTCAGGGTGGGCGTCAGCATGTCGTTGTCCATGGTGAGATCGTCATCCATCACCGCCGTCTCGCGCGGACGCTCCTGAGTCGGCAGCATGTCCGTCAACTCGGCGACACGACGCTTCACCTCATCACGGAATTCCGAGCTGGCCAGCCAATCAGCCAGTTCTCCCGGCCACTGGGCAATACGTGCGAGTTCCTCCACCTGCGGCAGGGAGGGCTTCACCAACAATGTCAGGTAGGGTCGGTTGTCCCCCAGCAGCACGGCGTACTCGAACAGTGGATCAGCCAGAATGAGGCCCTCAATGGGCTGGGGCGCCACGTTCTTTCCACCGAGCGTGACGATGATGTCCTTCAGCCGGTCTGTGATCACCAAGTAGCCGTCGGTGTCCACGTACCCGATGTCACCGGTGTGGAGCCAGCCGTCAACGATCGCCTCGGCGCTGGCCTCCTCGTCGCGCCAGTAACCGGCCATCAGGTTGGGTCCTTTGTACAGGATCTCCCCGAATTCCCCGATGCGCAGTTCGCCACCGCTTATCACGCGGCCGGCGGTGCCGAACTTGAAGCCGCCCGGCGAGTTGAAGCTCACCAGCGGAGAGGCTTCGGTGAGGCCGTAGCCGGTGTAGATGGGCATGCCGATCGAGGAGAAGAACTCCTCCACCTGCTTGCGGATGGGAGCGCCACCACAGGCCAACACGGTCTTGGTGCCGCCCATCGCTGCGCGCACATTGGCGTGGACGAGCTTGTCTGCCACGGGTAGCTGGGCGCGCCACCACCAGGATGGGGTACGGCCCTTGCGAAATGAATGCTGGTTGCGAGCACCCACCTGCAGCGCCCATGTGAAGAGCTTGCGCTTGACGGCCGACGACGCCACCTTGGAGTGCGCCGTCGCGTACACGGTCTCGTACAGCTTGGGCACGCTGACCAGCAGCGTCGGCTTGGCCAGCACCATCTGCTCCGCCACCGTGCGCGCATTCTCCACGTATGTGTTCATGCATCCCTTGAGGAGCACGACGGTGGTCCATGCGCGCTCCAGAGCATGCGAGAGGGGCAGGAAGGCCAGTGAGTGATCGTCGGGCCCGAACTCGAAGAACTTCTCGATGGATTCCTTCTGTCGCACGAGCGCCCGGTGCTGCAGCATGACGCCCTTGGGATCTCCTGTGGTGCCCGAGGTGTAGATGATGGAGGCGAGGTCCTCACCGGATGCCTCTGCCAGACGCTCTGTCAGTGCCGTCTGGTCCGGCATCCCCCGGAAGTCGTCGTAGGCGATGACGTCGTCCGGCATATTCGCATAGGGCCTGATGATCACAACTGTTTCAAGACTGGGGAGCTCGTGCTTGACGGAGAGGACGCGCTCGCATTCGCTCTGGTTGCCCACGAACATGACGCGCAACTCGGAATCACCAACGATGTGGCGGATTTGAGCGGGCGTGGAGGTGGCGTAGAGCGGCACGAGAACGCCGCAAGCAGTGGCGACGCCGAAATCGATCTCGGACCACTCCGGGCAGTTGCTCGCAAACAGGCCAACGCGATCGCGCGCCTCCAGACCGAGGTTCAACAAGCCCTGTGCAACGCCGTCAACCTTGGCACCGAACTCGCGGTAGGTCTGTGTCTGCCAGTCATCGTCGACGCGGATGCGAGTGGCGGTGCGCCCGGCATGTTCGGCAACGGTGGCGCGAAGGCGGACGGCGATGTGTTCCAACGTCTTGCCTTCCGGTCCGTGTCCCAGCGGCGCGTCTTTCGGTCCATATTGCATTATGATTTTCTCCCAAGGTTCATGTCCGGATCACCTTACCTACGCGACCGTAACCGTGTCGGGATCAATAAACATCCACAGGCAAGCAGGTCAAGTTCTCACATCCTCCACCACTGGAGGTGCTCGCGAAGATGCTTCGAGGCACCCATCCGCTCTGGCGCGAATGGGTGCTTCGTAGCAGCTCAGACCCGCTCAGGACCCGGGTTCTCGGACGTCTCCGGCGGCGGAGTGTTCACCCCGTCGACGTTGGGGCCGGGGCTGTCGGAGCCCTCCCCTGTGAACTCCGGCTCATCGCCCATCTCGGGCCCCGGATTTACGGACGTCTCCGGCGGCGGCGTGTTCTTACCACCGAGGTTGGGACCGGGGTTGCCTGCGCCCTCTTCAGGCGCCTCTTCGGGCGCCTCAGCCTCGTAACCCCCCGGGTTGTCGGAACCTTCATCAGGCCGGTCGTACACTTCGCTCATCATGTGACTCCCTCGTCATCAATTTGTGCCTCGCGGTGAATGTCCGCGGACGTCAGTAACCCAGTATCCCTGCTTCCTGAAACTCAGCTTCAGGTATCGGGAAATGTCACTGCTCCGATGTAGCTTCTTCGTCGGCACCCTCAGCAGGGTCCTGCGGATGGGGCGTGGTGGACGGCGTCGCCTCCCCCGGTGTATTCGAACCTTCGGCCGGTTGATCGGCGGCGATTCGGTCTGCGTCTTCGGTGCGCTCGTTGTTCTCAGTCATGTGCGGACTCCTTCGTTGTGGTGGAGTTCCTTTGTCGGGGTCCTCCGTGGCCTCCATTCTCCGGCATGACCGGCTCACACATACCGCGCATGATGTCGAACTCTCGCAGCAGATCCGGATGGGCGTGCGACACTGACGCCATGAGTGGTCTTGAGGGGGTCTCGACCTCGCAGGGGAAGTCAACCGAGCGTGGGGGCCGGCGCAATCAGCTGAGTTTCGGCCTTGGAACGCTGGGACGGGACATGGTGGCGGCCATGGTCAGCCTCTTCCTGATCTACTACATGACCGACATCGTCGGTGTCTCCGACCGACAGCTCGCTGCCATCACCACCATCATCGTGGCCCTGCGCATCTTCGACGCCCTCAATGATCCGGTCATGGGCGTCATCGTGGACAACACCCACACGAGATGGGGCAAGTTCAAACCGTGGATCGCGGTGGGCGCCGTACTGTGGGGCGGCTCCACCCTGCTGTTGTTCGCCGACGTCCCTGTTTCGGGTGAGAACTTCATCGTGGTGTTCTTCGTCGGCTACCTGATCTGGGGTATCAGCTACACCATCAACGACATCTCGTTCTACGGGATGCTGCCCTCGTTGTCGCGCAACCTGAAGGAACGCGAAGGCATCGGCGTGATCGCCCGCATCATGGCAAACATCGGCCTGTTCTCCGTCGTCGTCGGAGTCGTACCGATCACCGAATGGCTGAGTGGCGTTCTGGGCGATCCCCAGAAGGCATGGTTCCTGTTCGCCACCGTCCTGGTGCTGATCATGCTCGCATTCCAGTCCCTCACCCTGGCGTTCACGAAACAGAAGGTGGTGGCACCCACACCCCACACCCCCATCCGAGAACTGTTCCGCATCATCGGCCGCAACGACCAACTGCTCTGGGTCACGGTGACGATGATTTTGTTCATGTCCGGATACACCGCCACCACCAGCCTTGGCATCTACTACTTCGAATACATCTACGGGGACCTGGGGATGTATGCGATTTTTGCTGGCATCCTCGGCGTGGCACAGCTGACGGGACTCGCAATTTTTCCGCTGGTGTCCACCCGCCTCACGCGCCGCCAGATCCACGCGTTGGGCTCGGCAATGTGTGCCGTCGGCCTGGCGATCTTCGCGCTCGCCGGGTCCTCGATGATCGTGATCGGTGTGGCCGGGGTGCTGCTTTTCATGGGGCAGGCGTTCATCCAGCTCCTGATGCTGCTCTTCATCGCCGACTGCGTCGAGTACGGCGAGTGGAAACTGGGCCGACGCACTGAATCCATCACGTTCTCCCTCCAGCCCTTCATCTACAAGTCCTCCAATGCACTGGGCACTGGCATGGTGGGACTGGCTCTGCTCATCTCCGGGGTCAATCAGGCCGATTCGGCGGCGGACATCACTACCGGCGGCCAGGTGGCCTTCAAAGTTGCCATGATGGTGGTACCCATCATGTTGGTCATCATCAGCTGGGCCATTCTGCGTCGTACCTACACGCTCGACGAGGGGCGCTACGCCGAAATCGTCACGAAACTGCGTATCAGGGAGGAACAGGAGTGAATGAGGTGGGGGTCGTGGATCGCACGTCAAGCGTGGGAGACATGTATGACCATCCCCTCGGTCGCGACATAGTCAACCGGATCCTGCGTCAACTCGACCACTCCACGAAGTGGGTGAACAACCCCGTCGTTCGACGTCTGCGGCTGGGGATGGTGGAGCGATTGACGCGCCGATTCACGGGTGATGGATTCATGGATACGCTGCTGTCACTCCTGAACGATGTCTCCGAGTTTCCGACGTCCACCACCGGCCGCGTGACGCCCCACTGGTGGAAGCAAGCTGTCTTCTACCAGGTTTATCCCCGCTCCTTCGCAGATTCCGACGGCGACGGCATCGGCGACATCCGGGGCATCATCAATCATCTGGAACACGTCGAAGATCTCGGCATTGACTGCCTGTGGTTGTCTCCCATCTTCGCGTCCCCCAACAAGGACAACGGCTACGACATCTCGGATTACCGGGCTGTGATGACGGAGATGGGAACGCTGGAAGACATCGACGAACTCATCAGGGCCTGCCACGAGCGTGACATGCGAATCATCCTCGACCTGGTGGTGAACCACACCTCGGACCAGCACGAATGGTTCAGGGAGGCGCGCAGGGACCCGGACGGGCCATACGGCCGCTACTACATTCTGCGCGAGGGCGATCCTTCGACGCCTCCCAACAACTGGGCGTCGTACTTCTCCGGCCCCGCCTGGATCTGGCTCAAGGATGCCCGACGCTGGGCCATGCGCCTGTTCGCCCCGAGTCAACCGGACCTCAACTGGGACAATCCGGCGGTTCGCAAAGAGGTGGCGGACATCGTCGGCTGGTGGCTCGAGCGCGGCATCGACGGCTTCCGTCTCGATGTCATCAACTTCATCTCCAAGCGAGAAGGGCTGCCCGAGGGCAACGCGTTCATCGGCTCCCTCCTGGAGTTCACCGGCGTTGAGCACTACTTCCATGGACCGCACCTGCACACGTACCTCGCGGAGCTGCGGCAGGAGGGCTTCCAGCGCCAGGGGGAGGTGGAGGAAGCCCCCGGCCATGACCCGGTGGCCGTCATGATCGGTGAGACGCCCGGTATCGGCATCGAGGCGGGCAGACTTCTCACGGGTGAAGACCGTCATGAACTGGATCTCGTCTTCGGCTTCGATCACCTGGAAGCACCCGGCAAGACCCGCTGGGATGACTATCTCTACGACCTCAACCACCTGAAGTCCTACATCATCAACCGCCAGTCCAGGCTCGGCTCCGGCGACTGGGTGAGCATCTTCTGGGAGAACCACGACAACCCTCGCATGATCTCCAAGGTCAACCCTGATCCGAGCTTCCGCACCCCACTGGGCAAGGCCCTGGCCGCCATCCAACTGCTGTCGCGCGGCACCCCGTTCATCTACCAGGGCCAGGAAATCGCGGCCACCAACCAGGACTTCTTGGAGGTCGAGTCGTTCAGAGACATCGAATCGATCAACCGTCTGTCGGACGATCACGGGGAGCCCGTAGATCTCGACGTCGTGCGGCCGGGCTCCAGGGATCACGCACGCACACCCATGCGGTGGGATGACTCACCGCAACACGGCTTCACCAGCGGCGAGCCATGGATCGGCTTCCATGAGCAGTCCACCGGCTACACCGTGGCCGAACAGCGCGCCAACCCCGGATCGGTCCTCAACTTCTACAAGCACCTGATCGCCCTCCGCCGTGAACACGAGGCGCTCCGGCTGGGGGATGTGCGTTTCGTGTACAGGAGTCGTCGAAACTACTTCGGCTGGTTTCGCGAGCTCGACGGGGAATCCTTCTTCATCGAAGTCAACCTCTGCGCTCGCCGCACCCGTCGTCCCCACCTCACCACTCCAATGACACCGGTCCTTTCCACAGGCAACAGTCCGGCCCATCTCGACCCCTACGAGGTGCGGTTGTATCGCGTCGCGCAGTGACGTTGATCCCGTCTTGGCCGTGCCTCTGCAAAAGCATATGCTTGCAGCATGCAACTAACCGACGAGTTGACGCGACTGTTCGCCAACATGGGCCACACCCTTGCTCGTCGCGCGCACCAAGGCATGAACAACCAGGACTTTTCAACACTCGTCAGCCTCTCCTCCAGTGCCTACCCGGAGGGCACACGGCTCAGCGACCTCGCCGCCATGCGAGGCTTCGACACCTCCACCATGAGCCGACGGGTATCCCAACTGTGTGAGAACGGGTTACTGGAACGCACGCCGGATCCCCAGGATGGTCGCGCGCAGTTGCTGTCCCTCAGCGACGACGGTCGACGTGCCCTGGCCGAGGAGCGCACCCGCCGTGTGCGCATCATCACCGAATCGCTGGGCGAGTGGACGCCAGATGAGAAGGGTGAACTCGCCCGACTGCTCGGCCGATTGAACGACAGCTTGGAGAACGCATGAAGAAACCCGCTCCCACACCACGGGAGGCGTACCGTCTGGCGCCGAAGGATCGGCAGGTCTTCATCGGCCTCATGATCGGCATGCTCGTGGCGTCGATCAGCCAGACCATCGTCGGGCCCGCCATGCCACGCATCGTCGCCGACCTTGGCGGCATCGACCACTACTCATGGGTGGCCACCGCCGCCATGCTGACGTCGGCCGTGAGCGTCCCCATCATGGGGAAGATGTCGGACCTGTACGGCCGTCGCCTCTTCTACATCGGCGGGCTCATCGTATTCATGCTCGGAGCTGTGGTCAGCGGGTTCAGTGTCACCTTCGAGATGCTCGTCGCAGGCCGCGCCATCCAGGGGCTCGGCATGGGCACCATCATGCCGCTGTCACAGACCATCATCGGCGACATCATCCCGCCGAGGCAGCGCGGGAAGTACCAGGGTTTCATGGGGGCAGTCTTTGGCGTCACCGCTGTTGCCGGCCCGCTGGCCGGCGGCCTGATCACTGACAACCTCGGCTGGCGCTGGAACTTCTTCGCCACCCTCCCGCTCGGCATCATCGCCCTGTTCTTCGTCATGCGTTTCCTGCAGCTTCCCCACGTGCAACGCAAAGCAGTCGTGGACGTGCTCGGCATTGTGACGCTCGCTCCAGCGCTGGTGACGATCCTGCTCGCCACATCATGGGGTGGCACCAGCTACCCATGGGGCTCAGCGCTCATCATCATTTTGTATGTGGTGGGTGGCCTGTTGCTGGGGGCGTTCATCTTCGTCGAGCTGCGTGCTGAAGAACCCCTCCTGCCCCTGCGGCTGTTCCGCAACTCCGTGTTCACCGCCGCCAATGTGGCCGCCTTCTCGGTCTCCATGGTGATGTTCGGCGCCACCATCTACATTCCCGTCTACGCGCAAGGCGTGCTGGGTGTCAGCGCCACCGATTCAGGGCTCATCCTGCTGCCGCTGATGATCGGGTTCATCCTGGTGGGCATCGGCGCCGGACTGCTCATCACGCGCACCGGCCGGTACAAGGAGATCATGCTGCTGGGCGTGGTCACCATGTTTGCGGGCGTCTGGCTCATGACGCGCCTTGATGCCGGCTCGTCGCAACTCCAGCTCAGCGTCGCGATGGTGGTGCTCGGCGTGGGTCTGGGCGCCTCGATGCAGCAATACACGCTGGTGGTGCAGAATGCCGTCGCCAAGCGCGACCTCGGAATCGCAACAGCCTCGACGCAGTTCTTCCGCAACGTTGGCGCCACCGTCGGCATCGCCGTGTTCGGTTCGCTCATGACTGGTGGACTGTCCAGGGCCATCATTGATCGTCTCCCACCGGGCGTGGCCGAGGAGATGGGCGGCTCTGTGACGGAGATCGGCGTCGGGGACGTCCTCGACCCGGCTGGGACAGCAGGGCTACCGCCTGCGGTCACCGACGCCATCCGCGAGGGCCTGGCAGACCGGCTCCATGTGGTCTTCCTGGCGATCCTTCCCATTCTCGTGATCGCCTTCTTCGCGACGCTCGCCATCAAGTCGGTTCCCCTGCGAGACACCGTCTCCACGCCTGACGAGGCGCGCCGGGAGTTCCTGGACACGATGAGTCAGAGCAGCGGCCGAGGCGAACTCGTGCCCAGCCTCAATCACTACGACAACGAGGGCGCCAGGACCCGCGAACGAGTCCTGGCCCTGCAGATGGATCTGTTGCTGCGTGAGTCACGGCGCGAGGATCGAGACCTGCTGCGGCGCGCCGTCGCGGAAATTGGCGACGGAGACCTCGCTCACGGGCAGAGGATCCTGGAACGCACGGCGGAGATGCTGTCATCCGAGGACCCGGAACAGGTGGCCGAAGCCGAGAAGTACGCCTGTTCTCTCGCCGATCGTGCATCCCGCAAGGGCGGTGTGCTCAGCGAGGACATCCGCAAGGACATCGCCGTGAAGGTGGCCGAGGGCCAGGAACGCAAGGAGGTCCTCGCAGGTCTTGAGAAGCCGATGGCGGAGAACTTCAAGGCTGTCGACGTCACACAACTCCGCGGGGCGGCAAATGATCTGGCCACGGTCCTACTCCTGGACCTTGATGTCCACACACCATCTACGGACCCTGTGAGTACTCTCTGACAAGCGAAGCGAAAACCATCAATCAGGTGAAGGGCGTCTGACTCCGGACTAGGTTTGCCGTGTGATGTTCGACCGGCGCATCCTGAGAATCCTGGACACGCTGTTGGTGCTCGCGGTCCTGGCACAGGTACCGCTGATCCTGCAGGCGGGCCCCTATCTGGATGAGCTGCCCTTGTGGCGGCCTCCAGCCTTCCTGCTCGCCCTGGCGCTCGTGGTCGTCTTCTGGATTGCTTGGCGCAGGCAGCCGCAGATGACGGGGCTGCCGGTGGCGCTCGGCCTCTCCAGCATCGTGGCAGTGGTACTCGGCGACGGGGCGGCGCCTATGGCGCTGGTCGCATTCAGCCTGCTGATCCTCGTCGTGATGCACGGTGTCCGCCCCGGTTTGGTGCTCGTGGCCGCGCTATTGCTCGTGGGCGGTGCACTCATGCTGTGGGTGTATGACCGGCCGGTCGAGTTCGTCCTCACCCAGATGCTCGTGATGGTGGTTCTTCTGGGGTTGATGCTGCTGCTCGCCAGTCTGTTGCGACTGTTCAGCGAGGTGAGCGCAGAGGCACAGCGCACGCGGGATCAGCTCGCAGCGTCGTTGGAGACGGAGAAGGAGATGGTGCTGGCCCGGGAACGGGCCCGGGCTGCCGGTGATCTTCACGACGGGCTCGGACACCGACTGACTGCCGTCGGCCTCCTCCTGGACGCTGCCATGCAGCAGCGGCACTCCACTCCGGAGGAGTCGTGGGAGTTGGTGGGCGAGGCACGCTCCGGCACATCCGAGGCACTCCAGGAGATGCGCACCTGGGTGCGTGCGTTGCACCCGGTGCCGCTGGAGGACCTGAGCGATACGCAAGCCTTCCGCACGTTGGCCGACCAGTTCCAGGGCACCGACCTTAAAATCGATGTCGACACCGACGTGGCGAGAATGACGCCACAGCAGGCGTTGGTGGTCTACCGATGCGTCCAGGAAGGGCTGACCAACGTGGTGCGGCACTCGGGAGCGAGCCGGGCACGGCTGTTGATCCACCATGAGGACAGCACAGTGCACGTCGAGTTGACCGATGATGGGCAGGGGCGCGGAGGCGCGGGAGACGGTTTCGGGCTGGTTGGTCTGCGCCGACGGGTGGAGGGCCTGGGAGGCGTCGTCGACTCAGGGGACCTGCCTGAGGGTGGCCACCGACTCTCGGTGACGGTGCCCGCATGAGAGGGTGGCGCCATGAGCACGATACGAGTGGTCCTGGTGGAGGACCACGAGCTGGTTCGCCGGGGCATTTCTCTGGTTCTGGCTTCCCTGGACGGTTTCGAAGTCGCCGGAGAGGCGCGCGATGGTGTGGAGGC
Source organism: uncultured Arachnia sp. (assembly GCA_947493705.1). Lineage (GTDB taxonomy): Bacteria > Actinomycetota > Actinomycetes > Propionibacteriales > Propionibacteriaceae > Arachnia. The sequence goes on along the minus strand of CANLSH010000011.1, from coordinate 32,153 downwards.
GCTGGCCTCGATCAACGCCGTCAATCCGGATGTTGTCCTCAGCGACGCCCGGATGCCCCGGTTGGACGGTCCCGGCCTGGTGAGCGAGTGTGCGCAGCACCACCCCGGGGTCCCAGTGGTCATGCTCACCACTTTCGACGACGACGATGTCGTGCGCGCGGCCGTCGACGCCGGTGCCGCGGGATTCCTGCTGAAGGACTCCACCCCTGAGGCGATCGCGGAGGCACTGCGAGCCGCTGTGCGGGGTGAGATGATCGTCGATCCCCGTGTCACCCGGTCGCTGCTGGTGAGCCAAAGCACGGACCCGCTCGCGAGTCTGACCCCGACGGAGCGGGAGGTGGCCAAGATGCTGGCGACGGGCGCAGCCAACGCCGAGATCGCCAGCGAGCTGCACATGAGTCACGGCACCGTGAAGAATCACGTCTCGAGCCTGCTCCGGAAAATGCATCAGAGCGACCGCACACGGCTCGCCCTGTATCTCGCCAGGTTCGACATGTCGCTCTGAGATTTCATCGGGTGTAGGTGATAGTGCCATTGATCCGCTGCCACCTGACAAGGGTGATGACCCCGATGGCGAGGTGGACAGCACCCAGGGTAATCCACAGCGCTGGCCCGTCCCCCATCCCTTGGCTCGCCCCCACCATGGTCGCCCAGTGGAACCCGGCATGGATACCGACCGCCGCCCACAGGGACTTCAACAACAGGGCCAGCCCTGTCGCCGAAACAGCGAAGCCCAGCGGCATCGCGAGATAGAGCAAGCGTTCGACGAGACCTTGCTGACCACCACTGGAGAGGAGATGGAGCGCAGTGAAGGCACCGACGCTCGTGCCGATCGCGACCCAGGGGCGGGCCGAGAGAGTGACAAGGATGTAGCCGCGGAACACCAGTTCCTCGGGCAGTCCCTGCAGCAAAAATGCCTGAGAAACAACGAGGAGCACGACGAGGAGGACAGGCACGTCCATCGTGGGGGGCGGCATGAGGCGGAGCTCACCCAGCAGGCCAGCCAGTGGCGCAGCGATCACCTGTGCAAAGGTGCTGACGCCGACTCCGAGAATCAGGAAAGGGAGACTCCACCGCGTGATCCTGAGACCGATCTCGGCCGGGTGACGACGGTCCACCTTACGCACCAGCACCGTGAATGCTGCGATGACAAGCAGGAAGAACACGAGGTGTTGCCCAACGCGGAGAGCCACGCTTGTTGCCACGGTGTCGGGGAGGAGTCCAACGAGTGGGGCGGTAAGCAGCGAAGTCGCCACCAATAGCCCGAAAATGACCCCGACGGCGGCCACCACCCGTACCCAAGCGGGCCATCGCGGACCGACACGATCAGGTTCGGCATGCGGGGCGGTGGAGGGAAGGACAGTGGGTGCATTCTTCTGTGCATTCGTCATACTCCACGATCGCCCGGCGAGCGGCATCGGCACATCACCGTCGGGTCATCAGTCGCGGTGACCGCGGTCGCCCTCGACCCATGGCCCGAGTCACGGTTCGTCGCTGAAGCTGGCGCCTTGTCATGTCCACGGCCCTTCGATACGGCGCTGTTCATCCCTCACGGCGCCTACTCAGGGACCACAATCGCTTCCTGAGCAGCCCCGCGACAAAGTCGCCTCGCGCATCGGATCCAGCACCGTGTGCTGAGTAGCCCCGCGACGAAGTCGCCGGGCATATCGAAGGACGACCGCAAGGGCCGGATCAACTTCGCTCGTCGTCGCAGGACGCCGACACCAGCTGAGGCAGTCAGTGGTCGGTGATCTCCGAGAGGAAGCCCTGGGCACGCTCGGACTGGGGATTGTCCAGCACCTGATCCGGCGGTCCCTGTTCAGCAATCCCCTTGTCCGCGATGAGCACCACCCGATCCGCCACGCGGCGGGCGAACCGCATCTCGTGCGTCACGCAGATCATGGTCATGCCCTCCTCAGCGAGGTCCTTCATGACGGCCAGCACCTCCCCCACAAGTTCCGGGTCCAGCGCAGAGGTGGGTTCGTCGAAGAGCATGACGGCGGGATCCATGGCCAGAGCCCGGGCGATCGCGACCCGCTGCTGCTGTCCACCTGACAGGCTGCCGGGGTAGGCGTCGGACTTGTGTGCGAGGCCGACGCGCTCAAGAAGGCTGTGTGCCTTCTCCATCGCCTCTTCCTTGCTGCGACCCAGTACGTCGCGTTGCGCCACGGCGATGTTCTCCGTCACATTCATGTGCGGAAACAGGTTGAAGGCCTGGAACACCATGCCGATCCTTGAGCGGATGCGGTTGAGGTGTTTCTGGTCGTAGCTGAGGGTTTGACCCGCCACGACGATCTCGCCGGACGTGATCTGCTCCAGTCCGTTGACGCATCGCAGGAGCGTGGACTTGCCAGCGCCGGAGGGGCCGATGAGGACAACCACTTCACTGACGCCCACGTCGAGGTCGACATCCTTGAAAACGACGGTGTCGCCAAACTTCTTGGTGACACCCCGCAGCTGGACGATGGCCTCGCCCTTGTCCGCCTCACCGTTGAGAAATCTGGCGGAAACCGCTGTTTCACGTTCTTCTTGTGATTCGGTCATAGTTCACCTCAGGACTTGTATGCGCCCAAGCGCTTCTCCATGCGGTTCACCACGGCGGTGAGCACGAGCACAATCGCCAGATAGTACACGGAGACGATTGCGTAGGAGGACATGGGTCTGTACGTGGCGGCTGCCATGTTTTGGGCCGAGCGAAACAGTTCCTGCCCGCCAATGAAGGCGACGAGAGACGAGTCCTTCACCGCGATGATGAACTGGCTGCCGAGCACCGGCAGGATGGCGCGGAACGACAGCGGCGCCTGCACCCGGACCAGTGTGCGTCTCCGCGACATTCCGAGGGAGCGAGCGGCCTCAACCAGACCCTTCGGTACCGACTGGAAGCCAGAGCGAATGATCTCGGCAATGTAGGCCGAGTTGTGAATACCGAGCGCGATCCCACCGGCCCAGAACTTATCCAGTGCTATAACACCGGAGAGCCCGAAATAGAGCAGGAACAGTTGGGCGATCAGGGGTGTGCCCCGAATCAGACCGATGAAGCCGGAGGCCAGCCACTTCAATGGCGGAATGCCGCTCATGGACATCGCGGCAACGCCAGCGCCCAGGACGATGGCGAAGATGAGCGCCACCGCCGTGAGTCCAAGAGTGACGCCCGTCGCCTCGATGAAAACCGGGGCGTACTGGACGAACAGCTCGAAGAAATTCACTACGAGATGTCCTCGCCGAACCATTCTGTGCTGATTTCAGCGTAGGTGCCGTTCTCCTTGATAGCGGCAAGAGCGTCGTCGATGTCTTCTCCCAGCGGGTTGTCCTTCGCCACCGCGATGGCCGGAGTCTCCTCATACAGCGAGTCACCGCATTCGCGAAGATCCCTGGAGGCTTCCTTGATCTGGTACAGGCCAACGAGCTTTCCGGTGATTGTGCCGTCCAGACGACCGGCCTCGGTGTCCTCCAGCGCCGTGATGTCGGACTCGAACTTCACCACTTCGCCCTCGAAGCCCTCATCCATAAGGTACTGGTCATATGTGGTGCCGTTGGCCACCCCCACCGAAACAGTGGAGTTGATGTCGAAGGCCTCGCAGTCAGAGTCATTCGGTACGAAGTAGGACGCGCCGTCGGTATAGTACGGCTCGGTGAAGTCGACCACTTCCTGACGCTCCTCCGTGGGGGACATGGAGGCGATGAGTGCGTCATAGCGACTGGATTGCAGACCCTGGATCAGTGACGCGAAGGCCGCTGTCTCGGTCTTGAGCGTGAGACCCATCTCGTCGGCGATGGCGGCAGCGATGTCGTAGTCGAAGCCCGTCAGGTTGTTGCCGTCGTCGAAGTGGCTGAACGGCTTGAACTCTCCGCTCATCGCCACCACGATCTCGCCGTCGTTGATGAGTTGGGCGTCACTTTCACCGCCACCCTCACCCGGGGTGGCTTCAACGTCGTCGTCGGCCGAACAGGCTGTCAGAGCAAGCGCACAGGCCGCAACGACAGCGGCGGCGCGTGCATGGTGTCGAAAGTTCTTCACGTGTGTCATCTCCTCGGGTCTCGGGGCCGGAGAATTCCAGCACCTCCCATCCACCACCACGCGTGGGTGTACACATGCGTCGAGGCGGAAATGCCCTCTGGCGCAGCGGATGAACTTCCTTGAGAATACGGAAGACACGGTGCAATACAGAGAGGCGCACCGTGACCGTTATCAATCCGTTACTTTCGTGGCGCCGTCGGATTGCGGCACAACCCCAAGGCATCCCGAGTTACAGGAAGCCTCAGTGACACTCTGCAGGTGGCCGTGAGTGAGCGCCCGCGCGCGTCCGACAATGCCGGACAGCAGCATCCAACTCCCCGGCCAGATTCCCTCGCGGAGCCACCACGACGTACTGCAGGTCCAGCCACTGGGCCATCATCCGCAATTCATCGGCAAGCTCCCTTGCCATACCGATGGGCGCTCCGGGTTCTCGCCAAGCGGACTGCACCAGGAGACGTCCAGCGGCCCGGTCCGCCTTGAGATCCACTCGGCCGACGAGTGCGTCGTCGAGCAGGAAGGGCAGCACGTAGTACCCGTGCACCCGCTGGGCTGCCGGCGTGTAGATCCCGATCCGGTAGTGGAAATTGAACAGCCATTGCGTGCGCGAGCGCTCCCAGATGAGCGGATCGAACGGACTCAGCAGCGCCCGGGCATTGATTCGACGCGGGACGGACACGCCAGCGCTCAGGTACGCCTCGGTCCCGTCCACCGACACGGGCTCCAGCGCACCCTCCTCGACGAGTTCGTTGACGGCACGGCGGGTCGGCGCGGTCTTGGTCCGCCAGTAATCGGCGAGGCACTTCACAGTCGCCACCCCATGCGCCCGGGCAGCAATCCGAACCAACTCGCGCAGCGCTTCGTCAGACGATGGGGTGGGTGCGTCAAGGACCTCGGGTGGCAAGACGCGCTCGGGGAGGTCGAAGACACGCTCGAACTGTGTGTTGCGCTCCACGACGCCGAGCGCTCCCGTGAAGAAGAGGAATTCGCAGGCCGTCTTTACAACAGACCAGTTCCATCCCCAGTGCTCACGCAGCGTGTCAGGAGCGTGATCGAGTTCGGCAGTCAGCCGTCTGGCCGAGCTGGGCCCCAGTTCAGTCACCGCCGCCAGGACCTCATCCACCACGTCCGAATGTTCCGCACCCGCCCGCTGAATCGATCCCCAGGCCTCATTTCGGTACGCCTCCATGCGCCACCGGAACAGTGGGTGCAGCCCTACGGGGATGAATGCCGCCTGATGTGCCCAGTACTCGGTGATGCGTCGGGGCCTTCTCCCTGCGGCGCGCGCCAGCAGGGATTGGTCGTACACACCGAGACGGGAGAACAGGGGTAGGAATTGGCTGCGCGCCAACACATTGACCGAATCGATCTGCAGGGCGCCCATCCGCTGGATCGTCGCATCCACTTGCCGCATGGCCACTGTCGTGGGGCGCGGACGCGCCAGTCCCTGGGCAGAGATGGCGACGCGTCGAGCCTCCGCAAGCGAAAGCACGAGCCGGGGTCGCGACGGTCGGGAGGGCATGGGAGCCAGTTTGGCAGCCGTGTTGAGCACCCGATGGGCGATGCCAGCTTTCAGTGGGCCCCAGCCGCCGGTGGACCGGCAGCTGGGGCCCACCATAAATGGGTACCGCCTGTTCAGAGGTCGCGATGATCCATCCCGATAGGCTGAGAGCCATGAGCAGCATGCAAATCGGAGCCCACGTCGGCCAAGAGGATCCCATCGCCGAGGCCAAGGCCCGTGGCGCAGACATCGTCCAGATTTTCCTGGGTGAGCCGCAGAGCTGGAAGAAGCCACAAGCCCAGTACCCGGGGGGAGCTGAGGCTTTGCGATCCGCCGCTGAGGAAGCCGGGGTCGGGCTCTACGTCCATGCGCCCTACATCATCAACGTGGCCTCGACGAACAATCGGATCCGGATCCCCTCGCGCAAACTTCTGCAGCAGAGCGTCACCGAAGCAGCCGCCGTCGGCGCCCGTGGCGTCATCGTCCACGGTGGACACGTCACCGCCGATGATGAACCCGAAAAGGGCTACGACAACTGGCGCAAGGCCGTCGACGGCCTGAAGTTGGAGGTTCCGATCCTCATCGAGAACACCGCAGGCGGCAACAACGCCATGGCGCGACGCTTGGAAGCCATTCAAGGGGTGTGGGAGGCCATCTCAATCTCGGACAACATCGATTCGGTGGGGTTTTGCCTGGACACGTGCCACGCCCATGCTGCCGGGCTGGACCTGAGCACGGTCGTCGATGACATCCGCGGCATCACGGGGAGGATCGATCTCCTCCACTGCAACGATTCCCGCGACGTGGCCGGCTCCGGCGCTGACAGGCACACGGGGCTGGGCAATGGTCACATCGGCGTCAACGACATCGCCGCCATCGTCCGTGAGGCAGCAGCCCCCGTCATCCTCGAAACTCCAGGCGACGGCCATGCTGCCGAGATCGGGTGGCTGCGCTCACTGTGAGGTGGGTGGCTGCGCTCACTGTGAAGTGAGACAGCAATGGGGTTGGATGGTGTCCATGAAGGTACTGCTGCCCAACTCCATCACATTGAATCCTCAGCTGCCCGACGGCGCTGTTGCGGTCACCTACGACGTTGACGCCCCCATTCCCGAAGAGCATCTCGATGCCGAGGTGCTGGTTGACTGGGAGGTCAGGCGAAAGATCTTGGCCGACGCGGCGACGCGCCTGCCCGGCCTCAAGTTGGTTCAGGCGCTCTCTGCCGGAGCCGATGGGGCCCTCAAGGCCCCCTTCGATTCATCCGTTGCCATCTGCTCAGGTGTCGGACTTCATGACCACACGGTCACCGAACACACGATGGCACTCACCCTGGCGCTCCTGCGACGTCTGCCCGCCTGCCTGAAGGCCCAACAGCGGCATGAGTGGGCCCACGAGCTTGGTGGTTCCCAGACCCTTCGCACCGACGTTCACATCACGACTCTGCTCGATGCTCGTGTCCTGATCTGGGGTTTCGGCTCCATCGCGCAGACTCTGGCACCCGTGCTGCAGTCCCTTGGTGCGGATGTCACGGGCGTGGCACGCACGGCGGGTGAGCGCTCCGGATTCACAGTCATCACAGAGGAGGATCTGCCGCGCGAGCTCCCCCGCACTGACTTGTTGATCATGATCCTTCCGGGGCTGCCGGCTACGGTCAACGCACTCAACGCCGAGCGGCTCGCACTGCTTCCGGAGTCCGCGCTCGTGGTCAACGTCGGACGCGGAAGCACCGTCGATGAGGACGCGCTGCTCTCAGCGCTGCAAGATGGCGCCATCGCCGGCGCCGCTGTGGATGTCACGGCGAAAGAGCCCCTTCCTGAGGATTCCCCGCTGTGGGACGCACCGAACCTCGTCATCACCCCACACGCGGCTGGTGGCAGACCCGTCGGCGCCGACGAACTGATCGCGGCCAACGTCACAGCGCTGATGACTGGAGGAGAGCTTCGCAACGTGGTCAGCTAGTCGCGAGTTCCGTGAACATATCGGCTGGTCTGCCCCCCGAGATGTTCCCGTAATTCACGTCTCCGAATCAGAGGACTTGCTGAACCCGTTGGCCTGCAGCAGATTGTCCACTGCGAGGACGCTGTCCAGCGTCGCCTCATCCAGTAATTCGCGCTCCAGCACGATCTCGCGAACGTTGCGCCCGGTACTCGCTGCCTCACGCCCGACGGCGTCGCCGGCCGCATGGCCGATGTAGTTGTTGAGGAATGTCACGACGGAAATCGAGTTGGTCACATAGGACAGACAGACTTCGCGGTTGGCGGTGATGCCATCTATGCATTTGGTGCGCAACGTTTCGCAGGCGTTCTGCAAGAGAGCTATCGATTCGAACAGCGCCTGCCCGATCACGGGCTCCATCGCGTTGAGCTGCAACTGACCGGCCTCGGCACTCATCGTGACGCAGACGTCGTTGCCGATGACTTTGAAACATGCCTGGTTCACCACCTCGGGAATGACCGGATTCACCTTCGCAGGCATGATGGAGGAGCCGGCCTGCACCTCCGGGAGGTTGATCTCATTGAAACCTGCGCGGGGCCCCGAGGACAGCAGACGCAGATCGTTGCAGGTTTTTGAGAGCTTCACCGCAAGCCGTTTGCACACGCCATGCGCGGTCACGTAGACGCCGGTATCGCTGGTGGCCTCGATGAGATCCGGCGCTGTCCCACAGGGCCGCCCAGTGACGTCAGCCAAATGGCGGATCACCACTTCGGCATACCCGGCAGGTGTGTTCACTCCTGTGCCGATCGCGGTGGCTCCCAAATTCACCTCCAGGAGGTAGCCGCGAACAGTCTCGATGTGGCGCACCTCTTCCCCCAGCGTCACGCTGAAAGCAGTGAACTCCTGGCCCAACGTCATGGGTACGGCATCCTGAAGCTGTGTCCTGCCCATCGTCAGGACATCGAAGAGTTCATCACCCTTCTCTTGCAGGGCCCCCACCAGTCGTTCCACTTCTTCGATCAAGTGGCCGAGTCTCGCATCCAGAGCCAGCCGCAGTCCGGTGGGGTAAGCGTCGTTGGTGGATTGGCTGCGGTTGACGTGATCGAGGGGACTGATGACGTCATAGCTGCCCCTCGCACACCCCAGGTGCTCCAGTGCCAGGTTGGCGAGCACCTCGTTGACGTTCATGTTGGTGGAGGTTCCAGCACCCCCTTGGAACACGTCGATGGGGAACTGATCCAGGCAGCGGCCTTTGTCCAGAACCTGGTCGCAGGCCCACACGATGGCGTTGACCACATCCGGGTTCACCACACCCAGATCCCCGTTGGCCAGCGCCGAGGCCTTCTTCACCTGCACCAACCCCCGGATCAGATGGGGATGGTCGATGAGGGTTTCGGAGCTGAGCCGGAAGTTCTCGACGGCCCTCAACGTATGAACGCCGTAGAACGCTTCGGCCGGCACCTCTCGAGACCCGAGCAGATCCGTTTCGACTCTCGTCCTCGTCAACCTGGGGCTCCTTTGGCAGTGGTGTGGTTCTTACCGTAGCCAACAGCTTTGACGGGTGGGCCGCAGCGTGTGAGATCCACTGACGCTAAGGTGGAACACGTGACTCGCAGCGTATTTATTGCCTCGTCGGAGCGGCAGGTCAGCAAGAGCGTGATCGCCCTCGGCGTCGTCGAACTCTTGCACCGCCAGGTTCGAAACGTGGGGGTGTTCCGTCCTCTCGTGGAATCCACGACGGCTGACGGCGTCGCCACGGCCCTGTTGAATCTCAAAACCATGCGGAAGCAGACATTTGAGGACGCCGTCGGTGTCACCCATGTGGACTTCGCTGAGGATCCTGCCGGCTCGATAGACAAGATTGTGGCCAAGTACACCGATCTTGCTGCCCGCTGTGACGCCGTCGTCGTGGTGGGATCTGACTACAGCGGCTTCTACTCCAGCACGGAGCTGGACCACAATGCCGTCATCGCTGCGAACCTCAACACCCCTGTGCTGTATGTGTGTGGCGCCAGCAATCGCACTCCCGAACAGGTGCGCAGCATCGTCGAGGACACCATCGAGTCCTTCGAGGACCGTCACAACACGGTGGTGGGTGTGGCAATCACCCGCGTCAATCCCGACGACGTGGAAGCCATGCGCGATGCGGTGACGCATGTGAGGGACGCCACATTCATCGTGCCCAATGACCCGGTGCTGGGCGCCCCGTCGATCCGCATGCAATGGGATGCTGTCGGCGCGCAGCAGTGGCTCGGCAACCCGGCGTTCCTGGACAAGGAGGCCGTTCACACCATCGTGGCGGCCATGACGCTGCCGAACCTGTTGACGCGGCTCACACCAGAGTCCACGGTGATCATGCCTTCGGACCGCTTGGACCTGCTTCCCGGACTGCTGATGGCCCACGCCTCCCCCGCCTTCGGGCCCCTCGCATCCATCATCCTGACCGGCGGCTTCGAAATACCGCAGTCTGTCCACACCCTCCTGGACGGCATCGATGTGGACCTGCCCATTGCCCACACAGATCAGGACACCTTCGCCACCGCGTCGAAGCTGCAGCGAGTCACCGGTGTGTCCACCTCGACGTCTCGCAAGACGGACGTCTCACGCATCCTGTTCGGTGCCCACGTGGATGAGGACGAGATTTTGCGGGCGATAGACCTCCCACGCTCCGAGGTCAGGACACCCACGATGTTCGAGCATCAGCTGATGCAGCTGGCCCGCTCCAGCAAGAAGCGCATCGTGCTGCCGGAAGGCTCCGATGACCGTGTCCTCAGCGCCGCGGCCATCGTGCTGCAGCGCCAGGTGGCTGATGTCATTCTTCTGGGTGAACCGTCTGTCATCAGCCGGCGCGCATCGGAACTCGGCATCAACCTGCGCAGCGCTGAGGTGGTCAATCCGCGCGATGGCGACATGCTTGACCGCTTCGCGGCCGAATACGCTGAACTACGCTCCCACAAGGGCATCTCTTTGGAACAAGCACGGAAGCAGTTCGAGGATCCGTCCTACGTTGGCACGATGATGGTGCATCTGGAGATGGCCGACGGCATGGTCTCCGGCGCCATCAACACCACCGCCAACACCATCCGGCCGTCCCTGGAGTTCATCAAGACCAAGCCCGGTGTGAGCGTCGTTTCGGGCTCTTTCCTGATGGCGATGAGCAATCGCGTCGTGGTGTACGCCGATTGTGCCGTGAACCCGGACCCCACACCTGAGCAGTTGGCTGACATCGCCATCTCCTCGGCGGAAACGGCACGGGCGTTCGACATTGAACCGCGCGTCGCCATGCTCAGCTACTCCACCGGCACCTCCGGCAGCGGCGCTGATGTGGAGAAGGTCCGGGAGGCCACCCGCATAGTGCGGGAGAGGGAACCCGAGCTGAAGGTGGAGGGGCCCATCCAGTTCGACGCGGCCGTTGACGCCGCCGTCGCCGCCAAGAAAATGCCCGACTCGCAGGTTGCCGGGCAGGCGACCGTTTTCATCTTCCCGGATCTCAACACGGGCAACAACACCTACAAGGCTGTGCAGCGCACCTCCGGTGCTGTCGCCGTCGGCCCGATCCTGCAGGGACTGAAAAAGCCCGTCAATGATCTCTCCCGCGGCGCGCTGGTGGATGACATCGTCTCCACCATCACCATCACGGCCATCCAGGCACAGAAAAACACCTGAGCACCACAGACCCCAACAATCAAGGAAGTGCACTCTCCGTGTCCCAGCCGATCCTTCTCCTGAACTGCGGTTCGTCCTCCATCAAGTATCAGCTCCTCCAGACGGACACAGAAGAAGCAACGGCGGTGGGGATCGTGCAGCGCATCGGTCAACACGGCAGCACGTTGGAACACCAGGTGGGTGGTGAGGAGTTCGATCTGTCCCAGGACTTCAACGACCACACCGAGGCGGTCGCCGCCGTGGTGGGGATGTTCGAGTCACACGGCCCAAGCCTGGAGGGCGTCGTTGCCGTCGGGCACCGGACGGTCCACGGAGGTGCCACCTTCCAGGAGTCGGTGCGCATCGACGACGAGGTGATCGCCGCGCTCAACGAACTCTCTGACCTGGCTCCCCTCCACAATCCGCCAGCCATCGCCGGCATCGAGGCAGCAATGCGTGTACTACCCGACGTCCCGCACGTCGCCATCTTCGACACCGCCTTCTTCTCCACCCTTCCTGCCGAGGCCTACACCTACGCACTGGGGCGCGAGGTCATGCGTGAGCACGGGATCCGGAAATATGGCTTCCATGGCACGTCACATCAGTACGTCTCCCAGCAGGCAGCCGTATTCCTCGACCGTCCGCTGGAAGACCTGAAGACCATCGTCTGCCACCTCGGCAATGGCGCCTCCATCTCCGCAGTCGACGGCGGAGTCGCCGTCGACACCTCCATGGGGCTCACCCCACTGGCCGGCCTCGTGATGGGCACCCGCTCCGGCGACGTCGATCCCGGCCTCCACAAGTTCCTGGGTCGCAAAGGCATGACGCTGGCCGAGATTGATACGTTCCTCAACAAGGAATCCGGAATGGCCGGGCTCTGCGGCTACACCGATATGCGCGACGTCGCCACCGAGATCGCTGCCGGGAACGAGGACGCACAGTTGGCACTCGATGTCTATGTCCACCGCCTCGTCAGCTACATCGGCTCCTACATCGCGGTGCTGGGCGGAGTGGATGTCCTGTGCTTCACCGCAGGCGTGGGAGAGAATGCTTCGCATGTCCGGGAACCGGTCATCCAGCGACTCAGGGGTCTGGGTTTCGAGCTCGACGTGGAGGAGAACGAGAAGCGCTCCAAGGAGTCGCGAGAGATTTCGACGGCCGAGTCCAAGGTCCACATCCTGGTAATTCCCACGAACGAAGAGCTGGCGATGGCGCGTGAGACGCTGAAGGTCATCAGCGTCTGACGTTGCCCACAGCCACTGCTCGACGAAGGTGGGTCTCTACTCGAGGATCGCGCCGCGCGATGCTGACTGCACCAGCTTGGTGTACTTGCCCAGTACTCCCTTGGTGAACTTCGGCGGCAGCGACACCCAGTCGACGCCGCGACGAGTCAACTCCTCCTGTTCGACGAGTACGTCGAGGGTGCCGGCGGAGACGTCAAGACGAACCCTGTCACCATCTCGGACATACGCGATGGGTCCGCCGTCCGCGGCCTCCGGCGCGACGTGCCCCACACAGAGCCCTGTGGTGCCGCCGGAGAAGCGCCCATCGGTCAACAGCAGGACATCCTTGCCGAGCCCCGCACCCTTGATGGCGCCGGTGATGGCCAACATCTCGCGCATGCCAGGGCCGCCCTTGGGGCCCTCGTAGCGGATGACGACGACGTCGCCGTGGTCGATCGTGCCGTCCTCCAGGGCATCCATGGCGGCGCGTTCCCGGTCGAAGACCCGGGCTGTGCCCTCAAACACATCCTCTTCGAAGCCAGCAGACTTCACGACGGCGCCGTCGGGGGCCAAGGACCCTCGCAGGATCGTGACGCCCCCGGTGGGCGCTATCGGCGCCTTCGCACTGTGCAGCACCTTGCCATCGGGCGACGGTGGCTCCAGAATCTCAAGGTTCTCGGCAATGGTCTTCCCTGTCACGGTGAGGCAGTCTCCATCGAGCAACCCGGCCTCCAGCAGATCCTTCATCACCACCTGAATGCCGCCGGCCCGGTCCACATCGTTCATGACGTAGCGGCCAAACGGCTTGAGGTCGGCGATGTGCGGCACTTTGGCGCCGATACGTGCGAAATCGTCCAGGCCCAGGTCAACGTCGGCCTCATGTGCGATGGCCAGCAGATGCAGGACCGCATTGGTGGAGCCACCGAAGGCCTGCACCACCGCGATCGCGTTCTCGAACGCCGGCTTTGTCATGATGTCGCGGGCGGTGATGCCCTGCCGGAGCATCTCCACGACGGCCTCGCCCGCGCGACGTGACATCTCATCGCGTCGACGATCCGCCGACGGGGGCGATGCCGATCCGGGGATGGACATGCCAATCGCCTCGGCAACCGACGCCATGGTGTTGGCGGTGTAGTACCCGCCGCAGGCACCTTCACCGGGACAGATGGCACGCTCGATGCGGCCCACATCATCGCGGCTCATCAGACCGCGGGCGCAGGCACCCACCGCCTCGAAGGCATCGATGAGCGTGACGTCCTTCTCCACGCCGTCGGACAGCTTCACCCGTCCCGGCATGATGGTGCCCGCATAGATGAAGATGCTGGCCAGATCAAGCCTCGCGGCCGCCATCAACATGCCCGGAAGAGACTTGTCACACCCTGCCAGCAGGATGGATCCGTCGAGGCGCTCGGCCATCATGACGGTTTCCACCGAATCGGCGATGACATCGCGGCTGACCAGCGAGTAGTGCATGCCCTCGTGCCCCATCGAAATGCCGTCGGAGACGGAGATGGTGCCGAACTCCAGCGGGTAACCGCCGCCAGCGTGGACGCCTTCCTTCGCGGCTTGGGCGAGACGGTCCAGCGACAGGTTGCAGGGTGTGATCTCGTTCCATGAGCTGGCCACACCTATCTGCGGTTTCGCGAAGTCGCCATCCCCCATACCCACGGCACGCAGCATGCCGCGGGAAGCGGTTGCCTCAAGACCGTCGGTGACCGTGCGGCTGCGTGGTTTGATGTCGTGCTGGGTGGGTGTCTCATCGATCATGACCAGATTCTAGGCCCCGCTCCTCACCCAGGTGCTGACCATTGACCACACGACAATCTCCGCGCCAGTAAAACTTGTGGCAACCCGACAAGTTTGCCCCGTCGAAGCTGTTGACATGCGACCGTCGCCACCTTGTCGTCACGCATCAGCTTCCACACCACCAAACGGGGGGATACCGTAGGCACATGGCCACAGCTTTGATCACCGGCGGCACATCCGGCATAGGACTTGAGTTCGCGCGGGAACTGGCCGGACGGGGAACAGACCTGGTGCTCGTCGCACGCGACGCCCAGCGGCTCCAAGAGATTGCTGGCGAGCTGGAGGCGGTCCACGATGTGACGGTCGAGACCTTTCCGGCAGATCTTTCGGACCGCGCCGAGATGGGCCGCGTCGCCACCCGGCTCGAGTCGGAGGACTCCCCCATCGACATGCTGGTCAACAACGCCGGTTTCGGGCTCCATTCGACCGTGCTGGACCCCGCAGACATCGACACCCACGCCAAGGCGCTGGATGTCATGTGCCTGGCCCTGCTGGTGCTCGGCGGTGCTGCCGGCCGCACGATGCGTGACCGTGGCCGCGGGCAGATCATCAACGTTGCGTCCTCCTCCTCCACCATCTTCACAGGCAACTACTCAGCTGTGAAGGCATGGGCGCGCACCTATTCCACGAGCCTGGCGCTTGAACTCCGCGGCAGCGGCGTGACCGTCACGGCCCTGTTGCCCGGCTGGGTCCGCACGGAGTTCCACGAGCGCGCAGGGATCACCGCCACCAACCTCCCCGACATTGTGTGGATCGATTCTGATGTTCTGGTTCGCGAATGCCTTGCCGATGTGGACAAGGGCAAGCTGGAATCCATCCCCACCCTCAAATGGAAGGCCGCCATGCTTCTCGCTGATCACGGCCCCAAGTGGTTCGTGCGGTGGTTCTCCGTCAAACTCACCAACAGTCGCAAGAAGCGCTGAGGACCAAAGCGTCGTGGCAAGAGACAAGGGTGCGGATAGGGACGAGCGCGAGCGCTACTCGTCCAGGGTTGGCGCGACGACACGTCAGGCCGCCCAGATGCTCCTGCTGAAGCCCTACCTGTGGCGAATGCTGCGCGTCCACGTGCACGGGGCTGCCAACGTGGACGCCCTTGAGGCACCCTTCGTTGTCTTCTCCAATCACTCGTCGCACCTCGACGCACCGCTCATTCTCGGTGCGCTCCCCCACCGGCTGTCGCGCTACGTTGCCACCGGCGCCGCCGCCGACACTTTCTACGATAAATGGTGGAAGACAGGGCCCATGTCACTGTTCTTCAACAGCTTCCCCGTGGACCGCGGCAAGGACAGGAGCGACAAGCAGGCCAACAAACGCGGCCAGAAGCGTGGCATGTCCGCAACCCTGCTCGCCGACGGCATCCCGCTGTTGATCTTCCCTGAAGGCACCCGCTCACGCACGGGCGCCATGGCCCCGTTCAAGCCCGGTGTTGCAGCTTTGTGCATCTCCCGTGGCGTGCCCGCACTGCCCATGGCCCTGGTGGGCGCCTACGATGCCTGGCCATCGCAACAGAAACACCTACCGCGTGGCCGCCCCCAGGTGCATGTGGTGATCGGGCGACCAATGTATCCACTGCCCGGGGAGATTGCCCACGAGTTCAGTGAGCGGATGCGCCGTCAGGTGCTGGAGCTGCACGACTCAACGGCCCGCGCTTACGGGGCGAAAACTCTGGCCGAGTACGCCCGCGTCGTGGCAATCGAGAAGTCAACGAAGAATGAGATCACCGCGCTGGCCGAGGATGCCAGGCAACGTGCGCACAAACAGGAGGATCGATGATCGACGGTGTGAAGCAGCAGAAGTGGTGGGGCTGGGGCGAGGAGGGCAAGGGCTACAGCCATCACGACAAGCCCAAGTTCGCACCGTTTGTGAAAAAGATCGTCGGAGTGGACATCAACACGTCCAAGACGTCGGTCCCTCCCTTTTCGTCGCTGGATGTGCCCACCACCCAACTCACTGACGAGCTGCGCGCCACATTGGAGCGCATTGTTGGCGTCGAGTATGCACAAACCGATGATGAGACCCGGGTGGTTCACGCCTACGGAAAAGGTGTGCGCGATCTAGTACGCGTACGCCGGGGCGAACTGGGCCGTGTGCCGGACGCGGTGGTGTATCCGGCTGATGAGGACGATGTTGTCGCGCTGGTCAACGCCGCCGTTGAGCACGATTTCGTACTCATTCCCTTTGGGGGAGGCTCCAATATCGTGGCCGCCACCGAAGCGGTGCCCGGCGAGAGCCGCAACGTCGTCGTGGTGAACATGGGGCGCATGAAAAGCCTTCTGGAGATTGACGAGACCTCCGGGATCGCCCGTATCCAGGCCGGAGTCTTCGGTCCTGACATGGAGGAGCAGCTCAACGCCCGCGGCTGGACGATGGGTCATCAGCCGGACTCGTTCGTGTGGTCGACGCTGGGTGGCTGGATTGCCACCCGAAGCTCGGGCATGCAGTCCGACAAGTACGGCGACATCGCAGACATCGTCCGTGGCCTGCGCATGGTCATGCCAGGTCAGATTCTGGAGTTGCGGCCGCTGCCGTCCACTTCGTCGGGACCCAGCGTTCAGGAGATGGTGCTCGGCTCCGAGGGCCGGCTCGGTGTGATCACGGAGGCGTGGGTGCACGTGCACCGCATTCCCGAGCAGCGCGAACTGCAGGCATACTTCTTCGCCAGCTACGCCGACGGGTTGAAAGCCTGCGAGCAGATCGCCTTCTCCGATGCCAATGTGATGTTGGCGCGCGTGTCTGACCCGTTGGAGACGCAGTACATCATGGCCAACGGCAAGAAGTCCGGACGTGTCAGCAAGCTGGCCAACAAGGCGATCCAGGCCATGATGGTCCGCAAGGGTTGGGACCTGGAGAAGATCTGCATATCCTTCGTCGGTTTCGAGGGCAGCCCCAACCATGTGCGCTACCACAAGGGGCTCGTCGACAAGATCATCAAGGCCAACAACGGCATGGGCGTCGGCAAGGGCCCGGGCTCACTGTATGACCAGAAGAAGTACGACACCCCCTACATTCGCGACTTCATGCTCGATCATGGCCTGGTGGCCGACGTCTCCGAGACAACCACACCGTGGGCCTACACCGAGCAGATCCATACGAACACCGTCGCAGCGGCCCACAAGGCCTTGGAGGAGCGTGGCGTACGCGGCGTCGTATTCTGTCACCTCAGTCACTCGTACCATTCCGGCGCGTGCCAGTACTTCACGTTCGCGATTGCCGACGACTCCGAGGACAACCTGGTCTCCTACGACCATGTGAAGCGGGCCATCCAGCAGTCCTTCATGGACAACCACGGCACCATCTCCCACCACCACGGGGTGGGAGAAGAGCACAGTCCATGGCTGGAGCAGGACATCTCCCCCGCGGGCGTGCACATGCAGCGCACGCTGTTCGAGGGCATCGATCCGGGCAACAACTTCAATCCCGGCAAGATCATCCACGACGGCAAGCCCGGCATCAGCAGCAATTCGGCCGACGCCTGAGGCAGTTGCGATACGAGCGAGTGGCGGCACCCGCCGTTCCATGATGCGGATGCCAGAACAGCACGTCCTCCCGGCAGGCTGCTTCAAGTTGTGATGATTCCTCGAACCCCCTTGGTCTGAAGTCGCACCGAGTACTGATCGATCAGGTCGACCGGCGGAAGTGACATCTGGGAATCCTGCGTGAAGAAGCAGGTTCCTGAGTCTTGGCGCATATCTTGCGTGTCCGGTCTACAAAAGTGTGTCTCACTTTCGTCACCATCGGACCGTATCCAGACTGACCAGGCCCAATGCCATGATGTCTTTATATTGGCGGCATCTAATATCTGACTTTGATTTGTACCCACATTTATCCTATGTTCGGAATCATCAGGAGTGGCTCACAACCAGGGCCCCGATTCGACGGACGTGATCACTGTGGATCTCGACGGGCTGTACTCCGGCTGGAGCAGGCCGACCGCCTCAGCGTGGGCAAAACTTGATCGCGAATCGGACGCGACAACAAGCCCGTCATTACCGCTGTTCTGCCACCTGGCGGACGCGGCAGCCATGGCCGATTGGCTGTGGAGAAGATTTTTGCCCAAGGCGATTCGTGCGACCTTGTCCGCGTCGTTGGGATCAGAAGACGCCGCACACGCAGCCGTCGTCTTTGCGGCTGGGGTGCACGACGTGGGCAAACTCACGCCCGCCTTTGCCCGTAAAGCGGAACTGGCTGGCCAGCCGTTTGCGGTCACCGCCATGGAACGAGCTGGACTGAGCTTTCCCGTGTACCGGGGTGATGTGCCGCACGGGCTGACCGGTCACATCACGGTGGTTCGATGGCTCGCAGACAGACACGGCTACTCTGCGCGCCGCGCTCATACCATCGCGACGGTGGTTGGCGGCCATCACGGTAAGTTTCCCTCGTCTCAACAGCTCATGGACGCCCGGAGAAACTGGGCAGCGTTCGGTGATCGGGAACTCGACGACGACGAACTCGATGGGTGTTTCTGGCACCGCAGCCGCTTCGAGATCCTCGATCGCGTAGCAGCTGCGGCGGGTATCAACTCGCATCTACAGTCGTGGAAGGACAAAGGTTGGGCACCCGAGGCCCAAGTGCTGATCAGTGCGGTGGTGATCCTCGCCGATTGGCTGGCTAGCAACATCGATTATTTCCCCTACGATTCCATCGGTCCCGGACGCATCCAGGCCGCCGTGGCCGCTGTTCGCCTGCCGCCTCCATGGCGCCCGAGCCAACCGCCCGGCGTCGACGACCTGTTCATGCAGCGATTCCCTCAGCTCAGCAATCACACTCCCTCCGCTTTGCAGAGGGCCGCCGTGCATGCGGCTGAGACTGTCACCAGTCCGCCGCTGATCCTCATCGAAGCACCCATGGGCGCTGGCAAGACTGAGGCCGCCTACTTGGCGGCAGAAACCCTGGCGCATCGTTTCGGCAGCGGCGGTATGTTCATCGGCCTGCCCACCATGGCAACAGCAAACCCCATGTTTGATCGTGTCCTCGATTGGCTGGAGAACACCCTTGCCGAGGATGCGTCCGTGATGCTGGCGCACTCCAAGTCCGCACACCAGGACAGGTATCGGGGATTGCTCACCAGCAGCCGGTTCGGGGAGGTCCACGACGAGGACACCACAGCATCCCGCTCGATGGTGGCGACGTGGTTGACGGGCAGGAAGAAGGCAACACAGGCCAGCTTCGTCGTCGGCACTGTGGACCAGCTGCTACTCATGGGTCTACAGGCGAAGCACGTCACCCTCCGTCATCTTGCGATGGCGGGGAAGGTGGTGGTGGTTGACGAGTGTCACGCCTCGGACGACTACATGCGCGTTTACCTGAAGCGAGCCCTGACATGGCTGGCACGGATGGGTACACCAGTAATCCTGATGTCGGCCACCCTGCCTCCCGGTCAGCGTCAGGAATACCTGAATGCATATGCAGCGGGTCGGGACACATCCGTGGCGGAACTCCAATCAACGCTGGATTACCCCCTCATCAGCACCTTTGACACAGAGCCTGAAACGATTGCTGTGGCTATAGATGAACGATCCACCGACGTGACCATCAGCAGGTTCCCAGACGACATGACGGCTCTGACAGCGGAACTCAAGCACCGCCTGTTCGAGGGCGGATGCGCTGCGGTCATCCGCAACACCGTCGGACGAGCACAAGAAACGTTCGACGCACTCCAGCAGGAGTTTGGAAGCGACACCATTCTCATCCATTCGCGTTTCATCACACAGCACCGGGCTCGTCTGGAACGCGATCTGGTCTCCCGGCTCGGCAGGAGCGGCGAGCGCCCCCATCGCATCGTGGTAGTGGGCACACAGGTGCTTGAGCAGTCTCTGGATGTCGACTTCGATCTGATGGTCACCGACCTGGCTCCCATGGACCTCTTGTTGCAGCGTGCCGGTCGTCTCCATCGACATGAACGTGGCCCCCGCCCGGCTGCCCTGACGACCCCTGTGCTCTTGGTCACCGGCGCGGACTGGGCAACCACTCCCCCGCAGCTCGACAAGGGATCCGCATATGTCTACGGCAGCGCCAAACTCCTGCGGGCAGCTGCGTTGCTGTCAGGTCGGGACACCGTCGCTCGGTTTCCAGCAGACATCCCGAGACTCGTGGAGGCGGCCTACAGAGATGATCCAGAGATCCCAACCGGCTGGGAGAAGGAGTGGCAAACGGCCGAAGAGAAGCAGCGCGAGAAGGTCGCACGTCAGCGGGACAAGGCAGGGACGTATCTCATTCACACACCGGCCCACCAGGATAGTCTCGTGGGATTCAGCGATTTCGATGCCACGGATCCCGAGTCGCCACGCAGCAAGGGAAAACAACAGGTCCGTGACGCCATTGACGGTTTGGATGTAGTAGTCCTACAGCGCGGCACCGACGGGCTGCTGCGGCTTCCCAGTGGAGTCGACAAGGAGAACAGAGTCATTCCTGACCACGATTTGGAGGACATCGAGAACAGTCTGGCCCGTGACATGAGCGCGACGACGCTCAGCCTTCCTCCCGCAATGGCGCAATGGCACTTCGATGACGTCGAGCAGGCGCTTGGGATGAGTCTTGACTACACCCCTTGGGATCGATCCCCCTGGCTCAAAGGGCAACTTGCGCTGGTGCTGGACGCAGATTGTAAGGCGCAAGTAGCTCACTTTCACCTGACCTACGACGAACAAAGAGGATTGATGTACACCACAGAAAGTGGAACCCCATGACGAGTTACAACCTCATCGACGAAGAGTGGATCCCTGTTCTTACGAGGACTGGCGAGCAGCGAGCGTTGGGCATTCGGGAAATATTGACCAACTCGTCGGAGATCCTGACCATAGCGGCCGAGCTGCCGACGATCTCCATTTCCATCCAGCGGCTGCTGCAAGCTGTTCTCCTGCGGGCGGCCGGCGAGCTACCGGCTTCCGTTGACGCCCGCGCCGAGATCTGGGGCCGGTGGTGGGAGGACGGCCAGTTTCCCGCAGCCGACGTCGACGCCTACTTGCGTAAGTGGCACAACAGATTCGATCTTTTTGACGAACGCTTGCCCTTCTTCCAAGTACCGGAGCTGCAGCTCGCCTCAGGCAAGGGTTCCGGATTGCACAAGCTCATGGCAGACGTACCCGCCGGCAGTCGGCTTTTCGTCACACGATCGGGCGACGCCATCGAACGTCTCTCCTACGCCGAAGCAGCGCAATGGCTGGTGCACACCCAGGCATTCGATTGCCGGGGTATCAAGAGTGGCGCGACGGGCGACGCTCGTGTCAACAAGGGCAAGAGTTACTCACTCAGGTACCCGGCATGGGCGGGAAATCTTGGCATCATCTCGCTGACCGGTTCAGACTTGGCGAAGACTCTGCTGCTCAACCTGACGTTGTCGGCGACGTCAGCCGAGGACCACCCGGCGTGGGAAACAGCCCCACAGAGGATTGCCTCCGACGGCATCTATTCCGCCCCCCAAGGAGCCGCCCAGGTCTGGACGTGGCCCAGCCGCATGATCCGGCTCATCGAACACGGTGGCGAGGTGATCGATGCGGTGATCTCCAACGGTGAGGCACTTGGTCCCCAGAATCGTTTCAACGTCGAACCAATGACCTCGTGGCGCCACTCGGAACCGCA
This sequence comes from uncultured Arachnia sp., assembly GCA_947493705.1. Lineage (GTDB taxonomy): Bacteria > Actinomycetota > Actinomycetes > Propionibacteriales > Propionibacteriaceae > Arachnia. The sequence continues at coordinate 10,453 of CANLSH010000011.1, read as the reverse complement.
AACCAAGAAGCTGGGGCAGGCCACATACATGCCAGTACCCCATCAACCGGAACGCGCTGCGTGGCGTGGTCTACAAGGCATCCTTGCCCAGTCGCCGTCGGGAGAAGAGACCCGGGCACGCCCGGCTCTGAGCTTGGAATGGCTGGGCAGACTGCAAGTGCACGGCCATCTGTCCGAGTCGATGCCGGTCGCTGTGAGATGTGTCGCCATGATCTACGGCAGCAACCAGTCGACCTTCGCGCAGGATTTCGACGATGTGATTCCTGCCACCGTCGCTGCTCTCACCAAGAGTCGTCTACGTCGAGCCGCAGTCGATGCTGTCAACGCTTCCCGCGCAGCCGTGAACGCATTGCGCTCCCTGGCACGCAACGTCGCTCTCGCCGCCGGTGACTCTGGCGACGACGTGTCCGACAAGGCAGACGCCATTGAACTCCCCGCCTGGGACGCGTTGCGGCCCCACTTCGAACGATGGCTGGCAACACTCACGCCAGACACGACCACGGAGGACGCCGAGACTGCCTGGCAGCACACGACCGCCCGAGTGGTTCGTGGGGTCGCCGAGGAACATCTGCGAATGGCGCCGTCCGCGGCCGTCTTCGGACGCTCGGTGACGCTGAGGAATGGGGAAACGCACCTGGACCTGGGTCTAGCCGGTTTGTGGTTCAACGCCGCCCTGAAGAAAGCACTGCCCCTCGCTCATCCCGCCGCCACCAAGGAGGACACCCACGATGTCACCCTCGCCCACAGCACTCATTAAAACTTACGTCGGCTCCAAGGTCTTCGGACTGCAGGCTGGCTACGTCGAACGAACCGCCAACGCCGTTGCCGGTTTGGCGGCGCTCCGCCACGCCGGTCTGACCGAGCCCGGCGACGATCCCCAAGCGTGGAGCCTGCTGTTCGACGGCATGCCAAGCGAACTGGAGTCAGAATACAGCGACCCCTCACGAGCAGAGCGGGCGATCCAATCTGCGTTGGTTTTGTTTGCTCATCACCAGACATCGCGCGGAGAGCGTATGCACCGGCCAAAGGTACCCATCGGAACGGCGGTCGGGACCCTGGCCCGAGCCCGATCACGGGGCGAAGGACTGGACGAGTCAACCCTCAAACGGTTCCAGAGCGCGGCCATGGGTCAGACACACACGTCAAGAGTTCGCGGTCTGAGACAACTCGTCGGCATGATGCGGTCAGATCACGAAACATCCATTGGTTTCGACTACGGCCAGCTCGCAGCAGATCTCTACACTCTGCAATTCCCTGACCGCGCGCCCCGCGTCCGCTTGGCATGGGGTCGCGCCCTTCACCACCAGTCCCCGCAACCTGAAACCACCATCACCACCCCCACCGAGGAGAACTGACATGGCATCCATCGACATCCACATCATCCAGTCGGTGCCACCCAGCAACATCAATCGCGACGACAATGGCTCACCCAAGACTGCCGTTTACGGCGGAGTGCGCCGCGCCAGAGTGAGCAGCCAAGCATGGAAACGTGCCGCCCGTGACAGCTTCGCGGAGCTACTGAATATGGACGAGTTGGGAATCCGGACCAAACGGGCGGCCGAACTCATAGCCGAACGAATCATCGAGCGTAGCCCCAGGACAACCCAGGAGGAAGCTGTGAAGGGCGCCTGGGGAGCTCTCGGAGGGCTGGGCCTGAAAGAAGAAAAGGCTCGCAAGAGCAAGGCGGACACCGGTCCCGAGAAGCCATCCACGACGCAATATCTTGTCTTCTTCAGCAATGTCCAACTCGACAAATTGGCCGAGCTTGCCATCGAACATGAATTGGGCAAGGTGCCTGCGCATGCCGCCAAACAAGCGGTCAAGCGCGACTATGGCATCTCACTGTCCTTGTTCGGCCGCATGGTGGCCAACGATCCCGATCTCAACGTCGACGCCGCCGTACAGGTGGCACACGCTCTCTCCACCCACGCCGTCGACCCCGAATTCGACTTCTACACCGCTGTTGATGATTACAACCCTGCCGATGAGTCGGGCGCCGGAATGATGGGCACCATTGAGTACAACTCTTCCACGATGTACCGGTATGCGACGGTCTCTCTGGACGGACTCAACGAAAATCTCGGTGACCCGGAGGCAACCGTCCGAGCCGTGGAGGCGTTCCTGACTGGGTTCGTCAAGGCCATGCCGAGCGGAAAACAGAACACTTTCGCCAATGCAACGCTGCCGCACGGAGTGGTGGTGATGGCCAGAGACGGCCAGGGAGTCAGTCTCGTGGGCGCCTTTGAGGACGCCATCAGGCTGTCAGACAACGGCTATATCCACAGTTCGTGCGAGGCGTTGGCCAAGCATGCCAGCGAGCTGGATGAAGCATTCGGAGAGGCTCCAAAAGCGGTGTGGGTCACCCGTGTGGGCGATGTGGCTGCTCCTCTGGAGACCCTCGGTGAAGTTCAGTCGTTCCCCGCGTTGGTGGAAGGCGTCGGTAAGTATGTCAGGTCCACGCTGGGCGCTTCGGCATGAGTGTGTTGTTGCTCCGTCTGGCTGGTCCCATGCAGGCGTGGGGAGACAGCAGCCGATTCGCCGTGCGTGAAACGCGGGAACAGCCGACGAAATCCGGGGTGCTGGGCTTGCTCGCTGCGGCACAGGGACGGCGCCGCTCGGACACGCTCGTGGACTTGGCCGCCCTACGTTTCGGGGTGCGAACGGATCAAGAGGGAAGGCTGATGCGTGACTTTCACACCGCTCAAGGTGCCCCGCTGTCAACCCGCTACTACCTCATGGACGCGGTATTCCTGGCTGGGGTGGAAGGAGACCATGCGCTGCTCTCGGCATTGCACGATGCGTTGCGAAGACCCGCTTTCCCCCTCTATTTGGGGCGTAGGTCCTGCCCCACGCAGGGACGAGTGTCGCTGGGAATCATCGAAACTGACCTCGAGACTGCGTTACGTACCCATGACTGGTTGGCGGCCCCTTGGTATCGACGCGAGCAGTCAAAGCATGTTCGGCTGCCGTTGGCGGTAGATGCAGGTCGTGAGTACAACGGCCCCGTCGAACAGCGACCTGACGTTCCCATCAGTTTCAGCCAGGAACGAAGGCGCTACGGCTGGCGTGCAGTGCACAGACCACAAGCGGTTGAGGTGGACAATCCCGAGGGCCGTGACCAGCCCGACTTCTTTGGTGCCGTGAGGGGTGCCTGATGTATCTTTCACGAATTTGGATCGACCCCTCACGTCGAGGAGCCCGACGGTTGCTTGCCTCGCCCCAGAGGATTCACGCCGTCGTCGCCTCGTCCGCCTCGCATCAGGATGGCGCCACCCGTCTATTGTGGCGCCTGGACGACGACCCGTCAGGCCTGCAGTTGCTGGTGACCAGTTCGTCGAAGCCCGACTTCTCGTCGTTGCTGGAGCAGGCTGATCTTCCCGTCGAAGACGGTTGGCAGACGACGGAGTACCAACCGTTTCTCGACCGCCTTGAAATCGGCCAGAAATGGAGGTTCCGTCTGGCTGCCAACCCCGTCCGTAGCGTCAGAGATGTCAAGGACCCCACGTCGCTCAACCGCGGCAAACGGGTTCCCGTCATTGGAGTTCGGCATCTTCAGGAGTGGCTCATTGACCGTGGAGGCAAACTGGGCTTTGAGGTCAACGACGAATCATTCATAGTCAGCGGGCGGCGAGCGGAGAACTTTCGTCGGCAGAGTGGCGAAAAGCCCGGTGCATCTCAGCGGGTCGCAATCACCGCTGTTCGTTTTGACGGGGTGCTGCGGGTGACGGACGCAGATCTGCTTCGGCGAACGCTGCTTGAGGGTATTGGAAGCGCCAAGGCCTACGGCTGCGGCTTGCTCACACTGGCGCCCATATGATCAAACCGATCCCTGGAATGCCACCTGCCGACGTGCAGGATCTGGCACGGCTCACAGATCGTGTCTCGTTCCTGTACGTCGAGCGGGCTGTCGTCCATCGTGACTCCAATGCGATCACGGTCAGCATGCAGAAGGGAACCGTGCACGTTCCCGCAGCCATGATCAGTGTCGTCATTCTCGGACCGGGTACCTCCATCACCCACCAAGCGATGGTGCTCTTGGCAGACAGCGGGACATCGTCGATCTGGGCGGGCGAGGAGGGCGTGCGCTACTACGCCCACGGTCGGCCGCTGTCACGCTCGTCACGGCTCCTCGAAGCCCAGACGCATGCTGTGACAAACCGCAACAGCAGGCTGGCCGTGGCTCGTCAGATGTATGCCATGCGCTTCCCGGATGATGATGCGGCGAGCGCAACAATGCAGCAGCTTCGCGGCAAGGAGGGCGCACGCGTCAGGCGTCTGTACCGCGAGCACGCCCGGGAACATGGTCTAACATGGAAGGGGCGCCAGTACGACGTTGCAGACTTCGAGGCCAGCGACGAGATGAACATGGCCTTGTCAGCTGCCACCACCTGTCTTTACGGCATTGTGCATGCAGCGATCGTCGCTCTCGGCTGCTCACCTGCGCTGGGATTCGTCCACACCGGTCACGACAGGTCATTCGTCTTCGACATCGCTGACCTGTACAAGATGGAAGTAGCTGTCCCAGTGGCCTTCGCTGTCGCGGCCTCTGGGAGTGAGGACATCCCGGCCGACACGCGCCGAGCCATGCGCGACGCAATTCATCGGCACCGACTGCTGGAACGTTGTGTGAAAGACATCCGAAGACTCTTGGTCCCAGACGAGCCGGAAGAGCTTGACGTCGACATCACTTATCTCTGGGATGCAGACGATCGGCTGGCGGTCGGAGGGATAAACCATTCCTTGGAGGACCTACCGTGGTAGTGCTGGTGCTGACTGCTTGTCCGGTTGGATTGCGGGGGCATGTGAGCAGATGGCTGCTGGAAATCTCTCCAGGAGTTTTCGTTGGCAAGGTCTCGCAGCGTGTCCGAGCTCGTCTTTGGAGCCAAGTTCTCGAACATTCTCGCGAGGGGAGGGCGATCATGGTTTTTCGTGAGCGCAATGAACAAGGCCTCGGCTTCCTCACGCTTCGCAGCGATTGGACTCCGGTGGACATGGACGGCCTGAGTCTCGTGGCGAAACCGTCAGAGCCCACCACACCTGCTCAGTCTGGAAGAATGTCCAACGCGCGGAGACACCGACGCCGCAAGTGATTCGAACATGTTGGAGTTACATGGGAAAGCCGTAGCCAAGTAGTGTCCGCCCCGCCAGCGCGGGGATGACCCGGCACCGGCTTCCCGACCGGGACACGCTTGCCGGTCCGCCCCGCCAGCGCGGGGATGACCCCAGCTCGAACACACACCCAAACAGCACTTGACAGTCCGCCCCGCCAGCGCGGGGATGACCCCCAACGCCGGGGCCAAATACCAACTGGCACCCAGTCCGCCCCGCCAGCGCGGGGATGACCCCTGTGATCGTCTCGCCCGGCTGCACAGGATCAAGTCCGCCCCGCCAGCGCGGGGATGACCCCAACGATGGCGCTTCCATCGTCGCGTCCAAATCGTCCGCCCCGCCAGCGCGGGGATGACCCCAGATCAATGGCTGGCTAAAACTCGCCAGCAACGTCCGCCCCGCCAGCGCGGGGATGACCCCTATGCCGGGTTCACGAAAGAACTTTCGGCGCCGTCCGCCCCGCCAGCGCGGGGATGACCCCTTCCCCACCGCCCGACTGTTGGCGACGGAGCGGTCCGCCCCGCCAGCGCGGGGATGACCCCCAACGGCGCCGTCAGCGAGCCAAGCGGGATCGGTCCGCCCCGCCAGCGCGGGGATGACCCCCATTCCGAGGGGGCGTGGCCTGCGTCTGGGGGGTCCGCCCCGCCAGCGCGGGGATGACCCCAGAATTTCACGGACTCGGAGAAGCGCCGCGCTGTCCGCCCCGCCAGCGCGGGGATGACCCCGGGGCGGCGAACAGGAGCCCGAGCAGGCAGATGTCCGCCCCGCCAGCGCGGGGATGACCCCGGAGACTTCCCTACCTCGCCCGCAAGGCCCTTGTCCGCCCCGCCAGCGCGGGGATGACCCCAGGGTAACGTGGCCCACATGAACACAACCGAAGTCCGCCCCGCCAGCGCGGGGATGACCCCGTAACGGACACCTGAACCACGCTGATGCCCGAGTCCGCCCCGCCAGCGCGGGGATGACCCGTCGTCCTCGTAGGGGCCTTCTTCTTCGTCATCGTCCGCCCCGCCAGCGCGGGGATGACCCGTCGTCAGGCAGGTCATCGGGGCTGGGGGTGTCGTCCGCCCCGCCAGCGCGGGGATGACCCCAAGGCGTCGCGAATCGACAGTGACGGCGACATGTCCGCCCCGCCAGCGCGGGGATGACCCGTCATCAAGCCCAGTGGGGTGAGCCGTTGGGCAGTCCGCCCCGCCAGCGCGGGGATGACCCCCGCAGGTGATCGCTGCGGGCGGGTCGAAGCAGGTCCGCCCCGCCAGCGCGGGGATGACCCCATCAAGGTCTGCGATCTGATCCACAAGACCTTGTCCGCCCCGCCAGCGCGGGGATGACCCCGTGACGCGCTCCGACGCTCCGACGTGACGCGCGTCCGCCCCGCCAGCGCGGGGATGACCCGTATTCGGCTGGAATGAAGAAGGTTGGGCTGCTGTCCGCCCCGCCAGCGCGGGGATGACCCCATGTCCCCTGACCAGTCGCCTTGCACACGGCGGTCCGCCCCGCCAGCGCGGGGATGACCCGTACATGACGATGGCCGGGGACGACGTGCAAATGTCCGCCCCGCCAGCGCGGGGATGACCCCCTTGACAGACGGATCGGACATGTCCGACACGGGTCCGCCCCGCCAGCGCGGGGATGACCCCATCATCGGCAACCGCATCTCGGACCATGTCGGGTCCGCCCCGCCAGCGCGGGGATGACCCCAGGCAACTTTGTTCCGTGCGGCTCTGGAGTACGTCCGCCCCGCCAGCGCGGGGATGACCCCAACAACGACAGACGCTCATACATCACACCCTGGTCCGCCCCGCCAGCGCGGGGATGACCCCCGCCCCGCCGTCCGTAGATCAAGGCATACACCGTCCGCCCCGCCAGCGCGGGGATGACCCCAGTACGTGGTGTCGGCCAAAGTGAAGCAGAAGGTCCGCCCCGCCAGCGCGGGGATGACCCCACGGGGTTCGCGCGTCCGATCATTGAGCGCCAGTCCGCCCCGCCAGCGCGGGGATGACCCCTTGGCCGTGCCAACGATCAGTGTTGCTTCATCGTCCGCCCCGCCAGCGCGGGGATGACCCCGGCCCCTTATTTGCAGGGATGCTCGCCGTCACGTCCGCCCCGCCAGCGCGGGGATGACCCCTAGCCGCTCGGACCAGGGGATCACCCGCCCGCGTCCGCCCCGCCAGCGCGGGGATGACCCCAGTGGCCGCGTAGCCGTCGATCTTCTTCGGTGGTCCGCCCCGCCAGCGCGGGGATGACCCCTCTCCCGGTGGTGACGTGTGGGAAGGACTAGCGTCCGCCCCGCCAGCGCGGGGATGACCCCCCCCGATTTTGTGACGGCGGTTGTGGATCGCCGTCCGCCCCGCCAGCGCGGGGATGACCCCGGTGCGGCGCACAGGGCAGCCAGCGCTACGATGTCCGCCCCGCCAGCGCGGGGATGACCCGCATCCAAAGTGTTCAACATATGCGGACCAAGAGTCCGCCCCGCCAGCGCGGGGATGACCCCAGCCCACCGGCTTCCACCTCATCGGCCCATCGGTCCGCCCCGCCAGCGCGGGGATGACCCCGGAACCGTAGCCACTGAGAAGATGGTGGCCCGGTCCGCCCCGCCAGCGCGGGGATGACCCCCGCTCCACCGTGAAGCTCACAGCGGCCACATTGTCCGCCCCGCCAGCGCGGGGATGACCCCAGCACGTCAGGCAGCTCAATACCGGACTCGTCGTCCGCCCCGCCAGCGCGGGGATGACCCCTCTTTTCGTGCGGACCCGGCAGGCGACTAGAAGTCCGCCCCGCCAGCGCGGGGATGACCCCCGGGAGAGCCGATCTGACCATCCACGATCAGAGTCCGCCCCGCCAGCGCGGGGATGACCCCTTTCGTACGGTCGTCTTCGCGCGGAGAGCGTCGTCCGCCCCGCCAGCGCGGGGATGACCCTGAGTCCGACACGGAGCCGCGCATGTCATCAGCGTCCGCCCCGCCAGCGCGGGGATGACCCCCAAGCGTAAGCATCAGTGATCCAGCTGCCCACGTCCGCCCCGCCAGCGCGGGGATGACCCCCGGGCGCCGGCATCGGATACCAATCCGCGCCAGTCCGCCCCGCCAGCGCGGGGATGACCCGTCCGACGCCCAAGCCGCGGGGTCGGTGGTGACGTCCGCCCCGCCAGCGCGGGGATGACCCCACCCGAACCACAGCACCAGGAATCCATTCCGTGTCCGCCCCGCCAGCGCGGGGATGACCCTGGTCGACGGCTGGCTGTGCCCAATGGTCGGCCGTCCGCCCCGCCAGCGCGGGGATGACCCCAGTACGACTGGGAGGCGTGGTCTGCCCTCACGGTCCGCCCCGCCAGCGCGGGGATGACCCCTGCCAGCCGTACACCTTCCACGTCCGACGGTGGTCCGCCCCGCCAGCGCGGGGATGACCCCTGCGGTGATGCGCTCCATACTGTCCGGGGGAAGTCCGCCCCGCCAGCGCGGGGATGACCCCGTGTGGTGCGCCGGCTGCAAACGTAGCCACCCGTCCGCCCCGCCAGCGCGGGGATGACCCCGGCGGGAACGTCGTCACCGCAGGCGGGCAACCGTCCGCCCCGCCAGCGCGGGGATGACCCCGCCACCAGCGGGCGAGGACGCAGCAACACTGTGTCCGCCCCGCCAGCGCGGGGATGACCCCACCATCCCGGCAGGGCACAAGGTCACGATCTTGTCCGCCCCGCCAGCGCGGGGATGACCCCTTCAACGTGGCCGACGGCCGCTGCCCCACATGGTCCGCCCCGCCAGCGCGGGGATGACCCCAGGGACCCCCAGCGGCACGGATGGTCCGGTTCGTCCGCCCCGCCAGCGCGGGGATGACCCCTTTCTTGCCGTATCGAGATTACAAGCTCGGTGGTCCGCCCCGCCAGCGCGGGGATGACCCCCAGCCAGCCACCCGCACCAGCGAACGCCCCACGTCCGCCCCGCCAGCGCGGGGATGACCCGCAGGGGTTCTGGAGGGATTCGCAGCCGACGTCCGCCCCGCCAGCGCGGGGATGACCCGACGGCAACGGCACGTCATCGAACGCATGTACGGTCCGCCCCGCCAGCGCGGGGATGACCCCGTCAAAGGGGGGCAACTGTGACCGACCACGACGTCCGCCCCGCCAGCGCGGGGATGACCCGGCGTCGGCCCATGCTTCTTCGGTGAATTCGTCGTCCGCCCCGCCAGCGCGGGGATGACCCCCGCACAGTCGTCATTCTCACCGACCCCGTAGCGTCCGCCCCGCCAGCGCGGGGATGACCCCCACGGCATCGAGCGCACCCGCACAGCTTCCCCGTCCGCCCCGCCAGCGCGGGGATGACCCCATTCTGCGCTGCTCCTGGTCGATGTCGGCCCAGTCCGCCCCGCCAGCGCGGGGATGACCCCTACCGTGCACCAACCATCCCGACTCCTACCCGGTCCGCCCCGCCAGCGCGGGGATGACCCCAACCCGTCGCCTGAGCGGTCGTCGGAGACCGTGTCCGCCCCGCCAGCGCGGGGATGACCCCCTGATCAACACTGAGGGACTGCCTCGTAGGGAGTCCGCCCCGCCAGCGCGGGGATGACCCCCATCACGAATGTCGTAGACCTGATTGAAGTACGTCCGCCCCGCCAGCGCGGGGATGACCCCGGTCAGGCGGCAGGGATGGTGACACCCTCGCCGTCCGCCCCGCCAGCGCGGGGATGACCCCTTACGGTGCGGCATAGGGCCATAACTACCCGCGTCCGCCCCGCCAGCGCGGGGATGACCCCTGCAACTCCAGCCGCGGCAACCGTGCACCCTCGTCCGCCCCGCCAGCGCGGGGATGACCCCACCGCCGCTACTCGCGTCGCTGGGCCTGTTGCGTCCGCCCCGCCAGCGCGGGGATGACCCCAGCAACCGCCCCTCCGTCGCCGCCCAACATTTGTCCGCCCCGCCAGCGCGGGGATGACCCCCCAAATGAGAGCATTGTGCAGCTTTCCCGACTGTCCGCCCCGCCAGCGCGGGGATGACCCCATGGGGCGTTGGTGGCTTCACCCTCTGCACGGGTCCGCCCCGCCAGCGCGGGGATGACCCGGTCACTATGCCATCAAGGCGCTCATCCGCCAGGTCCGCCCCGCCAGCGCGGGGATGACCCGCCGGCAGAGACGCCGCGGCATGCCGCGAAAGAGTCCGCCCCGCCAGCGCGGGGATGACCCCTGCGCAAGCGCAATGAGATCCTGAACCAACAAGTCCGCCCCGCCAGCGCGGGGATGACCCCTACTGGCACAGGAGGCGATGGAAGCCGATCCCGTCCGCCCCGCCAGCGCGGGGATGACCCCTTCGCTTTCGCTTTCGCCCCATCCCGGTCGTCGTCCGCCCCGCCAGC